>NZ_JBLFFL010000001.1:1352130-1378198 GCF_051400755.1 Parapedobacter brassicae
GCGGTTGCTCCTCCGCTGAAATCGGTTCGCGTTGCTCCCAATTTCTAGGCTTCGTCTGCAAGCCGCCTGAATCACTGAAGGGGTTGGGGGTTGGATGGGCGGTTGCTCCTCAGCTGGGATCCGGGTCGCTTCGCTCCCGTCTCCGAGGCTTCGTCTGCAAGCCGCCTGAATCCTTTTCAACCGTCTGCACAGTAAGCCTGAGGGCCATTGAAAACAAAGACTTGCCGAAAAAAATACCAAGCTCAGTCGCGGCAAGCCGCAAAATCCCTTATGAAGCGAAAAAACCAATAGCATATTACTAATAATTTTAGTATATTTGTGCTATGGATACGATACAAAACCCGGAGTACTTCAAGGGGCGCGGTGCTCAAGTGAACACGCATAATAAGTTTGCTGCCCAGCGGTATGTGGCCGAGCATGTCGAGGGTCTGGATGAGGAGTTTCTCGAAAATTCGAATACTCAACTCATTGATGAACATCCGAAAAAAATTATCAGCGTCAATGATAGTCCCGATTTATCAATGGGCTACTCGCTAAACCCCTATCAGGGATGTGAGCACGGGTGCATCTATTGTTACGCCCGCAATGCACATGAGTATTGGGGATATAGCGCCGGGTTGGATTTTGAGCGAAAGATTATTGTCAAGCGGAATGCGGCGGAAGTGCTGGAGCGACAATTCAACACAAAAGGATATCAGCCACAGGTCATTATGCTTTCGGGCAATACGGATTGCTATCAGCCGGTTGAGCGCAAATTGCAGATCACAAGGGCCATTTTACAAGTCATGCTGGCCTATCGACATCCGGTATCGATCATCAGCAAAAATAACCTCATCTTGCGCGATGTGGATATCCTGTCGGAGATGGCCAAGCTGGGGCTTGTTCAGGTGGCGATTTCCCTCAACTCATTGAATGAGGACCTTCGGCAAAAGATGGAGCCACGGACGGTTACCGCAAATGGTCGCCTCAAGGTCATCCAACGGCTTAGCGATGCAGGCATACCCGCGATGGTCATGTGTGCGCCAATTATACCCGGGCTCAACAGCGATGAGATTCCGGAAGTCATCAAAGCGGCAGCCGAGCACGGGGCGAGCGGAGCGGGTTACACCATCGTGCGGTTAAACGGCGCGATAGCCGAACTGTTCACGGACTGGGTGCACAAGGCTTACCCCGATAAGGCCGAAAAGGTGCTGCATAGCATCGCTGCATGCCATGGCGGTAAACTGAATGACAGCCGTTGGGGTGTACGGATGAGCGGGGAGGGTAAACTGGCGGAGAGCATCAAGCAGCTGTTTAAATTGAGCGTGAAGCGATACATGCCCCAAAGGGCACTGCCCCACTTGCGGCTGGATTTGTTCGCGCCTAGGGGCGGGAAGCAGCTGGATTTATTTTAATGGCCGATAATTTTTGTTACTTTCGGCGAACGAATACCAAGCATGAGAGAATACCTATTTAGTACACCGGTGGCCAGCATCATTTTCGCGTTTACCATCGTGACCAGCATCTACACCTTTTCGAACCACCACCTTTTTGGAAAATTCATGTTGCACCCGCATAGTGTAAGCCGGGGGCAACGCATGTATACATTGCTGACAAGTGGACTGATACACCGGGATTGGGGGCATCTTCTGTTTAATATGCTTACCTTTTATTTCTTTGGCTTCCCGCTGGAAAGGCTGTTGGCGAGTTTAAGCGCATGGGGCCATGGGCAATTTGCCGTGATTTATTTATTGGGCTTAATATTGAGCGACATCGGCACCGTTTTTAAGGAAAAGAACAACAGCTCTTATTATAGTTTGGGGGCATCTGGTGCGATCTGCGCCGTGCTGTTCAGTTTCATTCTGTTCGATCCTAAGATGATGTTGGGTGTTTTCATGATCATCCCGATGCCGGCATGGCTGTTTGGCGTACTCTTTTTGGGGTACTGCGTTTGGGCTTCTAAAAACGCCAGAGACAGCATCAATCACGATGCACATTTCTATGGAGCAATATTCGGCATTGTCCTGACCATCATCTTTTACCCGTGGGTGATCCAGCATTTTATCAGCCAATTTACCTGATGTGCTGCTTAGTGTGGGAGTAACACTTTGCTAACCGGCTAACCGTAAATGTGTTGTGGTTATTCCCAAAAATTAGCGCGTTAAATATTGCGTCGTGGCATTGATTTTTTGCGATTAATATTTACATTAGCCGGGGTTATAAACTTAGTTTTTAGATAAACAGCGGCAAATGAAAACCTTAGCAACGTCCGATTACATTGTCTTTTTATGCTATTTTATTATCATAGCAGGTTACGGCCTTTGGATTTACTACCGCAAGCGGTCAAAGGAGTTCAACACGAAAGATTATTTTCTGGCTGAGGGATCGCTGACCTGGTGGGCAATCGGTGCATCGCTGATCGCATCCAACATCTCAGCCGAGCAGTTTATCGGCATGAGCGGCGATGGATTCAAATTGGGATTGGCCATCGCAGCCTATGAGTGGCTGGCAGCAGCGACCCTGATTATTGTGGCTGTATTTTTCATCCCTGTATACCTGAAAAATAAGATTTATACGATGCCGCAGTTTCTTAACCAGCGGTATAATGGCACCGTGAGCACCATCATGGCGGTGTTTTGGTTGTTGCTGTATGTGGTCGTCAATCTGACATCCATCCTCTTTTTGGGGGCCTTGGCGGTCTCCGCTATTTCCAGCATCAATTTTACGGTTTGTATGTATGGCATCGCCATCTTTGCCATATTCATTACGTTGGGTGGGATGAAGGTGATCGGCTATACAGACGTCATACAGGTATTGGTGCTCATCCTTGGCGGTTTGGCCACGACCTATTTGGCATTGAATATGGTATCCGAGCATTTTGGCACGGCAGGCATATTCAACGGCTTGGGGATGCTGCACGAAAAAGCACCGGGCCATTTTGATATGATTTTTGACAAAACGCAGGAGCATTACATTAGCCTTCCGGGGTTATCGATCCTCGTGGGCGGAATGTGGATTGTAAACCTCAATTATTGGGGTTGCAACCAATACATTACCCAACGCGCGCTGGGTGCAGATCTGAAAACCGCACGCAACGGGATCCTCTTTGCCGCGTTTCTGAAGATGCTGATGCCTATCATCGTCGTGTTGCCGGGTATCGCTGCTTTTGTGCTCTACAAAGAAGGGTTTTTTCAGCAGGAGATGCTGGAAGCCGGGGCCGTTCGTCCGGACAAGGCCTATCCGGTATTGCTCAACCTCTTGCCGACAGGGCTGAAGGGCTTGGCTTTCGCAGCGTTGACGGCCGCAGTGGTGGCATCGCTGGCGGGCAAGTCAAACAGTATCGCCACTATTTTTTCGCTGGACATCTACAAAAAAATATTCAACAAAGAGGCCTCCGAACGTACGTTGGTCAATACGGGCAAGATCACCATCATCGTGACCATGATTTTGGCGGTGATCATCGCCCCCCACCTGGGTATTGAAAAAGGCGGTTTTCAATATATCCAGGAATATACAGGTTTCGTGTCTCCGGGTATTTTTGCGATGTTTATATTGGGCTTCTTCTGGAGAAAAGCTACTTCCAACGCCGCGTTGTTTGCCACGATCGGGGGGTTTGCCTTGTCGGTGGTCTTGAAATTTCTGCCCGAGTGGGTAGACCTGTCGCCGCTGTATTCGATCGGGTTTGCGGTACCCAACACCGCAGGGGTTTATGAAATTCCGTTTATCGACCGCATGGGAATTGTGTTCTTGTTCTGTATCTTGGGCATGTTTATCATCAGTGTCATCGAAAATAATAGGGGAGTGATACCCAAAGGCCTAATCGTGGAACGCAGCATGTTTAAAGTGCATCCGGGATTTTTGGCAGGGACCATCATCATCGTCGGGCTATTGGTCGCTATCTATACCGTTTTTTGGTAGTCTGGGCGGAACCGGGTCGGGTCGATGGTTTGTCCACTTAGACAGGGGGTTGATGAACAGAAAAACCAAGATAGACGATGTTAAAAAAGCGAATTATTTTTTTGATGCTGATCGCGGGGCTGTCTGCTTATGCAGCTAGTAAGGCCAGCAGATTTGACAGCGACCGAAAACCGGCATCTACCACCCGGCCAAACATCATTGTAATCCTCGCCGATGACATGGGCTACTCCGATATCGGTTGTTATGGCGGGGAGGTCAACACGCCAACGATCGACCAATTAGCGGCAGAAGGAATACGTTATAAGCAATTCTACAACGCCGCTCGTTGCTGTCCTACACGGGCAGCGCTGATCAGCGGACTTTACCCGCATCAAGCGGGGATGGGTTGGATGGCCGCTGCCGACCTGGGGACACCGGCGTACCAAGGAAACCTTAATACGCAGGCCGTAACAATAGCAGAAGTGCTAAAAACAGCGGGATATGGCACTTATATGACGGGAAAATGGCACCTGACCAACGAGCGGAAAATAGATGGCATGGTAACGGACAGTTGGCCTATCCAACGGGGTTTCGACCGTTATTTTGGAATTATTCCAGGCGGGGCAAACTATTTTACGCCTGTTGTCTATAGCGGAAACCATCGGTATAAGGCTCCGAAGGATTTTTACCTGACGGATGCCATCAGCGATACCAGCGTGCAGTATATCCATGATCATTTTACGGAACATCCGGATAAGCCTATGTTTATGTATGTGGCTTATACCGCGCCACACTGGCCCCTACATGCGCTGCAGAAAGACATCGATAAATACAAAGATGTTTACAAAACGGGTTGGGATAACCTGAGGAAGCAACGTTTCCAACGGCAAAAGGCATTAGGCATGTTTCCGAAAGACGCAATCTTATCTCCGCGAGATTCGGCGATCAAGGCGTGGGACCGCCTGTCCGAAACGGAGAAAGATGAAATGGCGATGCGCATGGCAATCTATGCCGCTCAGATCGATAATATGGATCAAGGAATTGGCCGCATCATCGCCAAGTTGAAAGCAGAAAACCAGCTTGACAACACCTTGATATTTTTTCTCAGCGATAACGGGGCCTGTGCTGAGTTTATCAGCAGCGGTACACGCAAGGCTGTGGATGGAAAAGAGGACACCTTCGAGAGTTACCGGATCAATTGGGCAAACGTCAGCAGTACACCGTTCAAGGAATACAAACATTACACCTATGAAGGCGGTATCGCTACCCCGTTGATCGTCCACTGGCCAAATGGGATTGCTAAAAAGCTCACAAACTCATTTGTTAGCGATTACGGCCATTTGAGTGATATCATGGCCACTTGCGTTGAGGTGGCGGACGCGGAATATCCAGCCGTGTATAACGGCAATACCATCCATCCGATGGCGGGTAAAAGTCTTGTCCCGCATTTCAGCGGCAAGGACAATAACCGCGGCAAGATCTTTTGGGAACACGAAGCGAATATTGCCGTTCGCGACGGAAAATGGAAATTGGTTGCTAAGACACCGGAGGGACAGCCGTTCGATGAAAGCGACCTTCGGCTTTATGATATGGAAGCCGATCCGATCGAAGGGAATGACCTGTCTGCCCAGCATCCGGACCAAGTGAGACAACTGTATGCCGAATGGCTGGAGTGGGGCGAGCGCGTGGGGGTCTTTCCGCTCGACACCCGCGAATACAACGAGCGGGCGCGGACATATAGGAGGACCATTAACGGGAGTTTTGATGACAACCTCGGCGGGTGGAACGTGCGGATAAGTCCCGAAGCGAAAGCCGCCATTACGATCGATACCACCGGAGCGCTTACCGGAAGACGATCGGCGTCAGTTCATGTAGAAAAACCAGGACCCCGACCAGCGGCCATAGCAATGGATTGGCCGTTCAGCGCCCATAAGGGAGAGCGGTTTGCAATCAGTGTAAAGGCTAGGGCCGAAAAGAATACAGCATATTACTTGCGTCTTGAACAAGTTGATGCTGGTGCACCGCGGTTAATGGATCAAAAGATCCTCGTTAGCGCTCATCCCGGAAAAAGCAGTTTTCTATCTGCGGCGATACCAGCCGATGGCCGTTATCGGGTTTCCCTTTATTTCGGAGACCTCAATCCGGGCGATAAGCTGTGGATCGATGATATTGAATTGAAACCGCAAGGAGATTAATGTGGGTTGTGCGGTAAAATTAGTACATTAGCCGTTGACTCCGTGTCCTTAATTCAACAGCCAATGCTTAAAAAACTACTCTTCATTGCTTTTATAGGCGTTCATTTATCGACGTACGCCCAGCAGCCCACACTCACGGTAGAGCAGATCATGCGTGACGCTAAGTGGATGGGCACCTCACCTACCGACGCTTTTTGGGATGTTGGCAGTAACAGGCTTTATTTTGATTGGAATCCCGAGGCCGAAGAGACATCCGCGCTATACTATGTGACCACTGCGGAGCCGACACCCGAAAAAGCCGGCGATTCGGAGCGGCGAACGATCATCCGGCAATATGCATTTGACCAGTCCCGCAAACGTATTGTATTTGAACGGCAGGGCGATATTTACGTCAGGGAATTGAAAACCGGAAAAGAAGTAAGGCTGACCGAAACCGTATCCGACGAAAGCAGTCCGCGTTTTACGGGCGATGGACAATACATTGTTTTCCAGCAGGGTGAAGATCTTTTTAGGCTATCATTGGATAATCAGGAGTGGCAACAGCTGACGCATTTCAGCAGAAGCAATGCGGAGAGAAAAAGGCAAGGGGAACAAGCGCGGCTTACCGAACAAAATAAGTGGTTGCAAACGGATCAGTTGGAACTGTTTGATGTGTTGAAAACACGCAAGCATCAGGATTCAGTACACAAGGCTCAGGAAGTGGATAACGATGAGGGCGGTTTGAAGCGGTTGGATATCGGCGACGAGATGCTGTCTATGCAACAGGTAAGTCCGGATGGCCGTTATGTCAGTTATCGGCTGACCAAACGGGCCGAGGGAAACCAGCAGACTATTGTGCCCAGTTACGTCACCGAATCGGGTTATACCGAAGATATTCCTGGCCGCACCAAGGTGGGCAATGCGTTGCCCGTATCTCGGACATATATTTATGACAGGCAGCGGGACACGGTATACGAAGTGCACACGAAGGTGATCCCTGGGATTAAAGACCTGCCGGATTTTTGGGAGGACTATCCAGAGGAGCAGGCCAAGCGCTTGGAGGAAAACAAAGACCGGCAGGTAAACATCGGTCAGGTGAACTGGAATGACGCGGGCACTGCTGCCTGTGTGGTTGTCACCGCCGCCGACAACAAAGACCGTTGGATCATGCGGTTGGATGCACAAGAAGGTTCATTGCATTTGATTGACCGCCAGCGCGACGAAGCGTGGATCGCCGGACCGGGCATCGGCGGATCATGGGGCGGCGGAAATATCGGCTGGATCGATGATGAAATCCTATACTTCCAGAGTGAGGCCACGGGCTATTCGCACATCTATACCGCAAACGTCCGTACGGGGGAAAAGCAACAGCTGACCAGCGGCCCATGGGAGGTGAGCGACCTCCAGCTTGCTGCCGATAAGAAACATTTTTATTTCACCGCTAATAAAAAGCACCCCGGCATTACGCATTTTTACCGCATGCCGATAACGGGCGGTGAGCCGATGCAGCTTACCCAGGTAGACGGGGGCAACGAGACCGTACTTTCGCCCGATGAGAAATGGCTGGCGATCCGGTATTCGTACTCCAATAAGCCCTGGGAGTTATACGTACAACCAAACAAGCCCGGCGCACAGGCGGTCAAAGTCACCGAGTCGCTTACAGACGAGTTCAAGGCCTATCCGTGGCGCGAGCCCGAAGTGATTTCGTTTAAAAACCAGCATGGAGATGAGGTCTACGCCCGGCTATACCGACCCGCCAATCCAAAACCGAATCACCCAGCCGTGATTTTTGTGCACGGCGCCGGTTACCTGCAGAATGTACACTATTGGTGGAGTCAGTATTCCAGGGAATATATGTTTCACAACCTGTTGGCCGATAGGGGCTTCACCGTGCTGGACATCGACTATACGGGCAGTGCCGGTTACGGGCGCGACCACCGCACGGGCATTTATCGCCACATGGGCGGTAAAGACTTGAGTGATCAGGTTGATGGCGCTAAGTTATTGGCTTCGAAATATGGGGTAAACCCGAAGAATATTGGCCTATACGGAGGCTCGTATGGGGGGTTCATTACCCTCATGGCCATGTTCAATGAACCAGAGGTGTTTGCTGCCGGCGCTGCCTTACGCTCGGTGACCGATTGGGCGCACTACAACCACGGGTATACCGCTAACATCCTGAATGAGCCGGCCAACGACCCGATTGCCTACAAGCGCTCCTCGCCCATTTACTTCGCCGAAGGATTGAAAGGCCACTTGCTGATGTGCCACGGGATGGTAGATGTGAATGTTCATTTCCAAGACATTGTACGCGTGAGTCAGCGGCTTATCGAACTCGGTAAAGACCATTGGGAGCTGGCGGTGTACCCGGTAGAAGATCACGGTTTCGTCGAGCCCAGTAGCTGGATAGACGAGTACAAGCGCATATTAAAGCTGTTTGAAGAGCGGCTTAACAATCAATAAAGCTATCATCCTTCCGCCCAGCTATGGCGATCGAGGCTGCGAAATTGAATGGCCTCAGCAAGGTGCGCCGTTTGGATGTCAGCACTTCCGTCCATATCGGCAATGGTCCGAGAAACTTTCAGGATGCGGTCGTATGCACGTGCGGATAAACCGAGCTGCTCCATAGCGGCTTTCAGCAATGCTTGTCCCGATGAGCTGATATTGCAGATTTCCCGTACCTGCCTGGGGCTCATTTGAGCGTTGCTATAGATATGTGGATTGGATTTAAAACGCAGGGCCTGTAGCTTGCGGGCGGCAATCACGCGCTCACGGATGGCGGCACTTTGCTCATTCGCCCGGGGCGCGGTCAACTGGGTAAAATCAACCGGCGTAACCTCTACATGTAAGTCTATCCGGTCCAACAAAGGGCCCGATATTTTACTGAGGTATTTCTGCACCGTTCCCGGACTACAGACACACTCCTTCTGCGGATGATTGTAAAATCCACACGGGCAGGGATTCATCGCTGCTACCAAAATGAAGCTCGCCGGGTAATTTACCGAAAAACGTGCGCGCGAAATGGTAATATTCCTCGATTCAAGGGGTTGACGCATCACTTCCAGTACCGTTCGCTTAAATTCCGGCAGTTCATCAAGAAAAAGCACACCATGGTGTGCCAGGGAGATTTCTCCCGGTTGGGGATGATGGCCACCGCCTACCAACGCAACGTCGCTGATGGTATGATGCGGTGCGCGGAAGGGTCGGACGGTCATCAACGACTCCGCAGCGCGCAACTTGCCGGCAACGGAGTGTATTTTGGTGGTTTCCAGCGATTCGTCCACACTCAACGGCGGTAGTATCGTCGGCAGCCGTTTGGCCAGCATGGTCTTGCCCGACCCCGGGGGACCGATCAAAATCGCATTATGCCCGCCCGCGGCGGCTATTTCCAGTGCGCGTTTTATATTTTCCTGCCCATGCACCTCTGCAAAGTCTGAGTCATAGTTGTTGATGTTTTTGAGAAACTCCTCTTCTGTGTTTACCAGCGTCATGTTTAGCGGCGCTTGATTAGTGACCAACCCGATCACCTCCGTGATGTGCTGAACGCCGTACACCCGCAATCCTGCCACGACCGCCGCTTCACGGGCGTTTGCAGCAGGCAGGATGATGCCTTTGAATCTGTCCCGGACCGCTTGTATGGCGATGGGCAAGGCGCCCTTGACCGGTTGTATACCCCCATCCAATGACAGTTCACCCAAAATGAGAAATTCATGCAATAACGGGGCATTAATCTGTTTGGATGACGCCAATATGCCGATGGCAATGGCGAGGTCGTAAGATGAACCTTCTTTGCGAATATCCGCGGGAGCGAGGTTGACAACGATTTTCTGGCGCGGCATGCGGAAGCCCGAAGCGGACAATGCGCTTTCGATGCGTCGCAGGCTTTCTTTCACCGCATTGTCGGGCAAGCCGACAATGTAATACTTGGTTCCGCCAGAAATATTGACTTCAATGGTAATCGTGGTTGCTTCAATGCCATAAACGGCACTTCCATAGGTTTTGATGAGCATAGGCAGACCGAATTTCCGCTAAATATAGCAAATATTCGCTGCTTTTGAATCAGTTTTGGTGTTGTTTTTCTTCGTACTGCTGTATCGCTTCTTCTGCTACTTCACGGGCGTGATCACGCAATTGGTAAATTTTTTCGCCTTCGTTATCTTCAATGACCAGTGGCGGCGCCTGCACGATGGCTTGGCGTACGTCATAAAGCCACAGCAAGGTATTCATCAATACGGCAGTCAACGCGATCAAAATCAGGAGCTCAACAGTGCCGATATGTTGGAATGACAACGCCATGCCGATCACCAAAATATTGAAGCTCGAAAGAACAAGGGTGGCTTGGGTATGTGTCATCCCCGTGTCCAGAAGGCGATGATGCAGGTGGTTACGATCGGCCATGAAAGGCGATTTGCCTTGGGTCAACCGGATGACAATGACGCGCAACGTGTCAAATATGGGTATGATGAGTATCGCTATCGCTACGGCCGGAACCGATTGGACAACAGCACCGACGCCCGGCGTGAGGTCCTTCACGTTATTCATTTCGATCAACTGAATGGCCAATACGGATACGATGAACCCGATGGTATACGCGCCGGCATCCCCCATAAAAATGCGGGCCTTCCCCGCATTGTATCGCAAGAAACCCAATACCGAGCCGGCCATGCTCATGGCCAATAATGCCAACCCGTAATCCTGCATCCGAAAGAAGATCCACCCAAAAGTAAGGCTTACAATCAAGCTTACACAACCGAGTAGCCCGTTGATTCCATCGATCAAGTTAAACGCATTGATCACAAAAACGATCAGCAAACTTGAAAACGGATAACTGACGACAGGATGGATATCATAAATACCAAAAACGCCATAAAAACTGGTTAATCGGATATCCGCAAAATAGACGACAATCAATGCCGTGATGGATTGTGCGAGGAATTTTTTATAGGGATTCAATGCGGCCAGGTCATCTTTGAGGCCCACCAGAAAGATCAACAATCCGGAAGCGAAGACATAGTTGGCATACGGTAAGATGTTTCCCGAGATGCAAAGGCAAGCGGTAAAGGTAAACGAAGTGAGTACTGCTATTCCCCCTAGATTCGGTGTGCGGTACTTATGGATTTTTCGCTCTTCAAGTGCGGGGTCATCAAACAAACGCTTTTGATAGGCCAGCTTAATCAACGAGGGAACCGCGTATAGTGTGATGACACATGAAAGTAAAAACGAAAAAAGTACCAAGTAGATTTCTATCATAAAAATAGCTTAATAGTACAAATAATCAGCACAAAGATAGCGTAAATAACCAAAGTCAGCGGCTTGTCTTTTCAAAATATTTCATCAGCTAGACAAACTCACGGCGCAATATTTGTGCCACTAAATATAAGTAAGCAGAAAGCCCCCGTAAATACCCACTGTTAAGTATTCCGGGTTTTCTTTATGACCGGTTTTTCGGGCGGTTTTTTAAGTTTTGGCAAACGATTTGTAGACTTATTTGTATATTTAACAGCATTGCCGAGTAAGCCGACGGTAGAAGGCAACGGGTTAAAAGCATTAAAACAGTTGATTTTCAAACTAAATACAGCAGATTATGAACGATAACGCAAAAGTAGTAGCAGCATTATTAGCGGGGTTGGCCGCTGGAGCCGCCTTAGGAATTTTATTTGCACCGGAAAAGGGCTCGGAAACACGAGACAAATTAAACGACTCGTTGAAAGACTTGGGCGACGCCCTGAAAGAGCGGACAGCCGAGCAACTGGAACACCTCAATGACTTCAAAGAAAAGGTTGTTGCAGCCTTAAAATCGAAGGTAAACAAGGGTGAGCAAACGGTAGAGGACGTATTGGAAGAACACGCCTGAATATAGAAAAGGGTCGACCCTGAGCCATAACATGGCACAGCACAGCAAAGAGGGCTCCATCCCTTGAATGGGATAGCGGAGGTTTCCGTATGCAATGTCATGCTGAGCACTCGTTTAGTTATATCATCATAAGCCCTTGGCCAAGATCAAATGGAGGAACAAAAATTTTCGGTTAAAGGAGTATTCCAAAAAAGTAAAGAATACGTGGATACCCGCTTGAAGTTATTCAAACTTAGGTTTGTCGAGCGGTCTTCAAGATTAATTGCAAGTTTGATCGTGGATATCGTTAAAACGATATTCGCCATCTTTGTGCTCTTCTTCTTTAGTTTGGCCTTGGGATTTTATTTGAGCGAATTGCTAGGGAGCTCCTCGCTGGGATTTCTGGCAACAGGGGGCGTATTTTTACTGCTGATAGGCGTGATATCAATGGCGGAGCAACCCTTAGAGCGTTTGTTCATGAACCTTTCCATCAAGCGATTCCTGCAAAAATGGAATGATGAAATAGACGAAGAAGATGAGGAAGGAAAGCAAGATTAAGAATTTGAGCGACCTGAAGATGGAAATTGTCCGGCTCAAGGCACTTTCCAAGGAGCAGGAACGGTATCTTGGCGACCAGTACCGGCTGTTTAACGAAAAGGTCGCCGCGCCCGCCCGGTTTTTCAAATCGGTGGTTTCGTGGGTGCCGGGTACCGCCTACGCAAAAGGACTGTTTACCCAGGGCACCAAGGATGATGATTGGTTGAGTCGATTACTGCGCATAGGTCTTCCCCTGATTCTCAATCGATTTGTCCTCCGCAGGGCAGGCTTCTTCAAAAGAGCGTTGGTGACCCTGCTGTCTCAGCAGGCCGCCGGGGCTATCAACAAAGACCGGTTGATTACCTTGATCAATAAAGTAACCGACTTTGTGAGCCCTTCAAAAAACCGCAAGCGATCGGGTAAGCACGTAGACTATGGCATCCCGCCAGACAGTGAGACGTATTAAGACCTGTTAAATTACTGCCCATCTTTTCCTACTTTTGCAGGCTTAACTATCGTCATGGGAAAAGACAAATTAAGAAAGTTTGCCGAGATCGAAACCTTTGCCAACGTATTGCAGATGGATGCCGGTAAGGCGATGAAAGGCCGGTGGGCGACCGAGCATTTCGGCAATGAACAACCCATCGTATTAGAATTAGCCTGCGGCAAGGGAGAATACACCGTTGGCCTGGGCAAGCAGTTTCCCGATCGCAATTTCATCGGCGTCGATTATAAAGGCAATCGTATTTGGCGCGGTGCCAAGACCGCATTGGAAGAAGGCGTCGGGAACGTCGCCTTTCTCCGCATCCAGATCGAAACCCTATTGGATCATTTTGCCGAAGGCGAAATTGCCGAAATCTGGATTACCTTTCCCGATCCCCAACCCCAGAAAAGCCGCGAAAAAAAACGCCTTACCAGTCCGGCATTCTTAGCAAAGTATCAGCAGATCATGGTACCGCAAGGCACCATGCACCTCAAAACGGATAACGATGAGCTATATGCCTACACGCTGGAAAAGCTGGATGAATGGGGAGTAGACATATTGCAGCAGACCGATGATCTGTACCATTCTGATATCGTGGATGAGCTATTATCCATCCATACCTATTATGAAAAGAAATACCTCGGCGCAGGCAAAAACATCAACTATGTGAAGTGGGGCTGGCGGTAAAGGCTTTGAGTTTCCGTCTGCTGATTTTTTCGACGTTGACCGGCTGGGGCAGTTTCACGTAATAGCCCGTGCCATCATAGGGCCGCTTGCGCGGATGCTGCATACACGTGTCCGAGCAGCAACCTTCCATCTTCCATCCGCACGCTTCGCATTGGGTGAAATGTTCATTGCATTCCGGATTAGCGCAGTTGATCATCCGGGGGGTGGTGGTGCCGCAGTTGAAGCAGGTAGAGGCAACGGTTGGATTAACACGGTTGACGTCTACCGTCAAGCGGTTGTCAAACACATAACACTTGCCTTCAAAATCCTTGCCGCCCGCTTCCTTGCCATACTTGATGATACCTCCGTGCAGCTGGTACACGTCTTTGAAGCCCTCCTTCAGTAATAGTGCGGACGCTTTTTCGCATTTGATGCCCCCTGTGCAATAGGTCAGTATCTTTTTGTCCTTGTACTTGGCCAGCTCGTTGATTTTTTCGGGAAACTCCCTGAAATTTTCGATATCCAAGGTAATCGCATTCTTGAAGCGGCCCACCGTGTGTTCGTAGTTCGAGCGTACATCCAATATCACCACATCCTCGCGGTCTTTCATTTCGGCAAATTCCTGGGGCGCCAGGTGCTTGCCTGTTTCCCTGGTCGGGTCGATCGACTTGGGATCACGCAGGCCCGAATGCACGATTTCCGCCTTGTAGCGGCAATGCATCTTAATGAATGAAGGTTCATCCACCTCATCGATCTTGAAATCCGTATGGGCAAACCTCGGGTCGGCATGCACCGCATCCATATAGGCCCGGCAGGCTTCCGGCGTACCCGATACCGTGCCATTGAGCCCTTCATCCGCTACGATAATGCGGCCCACGAGGCCAAGTGATTTACAAAATACGAGATGATCTGCGGCGAACTGTTCCGCATGGTCGATGTGGCTGTAGCAATAATACAGCAGGGTTTGATATTTTTTCATACTTCATTGATACCGCTGCAAACGGCGTTTAATGTTTTCGGATGCAAAGGTAAGAAAATAATTTCTACTGCCCCCGCAACGGCAGATAAGTCGGTATAGTCGCATCTTTTTCATGAATGACGATAGCAACACACTGATTATCGGCGTCGATCTCAAAGGCGATGCCTTTGTCGGTGTCATAGACGGAATACGCCTCGCCGCCGTCTTTATACATTTCGACGATGTGCAGGGACTGTGAGTAGGTATCTGAAATTTCCCGCAAAGTGGAGCCGACATGGATGGATTGGCTAGTTTGAAAGTGGGGCGAGGTGATCCGTATCTGCTTAATGTGCGCGGTTTCATCATTGCCCATATCCCGCGAGGTGAAGACAGACAGGGGGTATTCGGTGGTATCGGCGGGGGTGTGCCACATCAAGACCGCCTTGCCCATAGCGGCATCGGAGAAATCGGGTTTGCCAAACGCCTCGAGGACCACACTATCGGCATCGCCAAGCGAAATGAAGCCGGCTGCTTCGCCGGGTATGAGCACCAGGCTGTCGGCCGTCGGAGAAGGGACATCTGTCGCCACAGTATCCGTTTGCGGTTGGTTTGACGTGGAGCGTTGCCCATTGCACGCGGCGAGGGCGCAGCCGATCGCTAAGGGGATGAGGTATTGTTGAAATCGATTCATCTGCTAAATAATGTTTATGGGAATGAACGCTTATCGCTGGGTTTTGTTTCGCAGGGGGGTGAGCAGGTACTCCAGCCCGTTGAGCTTGATCTCATACATGGTAGCCAGCAACATACCGAGGTTGCCTTTGGGGAAACCTTGTTGGTGAAACCATACCAAATAGGCTTCGGGCAGGTGGCAGATCAACGAATCTTTGTATTTGCCAAAGGGCATTTTGGTGGTCACTAACGCTTGCAGTATTTCTTCCTGTGTCATGGGCGGATCAGTCGTTTATCTTGCCGTGGCGGATGTAGTATACCGCAAGGTTGGCGGCGATGACGGCGTGATTGACGATAGTGGGCAAGACGCCATAATGCTTACTGAAAATCCGGAAACGCTCCCGGAGGCTCTGCCAGTGGTGCTTTTTGGACATCCCGCCTACGAGGTATTTGGCCACGAGCCGTTTGGTGTTGACGATGTGCTTTGCATGCTTAGCTGCGCGGATCACCCAATCGATATCGGCGCTGAGCCGGTAGCACAGATCATACGGCGCCGCGATGGCCCGGCGGATGTAGATGGCCTGGTGGCTGATGTTCATGCCATACCGGAAGCTCCGCCAGGTAAATTGATCCGGTATGGCATGCCTGCGCAGACCGAGGGACTCCCCATGCGGGTCATATAGTTCGGTTTCGCCGTAGTAAATATCGGCATCGGGCGTTGAGGCGAATACCTGTGCTACCGTATCTTGGGCATAGATCTCATCGCCGGAATTCATGAAGAGCACGTAATCACCCGTAGCCATGGTGAGCCCTTTGTTCATCGCGTCATAGATACCCTTGTCGGGTTCGCTCACCCATCGGGTAATGCGATCGGAATGGCGTTTGATGACCTCCACGGTGCCATCGGTGGAACCGCCGTCGATGATGAGGTACTCGATGTGGGGATAGGTTTGCCCGACCACCGATAATATCGTGCGTTCGATATCGCGTACGTTATTGTAGACAACCGTGATGACCGTGAGCGTCGGTGAAAACATGTTTATGGGGACTCGGGCATGGTCGCACGTTTTTGTACGACCAATACGTTGTTGTGAAAAAAATTCATATTCTTAGGCAATATCGCCGAAATAAGTAGTCCCCAAATGGTAATGGGCATGATGAAAAACGGTGTCAGGGCTATCCTGATCGTTTTGTTCTTGGGGAAAATATGCTGATAGATATAGGCAATCCACATCTGGCAGACGGTAGCCACATAATTGGTGGTCTTATGGCTTTCAAGCAAGGTAAATCCTGATTGTTCCAGTAGATGCCTGATGCCGAATGACGTGTAGCGTGCATAGTCGTACGGAATCTCGTGCTCATCCCATACGAACGGGAGGGTGACGAGCATGCGACCCCCCGGTTTGAGCACCCGGTGCAACTCGGCAAGGATTTCCGGAAGGTTGAAGATGTGCTCAAAAACCTCACTGGAAAAAATGCTGTCGAATGCGTTGTCGTCAAAGGGCAGCGTTTTGCCGTCGTAATACACGTCTATTTCTTCATTGTGGTGGTCGTGCCCACTGATCTCAATGTCGGTACCGATGTATTCCGTGACATTAAACAAGGATTTATAGGGCTTGCTCCCGCAGCCGAAATCCAATAACCGTCCCTGCATGTGGGAGCTGAATCGGGATATTCCTTGGTACAGCCCCGCCCTGATGATGAAAAAGGGATTGAAAAGCAACCCGAAAAAGGTGGGTTGAAACAGGGATTTGTTGTATATGCGTTTGAGTGTAGTCAGCAATTTTTCAGTATTTAGTGTTTGAATTGTGCTTTCCAGCGTGCAATAGCGTCCGTATCAAGGTATAACTTGATACTCATCTCGTCATATAGCTGCGCTTCGAGCTGGTCCATGCGCTGGCGCTCGAGGACATTCAATCCGATGTCATTGCGCATTTCGATGGCCCGGTTATCGATGCCGATGATGATGGCTTTGCGCTTTTTCTGTAGGGCCCGTATACCGGCATGCAGGCGTGTACCGACGTACTCGCAGGACTGCTGTTCGAGAAACGCGTCGAACGCGGATAGTTTGGGTGCCACGTAGCGGATATCAGCCGTTAGGCTTTCGATGTAAGCTTGGTCTTTGGAGCCCTGTATCCAGACGTACACCTCACGGTAATGCCGTTTCAGGATCTCGAGCATTTGCTTATCCTTGTCCGGGTCGCGCAGGTAATCCGTGATCGTGGTGACCACAATGTCACGTTTTTGGGGGTTGATCTGCGAACAGTGGGGTTCGTTCAATCCCCATACCGTGGGGCACCCGGTGTTGACGACATTCTTGATGCCGATTTCGTTTAGCTTCTGTAGGGTATAATTGTCCCGCACGGCATGAAGATACTTCGTGGAAAACAACGTTTTGTACATCATTTGAGCATACCATGACACGGGTTTTTCTTGGTACTGCCACCACCCCACCCCCAGGAGTACCACCTTGTGCCGCAGTACTACGGTGTCCTTGAACCCTACCTTCCATTGACTTTTGCGCAGCGTATCGTTTTTGAGCAGGTTGGTCCCGCCGACGATGCCGGTGTCGTATTTGCGAAGCTTGGGGAGGTCCTTGGGGTGTATCGAAAAATGAGTGGGGACGTTGATGACAAAGTCATCCATGAAAAGCTCGTCTGCAATCCTGTTAACCGCGTCCATGATGATGTGGTCGCCGAGATTGGTGGTACCTATTGATGTGTCAAAAATAATCTTGGGCATGAGGTATCGTGCAGCTTATCGTTTTACTAAACGTTGAATAGTCGGAATGAAAAACAGTGCCTTTAATATCATCCATCCTTGGCTCCTTGTTTTGGGCACAAAGATAACAAACAGCGCAGTGGATGCATACGTCAATAACGTGGCATAAGCAGCACCAATCATGCCATATTTTGGGATCCACCAGGTGTTGAGCACGATATTGATGATTGCGCCCGTCACCGCGCGCGCGAGCGATAGCATGGTGTAGCCTTCGGCCAGGAGGTACTGGCCGCTGGCGACGTAGAGAAACATGAATACACCGGCCCAGATGTGTACGGTGAGCGTTGCGGCCCCAGCCGCATACTCCGGTTTATAGAAGATGTCGTAAAGTAATGGAGCGACAAACGTGGTGACCAGTGCTATCGCAATGCTGATGAACGCCATGAGCTCATACAAATGCTGCAATCGCCGTTGATATCGGACGGGGTCGTCGCGCCGTGCATTCATGATGGCGGGAAAAAGCGCCGTGACGATGGCCATGGGGATGAAGTACCATCCTTCACTGAGCTTCACGACCGTGTCATACACGCCGAAGACCGCCTCGCCCAAGTAGGCATCCAGCATGAGCTGGTCGATTTTCATGTAGAGGATGATGGAGATGGACGAAAACGCCAACGGCCAGGAATAGCGGAGCAAGTGTTTGGCCACGGCACCTTCAAACTTCCATTGGAATACGCTGTAGCCTGTTCGCTGATAGCGGTATAGGTAGCCCGCCGCGAGAAAAACCGCATCCAAGAGCAGCGACCACACAAACCATTCGATCGGCGCGCGCCACAGCACGAGCATGATTTTCAATAGCGCAGAAAGCAAATTGGCGCCCACTTGGATGTACATGATATTCTTGCCCTGCACCTTGGCTTGGAAAAAGCAATCAATGATGTTGATGGGCTGGAAAATGCAGATAAACGATACGATGCCCACATATCGATAAGGAGCGGCGGGCAGCTCCGCGGCATGGTAACCGATCAACAGGTAGGTGATATAGATCAGGGGGAGCGCAACGACACCGGCCAGCAGCCGCAGCCAGAACGCGGTGCCGAGGATGATAGGGTGCTTATGCGGCTCTTGCAGCAGTTGGCGTGTTACAAAGCTGTCCATCCCCAAGGCGGCGGCGGCCGTGAAGAAAGAGACCAATACGAACGGGTAGTTTAATACACCATTTTGGCCGCTGCCCAGGTAATTGGGAATGGCGATGGCGGTAACGATCATCTTCAGGAAAATCGACCCTACACGGGCAACCATCAGCCAGCCGGTATTCTTGAAGTACTTGTTGAACGCTTCGGGGTCGAAACCGGGTAATGATGAAATCTTCATCGAAGCCATGCTGCTAAACAACCTCCACCAGCTTGCTGAATCCTGTTAAGCTGGGGTGCTTGAGGTCCAGATCCGTCACCAAATAAGAAATGGCGTTGAGGCTGCATACCTTCATCTTTTGCACCGAGTTGAGTTTCTCTGCAATACTGAGAATGGCGGTCTTGCTCGAGCAGCGGATCATGGCTTTTTTGATCTGCACCACCTCCCAATCGGAGTCGGTAACCCCATCTTCTACCGAAAGGCTGTTGGTGCCCAATAGGCATAGGTCTACCCGGATCTCGGACAATTGATTGATCACCTGCGAACCGATACTGATGTTGGTATTCCGGGAAAGCTTGCCGCCGATGAGGATGACATCCGCATTGGTACGCTCAGCCAGTTCCAGTGCAACCAGCGGGCTGATGGTAAAAAACGTGCATTGAAGACTTTCGGGTACAATCCGGGCCAACTCAAGCATCGTCGTGCCGCCGCCGGCCAGCACCGTCATGCCGTTTTGGATGAGGTTAAGGGCTTTGCTTGCAATTTGTTTCTTGGCATCACGCGCATAAACGTTGTTTTCTTGAAAGGGGTATTGGAATGATTTGGACAGCGCCCCGCCATAGACTTTGAGTACCTTGCCATTTTCTGCCAGTTCGTTCAAATCACGCCTGATGGTATCCTCAGAGACATTGAGCTGTACACTGAGATCCGAGGATAGCACCTTGTTATGCAAGTTTATTTGATGAATGATAAAGGCCTGCCGTTCTTCTTTCAACATTGGTGTAACGGGTTTATTTAATTGGGTAAAGATAGCAGAAATTTGTATTATTACGGCCAGCAAAGCGTCAATAACTTCGACACCATACTATCCATGACGGAACTACGTATCGCGATCATCAATGGGATTATCTTTACAGGCGATGAACTGATCAGCAACAAAGCCCTGTTGATTGAGGGACGCCGGGTAGTGGATCTGCTCGCGCCGGACGAATTGCCGGATGGCGCATCGGTCGTGGATGCAATGGGCGACTATGTAGTGCCGGGCTTTATCGATTTGCAGGTATACGGGAGCGGCGGACAGCTATTCTCGGCGGATCCGACCACCGCATCCATAGACAAGGTTGCGGCGGCATTGGTCCAATCGGGCACTACGAGTTTCATGATTACCGTGGCGACCAACTCGATGGAGGTGGTGGACCGTGCGCTGGCCGTATTAAGCAATTACAGCCACCCTGCATTATTGGGACTGCACCTGGAAGGGCCATATCTCAATCCCGCAAGACGGGGGGCGCATCCAGCGGAGCATATCCGCCAGCCGACGCCGTCCGAAATCGCTGCGTTATTAGCGAAAGGGCGAGGTTGCCTTCGGATGATGACCATCGCCCCTGAACGGTTTGATCGCGAAATGATCCGCTTCCTGCTGGATAATGATGTATTGCTATCGGCGGGCCACAGCGACGCTTCTTTTGAAGAGGCGATGGCTGGATTTGACAACGGTATCCGGGCCGTCACCCATCTTTTTAATGCCATGTCTCCTTTTCATCACCGCCATCCGGGGCTTCCGGGAGCCGCTTTCCAGTCAACCGGTGCAATGGCCAGCATCATTGCCGATGGCATCCACGTGGACTACGAGACGCTTTCGATCAGTAAAAAGCTACTTGGTAGCCGCTTATTTCTGATTACCGACGCAGTGGCCGAGTCGCATGAGGGAACGTATACCCATGTATTTAAGGGCGATCGGTACACCCTGCCAGACGGCACATTGTCCGGCTCGGCGTTGACGATGATGCAAGCCGTGGCCAACAGTGTCCAGCAGGCAGGCATTCCGCTAGAAGAAGCCCTGCGGATGGCCACCTTATATCCGGCTGCTCTCATCGGCGCGGATGACCTCGGCCGGATCGCGCCGGGGGTCAGCGCCAATATCGTCATTTTTGACACGCAATATGCCATTCAGCACGTCTTTCTTGGAGGGCAGCGTCAATGAAAAAGCTGTTCAACCTACTCTATTTTCAGGTACTCATTGCCATCCTCATCGGGGTATTGATCGGGCATTTTTATCCGTCATTGGGGGTGCAGCTCAAACCCCTCGGCGATGGCTTTATCAAGCTGATCAAAATGGTCATCGCGCCGCTCATCTTCTGCAGCATCGTATTGGGCATCGCGGGGATGGAAGACGTGAAGAAGATTGGCAAAGTTGGGGTGAAGTCGCTGTTGTTTTTTCAATTATCGACGATGGCGGCGATGTTCTTGGCGGTGCTCGTGATCAACGTTCTAAAGCCCGGCGAAGGGATGCACGTCGATCCGACAACGTTGGACACATCAGCAGTGGCATCGTATATTGAACAGAGCAAGGATCAGGGTGGCATCGCGGCATTTTTGTTGGACATTATCCCGGAAAATATTTTCGGGGCCCTATCTTCCGGCAATCTGCTGCAGGTGCTCTTTTTTGCGGTCTTATTTGGTTTTGGCCTTTCCCAGATCGGCGGCAAAGCGGAGCCTGCAATACGGGTGATGCAGTCTTTTCTGGATGGCTTGTTTGCCGTGATCAAGATGATCATGAAAGTCGCCCCGATCGGAGCGATGGGGGCAATGGGGTTTACCATCGGAAAGTACGGCATCAGTTCCCTTTCGTCGCTGGGCCTGTTGATGGTCTCGTTTTACCTAGCCTGCCTGCTCTATATTTTTGTGGCGTTAGGATTGATTTTGAAATACTATGGGATAAGTGTATTCAAACTGCTGCGCTATATCAAGGAAGAATTGCTGGTGGTATTGGGCACTTCTTCTTCCGAATCGGTATTGCCTGCCATCATGCAAAAGCTGGAACGCCTGGGCTGCTCCAGACCGGTCGTGCGGCTGGCGATTCCGACGGGCTACTCGTTCAATTTGGATGGCACAACGATATACCTCACGATGGCGGCCATATTCCTGTCACAAGCGTTGGATATTCCGATGAATCTGGGCGAACAACTGTTTCTATTGTTGGTGTTGACCATTACGTCCAATGGGGCGGCAGGTGTAACGGGCAGCGGGTTTATTATATTGGCCGCTACGCTGCCCGTGGTAGGCCATCTGCCCATTGAGTCGGTGGCGCTGGTATTCGGCATCGACCGTTTCATGAGTGAGGCACGGGCGTTGACCAATATCATCGGCAACACCGCAGCCACGCTGGTGGTGGCGCGTTGGGAAAATGAGCTGGATATGGAGCAGATGAAGTCGGAACTCGGCTGACTTACTCGTCCCCCGCTGTCGGGGCCGGAGCGTCCATATCCATGGTCAGGTCGGCCAGTATGTTATTCACCTCTTCTTCTGTAGCCGTGAGTTTGGCTTTGCAGACAGTGATAAGCTGGGTGGCACGTCTCACTTTTTCCGAAAGCGCATCGATGGAGATGCCGCCCTGTTCAATCTCAGACACGATGGATTGTAGTTCCTCAAAGGCGTCGGTATAGGTGTACTTCTCGTCACTCATTTGCTGTTGGTTTGATGTGGGTTACCGTACTGGTGACGTTTCCTGATGCCAAGACGGTCTCCAGTACATCACCCTGTTTGATATTTTCGGCAGTGTTGATCACCTGTCCGTTGATGCGTGTAATGCTGTATCCGCGGTTGAGCACCCACTGTGGGTCTAACAGCCTGACGGACCGTTCCATGGCGGCTAATTCAAACCGGCTGTCTTTGAGCTTGCTCAAGCTGGCTGTTTTCACGGTCTGTTCGGGGTATTGCAGCGTTTGCAGTTCCCGTCGCAGGCAGCCGGTCGCGGCTGTCTTTAGCCGTGCGGCATGATGCTCAAGCGCTCGTTGCTGTTGATGAAGGAGATGCACGCTCGTCAACCGGAAGTAACGGATGCAATCATGAAGGGCATTTTTTTGTAGCGTAAGCAATCGCTCCGTTTGTTGGACAATGGTTTGCTGCGCTTGCGAAACGGGCACGGCAAAATCATGGAATCGCTGAACGAGGAAATCGGCTAACTCGCTTGGAGTAATCGCATTTTGATAGGCGACCATCTCGCTTACCGTCTCATTGGTCGAATGCCCGATACCGGTGAGCACCGGAATGGGGAACTGGGCGATGGCTGAAGCCAATAGATAATGGTTGTAACTGGACAGTCCAACGTCTCCCCCGCCCCCACGGATAATGGCCACGACGTCATAAGCTTCTACCTGTTGGGCGATATGCACGAGTTGGTTGATGATCGATGGGATGGATTTATCGCCCTGTAGCAATGCAGGAAATAAGGTCGATTCGAACCGATACCCCCAAGGATTGCCATGTAGGATTTTCAGAAAGTCGGCGTATCCCTTGCTGGTCTCTACCGATATGATGGCCAATCGCTTGGGAACCACCGGGAAAGCGAGCCGCTTATTGGCAAAGAAGAGCCCTTCCTGCTTGAGCCGGGCGATGCTCTCCAGTTTTTCCCTTGCCAACTCACCCAATGAATAAGCGGGGTCTATGTCCAAAATACGGAGGCTCAAGCCATGTAAAGGCTCATAGGAGATGGTCGCTTGAAACAGAATAGTGATGCCATTCTTCAATGGTTCGCGGGCGATGTCAATGAACCGCTGGTTGATCCGTTGATAATCGCCGTTCCACAAGATGGCGCGCATTTCGGCAATGACCTTGCCTTCTTTTTTCTCGACCAAGTCAGGATAGCAATGCCCGGAATGGCTATAATGATTGAGTTTATTCATCTCTGCCTTGATCCAGTAAACGCTTTTATACCGTTCGGCGATGGTTTTTTGAATACTGCGGGCTACCTCCGCAAGGGAAAAGATCGTCTTGTCTGGCAGTTTCTCAGGCATATTCAAAGATAAGCTTTTTCCGTAAAATCACTACCTTTGTAGCATGAAAATACCCATTATCGCCTATGGCGACCCTATTTTGAAACGAAAAGGGGTAGAGATAGAGAACGATTATCCGGGCTTGCAAGAATTGATAGCCGATATGTTTGAGACCATGTATGCGGCGCATGGAGTTGGGCTGGCTGCGCCTCAGATAGGGCGTTCCATTCGCCTGTTTGTAATAGACGCTAGTCCATTTGCCGACGATGAGCCGTCGCTTGCAGCGTTCAAAAAAGTCTTTATCAATGCACGGATACTCGATGAACAAGGGGAGAAATGGTCGTTCAATGAAGGATGCCTGAGTATCCCCGATATCCGTGAAGATGTGAGCCGGTATCCCGACATCCGTATCCGTTATGTTGATGAAAATTGGGTGGAGCATGAAGCGGAATACACGGGGTTAGCCGCACGGATTATCCAGCATGAATACGATCATATCGAGGGCAAGCTGTTTACCGAGAAGCTAAGTCCGCTACGGAAGGCAATGATCAAAAGCAAATTGGAAGCCGTCTCAAAGGGACAGGTGAGCGTGGATTACAAAATGAAGTTTCCGGCATTGAAGCGAAAAGGGCGATAGGGGTCATTAGCCGCCCACAATGGGTAATGTCAATTTGTATTTGACGGCAATGATGCGAATGACGGATATCATGCTCGTGCTGAGAAAGGTATTGATGGCGGAGTTTACCCCTAAACCGTTGAGGGTGACAAATATGATGGCGCCCAATAGGCATGCCGTTGCATAGATTTCCTTTCGGAAGATCAACGGCGTTTCATTTAACAACGTATCGCGGATAACTCCGCCCATTACTGCGGAAAAAAGTCCTAATACCACCGCTGCAATGTCGCTGCTGTCAAATGCCAAGGATTTTTGAACGCCGACTACCGTGAAAAAACCGATTCCCAATGCATCAAATAAGAAAAGCGTCCTTGCTAATTTTTCCAGAAGTCTTTTGAATAGCACAGCGATTAATACGCCGACCAGTATGGCCAAGAGGTAATTGCCATCGTTTACCCATACCGGCCGCAGGTTTAGAAAGATATCGCGGAGGCTGCCGCCCCCAATGGCCGTGACGAAGCCCGTAAAAGCAGCTCCGAAAATGTCAATATGGTGTCTCATGGCCGCCATGGCACCTGATATGGCGAAAACCATGGTGCCCAATAAGTCGATATAATAGATAAGTTCCATATACAGGCAAACTTGGTTGGCAAAATTAGCATAATTTTGACCACATTTCTTCTCTCTTTCTCCCAACATTGTTCCCCCTTTTGCCCCCCGTTATGCGTCCCCCGCTCGTGCAGTATGCGGCCTGTACTTGGCGATTTGTTAAGTACGCCCCAAGCGAGCCTCGAGCGGCAGCCAAGAGATGGGAGAACAACGGCGGGAAAAAGGCAGGGGAATGTGAGGCGTTTGTGTGGTTTCAATCCGGATAAGAAGGTTGTCGGAACAGGACTTTTAGGCGTTACATTTTTATGCGCTGATTTATAGGGAGTAACGATATGCTTTGAAAATATTAGTTGCTGTTGCTTGCAAATAGAAAATAATGGTGATACCTTTGCGTCCCGCTTCAGAGGAGGTGGTTGTTCATTGAGCTTTTAACAATTGTTTTTGACAGATACGAGACGCTTTTTAGCGGATTCGGAAGGTTAAAAAAATGTTAAAATAAATTTTGCAGTAAGGAAAAACATCCTTACCTTTGCAGTCCCAAACGGAGCGGGGATTCAGAGAGTGTTCCGGGGCCCGGTTAGCGCGATGCGATCCGGGGAAAGAAGAAGAGAGATTCGGCCGGTTAAGGAGCCGGTTGGAGATATAGCCGAAGCGTGAGCGGGGGCGAGAGAGTTCTTGAAGATATTGATATTCATGTAGCGTAACGAGTAGTCTGTTTATAAGGGCGAAAGTTAAGATAGACAGACCTAAGTCAATCCAGGTAGATAGACATAATACAGTAAAGATTGATTCTAAGA
>NZ_JBLFFL010000002.1:0-394981 GCF_051400755.1 Parapedobacter brassicae
GAGACGGAAAGGAAGATCGCAGAAAGCATCCGGGTTTACAATGAAGTAAGACCCCATGCCAGTTGTGATTACCTCACTCCCCGGCAGGCGCATCTCAGGGCAGGGACCCTGCCCAAACGGTGGAAAAACAAAAAGAAGGAATTTACTCTTGTATAGCTCAGTCAGAATTAACAATTTGCAGGGTATAATCCAACCAGGAATAACAGATCTCAGTGTATAATTAATTCAGGATTTATTTATTAACCTGTATAGCTATATCAGGATAAGACATAGTTCCTCCTTTCTACCGCCTTTTTTCTGCCTTTCTTCTGCCAGTGTTCTCCCATAACGCGGCCCCCGCTTGGGCTGTATGCGGGCCGTACGCGGGTTTTTCTCAGATACGCCCCGAGCGAGCCCCAAGTGGGGGACGGGAGATGGCGGGAAAACGGCAGGAGAAAAGGGGAAGTTCGTCAGGAGAAAATGAAGAGCCAAAATAAAGTTACTTATCTTTGGCATGATGCGGACTCATTTCAAAAGCAGGAAAGACCCCTTGTTCGGGGTGGTTATCTTGGGTGCGGCACTTACGCTGTTGGTTGTCTCGTTGACGGGTTTGGTCAATGGTAAGTTTGAGGGTGCTGTGGACGTATTTGGGTTGATGCTGATGGTGCCGGCTATGGTATTCATGTTTTGGCTGTGGTTCGATACCCACTATCGAATAAATGACGCGTTTGTTTATTTCCGCTCAGGCCCGTTTCGTGGAAAAATCCCTGTGTCATCGATACGTGAAGTGGTTGTAGGCACAACCATGTGGGTTGGATTCAAGCCTGCGTTAGCCCGGAATGGCGTGATTGTGAAATATAATAGATATGATGATATCTATTTTTCGCCGGATAATAATGACACATTCATCGACGCGTTACTGCATATAAATCCGGAAATACGGATTGTTGGCAGGACGGATAACGGACTTGTACAGTCATAGGGCGGTTTCGCTTTCAAATTCTGCATCCCTATGCCGCCGTGCTTTTTCGCCATAGGGTTGCCGTTAGGGAAAAACTCGGGTTGGTGCGCTACTTTTTCTTACTTTTGATGTACCGTTGCACCTATTTTGCTGCCGATGGCTGATACGAATATCCCTGTGACCCTGGATTTTTATGCCTTATTCACTTTGTTGGGTATTGCGCAAGGTCTTTTCCTATCGTTGTTTTTTCTCGGTTCTGCCAATCGTAGTAAACCATTCAATGTCTTTCAGGGGTGGATGCTGGTCTGTATGGCCCTCAGCCTGCTGGAGATTTTCCTCCTGTATACGGGGTATATTGCCGAGGTATTGTTTCTGGTGGATTTTTCCGAAACCCTCAGCCTGCTGATTGCCCCGTTGTTCTATTTGTCGGTAAAGTCGCTTTTGAAGGGAAGAATCAGCAGGGGTGAAATCGCCGTTCACTTGGCCTTGCCTGCCGCGTACCTCCTGTCATCGCTGCCTTACCTGTTTTCTTCGGAGGACATCAAGTTCAATGCATGGGTGGCCTCGTATGACCTGGATTATCCCCTGAGGGAAATCGTTCTGCCGTGGTGGTGGTATTCTCCCTTTTTCCGCCTGACTATTTACCACACCGATATCCTAGTGCCTTATTTCGGTATTTATTTTTTGATGGCTTCGTGGTTGCTCGTCAATGCTTTCAGGCATCGGAATGAACGATTGCTCGCACCGAAAACACAGACACTCAAGACGGCCCGGGCATCGGCTATCCAGTTTTTTGTGGTGCTGCTGATCATCATCGTTGTAAAATTACTGAATCCCCACGATACGGGCGACCAGATTATCGCAACCTGCATTTCTCTGAGCGTTTACTTTACGAGCTTCATTGTGGTCAAAAATTCCGGTTTCTTTAAGCAGGTGCCGCTAACGGAAGATGTAAAATATAAAAACTCGAATTTATCTTCCGATGACAAGGTACGGATAGCCAATCTGCTATCCCGGATGATGGCGGAGGGCAAGCTATTTGCCTCGGCGGACATCAGCTTGGCAAAACTCGCTACCGAAATCCGGAGCACCCCTCATGTGGTCTCCCAGGTGATCAATGAACAATTCGGCAAGGGCTTTTTCGAGTGGATCGGTGAATACCGTATCCGGGAATCCAAGGTGCTGCTGAAACAGCATCCCAACTATAAGATCGAGGAAATTGCCGATCGGGTGGGGTACAGTTCCAAGTCCTCATTTAACACCGCCTTCAAGAAAATCACCGGTACGACACCTTCGCAATATCGGCAATCTCAATAAATCAGCGTTCGACTTTATAAAAGCGAACGCCGTACCGATAAAATCGCTCTTTCCGGGTGATTGAAAGTGTTTTCTTTGGTGAACAATTCAAAGAAAATGAAAACTGCATTTACATCGACACGGAGACACGACCTGGATTGGTTGAGGTTTCTGGCCATTTTGATTCTCTTGTTTTTCCACACCGGTATGTGGTTCAATACCTTCGGCTGGCACGTCAAAAACGCGGAGTTGACACCCTCATTTGATTATTGGATGATCTGGCTGCATTTCTGGCGCATGCCGCTGTTATTGTTCATTTCTGGCGCGGGTACCTACCTCGCGCTAGGCAAACGCTCGCCGCGCCAATTCGCGGGCGAGCGTATCCGAAAGCTGTTGATACCGCTGGTATTCGGGATGCTCGTGGTCGTTCCCCCACAGATCTACTTTGAGTACATCGGTAAGTACGGCAACTATTGGGATTTCTATAAGACGGTGTTCGAATTTGCCCCCTATCCGGGGGGCAGCTTCAGCTGGCACCACTTGTGGTTCATCCTCTACCTATTGATATATAGCCTGCTGGCCCTACCGTTGCTGCTGTTTATGAAATCGCCGCGTTCCTTAGGCTTCAAAACCCTGCTTTACCGTGTGCTGGGTGCCCCCTGGGGGATGGTTGGGATACCTTCTGGGTTTATCTTACTGACGCAGGTATTGCTGCGCCCTTATTTTCCGGAGGAAACGCATGCGCTGGTGGACGACTGGGCCTTTTTCACGTTCTACGCCTGTTTTTTTCTGCTGGGCATGTTATTTTATTCGACCCCCCAGCTGTGGGAGACGGTGCGGCTGAACCGGAAGTACCTGTTGGTTGCGGCTTTGCTGATGTTGATCCCGTTTTATGGATGCTATCTCCATATGCGCGGAGTCATCGCTTTGCCCATGACCGCCCGTGAGGCGGAGGTGGTATTCGATGTATCGGCTATCTTCCTGAGTTGGTTTACGGTAATCACGGTGGTAGGATATGCCCAGCAATACCTGAACCGCCCCCATCCCTGGTTGAAGCACGTAAACGAAGGGCTGTATCCCTTTTATATTTTGCACCAGACGGTGATTATCTGGATCGGCTATTACATCTGCCAGTTGGATTGGGGAATCCTGGCAAAATTCTGTGCCATCAGTTTGCTGACCCTCGTGGGTTGCATTGGGTTTTACCTGCTGTGCATACGTCCGTTTAACGTGATGCGGTTGTTGTTTGGGATGAAGTGGAAAGATTAAACGTCAGCTTCAACACGGCCATCCGCCCGCGCAGGTCATACCGGTTGTAGCCGAATTGATTGGCCGAGAGGCTGTAGGTCTCATATTCGGTGATGTTGGCCAGGTTCGTCAAGTTCAGCTCAATATCCGTATTCCACTTATTGAGTTTATAGCGGATGTTCGCATCAGCAAAGAAGTAGCTGACATCTTCCAGCTGCTGCTGGCTCATATACTGGTGGCGACCGCTGAGGCGCAGGAACGTATTGCGGAAGGGCGAGTAAAGCAGGCTCACCGACTGGTCGTACCGTCGGATCTGCCGGTCGGGCATGGTCACGACGGTTTCGCCCGATATCAGTTTGCTGGTCGTCCAGGTGCCCGTGCCTTCATAACTGAGGCTGATGCGATCCCAGAGGCGGGCTTCGAAGCTCGGCGTGACGCTGACCGATACGTTGTTGAAGGGGAGCAGCTGGTCATTGAGCAGCTGATTGAAGCGGGAGGTGCTCCAGGCTCCTTTCAATCCTGCCGTAGCCCCCAAAGCGAAGATGTACTTGCTGATGCCCGCATTCGTGCTGAACGTGCTTACATTATTGTCATAGGGCAGCAGTACGGTATTCATGATGTTATCGGTCACTACATTGGATGCAATGGTGTTGCTCGTCGTATAGCTGTAGTTGATACCCACATTCATAAACAGCATGCTGATGTTGCGTTGGAAATGATAGTTCAATCCCATGTTATGGCTATTGCGCTCTTCCAACGGGGCATCATTGGCTCGCAGGCTGCGGTAGTTGGAGAGGATGGCCCCTTGGTATACGCTGTTGATGTTGCCCATCTGGTTGTTGTAAACGTAGTTGAACGAGAGGTAATCTTCGGGCGTGGTCATGTATTTGGCCCGAAAAAGGGGGTTGAACAGCAGGCGTCCGCTTTTTTCGTCGAGCGCAAAGCCCGTATCTTTATAGGTGATATGCTGCCAGGTAAATGGCAAGGAGAGGAGGGCCTCCCACCGGCCGCCCAGCTGCAGTTCATAGGTAGCGCTTAACTGGGCGTTGTGCCGTTGCCATTCCAGGTTATTGCCGGAGCTCTCCGTGTATGGGAGCTGTTCGCCAGTGGCTTGGGTAAGCAGGAGCTGCGAGTGGAGCTGCTGCCATTCGTTGAGGGTGCTCAGTCGGTAGTTTTGCATGATCAATCCATCAGGGATCCTGTAGCCTACCGACAACGTGTTGAACCAAGTGGGTGTCTCGGTATACTGCTGTATGCCATCAAAAGGCTGACCGCCGTTCAGTATAGCTGCATTGATGCCGGGCTGGATGTCCAGCGTCTGCGGACGATTGAAATGGTTGAGGTACCAATTAACGCTGAGGATATGTTGATTATGCAATGCAGGTAGGTATTCCAACTGATTGGAGAAGTCGCGCACGCGGTTGCGAAGCTGCTGCGTCATGTCCATTGCGTTGCTAGCCAGTGTGGAACTGCCGGTTTCGCCCGAATAGCCGATTTTGAGTGCGTTGTTGAAGTAATACGTTTCTTTGTTGGCCTGCGCGTTGAGCGAGACATCCACCAAGAAAGGGCTCCGGTCGATTTGCTGGATTTCACTGTACTGGATGGTGTCATCGGCGAGGTAAAGGTCGTTGGCGCTGTAATAATCCATGTCATTGTTATCCAGCAGTAATCCGACGTTTGATTTCAGTTGCAGCCCATTCTTGAGGTTGATGAGATTGTTGGCGTTCAGCGAACCGGAGTTGTTTAAATAGTAGCGGCTGGTGGGCAGTGCGGGATTGCCTACCGTGCCGGACGATAACAGTTCCGCGGGGCGCGTATTGCCCAGACCGGAGAGCCTGCCCGCTTGGTTGAATGCGGTGAAATCCGTGGCGAGGTCGGTGCCGACGTTGTTTGCCTTGCCTACGTTGAGCATCTTGTATTTCTTGTTAAACAAGATGGCGTTCAACTCGCTGTCGTATTGACCAGGAAGCCCGCCCCCCGGTTTGGCCTGTCCGGTAAGGTCCAGCTTGGCCTCGTCCTTGATTTTAAGATTGAGGGCTACGTTTTCGCTGAGTGTCTTGCCTTGCAATACCTTGAGAGGCTGATGGTTTTGCATCACTTCCACGTCCTGCACCATGGCATGTGGTATGGTCTTGGTGCCGATGGCATATTTGTCGTCCAGCAGGTCATCTCCGTCCACGTAGAAATTCGATATCGCCTTGCCGTTATATTTGATCTGTCCGCTTTCATCCACTTCCATACCCGGCAGGCGTTTCAGGACGTCGCCGATCGTGCGGTCTTCCGCCTTGGTGAAGGAAGCTACATCATAGCTCAACGTGTCACCCCGGAGACTGATTTTCGGTCGGCTTTTGACCTCCACTTCGGCCAGATCGATGGCTTGCGCTTCCATCAGGACGTCATATCGGTGCTTGTCGGCAATCAATGGTAGGGTAACTTTTTTATACCCCAAATGATTGATCTCGATTGACAACTCCGTGAGCGCGGCCGTATCGGGCCATGCCAAGGTGAATGCCCCCGCATGGTTGCTGGTATGGAACGCCAGCACACGCTGCTGCTTGTTTTTGACCATGACACTGGCGTATGGCACGGGCTTGCCGTCCTTGGTATTCAGCGTTCCAGTGATCTGCCTGTTTTGAGAAAAAGCCATAGCAGACCAACACAATAGGAGTATAAAGGGAGCGAGTATCCGCATAATTTTTAGTATCATTTATTTTGCTCTATCCACCCATCACTGATCATCAACCACCCATCACTGATCATCAACCACCCATCACCGACCACCCTCCAATTCCAAGGGGTTATTCGGGCGCTTGATCTTGCCTTCTTTCATGGCCATCTCGCGCATGGCGCTGAACTCTTCCGGTGTCAGCTCGCGGCCATTTTGGTCTTTCATGACGATTTTCCGTTCCATCTTGGCACCTGCTGGTGCATTGACGCCACGCATGGCATTGGCCATGGGGTTTTTGTCAAAGGCCGCTTTTGCCTTGGCAAATTCCTTGGCTGTGGCGGTCGCCGCATCCTTTGGGAGGGCGATATCGATGCGCGCACCTGTTTCTTTATCGAAGCCTGCATACCGGAAGATCACTTCCTTTCGACTGTCCTCTGCTTCGAGGATGAGTCCGGGTAACCCATGGAGTTTCCAAGGGCCATACGGAAATGGCAGTTCGGTGGTGAACCATGCGGTGTATTCGCGACCACCAAACGTGCCGGTTGCTTGCTGGCATTGATATCCGCCGATCGTCTTGGTCTCCTCACCGATCTGCCAATCGATCTGTGGGTAATCTTGCGGAATAATATAGGTGCTGGTACCCAGGCGATCGGTGAGGAAGGCTTTGCCTGCCGGTGGAAAAAGGTAGAGCATTTCATTGGATAGATTGGGGGAGCCGACAAAAAACCGGTTCATGCCGTTCCGTGCGTTGATCTTGGCGCCATCGGCCTGCTGTTTTTCTTCCATATCCTTTTTCATTTTCTCCAAGGTAATCGCCAACGTGAAGCTGTTGTACATCGTGGATTGCTGGCCGATATAGAGCATCATCTCTTCCTTACGCGGATTGTCTCGGAAGTTGGTATCATCAATATGTACGAATTCGTACTTGATGTGGGCCAGTGCAGCATCGGCTTCTTGTGCGCGGCCCGCTGTCGTGAGGCACGTCAGGATACTGCCTACCCATGCCGCTGTGATAAAATTTGTTCTTGTATTCATTATCTTGTATGATGTGTAACTGATTATGTTTGACAAAAATAAGAAGGCGGTGCCCTGTAAGGCGTGTTTTTACTGTTAAGCAGTGTTAACAAATGCCAGTTGTGTTAAATACTGTTAACGTCTGTTAACTGGTGTTATATTTAAGCATTACCTGTTTTCAATACCTATCAGGTTTCATAGTTTTGTATGATGTCTAAGAGGATACGCTTCATCGTCGTGATTGTCACCTGTTCATTGGTGGGTATACTTCTTTTTCAAGGGTATTGGCTAGCTAATTCCTACCAGCTTTCTGCCCAACAATTTAATCGAGACGTGCGGGAGGCGATGAGGCGACTGGAGCGCAGCCACGTGTTGGCTGATCTGGAAACCATGGGCTTCCTGTCAGACAGTACCGGAAAAAGCGATACCGGCCGATTAGCCAAAACGGTGGATTTCCTCCTATCGGGTCCGCAACCACCGCTAAATGGGATGATTGGCGAACGGTCCAAAGACCGCAGGTTCATCAAGCAATCAAAGGTGATGGTTACGTACCTGGATGATACAGCGGATGCCCCTCGAGGCATGAGTTTGGATAGTGTATTGACGTTGAGGACCCACGTTGGCGATTCGGTGATCCGGATGCGGACGGATAATCGGCCGGGACGGCCATTGACGATCAATGATACGACCCATGATTATACCACGGATGAATTTTCGGCGTTGAGCGGCGCATTGGCGCGCGAGGTAGACTCCTTGTTGCAGGCGGTGGGAATCGGTTCTGTTTTTGCCGTTAGGTTGAGTAATCTCAGCGGGCATGGTGATACCTATGTGTCGGACAGTACGTTCTTCGGGCGGCAACTTCCGGTAACCGCTGTCGACGTCAAAGTAGGATTGCGCAAGCCTTACCGCCTGACGCTGGCCATGGGCAATGATATCGGCTACATCTTGCGCGATATGCTTTGGGTGTTATTGGCATCGCTGGCCATCGTCGGAATTACCGTATGGGCGTTTATGGCCATGCTTCGCACGATTTTTCAGCAAAAGCGGCTATCCGATATCAAGAATGACTTTATCAACAACATGACACATGAATTCAAAACACCGATTGCTACGGTGTCCTTGGCAGTGGAAGCCATGAAGAATTTCGACGTCATCAACCGGCCCGAGCAGGCGAAGGAATACCTCGATATCTGCGAGCATGAACTGAAGCGGATCTCGGTGATGGTCGAAAAGGTACTGAAAATGGCCGCATTTGAACGAATGGACCTCAAGTTATCCCTACAGAAGACCGATATGGGCAAGCTGGTGCGCGATGTGGTCGAAAACATGCGGCCGCAATGGGAAAAGAAGGCAGCGAAACTGTCCATCCGACCGGAGAACAATCGCGTGGAAGCGATGGTAGACCCTACGCACTTATCGAATGTGGTATACAACCTGATCGATAACAGCCTCAAATACACGGCTAGTACGCCTGAGATCGAAATTGCTTACGACTTGATCCACGACGATCAAATTCAACTAACGGTGAGCGACAATGGCATCGGTATCCCTCCGGCGTATCGTGAGCGGGTGTTTGAGAATTTCTTCCGTGTACCGACAGGCAATATCCACAATGCCAAGGGCTTCGGCCTTGGATTGGGGTATGTGGCAGCCATCGTTCAAAAACACCGGGGAAACATTAACGTTAAAAGTGCGGCGGGCACGGGTAGTGTATTCACCATTACATTTCCGGTAGATCCGCAGCGCGATCGATCCAATTAACCCGAAAGATGATGCAACAGACCGGATTGCTCAAGGTGCTATTGGCAGAAGACGAGCCCTTTTTGGGAAAGATCGTGAAGGAGAGTCTGGAATCAAGGGGGTTTAATGTGCTGTGGGTGCAGGATGGATTGAAGGCTTACTCGGCATTTCGGACATTCGATCCGGCCATTTGCATCTTTGACGTGATGATGCCGACCAAAGACGGGTTCACGCTTACGGAAGATATCCGTAAAGTGAACGATCGGGTGCCCATTATCTTCCTTACCGCTAAATCATTGACCGAAGATGTCGTAAAGGGATTCGAGCTGGGCGGCAATGATTACCTGAAAAAGCCATTCAGCATGGAAGAACTCATTGTGCGGATGAACGCCTTGTTGAATAGGCCTGTCAAGCAACAGCTCACGGCTGTTGAACAATTTACGATCGGTAAGTACACGTTTAACAGTGCGTTGCAGGAACTTGTCTCGGATGGGGAGGTGGTGAAGCTCTCCTTTCGGGAGTCGGCCCTGCTTAAAATGCTGATTGAAAACAAAAATCAAGTGCTGGACCGCAAACTGGCGTTGGATTACCTCTGGGGAGATGACAGTTTTTTCAATGCGCGGAGTATGGATGTCTTTATTACCAAATTGCGCAAACGCCTGAAGAATGATAGCGACATTGAAATCGTGAACATCAGGGGAATCGGGTACAAATTAATGGTTGACGAACTTTGAACGAAACCTGCATGAGCCGTCACTCAGCAAAGGATGAAAAAAGGGGTAACCAGTTAAGGATACCCCTTTTTTACAGATTTTTCAATCCGGTTTTGAGATACTGATCTTACAAAGAATCAGGTGCCAAAGAGTCGATTGAATCGATTGCTGAGTCAGCCACAGAATCTACAGAATCAACCATAGATTCGATTTCGTTTGTCAATGAATCAGCTGTTTCTTCGCTTTCAGAAGTAGTCGTGTTACAAGCAGCGATCGCTACAGAAAGAGCCAAACCTAAAAAACCGAACTTAAATGCATTTTTCATGTTAACTTTCTTTTTTGGTTAAAACAAATTTGTTTATTTATCCCTTAATACACGGCTATTAGAAAAGGTAACCCAAAAATTTTAAAAAAGTCGGAAATATCGTACCTTGTGGACCATGGTAAACCTAGAATTTAACCAGTATGAGGATTTTAATAAGCAGGCGGCTGCTGAACTGAAAAGTCGGCTGAAAAAGGTTTATGCGGGTGGGGGAGCGGTGGCCGCGGAAAAGCAGAAAGCCAAAGGAAAGCTATTGGCGCGCGAACGGATTGCGTACCTACTGGATGCCGACCGGCCATGGCTGGAAATCGGTGCATTGGCAGCGGACGGCCTGTATGCCGAACACGGCGGTTGCCCTTCGGCGGGTGTAGTGGCTGGTATTGGCTATGTAGCGGGGCGGCAATGTGTGGTCGTGGCTAACGATGCAACGGTAAAGGCGGGGGCCTGGTTTCCGATGACGGCCAAGAAGAATCTGCGCGCACAGGAGATCGCCCTGGAAAATCGGTTGCCGATTATTTACCTGGTGGATTCTGCGGGAGTGTACCTGCCCTTACAGGATGAGATTTTTCCGGATAAGGAACACTTCGGCCGCATCTTTCGGAACAACGCCCGGATGAGCAGCGAAGGAATTGTGCAGATCGCGGCCATCATGGGCGCCTGTGTGGCGGGCGGCGCATACCTGCCCGTCATGAGTGACGAAGCGATGATGGTGGAAGGGACGGGTTCCGTGTTTTTGGCCGGGTCGTACCTCGTCAAATCGGCCATCGGCGAATCGGTAGACAACGAAACGCTTGGCGGGGCGACTACGCACTGCGAAATTTCGGGGGTGACAGATTATAAACATCCGGATGACAAGACCTGCCTGGATGCCATCCGCAACATCATGGGAATGCTGGGCAAGCCCCAGGATGCGGGGTTTGACCGCATAAAGCCCGCCGCTCCGAAACGGGATGAGCGGGAAATCTATGGAATACTGCCATCATCCCGTGAAAAACCCTATGATACCAAGGAAATCATCCTGAGGCTGGTGGACGATTCTGAATTCGAAGAATACAAGGCCCTGTATGGAAAAAGCATCATCTGTGGTCTTGGCCGTGTGGACGGCTGGGCGGTGGGTTTCGTGGCCAACCAGCGCAAGGTGGTAAAGACCAAAACAGGGGAGATGCAGTTCGGCGGCGTTATCTATTCGGATGCGGCCGACAAGGCTACGCGCTTCATCATGAACTGCAACCAGAAGAAAATCCCGCTGGTGTTTTTGCAGGACGTGACGGGTTTCATGGTCGGCAGCCGTGCCGAGCAGGGGGGAATCATCAAGGACGGCGCCAAGATGGTCAACGCCGTGGCGAACTCCGTGGTGCCGAAATTTACCATCGTGATGGGTAATTCTTATGGGGCGGGCAACTATGCCATGTGCGGCAAAGCGTATGATCCGCGGCTTATCGTCGCTTGGCCGTCGGCGAAGATTGCGGTGATGGGCGGTGCACAGGCCGCCAATACGCTGTTGCAAATCCAGACAGCATCCTTGAAAGCAAAAGGAATGGAAACTGACGAGGCAGAAAGAGCGGTATTGCTTGAGGAGATCACGGCGCGGTATCACGAGCAGACGACACCCTACTATGCTGCGGCACGACTATGGGTGGATGCCATCATCGATCCCTTGGATACCCGCAAGGTGATTTCCATGGGTATTGAGGCAGCCAATCAGTCGCCCATCGAGAAGCGGTTCAATGTGGGCGTGATACAGACATGAATGGTGGTTGGTGATGGGTGACCGGTGGTGGGTGTTCGGTGACGAAATTATTGAACTATTAGAAATAAAGCATGATGTTTTCAAAAATCAAAAAAGCTTATCAACTGTTCAAGAGTATAGATTTTGAGCAACTGGACAAATTATCTCGGAAAATTGACTTGCCCATGGCAATGGAATCGTTCGCGAAGTTGGACGATAAACAGCTCAGCGGCCTGATGAAAATGCTCGAAGGTGGGAAACCTAAAAAGGAACTGCCACCGATCAATGGCGACTTCTATGAGCTTCACTTGCGGCTCAACGAAGAGGACCGTGCCCTGCAACTCAAGGTACGGGAGTTCATGGAACGTGAAATACGCCCCTTGGTCAACCATTATTGGCTCCGCGATGAATTTCCCTTCGAGATCATCCCCAAGTTGGCTGAGCTGGATATCTGCGGCCTCACCTATGAGGGGTACGGCTGTGCGGGCAGGTCATCGTTGATGGAAGGCATCATCGCGATGGAAATTGCCCGGATAGATGCCTCCGTGGCTACGTTCTTCGGCGTGCAAAGCGGGTTGGCCATGGGTTCGATCTACCTATGCGGATCGGATGCGCAGAAGGAAGAGTGGCTGCCGGCCATGCAGCAGATGAAGCTAATCGGCGCTTTCGGCCTCACCGAACCGGAGGTCGGCTCAGGGGCGGCGGGGGGCTTGACAGTAACCGCGCAGAAGACCGAAGCTGGCTGGGTACTCAATGGACAGAAAAAGTGGATCGGCAACGCGACCTTTGCGGATGTGACCGTGATCTGGGCCAAGGACCTTGCCGATGGCGAGGTGAAAGGCTTTTTGGTGCGCAAAGGCACCCCAGGGATCGAGGTAGAGAAAATAAAGGGCAAGATGGCCCTGCGGATCGTGCAAAACGGACTGATCACGCTGACGGATTGCGTGGTGCCCGAAAGCGACCGCCTGCAACAGGCCAATACCTTTAAAGACACGGCAAAGGTGCTGCAGCTGACACGGGCCGGTGTAGCGTGGATGGCAGTGGGGTGTGCACAGGGAGCGTACGAAAATGCACTGGATTATACGCGTAAGCGCAAGCAGTTTGGTAGGCCCATCGCTTCTTTTCAGCTCATCCAAAACCATCTGGTGGAGATGCTGTCCAACCTCACGGCTATGCAGACATTGGTGTATCGGCTTTCCGAATTGCAGGACGGCGGGATGCTGCGGGACGAACATGCTTCCCTGGCAAAAGTGTTTTGTACGCTCCGCACACGAGACATCGTAAGCAAGGCGCGCGAAGTGATGGGGGGCAATGGCATCCTGCTCGAGTACGATGTGGCCCGTTTCTTGGCCGATGCAGAGGCCATTTACTCATACGAAGGCACGAAAGAGATCAACTCACTGATCGTTGGCCGGTCGATTACCGGGTTCAGCGCGTTTGTGTGATCCTTATTTTTTCTTCTTCGCCTGTCCCTGCTGCTGACGCATGTAGTCTTCCATGCGCTGCTGAAACTTCGATTTTTTCTGACCATCCACGGGCTTTTTCTTTTTGTTTGCCTCAATGATGGATAGGATCTTGTCATCGTTGATCATGTTGCGGATGAGCAACTGCTGGCCGAAGGTGATGACCGTGGATAGGAAATAATAATAGTTCAATCCCGCGGGGAAGCTGTTCAGTACAAAAAGAAAAATCAGCGGCATGAAGTAACCGATGTATTTCATCTGCCCGGTGGCTCCTGTAATGGAGTTATTGTACCACGTGGAGAGCAGCGTAGCGATCGTCATCAGGATACACATCAAGCTGATGTGGTCCATACCAATGAGGGGCAGCGGTGCAAAGGAGATGGGCGAATCGTATGTGGATAAGTCTTTTACCCATAGGAAGCTCTCGCCCCGCAATTCAAACAAATTGGGGAAAAAGAAAAAGAATGCAATCGTAAACGGCATTTGAAGGATCAGCGGGATACACCCCCCAAGTGGATTGACACCGGCCTGCTTATAGAGTTTCAGATACTCCTGTTGCAACAATGTCGGATTGTCTTGCCCTACCTTTTCCTTGATCTGGTCCATTTCGGGCTTGAGCACCCGCATCTTGGCCATGGATACATACGACCGGTAGGTGAGGGGCGATAGCACCAGTTTCAGCATCACTGTCAGGATCAGAATGACCAGGCCGTAGCTCCAATTGAAGCTATCCAAGAAATTAAATACCGGAATGGTAATGAAACGGTTGATCCACTTCATCGGTCCCCAGCCCATGTCAATTTGCTCTTCGAGTCCTTGGCCATGCGCTTTCAATACGTTGTATTGGTTTGGCCCGAAGAAAAAATGCATGGGGTAGGTGTTAATGTCCTGGCGGCTGAAGTCAAGCTGCAAATTGGCGGCAAACAGCTTAACGATATGGTCTTCTACACTGGTATATACATTCACCTTGCCACCGTCGAAACCATTATCGGCAACCAATACATTCGAAAAAAAGTGTTGTTTAAAAGATATCCATTTGACGTTTTCGGCGAGTGTTTCCTCGTCGTCCTCGGTGGTATTCAGGTGGTCTACTTCACCGTCCGTGAGCGCATAATATAAGGTAGACCGCTGGCGCTCGCTGTCCATGTCCTTTTCCTTTTGCGAAAGCGCGGCCTCCCAATTGAGCACCAGTTGTTTTTCGGTGGGAGCAACCACCTCCTGCATCCCCTTGGTAATAATGGTAAAGCCAAGTGTATAGCCGCCGCCCTTGATGGAATACACATAGTCAATGTACTGATCAGCCGCGTACGACAGCCTGAACGTGACGGAGGCCGAGTCTTGTCCCACGACCTGTATATCCTTGCCTTCCGTCGTGAAGTAGAGGTCGTTGGTCGTGATATTTTTTCCGGCGGACGAGAAAAAGAGGCCGAATTTATTTTGTTCGCCATCAAAGAGCATCAGCGGTTGGCTGTCATAGGTCTTTTCATCCTTCAGTTCGACCGATTTTACACGGCCGCCTTTAGTGCTGATCACCGCACGGATGTGCTCGTTTTCGAGCGTGATCGTTTTTTCTTCGCCAGCGATGGCTTGGCCGAAAGGACCGCGTAAGCGCGCCGAGTCAATGATGGGTGCCGTCTTCGCCACGGCGGCGGTGTCTATTTGCTCAATGCCTGTTCGGGCAAGGGAATCCTGTAATTGGCGTTCCCGTTTGAGTTCTTCATCCGAGGGCTGCAACAAATAAAAGGAGCCCGCGATGATGATGAAAATTAAAACGAGTCCGGTGATTGAATTTTTATCCATTTCTTAATATACGCTATTTCTGCTTGGCCGCTCTGCTTTTGCTATAGGCTAAGGAAGCGGCTACAAAGCTAACAAAAAGTGGGTGAGGATTTGCAACTGTCGACCTTAATTCGGGGTGAAACTGTCCCGCCACGAAAAAAGGATGATTTTTGAGCTCTACGATTTCGACGAGGTTGTTCTCGGGGTTGATGCCCGACGCAACCATTCCGGCGGCTTCGTATTGGGTTAGGTAATCGTTGTTGAACTCATATCGATGACGATGCCGTTCGGATACCTTGGTTTTTCCGTAGATAGCTGCAGCTTTAGTGCCCTTTTTGAGTTCGCACTCATAGGCGCCCAACCGCATTGTACCGCCCATGTTTTTGACCTTTTTTTGCGCTTCCATGAGGTGGATGACGGGATGTTTGGTTTTCGGATCCATCTCGTAGCTGTTGGCATTTTTGAGTTTCAGTACGTTGCGTCCAAACTCCACAACGGCACACTGCATGCCGAGGCAAATGCCGAAGAAGGGTATATTTTGCTCCCGGGCATAGCGGATAGCAGCCAGCTTGCCTTCCAATCCCCGTTCGCCAAAGCCGGGGGCTACCAGCACCCCGCATACACGCTTCAGTTTTTCTTCTACGTTGCCATCATTTACGCTCTCCGCCGCCATCAGTTTTATTCTTACCTTGCATTCGTTCATGGCACCGGCGTGAATGAACGCTTCATTGATGGATTTATACGCATCGGGCAGCTCGACATATTTGCCGACCAACGCAATGGTCACTTCGGCAGTGGGGTTTTTCAGCTTGCCCAAGAACACCTTCCAAGTTTCCAGGGCAGGCTCGTTTTTCGTAGAAAGCTTGAGTTTCGTCAGCACCGTTTTGTCTAACTGCTCTTTCAGCATGAGCAACGGCACATCATAAATGGATGGCGCATCGATCGATTCCACTACCGCATTGACATTGACATTGCAGAATAGGGCGAGCTTCTTGCGGATCTCGGCATTGAGGTGATGTTCGGTACGGCAGACCAATACATCCGGCTGGACACCGTATTCCAGTAACGTTTTTACGGAGTGCTGCGTAGGTTTGGTTTTGAGTTCACCGGCGGCGGCCAAAAATGGCACGAGTGTAAGGTGGATGACCAGCGAATTGTTGCTGCCCAGTTCCCAACGCAGCTGCCGCACCGCTTCAACAAAGGGGAGCGATTCAATATCGCCTACCGTACCACCAAGCTCGGTGATGATGATATCATATTGGCCGTCTTTGCCCAATAGACACATTCTCCGCTTGATTTCATCCGTGATATGGGGGATGACCTGTACGGTTTTGCCCAGGTAAGCGCCTTCGCGTTCCTTATCGATGACGTATTGGTAGATGCGCCCGGTGGTGACGTTGTTGGCCTGGGATGTCGGGGTGTTGAGGAAACGTTCGTAGTGGCCAAGATCGAGGTCGGTCTCTGCGCCGTCTTCCGTTACATAGCATTCGCCATGCTCATAGGGATTGAGTGTGCCCGGGTCAATGTTGATATAGGGGTCGAATTTCTGGATGGTTACTTTGTAGCCACGTGCCTGAAGCAGCTTGGCCAAAGACGCCGAAATAATACCTTTTCCCAACGACGAGGTGACGCCGCCCGTAACAAAAATGTATTTAGTCATGACAAATTTGGGTGTTTTTATACGTTGTCTATGGCAAAAAAAGCTTCGAACATCACGTTTGTGTACGGGATGCAAAGGTACGTTTTTTTCTGGTATGTTGATTAAAGATTTGTGCGATTCTGATTTTATTGGCCTAATAGAGGAATACTCGGGGAATATTCAGGTTGCCGTCTCATCGCTCGGTGAAGTGGAGTAACTTTCCTATTACCGAACCACTTTTTTGTCGCAAAATCGGGATATCCCATTAAATTTGATGAAAATCATTCCTTTTAAAAGGAAACCATCGTGAGCAACCTTCGCCAAACAAGCCAATAATGCTCATGATGGCCTCATTGCTGTTAAAACAATTACGCTAATGAAAAAATCAGTACTTTTCTTTTGTTTCATGCTCATTTCGCGGCTACTTATGGCCCAAGAAAGTTTTCCCGTAAACGGTTCGCATGACGAACGGCCGCGATTGTATGCTTTAACGAATGCAACCATCGTCGTGAGCGCCGGAGAAGTTATCCAAAACGGTACCTTATTGGTGGATGGGCAACGGATAGCGGCCTTGGGCAAGGGTCAGTCCATTCCAAAGGGCTATGTGACCATTGATTTACAGGGCAAATTCATCTACCCGTCGTTCGTCGATGCCTTTAGCGAATACGGGCAGCCCAAAGAGGACCGAGGAGCAGGCCAACAAGGGTTTGGTGGCGGACGGCGAACCCAGCTATTTGAGTCGACCAAGACGGGGCCTTACGGCTGGAATGAGGCGATACGTCCGGAGACAGCGGCCAAGGAGACCTTCACGGTGGACCAGCGGCAAAGCGAAGAGTTGAAGAAGATCGGATTCGGCGCTGTACAATCCATCGTGCGCGATGGCATTGCGAGGGGCAGTTCGACGGTAGCTACCCTAGCCGATTCACGGGAAAATGAAGTAATCATCCTGCCGGAGGCAGGCGCGCATTATTCGTTTAGCAAAGGGTCAGCAGAAACCAGCTATCCATCATCACTGATGGGAACAATCGCGTTGCTGCGACAGACCTACTATGACAGCCAGTGGTATGCCAAGCAGGACGATGAATACAATATGTCTTTGGAGGCCTTTGATAAGCTGCAAGCGTTGCCGCAGTTTTTTGAGGTAGATGACATGCTCGATATCCTCCGGGCCGACAAAATTGCCAAGGAGTTTGGAAAACGTTATATCATCAAAACCGGAGGCAACGAATACCAGCGGATTGCCGAGGTGAAAGCCACCGATGCCAGCCTGATCGTGCCGCTCAACTTCCCGAAGGCGTATGACGTGGAGGATCCGGTGGATGCCCGCAACGTGTCACTGGCGCAATTGAAGCACTGGGAAATGGCACCGGCTAACCCAGCGCTGTTGGAAAAGGCAGGCATTCGCTTCGCGCTCTCGCCGATAGGGTTGGATAACCTGCGCGATTTTTGGGGCAACCTCCGGCTGGCCATCGATAATGGACTCTCGCCAGACTATGCCCTGCGGGCACTCACCGAAATACCGGCAGAAATGCTGGGGCTGTCAGACAAGTTGGGTACCCTGGAAGCGGGGAAACTAGCCAATTTTATCATCACGAGTGATACCTTGTTCAAGCAAGGTACGGTGATCTATGAAAATTGGGTGCAAGGGAAAAAGTTTGTAACAACAGCAACTTACGCAACGGCCATTACGGGCGAATATGCCACCCAGCTGCCGGGTGTAGGTGCGGCGAAACTGTTTATCCAAGACCGAGACGGTAAATTGGAATCCCACCTGACCATCGGGAACGATACCGCCGAGACGAAGGTAGCCGCATCACGCGTCGGCGATTTGTTATCTTTCAGCTTCAATCCGAAAGGGCAGCAAGGCAGTACGCGCATTAGCGGCTATGTCGTCGAAGGTGATCCGATCGCTTTGAAGGGGGAGACCGTGCAGCCGGATGGCACCTCATCGCCGTGGACGGCCACCTATACGGCTGCTTACGCCGCGAAACCCTCAGACAAGCAACGACGAGGTGGTGCGAATAAAGTGGTTGCTGAAGGCGACATCATCTATCCCTTCGAGGCTTTTGGCAATAAGGAACTGCCACAAGCGGAAGCCGTGCTGATCAAAAATGCGACAGTGTGGACGAATGAGACGGACGGTATCGTGGAAAATGGGGATGTGCTGTTGGCTGGTGGAAAGATCAAGGCTGTCGGGAAAAACCTGTCAGCAGGCGGGGCAACAGTAATCGACGGAACGGGAAAGCATGTAACGCCGGGTATTATTGACGAGCATTCGCATATTGCCGTAAGCAGGGGGGTCAATGAAGGTTCGCATTCGGTTACTGCGGAAGTGCGGATAGCAGATGTGCTCAACTCGGAGGATATCAACATCTATAGGCAGTTGGCCGGCGGGGTGACCACGTCGCATCTGCTCCACGGGTCGGCCAACTCCATCGGTGGCCAATCCCAGTTGATTAAGCTGCGCTGGGGAGAAAATCCTGAAGGACTGAAATTTGGGGAGAACGATGGTTTCATCAAGTTTGCGCTGGGCGAAAATGTGAAGCAAAGCAATTGGGGCATTACGGGCACCCGTTTCCCCCAAACCCGCATGGGTGTAGAACAGGTGTTTTACGACGCATTCACGCGGGCGAAGGAATATAAAGCGCGCACAGCGGCGAATGACCCGACGCTTCGGCGCGACCTTACCTTGGACGCGCTGGTAGAGATACTGGATAAAAAGCGGTTTATCACCTGCCACTCCTATGTACAGTCCGAGATCAACATGCTGATGCATGTGAGCGACAGCATGGGCTTTACGGTGAACACCTTCACCCACATCTTGGAGGGGTATAAACTGGCCGATGAGATGGCCAGTCGGCAAATCGCTGGTGCATCCTTCGCCGATTGGTGGGCGTATAAGATGGAAGTACAGGAGGCGATTCCTTATAATGCTTACCTCATGCATAAGCGGAATGTGCTGACCGCCATCAACTCGGACGATGCCGAAATGGCGCGCCGACTTAACCAGGAAGCCGGAAAGGCTGTGAAGTACGGCGGGGTGAGTGAGGAAGAAGCGCTGAAGATGGTGACCCTCAACGTAGCCGAAATCCTGCATGTAGCTGACCGGGTGGGGAGCCTTGCTCCCGGCAAGGATGCCGACATCGTGATCTGGAGCGATAAACCGCTGTCCATTTACGCTAAGGCAGAGAAAACCTTCGTAGATGGCGTGAAGTATTGGGACATCGATGAGGATGCGGCAAAGCAACAAGCGCTGAATGCAGAGAAGGCGCGGCTTATCCGCAAGTCGCTGCAGGCAAAAGGGAATGGCGGTGTGACACAACGGGCCATTGCCCAACCCAACATGGAATACCACTGCGAGACCATCGGCGAAATCGGCGAGTTTGAAGAATACATGAATTAAGGGCTTTTCAAGTAACACGGCAATGAAATCAATCGTCACATATTTATCAGGCATAGCAGCACTGCTGCTCGTCAACGGGGTGGCCAAGGCACAGCCAACTATCTATCCGGCCAAGGCCCAGGAAGGGCCTGTGGCCATCACCGGAGCGACCATCCACGTGGGAAATGGTCAGCTGATTGAACAGGGAACACTATTATTTGATCAAGGGAAAATCACCTATGTGGGCGGACCTACCGCCATACCCGCCGGAGCGCTGACCATCGACGCCGCCGGTAAACACGTTTATCCAGGGTTCATAGCGCCCAATACCAACCTGGGACTGGTGGAGGTGGAATCGGTACGGGCGACGATCGACTACGCCGAAGTGGGCGAAAACAATGCCCATGTCCGCTCGCTGGTGGCCTATAATACCGATTCGAAAGTGATCAACACCTTGCGCTCCAACGGCATATTGCTTGCGCAGATCACACCGCAGGAAGGGTTGGTATCCGGACAGTCATCCATCGTACAGTTGGATGCCTGGAACTGGGAAGATGCGGCATATGAGGTAGACGAAGGCATCCACATCAATTGGCCGACGGTGCGTTTCGGACGTTTCGGCGGCGGCGCATCCGATCCCGATGTGCAGAAAGCACAAGTGCAGGCCGAAATTGCCCGGTTGGCGGATTATCTCAACGAAGCCAAAGCCTATGCGGAGCTGAGCGGCGACCATGCCAGCAATGCACGGTTTGAGGCGTTCAAGCCAGTATTTTCCGGTGAGCGCAAGGTATACGTGCATGCCAATAGAGCCGCGGACATCATCACCGCAGTGTCAACGTTGAAAAGGCTCGGGATTAGTCCGGTACTGGTAGGCGGCACCGAAGCCCATTTGGTGACCGACCTGCTCAAAGACAATCAGGTGCCCGTGATCCTTCGGCAATCGCATTCCCTCCCGTATGCGACCGATGCCGATGTATACCTTCCGTATAAGCAAGCGAAATTGCTGACCGATGCGGGACTGTTAGTGGCGTATAGCATAGACGGCTTTTGGCAACAGCGCAATTTGCCATTCATGGCGGGTACGGCAGCGGCCTATGGGTTGGATAAAGAGCAGGCGTTGGCGACCATTACCGGCAATACCGCGAAGATACTGGGCATCGATGACCGTACAGGTACGCTCGAAGTAGGAAAAGACGCCAATGTGATCATATCAGATGGAGACGCACTGGATATGCTCGGCAATGCAGTGGTGCGGGCGTTTATCCAGGGCCGGGACATCAACTTGGACGACCTGCACAAACAACTGTTCGAGCGGTATGAGTACAAATATGGGCTGACCGAAGATAAATAGCGGTTGATCGCATAATGGATTGCATAAAAAAAGAAGCTGTCAAAAATGACAGCTTCTTTTTTTATGCGGAGATGGCAAGCGCGCTTAAATCCTTTTGGATTTGATACGTGCAGCTTTGCCGGTCAGGCCACGCAGGTAGTACAGTTTCGAGCGCCGTACTTTTCCATGGCTGTTTACCTCGATCTTCTCGATATTCGGCGAATTTACCGGAAAAATACGCTCAACGCCTATACCATTGGAAATCTTACGTACGGTAAATGTTTGGTTGGCACCGACGCTATTGCGTTGGATGACCACACCTTGATAAACCTGAATACGCTCTTTGTTGCCCTCGCGAATTTTATAGTGAACGCTAACAGTATCCCCAGCCTTGAATGCGGGAACTTCGTTTTTTGTTACCGCTTGTTCTTCTACAAATTTTACTAAATCCATGATTTTAAGTAATTAATGACGATTATTATCCCGTAAAAATCGAGCTGCAATATTAGTGATTATTTTTGGAATATGAAAACCGTTTGTCAAAAATTAATTGTGAAGTTGTTTTTGGAATCTGGATTTAATTTATACCTTTGCAGACCCTCAAGGGACGGGGTGTAGCGTAGCCCGGTATCGCGCCTGCTTTGGGAGCAGGAGGTCGTAGGTTCGAATCCTGCCACCCCGACAATACTTACACTAAGTAAGGTCAAAAACCCGCAAATTGAACGAATTTGCGGGTTTTTTGTTTTCCCCCCCATACCAAATAAACCTTAAAGAATATCAATCAACATGTGAGCTATTCGGTGAGTGATTTGCTACATTGAGAAATTCCTGTTCCCCCGTCATTTCCAACCAGCGCATAAACGGCTACATAAAGGAAATAGCGGACATATGTGGAATCACCAAAAGGCTTACGTTCCATATCGCACGGCACGCGTTTGCTACTACGGTCACATTGAGCAACGGCGTACCCATCGAATCGGTGAGCAAGATACTTGGACACACAAGTATCCGAACCACATAGATTTATGCCAAGTGGTCGAACACAAGTTAAACGAGGATATGCAGAACCTCAGCGGGAGATTATTTTGTTTTTTTAATATCTTTAGAAGATCTAGAGTTCTTGAATGATGAAAAGATTTCTGATTATATTGGTAATTCCTGTTGTGTTGATTCTCGTAATCAACCTTGTTATATATGAAGAGGTTCCTGAATCGATAAGGACTGTACAGAGGGCAGAAATTGAACGTTATGGTACTATTGTTAAAAGCATATCTATAACTGACACCGATTACCATGATTTACAAATGCTTGATTCTATACTTGTTAGTAATAGGGTTCTGATGTTGGGAGAAAACGTCCATCACGATGGGCAAACCTTTAAGGCAAAAAGCAGGCTTATCAAATACCTGCATGAACATATGGGATATCACGTCGTCTTATATGAAGCCGGGCAGTACGACACTTGGTGGATGAATAAGGAAATGAATGAACGAGATAATCCACAAGTCTCCGATGATTCGATCGGTGGAATTGGTTTGTTTAATTTTTGGTGGGCAAATCAAGAATCAAAACCGCTCATCGATTATTACCTGAAAACGAAGTCAACTGTCACTCCCATTGAACTAGGCGGATTTGATATCCAATTTTCAGGAGGAGTGTTGACCGATACACGCATGCAACTAATAAAAAGCTTTTTTGCCAAGAACGGAATAAATCTTGAAAGCTACCCTACTTTTAGCACGTATTTGCCAGACCTTCATTTATTATTATACAAAGCCTATGCGGACAAAAGGCTCGACGATAAACAAAAAGCACACTTCCTCGATGAAATAACTCAATTGGAGCAGGTTACATCGACCCTTGAAACATCCGAAGAAAACACCATGTATGCAAGATACCTTAATGATATGAGAAATAATTTCTTTAAATCATGGAAATATGAGTCAGGGTCAATGGCAAGCATGCACTTTAGAGATTCGTTAATGGCAAGAAACCTTATCTATCAAATTGATTCCGTTTATACAGATCAAAAAGTTATCGTATGGTGCGCCAACATTCACACTTTTGCAAGCAGATACAGTAAAGATTATCTCCCAATGGGAACGTATATCAAAAATAGGTACGGGGAATCCGCCTATATGCTGAATTTTTCCTCTTATGCCCGATACCGTGATGGAAATAAGATTGTTGACAAGCCCAGCAAGCTTGCCATCGAAAATGCTTTTCATGCAACTGGATTTCCTTATTTTTTTGTCGACCTAAAAAGCCTTCCGCAAGGCTCGTTTTTAAAACATGATTTTGTTTCAACAATTAATCAAGGAGTCGCTCAAAAACGAGTATGGAGTGATTTTATCGACGGGATCTTCTATATCGATATTAACAGAAACCCCACTTATCCAGAAAAATGACGGAGAGCATAACGACAACAAACCTATGTTATAAAATTGGTTCCAAAACCATTTTGAGTGGCATTGATCTTCACGTACCGATGGGGAGTGTTTATGGCTACCTCGGTAGGAACGGAGCAGGTAAATCAACCACAATCAAGTTGCTTCTTGGACTTTTGAAAAGCGAGGAAGACAATATTCTTATCCAGGGGATAAGCCTAAAACAAAGAAGCACACAAATCCACTCAATTGTTGGAAATCTAATAGAAGCTCCTTGTTTTTATAATAACCTGACCGTATATGAGAATTTGAGATACCTGGATATTATTCATAAAAGGGGAGCAAGGCGAATCGACGAAGTCTTGGCGTTAGTGAATCTTCATTTAGAAAGAAAGAAAAAAGCAAGTGCTTTGTCGATGGGAATGAAACAGCGATTGGGGATTGCTATGGCTATCTTTCATGATCCACAGCTGTTAATTCTTGATGAGCCACTGAACGGGCTTGACCCACAAGGTATTTTTGAAATGAGAAAGTTGTTCCAAAATCTTAACGAACAAGGGAAAACCATTTTTCTGTCGAGTCATATCCTCAGTGAGTTGGAGAAAGTAGCAACCCATATCGGGATTATTGAGAACGGGGGTATGATCTTTCAGGGAACAAAAGATGATTTTTTAGGTAAAATAGAAAGACATGTTCGTCTTAGGATCGATGATGTTGAAACGGCAATTGCTGTTTTATCACCTTTAGGTTTCTCTATACAGCATGTTGGAGCCAATAAGATTTTGGTCACGATCAATGGTGATCAACATTTTAATTCACTTGTAAAAAATCTGATTTACAATGAGATTGGGATATATGAAATTGAATCCCAAAATGCTAATTTGGAACAAACCTTTATCAATTTAATATCCAAGGAAAATGACTGATACATTATATAGGGCTATTTCATCCGAACAGTACAAGCTCACTAAAAACAAGGAGATATTTGGGATTTTGTTAATACCCGTAGCCTTGATTGTACTCATCGACGGATATCTTATTTACGAAGCCAACAAATCAGGGTTTGTTGATTCCGCTGCCAATCCTTGGAAAATCCTGTTGGGGAGGTACGTCTTTCAATTTTTTTATATACTATATCCCATCCTTGTCGCGATTTTCGTCCATGCATGCTGTGATATTGAATATAAAAACAACAATTATAAAATCCTCTTTACTATTCCATTGTCTAAAACAATGATTTTTTTTTCAAAAGCCCTTTTTATTTTGTTCATTGTTTTGCTCTCCGTAATATTATCTTATTTGGCATTTTTGTCTAGTGGTTACTTGTTGAGTTTGATGTATCCAGAAATTGGATTCCAAAATTATGACTATCGGGAAGTTATTTTCTGTACTTTCCTAAAGCTTTTTGTTACACTGACAGCGGTTTCTATGATTCAGCTATCTATAAGCCTTGCTTTTAAAAACTTTATCTATCCAATTGGCGTTAGTGTGTTTATGACGGTATTTTCCATAATAGTAGCACAGAAGAAATTTTCAGATTTTATTCCTTATAAAGGCTCTTACAATTCATTCGCAAATATTATGAACGAAAATAGTTCTTTTGAAAGACTGGATTACAGTAATACTACAATGATAATTATATTTCTATTGGTAAGCTTTTTTCTATTTAAACGAAAAAAAGTGGTTTAGGTAAAAATTCTTCACCAAGGATTATATCCGTAACTTTCCTTCAAAGGACAAACCTAAAGATTTGAAAATATGCTGTAAACCAATACAGAAGCATATCAAAAATGACCATTCGGAAAGCAATTATTTTTAAATTTGTGCTTTATGCAGTCAAAAATGGACCAGAGATTTACCGACATCATAAACCTAATAAAGCAAGCCCGTTACAACGCGATAAAAGCCGTAAATGCAGAACTGATAAACCTGTATTGGAATATAGGCGAATATATCAGCAAAAGGGTTGAAAGCTCCAATTGGGGGGCAATCAGTTGTAAAGGAATTAGCTGTACATATACAACGCAATGAACCCGAAATAAAGGGTTTTTCAGATAAAAACCTTTGGAATGAAGCAATTTTATGAAGCCTACAAAGACTTTCCAAAACTCTCAACACTGTAGAGAGAATTAAAAGCCGATGTAACAAATGCTTTCAAAGACAGCTCGAGATTTTCGAGAACAGTAATGCCGAAGAAATTTAAGTATAAGTACATTAAAGCGTGTCAAAGCAATTAGTGATGCCCTATATAAGTACATTTAACAAGTATGGCAAACTAATCCCACCGCGCATTTGTGGCCTGGGAAACCCACTCAAGCACATTCCTAAGATCAAAACCAGTTAACCATGCGGCGAAAACGAACGGTGTTCAACAAAGTCCCGTTGTGCCTTTCCGGGGAGCATGGTGGGGATGCGTTGCGCAATACCCTTTGCGCCATCGTCCCCGGCGTGGTTTTCTATTGGCTGGGGCAAGCCGATATGGCCGTTGCCGCAGGCATGGGTAGTCTGCTCGTGTCGCTGACAGATGTTCCGGGTAACCGGGGTGACAAGTGGCGTTCGGCCTGTTGGAGCATGTTCCTGTTTTTCACGACCGCACTTGCCGTGGCGGCTTGCCTGCCTTATCCGTGGGTGTTGGTGGTATTGCTTATTATACTTGCCTTCGCGCTGACCATGCTGTCGGTATTTGGCCAGCGCTTTGCCGTAATGGGGATGATGGCGCTTATCCTGTCGGCATTCACCATTGGCCTACGGCCTACGCAACCATTGGTGTTTGGTATATACGTCACCATTGGTGTAATTTGGTATTACCTCATTAGCCTTATCCAGGTTTACATCAGCCCGTTCCGTTCCCTGCGTTACTCCTTGGACAATGGCTTCCGTAGCACGGCTGCGCTGCTACGTGCCAAAGTGCTGTGTTACGACGAGTCGGTGCCTGTGGAAAAGGCCTACCAGCGGATTAGTGCGCTCCATGTCAGGGTAAGCGATCAGCAGGAACTCGTAAGGCACCTTTTGCTCCGCGATAAAAAACTCATCGATGTAGCTAACAAGCAGGCCGTGCATTGGATGGTCCGGACGTATGGCCTGATGGATCTGTATGAATTGGTGACGGCCCTCGATCACGACTATGAATCCATCCGTGGTGCGCTCGCTCCGGTGGGCGCCCTGCCGCATGTCCGCGAACTCATCGCACTATTGGCAGAGGACGTGGAAGCATTAGCTGAACTACGTGCTAATGGAAAAGAGGATGGTTGGGAGGGGCGTGTGTTGACCATTAAACGGACCATAAGCCGGTTGGAGGGACTTTGCGGTACCCACCCGGGTGAGCCCGCGCAGATACTGGGGGCTATCATACGCAATGTTCAGCAAATCATCCATTGCATAGGACGCATCCGTTCAGCAGCCAACGATGTACTTCCCCGACCTGCGTTGAGTAAGCAGATCGATTATCGCCCGTTTCTTTCCCTGCCCCTGGGCGGATGGCGGGCTTTCCGGACACAGCTTTCTTTCCGTAACCAAGTATTTCCCTTTGCGTTGCGCCTGGCGTTGTTGTTTGGTTTGGGTGGACTGATAGGGCTGGCGTTGCCGGCTGATCGTTATGCCTACTGGATATTGCTGACGGTCGTTATTGTGGCGCGACCTGGGTTTGCCATGACACAGCGCCGCAATTTCCAGCGCATTTTAGGTACGTTGGGGGGCGTGCTGCTTGGATTGCTCTTGCTTTACCTGGTCTCGGACGTCAGGGTGCTGTTGGTGACGGCCGCTGTTTTCCTGTATGGGTTCTTTGCGTTCAATCGGTTGAATTACATGATCAGTGTACTTTGTATTACACCGGCAGTCATCATCGGACTTCACCTCTATGAAGGAGATATGGTCGACATACTTGGTAGCAGGGTGGTCTTTACACTGATGGGGTGTTTACTTGCGATAGGGGGGTGGTACCTTGTACCCGTACGGCAAAGCCATAACCTTGACGCCCTGGCGCGTGCCGTGACGGGAAAAAACCAGGATTATTTCCGGACAGTCATAAAACGGTGGCTGGGGGATGTGACCGATGGGTATGGCGTGCGGTTGGCCCGCAAGGAGGCCCATACGGCATTGGCGTCGTTTTCGGATGTTGTACAACAATTGCAGCGTGAACCAGGTAGGAATAAACAGGACTGGGAAACCATCCACGCCTTCCATATGCTTGCCTATCGTGTTAATGCACTGATAACTGGGTTGTCGTTGGCCGGATCGGGTATTACAGACTTGAGTGATGCCGAAAGCCAAGACCGAGACCCACGGGTGGTGTACTTAAAACAGTTGCTTGTAACGCTCGGATCGCGGCAATCTCTCTTGACCCAGCGCTAATTTTTCAACGAAGCCATATCAATTACGAAGCGGTAGTGCACGTCGCCTTTTAACAGGCGCTCATAGGCATCATTGACCTGTTGAATATCAATCAGCTCGATGTCTGCGGTGATATTGTGCTCGGCGCAAAAATCCAGCATCTCCTGTGTTTCGCCGATGCTGCCGATGGTCGATCCTGCAAAGCTTTTCCTGGCAGGAATGAGGCTGAATGCGGCGACGGGGAGCGGGTGCTCGGGTGCCCCGACAAGGGCCAGCGTACCGTCGCGTTTCAGCAACTGGAGATAGGCGTTCACATCGTGGGAGGCGGATACGCAATCCAGGATGAAATGTAGGCTATTGGCGTGCTTTTCCATCTGCTCGGCATCGGTGGATAGGATCACTTCATGTGCGCCCAGGCGCTTGGCATCTTCCGTTTTGGACGCGGATGTGGTGATGACGACGACATGGGCGCCCATGGCTTTCGCGAGTTTGACACCCATATGCCCCAAGCCGCCGATACCGACGATGCCTACCTTTTTGCCCGGACCGACACCCCAGTGCCTAAGCGGTGAATAGGTGGTGATGCCGGCACAGAGCAATGGTGCCGTGGCAGCCAGATCAAGGTTGTCGGGTACACGCAACACGTAGCGTTCGTCTACCACGATGCTTTCGGAATAGCCGCCGAAGGTTTGCACATTCAAGTGCTTATCCGGTGAGTTGTACGTCAATGTATTGCCCTGTTCGCAGTATTGTTCGAGCCCCTCTTTGCAGGAGTCACACTCCCTGCAAGAATCGACCATACAACCCACCGCCGCTAGGTCGCCTACGTTGAATTTGGTGACATGATCGCCTACGCGGGTGATCTTGCCGACGATTTCGTGGCCGGGAACGACGGGGTAAACACTGTTGTGCCATTCGTTTCGGGCCGTATGGAGGTCGGAATGGCAGATGCCGCAGAACAGGATATCGATTTCAACGTCGTGGGGTGTTACGTCCCTACGTTGGATATCCAGCGATGTTAGTGGGGTTTCGGCAGCTGCGGTACCGAATGCTTTTATTTCTTTTATAGCCATGGTTCGACATTTTTAACAAATGTAAGGGGATATTGTGTCTTTAGCCAGCGGCAATTGGCTTATAATTTGGTGAGTTTATCTGTAGAAGTTGTAACTTGCATTTTCTGATCACAAAGCCATGAAAATTATCCTTACCGGAACGACGGGAATGGTGGGCGAAGGGGTGTTGCTGGAATGCCTCGCCAATCCACAGATCACCGATGTACTGAGCGTCAGCCGCAAACCCTGTGGCCACATGCATCCCAAACTGAGTGAATACATCGTACCTGATTTTTTGGAACTAACGGTTGATGACGGGCATTTCAAGGGCTATGACGCCTGTTTCTTCTGCGCTGGCATCAGTAGCGTGGGATTGAAGGAGCCTGAATATACGCGTATCACGTTTGATACAACCGTACATTTTGCGAAGGTGGTCTTGCAGCAAAGCCCCAGTGCCGTGTTCATCTACGTCAGTGGCGCAGGAACAGACAGCACAGCGCAGGGGAGAAGTATGTGGGCGCGGGTAAAAGGTAAAACAGAGAACACGTTGGCCGCTATGCCGTTCAGAAGGGTATATAACTTCCGTCCGGCATTTATGAAGGCAACCAAGGGGCAGGTGCACCTGCTGCCGATTTATCCTTACCTGGGCTGGATGTATCCGTTATTGAAAGTACTGGTGCCTAATGGCGTGAGCACCTTGCAACAGGTGGCGCAGGCGATGATTCGGCTCGTGAAGGAAGATCTCCCGAAAACGATCATCACAGTCAAGGATATAAAAGCATTGGCTTGAGTACTTTTTGCATATTATACAGTTATTGTGCTGATATATAGATAATTGAATTAATTACATGAAGTGAAAGCCACTAACTTTAACTAAAACTAATAAATATATACTAATCAGTATAGTTACCTATATTATATAACTTATTAAGTTAATTAAGTCAAATTTCCTGAGGCGAGATATATTTGTAACTTTAGGGCGTTATTGGATAAACCTCGAGACATGAATAGATCGACAATTTATAGTACGTTGTGCATTGCTGGTGCAGCCGCGTTGATGAGTTGTGGCGCACCACAATCGATGCAAGACCTGACGAAATCGGGATTGGATAGGCAACGTTTCCAAACGGTGGTCAATGGTGATTCGACGGACTTGTTTGTGTTGAGCAATTCGAATGGAATGGAGGTTTGCTTGACCAATTACGGCGGCCGCATCGTGTCACTGATGGTGCCGGATGCCGGGGGGCATTTGCGGGACGTGGTCCTGGGGTTTGATCACATCGGTGAATATACGGCTCAGCCTTCTTCTTTTGGCGCGACGGTGGGACGGTATGCTAATCGTATTGACAGTGGACGTTTTATGTTGGAGGACGATACCATCCAGCTGGATATCAACAGCGGTGTGCACTCCATTCATGGCGGCCGGGAGGGATGGCAATATCAGGTGTTTGATGCACAACAACCAAACGATAGCACATTGGTGCTTTCTTACGTTTCGCCCGATGGCGAGGGCGGGTTCCCTGGTGAGGTCAGCGTGTCGGTATCGTATACGGTAACCTCCTTGAACGAATTGATGATCGGCTATGAGGTACAGACCACGGCGAAGACGGTCGTGAACGTGACCAATCACAGTTTTTTCAACCTTTCGGGTGACCCCAGCACGACCGTGTTGGACGATGTGCTTTATGTGAATGCCAGCCAGTATACACCCTTGGATAGTACGTTGATTACCACCGGAGCGCTAATGCCGGTAGCAGGTACCCCCTTTGACTTTACCGAACCGATCAGCATCGGTGAGGCAATGGCGCGCGACTCCGCCCACACCCAGCTGCAAATCGCATCGGGTATCGATCATAATTTTGTGTTGGATACGCGTGGGGATACCCGGGAATTGGCGGCACGTCTTTATTCACCGCAAAGTGGCATTGCGCTGGAGGTATATACCAACGAACCGGGTATGCAGGTGTACACCGGGAATATGCTGGACGGCTCCCGGATAGGGAAAAACAAACAGCCTTATCATAAACAAACCGCGGTTTGCCTGGAAACCCAGCATTTTCCCGATTCACCCAATAAGCCCCATTGGCCATCCACCGTGCTTGAGCCGGGTGCACCCTACATGAGCCAGTGCATTTATCGATTTACCGCGGAAAGCGACAATCGGTAGCCCGAAATGTAAAAAAATGTTAAAAAAACAGGTAGCACTCAATAAAATTGTTTTATTTGCGTTTTGTGTATAATGTGGAGAAGTGGTGACATAATTATTTTGTTGCCAACAAACTTAAATTAACACTGAATCAACGTTGAGAATTCTAACTACCAGTAATAAAAAATGATTTTAAAAAAGAATGTGCTTGCACTGGTGATGCTTGTTGTGGTGGTATTGGGTGCCAGTTTCATTTTCCTTTCGTCTTTTGACAACGAGCCTGAACAAGTAGCCCTTTCCGCCGAAACGGCCGATACAAGCAACGTCCCTGAACTTTTATACGGATTAGCAATCGATGAATATGATATCGAAACGAAATCCGTGGAACGCAACGAGTTTCTTTCAGATATCCTACAGCGCTACCATATTGATCTTCCGCGTATCGCCACGCTGACTCGTAAATCAAAACCGGTCTTTGATGTACGGAAGATTGCCGTAGGACATGATTATACCGTATTCAAGGACCAAGCCGGGAAGGCGGCATACTTCGTCTACCAGCCCAATGCAATCGATTATGTCGTTTATGATCTGCGGGACAGCATAGCGGTATATAAGGAGCAAAAAGCGGTGGACACGAAGGTTGAAACAGTTGCCGGCATCGTCGAAAGTTCGCTATACCAAACGTTGGAAGCAAAAGGCGCGAGTCCCGATCTGGCCGTGCAACTGGCCGAGATCTACGGATGGGCCGTCAATTTCTACCGCATCAACAAAGGCGATTGGTTTAAACTCGTGTACGAACGGAAATATGTAGACGGTGCGCCCATCGGTCCGGGCAGGATACAATCAGCGATATTCGGCCATGGCGGCAAGGAATACCAGGCATATTATTTTGAGCCTGACGATGGAAAGCCGGGAGCATATTATGACGAAAATGGGAAGAGCCTCCGCCGGACATTCCTCAAAGCCCCATTGAAATTCAGTCGCATCTCATCCCGCTTTACCATGCGCAGGTTCCATCCCGTGCAACGCCGGTGGAAAGCCCATTTGGGAACGGATTTTGCAGCTCCGCGAGGCACACCCATCGTGGCGACTGCTGCTGGCGTGGTTACCGAGTCAGCTTACGGGGGTGGCAACGGCAATTATGTCAAAATCAAGCATGATAACGTCTACACCACCCAATATTTGCACATGAGCAAGCGCGCGGTGAGGAGAGGGCAACGGATTGCACAAGGACAGGTGATCGGTTATGTAGGAAGTACCGGCTTAGCAACCGGACCGCATGTATGCTACCGGTTCTGGAAAAACGGACGGCAGGTAGATGCCTTGGCTCAGGTGTTTCCGCCATCTGAACCCATTAAGAAAAAATATCGCGTAGCATTTAATAGGACACTCAATGTGCACCAACACGCGCTCGCATCCCTCGACTTCGAAGAGCAAAGCAATTTAGAAGTTTACGGTGCGCTGGCGTTTAGCATTGAAAGCCTCTTTGAACCCACTGAAGACAACAGCCGCATCCTTGATGGTTTCTCGGCGCAAATGCTGTAAAAAATCAATTTCGTTGGTTTACTAAAAAACCCCGGTGATTCACATCAGCGGGGTTTCTACTAACTAAACTAAACAACTATATAAAACAAACCATATATAGATCTTATCGACGCGGTATCACGTCGTATTTCAAAAATCGTTTCTCATTGCTCCAGGGCATAGTCGTTGACGACCTGGCGCCAATCTTCGCGCTCGGGGATCCTTGGCTTGCGCTTGCCGAAGAACTGCACAATCACATTGCCATCCGTGTCAAACGCCTCCAGACTGGTCACTATGCCGTCTTCGGTGGGTTTCCTGACCAGCCACACGCTTTCGATGCCATCCTCACGCAGGTGCATGTTGAAGTCGGGATCGAGCACGTTGAACCAAGGTCCGGTTTGCAGCAATTTCTTTACCTTACCGGTGTGGATCTGGATGCAACCACGGCTGCCGATAAATACCATGATTTCCAAATCGCGTTCGGACACCCCCTCCAGGATGCGTTTCAACGAAGATACTGTGATTTGTGTGGCGTGCCCTTCCGGCGCCAACCGCATGGCTTGGCGGCGTGTGATGCCGAAATCGCGCAGCATGCCGAAGAAATGGTGGGTATCTTTCAGGTCGAGCCACGCTTGGCGGAATCCGGCTACGTCGATTTCACTATCCGGGATTTCCACGATGGATTTGTCTACCGTGGTCGTCTCTAAGGGACCGTCCTGTATGGGTGCTTGATATCGGGCAACTAATGTTTCATATGCGGCGACGTCGCTTTGCTCGGTGAGGTAAATTTTATGCACCGCTTCGCCGTCTTTGTCGAAAAACTGTAGGCTGCGGCGATCCCCTTCCTGCACGGCGAATCCGAAATGCCACGCAGTCATGAACAGCCGGAGATCAATATCGGGATTGACCACGAGGCCGATATGGCCATTGAACGTGGCTTTGGTATACGTGCCTTTTCGCTCGTGCACAGCATGGTCATTGCGTGTAAGGGCCATCACATACCCGAGCGTGTTGATCTCTTTCAGGATATTTTCGAACTCGGGTTTCAGTGCGATGTTATCATCGCCAGTGGCCACCAGGTCTGCTTCGGAAACGCCGAGTTGCTTGGCCGCATCGCGGATGCGAACCTTGGGGTTCTCGACTTTGAATGATTGATATTGCGCTTTGAGCGAGATTGTTGTGTTTTCCATGTTATATGTTATTTTTAATGACAGCTTGTTCGGATAAAGTCATTGATGGAATCACCAATGGACACTTAAATTCTTCATCATCGAGTAACCGCACACGAATATTGAATGCCTGATGGATGTTTTCACAGGTGACCACTTCACGTGGCTTTCCAAAAGCGATGCGTTTTCCTTTTTTCAGAATCAATACCTTGTCTGCATAGCGCGATGCAAAGTTGATGTCATGCAGGATACTCACCACGCAATACCCACGATTGGCCAGGTTTCGGGCCAATGACAGCATTTGCTGTTGGTAAAGCAGATCCAGCCCGTTGGTTGGCTCATCCAACAATAGGATTCCCTCGGGTTGGTCGTAGATCTGTGCAATAACACGCGCTAGCTGCACCCGTTGTTGCTCCCCTCCAGAAAGCGTATGATAATCGCGGTCGGCAAACTCCGTAATGCCCGTTTCGTCCATGACGGTCTTTACCATGCGGACGTCGTCTTCCGTCGGGTTGTTGGCAAAGTGCGGGTATCGGCCCATCATCACGAGTTCGCGTACACTGAAGGATATCGATAGCGTGTTGCTCTGCGCCAGTACCGCACGAAATTTGGCCAACTCTTCCAGTTTATAGGTTTCGATAGGTTGTTGGCGGATGTAGATATCACCCCGTGCTGCAGGGATTTCCTTGCAAAGCAGCCTCAGCAAGGTGCTTTTTCCGGCGCCGTTTGCTCCGATGATCGCTACCAGTTGACCGGGTCGCACATCGAAACTCACATCGTCAATCAACTTGGCGTTGCCTACCGAATAATGGATGTTTTTGACTTCAATCATGGTCTCCTAATTTACCCTGCCGTAGCGTTTGTGTAGTCAAAATTCAGTTTAAAATTAACAATTTCAATGACATCTACATGAACAAGCGTTTAAAAATTGCCGATCCTTACCTACCGATGCCCCGTTTGCGCCGCTCTACCAGTATGATGTAGATGAACACCGGTGAGCCGATGATCGCCGTGAGTATGCCTATGGGCAACTCAGCGGGGGCGAAGATCGTACGCGCGACCAGATCGGCGGCGACTAAGACAGACGCCCCTAACAGCGCAGAGCCCGGAATGACCAAGCGATGGTCGGCTGAAAACGCCATCCGCAGGATGTGGGGTATAACCAGGCCGACGAAACCGATGATGCCGGATACCGCCACCGAGGCACCTACGCCCATCGTCGCCATCACGACAACGAATTTCTTTAGCAGGCCTACATTGATGCCCATGTGACCCGCCTGCGATTCGCCGAGTGCAAGTGCGTTCAGCGACTTGCTGAAAAATGGCAGGGCTACGAGGGATACCGATACGAATGGCAGAATCCCCGTAACGGTCTTCCAGCTCGCCCCACCAAGGCTACCCAACGTCCAAAAGGTGATGTTGCGTAACTGCTCGTCGGTAGACATGTACGTAAGCAGTCCGGTAAACGAGCCGGCCAGCGCGTTGATGGCGATGCCGGCCAGTAATAATGTTGTGATGTCTGCTTTGCCATTGCCCACCGCCAAACGGTATACAACAAAAGTCGTGGTACAGGCGCCGATAAATGCCGCGATGGACAAGGCGTGGTAACCAAATACGGTGGTCAATACACCGAAAAAGCGATGCTCCAATACAATGACCATGACGGCAAAAAGCGATGCGCCTGACGAGATGCCGATCAGTCCCGGCTCGGCCAAGGGATTGCGGAAAAGGCCTTGTAATGCCGAGCCTGCTATGGCGAGCGTGCCACCCACCAAGGCGCCTAAAAGGACACGCGGCAGGCGGATGTTGAGCAATACGGCTTCCTGCTGCGGCGCAAAACCTACGTGGTTATTCAATCCGGTTCGATAAGCAATCATGGACCATAGTTCTGAAGCACTGATCTTTACCGCACCTACACAGACCGACAGTGTGCAAGCCGCGATCAGCAAAACCAAGAGAACGATCAGTAGGGTGCGATGGTTTTTCACTCAATGTATCTTTTCAGCCAGCGTGGCGATAGCGTCTCCTAAGCGCGGACCGAACCCGGTAAGAAACTGCCCATCCATTTCCACGACGTTCCTGTTTTTCCCCGCATTGGTTTCGCCGATGCCCTGCACTTGCAACAGCCCATCGATGCCTCCTAAACTGGAAAGTCCGCTATCGAATAAAAGAATGACGTCAGGATTAGCAGCCACCAGCGCCTCGGCGGTCAACGGTTTGAAATCCGTGAACCCCTGGGCGGCGTTGTCGCCACCGGCCAGCTTGATCATCTCGTCTACCTGCGTACCCTGGCCTGACACCATCATGGTGCCTGTGCCCCGGGCGTAGATGAACAACACCTTTGGCTTGCTTGATGACTGTGCGACGATGGAGTCAGCCCGCGCCAGATCCACCTCCAACGCAGCGACGATGGAGTCACCCTTCGCCGCATATCCAATGCTGTCGGCGACGGATTTGATCAACCGCTTGGCGCCCGCTACCGAATATTCATGGTCGAAGAGCAAGAGCTTGGTACCCGCGACCTGGATTTGCTGGGCAATTTCGGGTTTCACCATATCGGTGATGCCCAGCACCCAGTCGGCATTTAGTGCGAGTACGCCTTCTGCTGAGATATCCCGATTATGACCGATTTTGGGCTTCTGTAGTAAACTCGTGGGGTAGGTGCTGGCCACATCCACACCTACGATGTGATCCTCAAGACCCAGTGCAACGAGGATTTCGGATATCGTTCCGTTGGTGGATACCACGTTGGTGGAATCGGATAGGGCCGTTTGCGAGGTGCTGGAAAGGTTGCAAGAGCCAAGCGCAAACGCCAACAGGAACGCCAATCCCATAAAAAAGATGTTCTTTTTCATATGTAAATATAACTGATTGTGAAACAACCGCATGGTGTATGGACCTACGTATGTCAACTATTTCAGATTCGTCGAGCCATCGGGCTGGATGATATACCTGAACGTATATATCCGGCTTTGCGGTCTGGTTTCCAAATTGACAAACTCCTCGGAGTTTGTGTCAGGGTTCCCAAGATAGTAGCTGATGAATTCGATTTTTGCGTATTTATTGTCGTGTGTTTTCACGACGAGGATACGGCCTGGAGTCGGCAAGACAGCATGTTGGGCGCCGCTTGGTGCTTGACCGGTATAGGTGTATACACTGCCAATCCCGGCAAGGTCTTCTGCGGAATAGCCGGCTTCAGCTGCGACGACGTAGTTATCGAAAATACCTTCTATCACTTGCGCCTCGGCGCCGTTGCCAAATGAGAAACTGCTGCTGTTGAGTTTAATATCCCAAGTGGCGGCTGATTCTTCCACCGCTGTTCCCGTTGACAGGCTGAAAAATACCGGACCTTGCGAGCCATCTAAATCTTCCACGGTCTTTACCTCAAGCTCAGGTGTGACGTTGTCGTCATCGTCACCCTTACTGCATGACGTAAACGAAAGGCAGGTGATGCCCAGTATCAAGGCGATGGATCGTGTGTTTAGGGTGTTAAATGTAGTTTTCATTGCTATTTTGATTAAAATTATGAGTAGAAATTAGTTGGCAAACCGGTAAGATAACCCTCCGTAGATCAGCCGGCCCGGTAAGTAACTGATGTATTCCCTGTTGGTGAACCCGAAGATGTTGTCGGCGGTAAACTGTAGTCGTAGCGTGTTGTTAAAGAGCGATTTTGATATTGAACCGTTGAATAATGAATAGCCGTTTACGTATTCATTGTCCAGGTTGATGATGCCATTACCATCCGTATCGCGGATGCCATACCTGCCCCGGTAGTTCCAGCGCAACGACAGGCGTATTCCGGTATGGACTTCATCATAGGATATCCGTGCATTAGCCATGTACTTGGATCGGCTAAGTAAGCCGCCGTAGTCACTTCGTGCTACCGCCACAGTCTGTCCTGTCTCCGGATCGCGGGCATAGGCGCGCCCTTCTTTGACCTTGTTCCACTCGTCTACGTCCTTGGCTTCGAGGTACTGGATACCGCCCCCCACTTCCAGCTTCTTCGAAAGCCAGTAGGTGATATCGGCCTCTGCACCTTGGGTGAATACTGCATTGCGGTTGAAATAGGAGAATACCGACTGCCCGTTGGTCTTGATTGCGATGCTGGCGGTAGAGATGAGATTATCTACATCGTTCCGGAAAATGCTGACATTGGCCGTCAACCGCTCTATTGGTTGCATGCGAACCCCAAGATTGTATGCCCATGAACTCTCGGCATTAAGTCTGGAAAGCGTGGAAGGGTCTATCAATACCTCGCGGATCTGCCCTTCGTCCTGTAGCCGTTGAAGGCTTTCTTGGAGGTCTTCATAACCGAATACGCTGTAGCCCGCTACAGCATTGGTGAAGTTCAAGTAGAGCTGTCGGAAGTCCGGTGCCTTATAACCCCGGCTTGCCGATGCAAGAAACGTGATTTTTTTATTCCATTGGTAACTGGCTGCCAGTTTCGGACTGAACTGCGACTTATAAACATTGTGCAGGTCATAGCGGCCCCCGGCGACGATGTTGAGCCGCTCGGCGAATCTCCAATCGGCTTGGATATACCCATAGCCGGTATTGAAACTTTTTTTCTCTTCGTAGCGCGTGGCTTCAACGGTTTCGTATTGATAGCCGATGCCGGCAGTAACGGTCAGGTTGGGCCGCACCTCGTAGTTGTGCTGAAATTCGCCCCGTGTAAATCCCTGGTCGAAGTACGTTTCATCATACAGTTCCTGGGTATCTTCATAACGAATGGAAGATTCCGTGCTGTACGTAGCCCGATAGAAGCGCAGCATGGACTCGTGGGCGTCCGAAAACCGGTGTGTCAGGCTTGGAAAGATGCTGAAATCGCGCTGTCCCCCTTGGCCGGATACGACCCGGTTTTCTATTCCATAGCGGTCATCCTGCAAATTGTCATAATAACGGAGGGATACGTTGAGTTTCGTTTTATCCGAAACATCATATCCTGCGCGGCCGGTAGCCGTGTAAGCGGCAAATGGGGCTACCGTTTGGAAGCCCGACTCGGGCAGCAGGGTGTATCCTTCATTGCTGAATCGATTCAAGAACGCGGACAACGTCAGTTTATCCGAGCGGTAGGCACCATCCACACTGATGTCTGCCGATCGGTTCGTGCCGTAGCGTGTCGCTATTCCGGCCGATGTACCTGTTGGCGGTGTTTTCGTAATAATGTTAATCACCCCGGCCATGGCCTCGCTGCCATACAAGGACGAGGAAGGACCTTTGACAATTTCGATGCGGTCAATATTGCCCATGGTGATGCGGGAAAGCTCCAAGGTGCCCGAAGTACGTCCGATCACGGGCTCCCCGTCAATTAATATCATGGTGTATTGGGCGTCGAATCCTTGCATTTGTACGCCAGTCCCGTGGTCGCCGACTAACGCAAGACCTGTTTGTTCGGCTAAGATATCGTTAAGCCTTACGATCCCTCGGTTTTGGATTTCCTGGGCTGAAACCGTGGTGATGGGGATGGGGAGCTCTTCGATTCTTCTGCCCGTGCGGGTGGCAGTGACCACCACCTCCTCAAGGGGATTGGTGGCTAGCGTGTCCACCGATTGAACAAGGGTTGCCTCCTGCGCCATCAATGGGGATGTAAGCCACATCAGAAAATAAACAAGCCTCGGTTTACTGCCCATTATTTAGATTAATTTTAAACAACGAAGCAAACATATCGGTTATTAAGAATAATTCCAAATAATTTACACGATTTATCTCAATAAGTTTTTGAACCAGCCGTTTTATACCTTTGGTGACGGAAGCAATCGACAAGAAATCATGGGCAAGCCCTATCAATTGGAAATATGTGCCAACTCAATCGCCTCGGCCTTGGCCGCGCAGGAGGGAGGCGCAGATCGCGTGGAATTTTGCCAAAACCTGGAAATGGGGGGGACGACGCCCTCCGCCGGACAGATTCGCCGTGTCCGTGAATGGTTGACGATTGATATCCATGTCTTAGTACGGCCCAGGATAGGAGACTTCCTGTATACGGATCTGGAGTTTGAGGAGATGAAGGCAGATATCCGCTTTTGCAAAGAAGCGGGGTGCGATGGCGTGGTGATCGGGCTGCTGCACGCTGATGGGCAGGTTGACAAGGAACGGACAGCCGCATTGGTGGCGCTGGCTCATCCGATGCACGTGACCTTTCACCGAGCGTTTGACATGTGCCGTGCGCCTTTTGAAGCGTTGGAAACCATCATCGCATGTGGATGCGGCAGGCTGCTGACCTCCGGTATGGAAAACACGGCAGCGGCGGGTTCGGGCTTAATCCGGAAACTCGTCGACCAAGCGAATGGAAGGATAACCATTATGCCGGGTTCGGGTATCAATGAAACCAATATCGCTAAAATCGCCGAGTCAACGGGCGCGACAGCATTTCACTCATCAGCGAAAGTGACCTTAATTAGCGGCATGATGCATGCCAATCCCACGGTAGAAGGGATGGGGGGCGAAGTCTGGGTATCCGCTAAAGAAAAAATCCGCCAAATGGCGGATATATTGAAAAACCTAAAAGGATCGTAATCGGCCCGATAATCGGGACTTATTTTTTCAAGGTTGTTTCCAGCTGATCCAGTACCGCATTGTTTTTAACGATCTGGCTGCTTGCAGGTAATTTCGAGCGGCTACCTGCTTCCAGGTTGCGACCAAGTTTCAAAAACTGCACTTGATTTTTCGCTACCACTTTATTTTTCCTGTCTTTCCTTTTTAATCGTGTAACTCCCATTTTCTTAATTTTTTGACTGTTGTAAAAACGAGGTCGGAAGCGGATTCGAACCGCTGTAAAAGGTTTTGCAGACCTCTGCCTAGCCACTCGGCCACCCGACCCTTTTTAAAGGACTGCAAAACTAAGATAAATTATTGATAATTGGAAGTGTCGGCTACATAATAATACACTACCTCGCCGTAAGTGTCCTTTTATCGTAAGTGTATAATAATCCATACACCTCATAAATAACGGCCTATTTTAATTAATTTGTTGATAATTAATATTTTGTAAAATCACATGATACTGTGGCGCATATCTTGCGACACGCTTTGCAGTTTAAATATATAATTGATTAAAAGGAGAACACAAACATGAAAAAGTTAGCATTAGCAATAGTAGCAGTAGGCCTTTCGGTTGGCGCTTTCGCCCAAAGCCAGTCGTTGGGATATGGTTTTAAAGCGGGCGTGAATTTCCCGAGTTATAATTTTTCTGGCGATAATTCAACAACGGAAACGAGTACATCCACGAATTTCCACGTTACAGGGTATTTGGACGCCCCACTGAGTAATTATTTATACGTCCAGCCGGGTATTTCATTGCAAGGAAAAGGTGCGAAGTTCAACGAGTTTGTTATTAATGGAAACACGTATGAATTCACCCAAAATACGATGTGGTTGGAAGTGCCTGTTAATTTGGTGGCTAAATTGCCTACGGGTGCAAGCGGCAACTTCTTCGTTGGCGCAGGTCCTTATGCGGGTTTCGGTCTTTCTGGCAAGAACAAGTTTAGTGGTGATGGCGGCTCGATCGAGTCAGATGATTTTGAGTTCGGCGATGACGGAGATTTGAAGGGGTTTGATTTCGGTTTGAATTTCCTTGCCGGATACCAACTGACTAACGGCTTGTTCGTACACGGCGGATATGGTCTGGGATTGACCAACTTAAGTCCTGGTGATGGAGATGTAAAACAGACCAACCGCGTATGGTCGGTGGGTCTTGGATTCGCGTTGTAAGTCGTAACCGTATCGATATAAACGAGAAAGGCTCGCCAATTGGCGAGCCTTTCTCGTTTCAAAGAAAAAATACATTACACTTTGATTTCCACTTCCACGCCGCTTGGCAATTCGAGTTTCATCAAGGCATCAACTGTTTTTGAATTGGAGCTGTAAATATCCAACAACCGTTTATAGGCACAGAGCTGAAACTGCTCACGCGCTTTTTTGTTCACGTGCGGCGAACGCAAAACGGTATACACTTTCTTTTCAGTAGGCAAGGGAATAGGACCGCTTACCACCGCACCCGTAGGTTTTACAGTTTTGACGATTTTCTCGGCAGACTTGTCCACCAAGTTGTAATCGTACGATTTCAATTTGATTCTGATTCGTTGGCTCATGTTATTTAGTTAAAAGTTAAGACTGCCCGTTAGAGCTATTTACAACGGGCAGCCGGGATGATTATATTAAATTTTTACTTTGCCTTTAGCCTTGGCAATCACGTCCTCTTGGACGTTCCTTGGCGCTTCTGCATAATGATCAAACTCCATAGTGGATGTAGCACGTCCTGACGTGATGGTACGCAATTGTGTGACATACCCAAACATTTCAGACAGTGGCACCAGGGCCTTGATCACTTGTGAGCCTGCACGGCTGTCTATACCCTGCAATTGGCCACGCCTGCGGTTCAAGTCGCCCATTACATCACCCATGTTTTCTTCGGGTGTAAGCACCTCGATTTTCATGATGGGTTCCATCAATACCGGCTTACATTTCGGTACCGCTTCGCGGAATGCCGTACGCGCTGCAATTTCAAAGGACAGTGAGTCAGAGTCGACAGCGTGGAACGAACCGTCTATCAAACGCACTTTCATGCTCGATAGGGGGTATCCGGCCAGTACGCCATTCACCAAAGACGCTTCAAAACCTTTTTGTACGGATGGGATATACTCCTTTGGAATAGCACCGCCCACGATCTCGTTGACAAACTGAAGCGCAGACTTACTCAAGTCATAGTCACTATCCACAGGGGAGATAACCACCTGTATATCGGCAAATTTACCGCGTCCACCGGTTTGCTTCTTATAGACTTCGCGGTGTTGTGCCGTACCGGTGATGGATTCTTTATAAGCCACCTGAGGCGCTCCTTGATTGACTTCCACCTTAAACTCACGCCGTAAGCGGTCGATCAAAATGTCCAGGTGAAGTTCACCCATACCAGAAATAACCGTCTGACCGGTTTCTTCATCGGTCTGCACGCGGAATGTTGGGTCCTCTTCGGCCAACTTACCCAAGGCAATGCCCAATTTGTCTACGTCTGCCTGTGTTTTCGGTTCGATAGCCAAACCGATTACCGGCTCAGGGAAGGTCATAGACTCCAATACGATCGGATGTTTCTCGTCACACAATGTATCGCCGGTTTTGATATCCTTAAATCCAACTACCGCGCCGATGTCTCCCGCTCCGATATTAGGAATAGGGTTTTGCTTGTTGGCGTGCATTTGGAAGATCCGCGAAATACGTTCTTTGTTATCTGAGCGGCTGTTATACACATATGATCCGGCTTCCAGGTTGCCTGAATATACGCGGATGAAGCACAGCCGACCGACAAAGGGGTCTGTAGCGATCTTGAACGCCAAAGCAGCGAAAGGCTCTTTTACGTCCGGTTTACGCAGGATTTCCTGTTCGGTACGGGGGTCCGTTCCTTTTACACCCTCTTGATCCATTGGCGAAGGAAGCAATTCCATCACCAGGTCAAGCATGGTCTGTACACCTTTGTTTTTGAAGGAAGAGCCACATACCATCGGTACGATGGAGTTATCAAGTACCGCTTTGCGCAGGGCATCCAGCACTTCCCTTTCGGTGATGGTATTCGGATCATCGAAAAATTTCTCCATCAAGGACTCGTCGTAGCCCGCTACGGATTCCAGCAGTTTCTCGCGCCAATGCGCTACATCCTCCAGCATGTCATCCGGAATGGGAACCTCCGTGAAGGTCATTCCCTTGTCATGTTCATTCCACACGATACCACGGTTGTTGATCAGGTCAACTACACCTGTGAAGTTGTCTTCGGCTCCGATAGGCAATTGCAACGGCACAGCTTCTGCACCGAGCATTTGCCTTACTTGCTTGACCACATTGAGGAAGTCTGCACCAGAGCGGTCCATTTTGTTGACAAAACCGATGCGTGAAACCTTGTAGTTATCGGCTAAGCGCCAGTTGGTTTCGGATTGAGGCTCCACACCGTCAACGGCCGAAAACAGGAATACCAGTCCATCCAACACGCGGAGCGAGCGGTTTACCTCTACGGTGAAGTCTACGTGCCCCGGGGTATCGATGATGTTTACTTGGTACTTGTTGTCGCGGTAATTCCAGAATACGGTGGTAGCGGCGGAGGTGATGGTGATCCCGCGCTCGGCCTCTTGTACCATCCAGTCCATGGTCGATGCGCCTTCGTGTACTTCACCGATCTTGTGGTTTACCCCTGCATAATACAGGATACGCTCAGTGGTGGTGGTTTTGCCGGCATCAATGTGTGCGGCAATACCGATATTTCTTGTGTATCTTAAGTCTCTTGACATGTTGTTATGCTATTGTCCCCTTAAAAAATCACACCGATTTTGTTGGACGATTGTTGTTTCCTTCAAATCGGTGTGATCCACGGGATATCTTGTCAATATTTAGAACCTGAAATGTGAGAATGCTTTGTTGGCCTCGGCCATGCGGTGGGTATCTTCCTTTTTCTTCACGGCAGCACCTTCACCTTTGGATGCCGAGATAATTTCGGCGGCCAATTTTTCGTACATGGTCTTTTCTCCACGTTTGCGGGCAAAGCTGATCAGCCATTTCATGCCTAAGGAAACCTTACGCTCAGGGCGCACTTCCGTGGGTACTTGGAAGTTGGCACCGCCTACACGGCGCGATTTTACTTCCACGGCAGGCATCACATTGTTCAATGCTTTTTTCCAGGTATCCAAACCGTTTTCATTGGTCTTCTTTTCTACCAGTTCCATCGATTTGTAGAAGATGGTATAGGCCAGTGACTTCTTGCCATCAAACATCATATTATTTACGAAGCGGGTTACCTGAACATCGTTAAACTTCGGATCAGGTAAAATGATTCTTTTCTTTGGTTTTGACTTTCTCATCTTAAATTCCTCCGTTTAACTATTTCTTTTTGCCTTTTGCAGGAGCAGCCGCTGCTTGTCCTGGTTTAGGACGTTTTGTTCCATACTTAGAGCGACGTTGATTACGTCCGGCAACACCTGACGTATCCAAAGCACCACGGATGATGTGATAACGTACACCCGGAAGGTCTTTTACCCGGCCGCCACGGATCAACACAATGGAGTGCTCTTGTAAGTTGTGGCCTTCGCCGGGGATATATGCGTTTACCTCTTTGCCATTGGTAAGGCGCACACGCGCCACTTTACGCATTGCTGAGTTTGGTTTTTTAGGGGTAGTGGTATACACGCGTGTGCATACTCCTCTTCGCTGTGGACAGCTGTCCAACGCTGGAGACTTACTCTTGTCCTCCAGAGCTACTCTACCTTTTCTAACTAATTGCTGAATAGTAGGCATTTACAGTTTTTTAATTTTTGCTTTTGTCCTATACTTATTTTAAGGACGGCAAAGATAGTGAGTTTATTTTTGATTATCAAGGGGTTTGGTTAAATAATGCATGAAGGTGCTTCCCGTGGCTCAAATTTCCTCGAGGACAACCTCAATACTGGAATAATACAACGTCGTTTGGCCCTCATAGCCCGAGTCTGTACCCACGATCAGCCACAGAATACCCTGATGATCGGTCACGGCCGAAAATTCACCCGTTCGCTCAAGCATGGTGTAGACATATTCTTCCGTTCCATTTGCAATGTCGCCGATCACTACCATATCACTTCCGTCGGTGCAGCATTGCTGGATCTTGTCGATATTCATCCGGTAAAAATTATTTTCATCGGGGGCCGAAAGGGGTTGGTCAACGGTAAGGCCCACGCCGATCCCCACAGATTCACCCGGTGCGCCACCAGCGCCTACTCCGCCGCTTCGGGCGTCGGAGGCCACTAGTATGACAAACTTGCCATTATAGCGCGTATTCGGTTTAAGGCCCTGTACCCGCTTGGTCAGGTACATGAATAGGTCATCGCTGCGATTATTACCCGAAATCCGATAAGCCGACCGGCTTCCATCCAGCGGCGGAGGCAATGGCGCAATGTCTTCCACGAGTTCATAGATTTCAGGATCGTCGCCGTTGTATTCGGAAAACCCAGCTTGCCAGCCATCTTTGCCGTCAGAAAAATCGGAATGAATCGTAATAGGCTGATTACCGCCATCTTCTTCTTTTTCGCAGGATAGCGAAAACAATAGTAACGTGATTATTCCACCGAAGAGCAACCGTCTCATCATCTCCCTTGTCAGTTAACAATCGCTACATTGGTAAACGGTTGAAGGGGGGGATTGTTTTGGGAAACGTATAATTTCGTCCGCCATTAATCGACCATAATACTTTCTACACCCTTTTCAAAGGCGGCCTCTTTGACGCCACTGACTCTTAAGCCTTCGGCCCGGACAATGCTAACGTCTGTAATGCCAAGAAATCCGAGTATGAATTTTAGGTATGGACTAACAAAATCAAACGACTGGAATTCGCCTTCAGAATATACGCCGCTCGAGGCAATAGCAATATACGCCTTTTTGTTTTTTAAAAGACCTTCAGGATTTCCATTTTCGGCATATCTGAAAGTAATTCCAGGTCTTGCAATGTGATCCAGATATGCTTTTAAGGTAGATGGAATGGCAAAATTATAAAAGGGGGCACCAATTACGCAGATGTCCGCATCCTGTATTTCCGTAATAGCTTCCTCGGAAATTTTGATAGCCTTTGCTTGTTCCGGTGAGTGGTTTTCGGCAGGCGTAAACCATGAGCTGATTTGTAGTTCGTCCAAATGTGGAAAAAGATTTGTGGTCAGGTTTCTTTCATGCACAATGCTACCAGGATACTTTGTTTTAATTTTCTCAATAATAGCATTTCCTAGTTTTTTGGTAACAGAGGGCTCGCCTTGCGGGCTTGAAATAATATGCAGTACTTTTTTCATTATTATTGTTTTTGATGTCAATAGTAATTTCTTAGTTATCGCTCGTCTTAGCATAAGTAATATAAGACACGATCAATATCGCTAAAACGACCAGCGGATAAATGCCAGCACCAATCGGGTCTCCTACAGCAGTGTGTGCAATAAATGCCGAAACGAAATTGATTGCCAGACCTATGTAGGCGGCTTCTTTCAATAAGCGAACAGGAAGCCAAAGTGCTATAGCAGCCATGAATTTGGCGACAGCCAATTCTATTCTGAAATAATCAGGAAACCCTAAGTGGTGAAAAGCTTCTTTTAATTCGGGCTTTGTCATATATGCATAGGCGGAAAATAGCATTGCAAAAGACACAAGTCCTGTTGTAACATAGTAAGTGGTTTTTATTGCTTTCATTTTTTTGTTTTTTTGATGGAGCAAAACTATGTATATTTGCTAATAAAAAGTTATTAGTAAACTAAAGGTTAGTAATAACCTTTTTGTTATCACCTCAAAAATGGAAGAAGTACCAACTCAAAAAACAGCGTTTTCAGAATCACAATGCACCATGCATTTGTCGGCAACGGAAGATGCTTTGTATGTAATTGGCGGAAAGTGGACGTTGCGGGTAATGATTGCATTGATGAGCGGACACGCACGGTTCAATGAATTGCAACGTACCATAAAAGGCATATCGGCAAGAGTGCTTTCAGGCGAATTGAAAGATTTAGAAATAAATGGTTTAGTGACACGAGTGGTTCTTGCTGACCGAAAACCTGTGGTGATAGAATATATACCAACTGAATATAGTAAGTCTTTGAAAGATATAATTTCCTCTTTGGCCGATTGGGGTACAAACCATAAAAAGAAAATTACGGCTCATGAATAGTAACACTTACTGCGCTCATTTCTTATTGTTGTTTTCAGTGTTGCTGAAGTGAACTTCGCATAGCCTTTAAAACAACAAAACCCGGCTGTCGCCGGGCTTCTTTTGTTTCGTGGAGCCGGAGAGATTCGAACTCTCGTCCAGACATGGTACAATATACGCTTTCTACATGCTTAGCTTCCGTTTCATTGTCAGGAAAGGGAAGGCCGGACGCTCGCCTATACCGTTTTCCTTAGTTGCTGTTTCTCGCCGGTGCGTCGCAACGCCGAGCCGGCCAGTACCGTAGTTCGATGCCCCGGATGCCTACGCTACGGAACCAAGCGCAAGCGGGACAAAAGCTGAGCTAATTCTAAATTAGGCAGCTAAGGCGTAGTTATTTTCGCCGTTTGTAAATCTGAAAGTTGATATTAAAGCGCCATACTTCCAACGCGCTGCATGCTTACATAACCGTCTCCATCCTGTCAATTCCGGTCGGCCCCATGTTATGCTAAGGCTACAAAAGTACGGATTTTTTTATCAATGTCAACACGGACGGTCGCAGCCTCGGCTCCATGGTGTTCAATGCAATCGCACAGACACTGCATTTTTATGGGCCTGTAATCCTTCTAATTCGGCCAATACCTCCACGGTGGGACCGATGTTTTGCAAGCCTTCGGCGGTGATGTGCTGGAACGTGATTTTTTTGACAAAGGCATCTACTGACACGCCCGAATACGCACGTGCATAGCCGCTGGTGGGCAATGTGTGGTTGGTGCCCGAGGCATAATCACCGGCACTTTCGGGCGTGAGGTGCCCGACAAATACCGACCCGGCGTTGCTGACCTTTCTCAATAGCGGTTGCCAATCGTCTGTTTCGATAATCAAATGCTCCGGAGCATACCGATTGCTGAATGCCATGGCCTCATCGAGGTCTTGACACAGCACCGCATAGGAGTTGTCCATGGCTTTTGCGGCCACCGCAGCGCGGGGCAGCTGGGCCAGCTGTATCTCCAAGGCGATCTGTACACGGTCGATCAGCCGCTGGTCTGTGCTGACCAATATGGCCTGGCTGTCGGCACCATGCTCGGCCTGCGCCAGGAGGTCGGCCGCCACGTATTCTGGATTCGCCGAGCTGTCTGCAATCACGAGCACCTCCGATGGTCCGGCGGGCATATCGATGCTTACCCCCGCAAGGCTTTGCACCAGGCTCTTGGCCTTGGTGACATATTGGTTGCCCGGCCCGAAGATCTTATCGACCTTGGGTACCGTGGCAGTACCATAGGCCATGGCTGCTATCGCCTGGGCGCCGCCTACCAGATACACCTTGTCGATTTTGAGCAGCTGCAGGCAATACGCCACGTAGCCATTGATTTGGGCATCGGCTTGGGGAGGTGAGCATACCACGATGTCTTTGCAGCCGGCAATGCGCGCGGGCACGCCCAGCATCAATAAGGTGCTGGGCAGTACGGCCGACCCACCGGGAATGTACAGTCCTACCTGCTCGATGGGCCGCGGTTCGCGCCAGCATTTGACGCCGGGCATCGTCTCCACTACCCGCTCCTTGCGCAGCTGGGTTTCATGAAAACGGTAAATGTTGGCAAAGGCGATTTCCAATGCGCGCTGTTGCTCGCGCCCGATGGAGGAGGCCAAGGCAGCGATTTCATCCGCTGTGAGAAAGAGGCGCGCTAATTGTACCCCGTCAAATTGCTGTGCATAGGCCACCAGCGCCTCGTCTCCCGCATTGCGCACCTCGTCGATGATGGTCATGACGGACTGCTGTATGGCATTGGATGGGTCGGTGTTTCGTGTCAGCAGTTGCTGGATATCGCGCTCCTGGAGCGAGCCATAGAAATGTGTCTTTAACATGGCTTCTTACATAATGATCTTTTCTACCGGCATGACCACAATACCCTGGGCGCCTGCTGCCTTCAGTTTGTTGATCTTATCCCAGAAATCCTGCTCGGAAATGACCGTATGCACAGCTACCCAATTTTCTTCAGCCAGGGGCACGATCGTGGGGCTTTTGACACCCGGCAGCAACGCGATGATCTCATCGAGGTGGGTGCGTTCTACATTCAGCACCACATATTTGGTTTCGGCAGCCCGAAGTACGGACTGGATGCGTTGTATCAGCTCCCGTACCACGGGGTTGCTGTCGATGCCATTTTTGCTGATGAGGATGGCTTCCGATGTCATCACATCGGCAAAGGGTACCAGCCCATTGCTGCGGAGCGTGCCGCCGGTAGAGACAATATCGAAGATAGCATCGCTCAGCTCCAGCGCCGGCGAGATCTCAACCGATCCGGAAATAATACGGATGTCGGCCGTTATGCCGTTTTCGTCAAGGAATTTTTTCAGAATCGTGGGGTAGGAGGTCGCAATTGCCTTGCCGTCAAGATCAGCTAATGTCTTCGGGTCGCTGTGGTTGGGGATGGCAATCTTGAGACTGCATTTGCCGAATCCAAGGCGCTGCAGGTACCGCACGTCGGCCTCCGTCTCCGCAATGACATTCTCACCCACGATACCAAGGTCGGCAATCCCATCCTGTACGTATTCGGGGATATCGTCATCCCGCAGAAATAGGATCTCCAGCGGGAAGTTGGAGACAGTGGTTATCAGGGAACTTTTATAGTTTTCAAAGTTCAGTCCGCAGTTTTTGAGTAGCTGCACTGACTTTTCATTAAGCCTGCCGGATTTTTGGATGGCTATTTTCAGATTCTTCATTCGTATAAATTATTAAAAACAAAACACTGGGGTCATCAATTGCTTCACGTAGAAACATACAAATTACATATCGCCGCAATGGCGATGATGGAAATGTACGCGATGGATGAAAGCAATTTGCATGTTTTCTATTAATAATCCATGAAGTTGGTGGGCAAATATAGAAGGTAAATGTGGGGTGTGCAAATTTTAAATTGTTTTGAATACGCAAAACATGTACTTTGGCTAAAAATAAGAGACGATCAATTTATGGCGAAGGATTTGACAAAACAAGAAGTGGATATAGCAAACACGGCACAGGTACTGGAAGAGGGGGTACAGCATGTCAATAACCCCGTGCTGGATTTGCCGGAGATCGTCAAGAACTACCTGGGACCCGTGGCCGGATTTCATCAGGAGCATAATAACTATTATTTTACCGATGGTGGGGCAAGTGTGGAGATCAAGGTGGTCAGCGATGAGATCATCCGCGTGCGGCTGGCCCCAAAGGGGCAATTTCTGGAAGATTTCTCCTACGCCGTACCGCAGTCTGACCAGCATGTGGCCGTCTATAATTTTGAAGAAGATGAGCAGGCCTACCGTGTCAAGACCAATACGGTGACCTGTGTGATCCGCAAAGCGGACTTCCTCATATTCTTCGAGGATCGTGAAGGTAAGGAATACAGCAAAGATTATTCAGCCATGCACTGGGAGGAAAACCCCGATTTTGGTGGTTACTATGTGTACTGCACCAAGACTGCCATGGCCAATGAGGCGTTTTATGGGTTGGGCGATAAACCCACCCACCTCAATTTGCGGGGGAGGCGATTCGCCAACTGGAATTCGGATACCTATTCGTTCCAGTTCGACCAAGATCCGTTATACCGCAGCATTCCGTTTTATATCGGGCTGCATGGCGGAGATGCCTATGGCATCTTTTTCGACAATACGTTCAAGACGTATTTCGACTTTGCGGCAGAGGCGCATGATCAGACGAGCTTTTGGTCAGAAGGAGGCGAGCTGCAATATTACTACATCCACGGGCCGCACATGATGGATGTGGTAAAACGGTACCATAGCATCACCGGTACCCACTACCTGCCTCCCCTGTGGGCGCTGGGGTATCATCAATGCCGGTGGAGCTATTATCCCGAGAGCAAGGTGAAAGACCTTGCCAGGAATTTCCGCGAACGCAAGATTCCATGCGATGCCATTTACCTGGACATCGATTACATGGATGGTTACCGCTGTTTTACGTGGAACAAGCGTCATTTCCCAGACCCGAAGAAGATGATCAAGGAATTAGCGGACGATGGATTCCAAACGGTGGTCATCATCGACCCCGGTATCAAAGTCGATGAAAACTATTGGGTATTCCGTGAGGGTAAAAAAAACCGCTATTTCTGCCGCCGTGGCGATGACTATTTCATGGAAGGGTACGTGTGGCCGGGCCGCTGCCAGTTCCCCGACTTTACCAACCAGGAAGTGCGCGAATGGTGGGGCGGGTTATTTAAAGGATTGGTAGAAGCCGGTGTAGCGGGCGTGTGGAATGACATGAATGAGCCTGCGGTATTCGGCCGGGGGACATTCCCGAACGATGTGCGCCATAATTTCGACGGTTACAGGGGTTCGCATCGCAAGGCGCATAATATATACGGCATGCAGATGGTGCGGGCTACTTACGAAGGGTTGAAAAAGCTGTTCCAGAAGAAGCGACCGTTTACCATTACCCGTGCGGCCTACGCGGGTACGCAGCGGTATGCATCGGTGTGGACGGGTGACAATGTTGCGACATGGGAGCACCTGCGCCTTGGCGCCTTGCAGTTGCAGCGGCTATCGGTATCGGGTATGTCTTTCTGCGGCACGGACATCGGTGGATTCAGCGGAGAGCCGGATGCGGAGCTGTTTACGCGGTGGCTTCAGTTTGGCGTGTTCTCCCCATTCATGAGAGCCCATTCAGCCGGAGATACGGCCGAGCGCGAACCCTGGAGCTTCGGTCCAGAACACGAAGCGATCAATCGGAAATTCATTGAATTGCGATACAAACTGCTTCCGTATATCTATTCGGTTTTTTGGGAGCATACCAAATATGGATTCCCCATCCTGCGTCCGGTGACGATGGTCGAGCAGCGGCTGGATAGCAACCTCCCGCGGGAAGAGGAATTTTGTTTTGGAGATAAGATATTGGTGTCGCCGGTGTTGACCGCGGGGCAGCAGCGCAAACTGGTGTACCTGCCCGCGGGCGACTGGTATGATTACTGGCAAGATACGCTGCTTGAAGGGGGACAAGAATACGAGGTGGATACGCCGATTGACAGGATGCCCATCTTCGTAAAGGCAGGCACCGTATTGCCGGAGTATCCAGTGATGCAACATGTCCATGAGCAGAAAATCGAATCGCTCAAGTTAGTGGTTTATCACACTTCCCAAGAAGCCAATTCATACCTGTACGAAGATCACGGCGATACCTTTGCCTATGAACAGCAGATCTATCTCGAGAAGAAATTTGTAGTAAAAGGGACTGCGGGAAGCTTGAGGATTACGCAATATGCAGAAGGCCTCTATTCCGAAAAGTATGATACGTATGAGCTTCACGCAGTAGCGCTGCCGTTTGCTGTGCAACAACTAACGGTAGATGACCGCCCGGTGGATTTCAGCCGCGATGAGCAGCAACGATATATTATAAAAGTGCCAAAGGATTTTAGGAGCCTGGTGATTTCGTGACGAAACCCTTGACGCCGCCAATTGTTGACCAATTATAAGCTTGTATTATTATGCAGAATCCGGTAGAAGTCTACTCGCTGTTCACTGATTTTGATCTAAGTCTCTTCCAGGCGGGCAAGCATTATAAACTGTACGAGAAGTTTGGCTCGCATGCGCTTTCTCGTGAGGATCAGGCAGGCGTTTACTTTGCCGTATGGGCGCCCAATGCCGAGGCGGTATCGGTGGTGGGCAATTTCAATGGCTGGAACCCCTATGCGCACATACTTCATGTACGATGGGATGGCTCGGGCATCTGGGAAGGCTTCATTCCCCATATCGGTGTGGGTGAATTGTACAAGTATTACATCCGGTCATACCAAGGCGAAATACTGGAAAAAGGCGATCCCTTTGCGTTGCAATGGGAAAATGCACCGCAAACGGCCTCCGTAATCTCCACCACTTGGTATGAATGGAATGATGGGGATTGGATGCAAACGCGGCATCTCTATAACGGGCTTAACCGCCCCATGTCGGTATACGAAATGCACCTGGGCTCATGGCTCCGCAGTCCAGACGATCCGGGGCGCCTGCTGGGGTATCGCGAAATCGCGGATAAGCTGGTGCCCTATATTAAGGAGGCAGGCTTCACCCATGTGGAGCTGCTGCCGATTATGGAGCATCCATATTACCCGTCATGGGGGTATCAGTTGACAGGGTATTTCGCCGCATCATCCCGTTATGGGTCTCCCCAGGAGCTGATGTACCTCGTCGAGCAGCTGCACCTCAATGGGATCGGGGTGTTATTGGATTGGGTGCCCTCGCATTTCCCCGGGGATGCACACGGGCTTCACCGCTTTGATGGGACGCATTTATATGAGCATGCGGATCCACGGCAGGGATACCATCCCGATTGGAACTCCTATATCTTCAACTATGGACGTAATGAAGTGCGCTCCTTCCTCATCAGCAATGCCATCTTCTGGCTTGACAGGTACCATGCCGATGGCTTGCGGGTAGACGCCGTGGCTTCGATGTTGTACCTCGACTATTCACGCAAGGAGGGCGAATGGATCCCGAATGAATATGGAAGCAGGGAAAATTTGCAGGCCATCGGTTTGCTGAAGGACCTAAACGAGGCGGTGTATAGTCAGTTTCCAGATGTGCAGACCATTGCCGAAGAGTCGACCTCCTGGCCGGGGGTGAGCCGCCCCACTTACAGTGGCGGACTGGGTTTCGGGATGAAATGGATGATGGGCTGGATGCACGATACCTTGCAATATTTCAGCCGCGATCCGCTGCACAGACGCCACCATCATGGACAGGTCACGTTCAGTATGCTCTATGCCTTCCATGAAAATTTCATGCTGCCGCTTTCGCATGATGAGGTAGTGCACGGCAAAGGTTCGATGGTCTATAAAATGCCCGGGGATGACTGGCAGCGATTTGCCAACCTGCGGGCACTGTACGTATATATGTTTACCCATCCGGGCACCAAACTGCTCTTTATGGGATGCGAATTCGGACAGACCGCCGAGTGGGACTATAACCGGTCGCTCGATTGGCACCTCATGCAGTACGAACCCCATAAAGGTGTTTTCGAGCTCATTAAATCGCTCAACTACCTGTATCGGACCGAACCAGCCCTCTATGAACACAGCTCCAGTCCGGAAGGTTTTGAATGGATAGAAGGGGGTGATGCGCATCATTCCGTGCTGGCCTATGTGAGAAAAGGGATCAACCCCGAAAATGACCTGTTAATTATTTTGAACCTAACACCGGTGGTGCGTTATTTTTATCGGTGTGGCCTGCCTTCAAAAGGGGAGTGGACGGTGGTGCTCAATTCGGACAACGGTATGTACTATGGCAGCGGTATTGAACAACAGGAGGTGGTGGCAGAACCCATCGGGTGGATGAACAAGGACTGGTCGGCCAACGTTACCTTGCCGCCGCTGGCCGGGCTGGTGCTCAAACGGAAGAACCATGCAGACTGAACCCACACATATCATCCACCTGAGTGCAGAATGCTATCCCGTGGCAAAGGTCGGCGGTCTGGGTGATGTGGTGGGCGCCCTGCCCAAGTACCTGCAGCAAACCGGCTTGCGTACCTGGGTGGTAATGCCGTGGTATGACAAACCGTTCGTGCGAAATCATGATTTTGAAGTCGTGTATACCGGGCGTTTCCAGCAGGGGTCCAGGCCGCTCGAGGTGCAGGTTTATCAGGAGAAGCATGACATATTGGGGTTTGGGCTGTTCTTAATAAAAATACCTGGACTGCTGGACCGGCAGGAGGTATACGGCTATGTGGATGAAAGTGAGCAATTCATGGCGTTTCAGCATGGCTTCTTGCATTGGATCACCGATCAGGGTATTACGCCGGATGTCGTGCATTGTCATGATCACCATACGGGACTCATACCGTTTTTCATGTACCATGGCGATGCCTTTAAGGCGCTGAGGGGAGTGCCGACCGTGGCTACGGTGCACAATGCACAGTATCAAGGATGGATGGACTGGAATAAGGCGATATTGCTGCCGGCATTCGATACTTGGCGATGGGGACTGCTCGATTGGGACCGCGTCATCAATCCATTGGCCGCATTGATCAAGTGCTGCACGGTGTTTACCACGGTATCTGAAGGGTACTTGGATGAGCTGACCACGCAGGCGAACGGACTGGAGCAATTGTTTTTGATGGAACGCGCTAAAAGTACCGGCATCGTTAATGGCATCGATACCACCGTGTGGAATCCGGAAGCGGACCCGATGATACACCATCCTTATCGTATAGCGAGCGTGCAATCGGGTAAGGCTAAAAACAAGGCATCGCTATGCGAACGCTTCGGACTGGACCCATCGAATCCGCTGATCGCTTATATCGGCCGGTTTGCCGCCGAGAAGGGTGCCGATCTGTTGCCCGAAATGATCGAAAACCTATTGGACAGTGAGCTGCCGATCACGATGCTGGTGTTGGGGTCCGGTGATCCCAACGTGCAGACAGCCATTGCCGCGTTGGCGGAAAAATACCAAGGGAAATTGGGGGCGTATATTGGCTATCAGGAGGAATTGTCGCATCAGATCTATGCTGCTGCAGACTTTCTGATCATGCCTTCGCGCGTAGAACCTTGTGGACTCAATCAGCTCTATTCCATGCGGTATGGCACCATCCCGATTGTGCGCCGTACCGGTGGCCTCCGGGATACCGTGCGCGATATTGCTGAGCGTGATGGCTACGGCATCACCTTTCCGCATGCCGATGCGGCAGACGCGGTGCTCGCCATACAGCGGGCGTTGGAGCTCGGAGGCGACAAGCAGCGAATGCAGCAATTGCGGAAAACGATTATGAAGTTCGATTTTTCCTGGGACAAGTCGGCAGCAAAATATTTGCATATTTATCAAAATATAACCAAGTTATGATTAAGCACAATGTGATTTCCGTCGTATTGGGAGGTGGCAAGGGGAGCCGCCTTTATCCATTAACGCATCAACGTTCCAAACCGGCAGTGCCGATAGCTGGCAAATACCGTTTGGTGGATATTCCGATTTCAAACTGCCTCAATTCAGGGTATAACCGCATTTATGTATTGACGCAATACAACTCGGCGTCGCTCAACTCCCACATCAAGAACACCTACAATTTCAGCGTGTTCAGCAAGGGCTTTGTAGAGATACTGGCGGCAGAGCAGACCAATGAGGGCGAAAAATGGTACCAGGGTACCGCAGATGCCGTGCGGCATTTGCAACGGTATCTGCAACACCACGACTATGAACACCTGCTCATTCTCTCGGGCGATCAGCTTTACCAGATCGATTTCCAGGAAATGATTGAAGCACACATCGAAACCGGTGCCGAGATATCCGTGGCCACCATTCCGGTCAACGCAAAGGATGCAACGTCTTTCGGTATCCTCAAGGCCGACGAGGACGGCAACATTACCTCATTCATCGAGAAACCAAACAGCACATTGTTGCCCCCGTGGGAATCGGATGTCAGCGATGAAATGAAAGCCGCAGGCAGGGTTTATCTGGCCTCTATGGGAATCTACATATTCAATAAGGGTGTACTTAAGCAGATTCTCGAAGAAAGCGAAGGTGTGGATTTCGGGAAAGAGCTCCTGCCAGAGGCCATCGGCAATTACAAAATCCACAGCTATCAATACCCCGGGTACTGGACAGATATCGGAAACATCGATTCATTTTTCGAGGCCAATATCGGGCTGACGGATGACATCCCCCAGTTCAACCTGTTTGATCGAAATACGATTTTTTCCCGGGCACGGATGCTCCCCCCGTCTAAGGTCTCCGGTACCACACTGGATAAGGTGGTCGTCGCCGATGGATGCATTGTGGCGGCGGAACAAATTGAGCGATCCGTCATCGGTATCCGGTCACGCATCGGCGCCGGTTCGATCATCAAAACGACCTATATGATGGGCAGCGACTTTTACCAAACCCTCAATGAGATCGAAGAAGCACATGCCAATGGGTTTCCATTGGTGGGGGTTGGCGAGCACTGCTACATCGAAAACGCCATACTGGATAAGAACTGCTCCATCGGCGACAACGTGCGGATCACCGGGGGAGCCCATCTGGCAGACGGCGATTTCGAAACCCATGCCGTCCGGGATGGGATCGTAGTTGTAAAAAAACGAGCGGTGTTGCTTTCGGGTACGGTCATTGGGTAAAAGTATTTGTAAGTTTGTCCTATGGCAAACAACGATACCATCGTCGCGTTAGCTACCGCCATGGGCAGCGGTGCCATCGCGGTCATCCGCCTTTCCGGAGCAGAGGCGATATCCATCGCCGATCAGGTTTTTAAAGGCCGGAATTTGACCGAACAAGCTTCTCACACCATCCATTTCGGTACCATCAAAGATGGAGACGAGGTGTTGGATGAAGTACTGGTGTCCCTTTTCGTCGCGCCGCATTCCTACACCAAGGAAAACGTCGTTGAAATATCCACGCATAACTCGCGATACATCATCGCACGGATCATCCAGCTGCTGATCCAGCACGGTGCCCGTGCCGCCCAGCCCGGAGAGTTTACCCTGCGGGCATTCCTCAATGGCCAGCTAGACCTTTCGCAGGCCGAGGCCGTGGCCGATCTCATCGCTTCCACTTCCGCAGCTTCCCATCAAGTGGCCATGCAGCAGATGCGCGGCGGATTTTCCAGCGTGTTGAAGCAGCTCCGCGAGCAGCTCATCCACTTTGCCTCCCTTATTGAGCTCGAACTGGACTTTTCAGAAGAAGACGTCGAATTTGCCAACCGCGGACAACTGAAGGCGCTTATCCAGGAAATCAGCGGCGTCACCCACAAACTTATTGCGTCATTCGAGCAGGGCAACGTGCTGAAAAACGGGGTGCCCGTGGTCATCGCCGGCAGGCCCAACGTGGGCAAATCCACCCTGCTCAACACCCTGCTCAACGAAGAGCGGGCCATCGTTTCAGACATTGCCGGCACCACGCGTGATACCATCGAGGATGAGATCAACATCAACGGCGTGATGTTCCGGTTCATTGATACAGCGGGCATCCGCGATACGGTCGATATCATCGAAGCCAAAGGCGTAGCGCGCACGCGCGAAAAAATGAGGCAAGCGCGGCTGATCGTCTACATGGCCGACCCGCAGCAGGATAATATAGACGAGATAAAAAGCCAGATTGGCGAAGTGGCCCAGCTGGACGTACCCTTTGTGGTCGTCATCAACAAAGTAGACCTGCTGAAACCGGAACATCAGGACGCACTCCGTACCCTCGACCCTCTTTTTATCTCCGCTAAGAACAACCTAGGGGTAGAAGAGTTAAAGCATGAATTGCTACGCAAGGTCAACCTACACAACCTCGGCACCGACGATGTTTTGGTGACCAATATCCGCCATGTGGAAGCGTTGCAGAAGACGGAAGAATCCTTACAGCGGGTGCTTGATGGCATTGACGGTACCGTCACCTCCGATTTCCTGGCCATGGATATCCGGCAGGCCCTGCATCATTTGGGCGAGATCACAGGCAGTGTATCGACAGATGACCTGTTGGATAATATCTTTTCGAAGTTTTGCATCGGGAAGTGATCCGATGGTTTGGTAGTAGTTTTATAGGTTACCGAACAAGATACAGAACAAGCGTTAAAATTGTTGCCATGGCCGGATGAACTATCGAAGCAGGCATGGAATGTTTTTTATTTTTTGCTAAAAATATTGGTAAATAGTTGTATCTTTGATTATGATGCTTGCATGTAGACCGACCTTATGAATAACACAACCCAAATAAAATGCCCCAATTGCGGCACTTCCATTGACGTGCAGGATATCCTGGCGCACCAGCTCGAGGAGAAAATCAAGCAAAAATATCAATCGCAATTGGCGGCTGAGCAACAGCATTTCGCCCGGCAGCAGGAGGAGTTGCTAAAGGCGAAAGAAGATTTTGAGCAAAAGAAAAAACAGGAAAATGAACTCTTCCAGGATCGCTTGCAGAAGCAATTAAAAGAAGAGCGGAAAGCCATCGAAGAGAAGATCAAAAAACAGCTGGGCGAAGAACAGTCTGATCAATTCAGGGCTTTGCAGCAGGAACTTAACGAAAAATCGGAGCAGATCAAGGAACTCAACCGTGCCAGGGCCGACATCGAGCGGCTGAAAAGGGAAAAGGATGAACTGAAGGAAGCCGTTGAGTTGGACCTGCAACGGAAAATGAACGAGCAACTCCAGACCGAGCGCGAGCGGATCAAAAAACTGGAAGAAGATAAAAATGAGCTGAAGCTGCGCGAACTCCAAAAACAACTGGACGACCAGAAAAAGCTCACCGAGGAAATGAAGCGCAAGCAGGAGCAGGGTTCCATGCAATTGCAGGGCGAAGTGCAGGAATTGGCCATAGAAGAATGGCTGGCCCTGCAATTTCCGCTTGACAGCATTGAAGAGGTCAAAAAAGGCGCGCGTGGCGGGGATTGTATCCAAGTGGTCAATACGCATAACCGGGTGAATTGTGGGAGAATCTATTATGAAAGCAAACGGACCAAGGACTTCCAGCCGAGCTGGATCGAGAAGTTTAAGGCCGATATGCGGGAAAAAGGCGCCGACGTTGGCGTATTGGTCTCCGATGCGATGCCCGCCGGGTTTGAACGGATGGGTATAAAGGATGGGGTGTGGATATGCACCTATGAGGAGTTCAAGGGCTTGTGTACGGTGCTTCGGGAAACTGTTATTCAAATCGGGTTGGCAGTTGCCTCGCAGGAAAACAAAGGGGACAAAATGCACATGCTCTATGATTTTCTGACCAGCAATACATTCCGTATGCAGGTGGAGGCTATCGTGGAGGGATTTTCGTGCATGAAGAGTGATCTGGAAAAGGAAAAACGGGCTATGCAACGGATATGGAAAGAGCGCGAAAAGCAGATTGACAAGGTGGTCACCAATACCATTGATATGTACGGATCGATCAAGGGCATCGCGGGGAATGCCATTCAGCCGGTCAAGGCCTTGGAATTGCCGGAAGGCGATTTGCTGGATGAAGAGGAACGATGAAAAAGTGGTTAAATAATTTCATTTTTCTTTATATTCAGGTCGATTTTTAAGGTAGCTTTGTTTTGAAGACGACACCTTGTTCAATAAAAGAATGGATCGATGAGGAACTATATCACAGCCGCGATTATCAGTGTTGCGTTTATCATAGCAACCTATCTCCTAGCCAGCGCGTTCAAAAATCGGCACGCAAATGAAGATACCATCAGTGTTACCGGATTGGGCAGCACGGACTTTGTTTCTGATTTGATTGTTTGGAACAGTTCGTTTTCTAAAAAGAGCAGTGACCTGAAGTCGGCCTATGCATCGTTAGAGCGTGATCGGGATGCGTTGAGGACTTATTTGCTGTCGAAAGGAATAAAGGAAAATGAAATTGTTTTTTCGTCGGTCAGTATCGCTAAAGATTTTGAAAACACATACGATCAAAATTACAACGTCCGTTCGCAGGTTTTTACCGGCTATACGCTGACGCAAAACGTGCAGATCGAAAGCAAAGAAGTCGAAAAGATTGAAAATATTTCACGGGAAGTGACCGAATTGATCAATTCGGGCGTAGAATTATATTCGAACCCGCCTCAATATTATTATACCAAATTGGCTGAACTTAAACTGAAAATGGCTGCCGAGGCAACCAAAGATGCCAAAATGCGCGCGGAGCAAATTGCCGAAAACGCGGGTGCTCAATTAGGTGATTTAAAAAAGGCTGATATGGGTGTTTTTCAGATCGTAGCACAAAATTCTTCGGAGGAATATTCCTGGGGAGGTTCTTTCAATACGTCTTCTAAAAAGAAGACCGCAACCATTACCATGAAGCTGGCTTATAAGATTGATTAGGGTGTTTTCACAGGTTCTTCTTCTGCTTCCTTCCGCCTCAGCCTAAACAACCGCTGGAAATATTCTTGAAACGTATAGAATTCCTGCCGGTACACCAATCCAAGTGCACTCACGTAGTTGTCATTCATGGTAAGTGGTAAGAAATTTCGGCTATTCAGCCGATTGGAGCCGCGCAGGACCAGCCGACCGTCCTTGCGGATGAGGTATAGCAATTCAGCGTCGGTGACCACTCGATCACTGAATACGCTGAGGTCGGTGAGGTTGCGCCTGTCGGTGACGCCACCGGTGAAGATCAGCCGATCATTGAACAAGCGCACGGATGCGCTGGCGTCATTGAGCGAACGGATATTGAGATCTACGAAATTGAGGTTGAGCGATTGCGCGATCAGGTTATTGAGCTGGTTGAATGCCAGCTCGGTGCCTGCGCTTAATAACGTGTTATTCAATTCACGACTCAGATCGGCGGCTCCCCCGGGCACGAAGCTGCGGCGGACGATCAGGCTGAGGGCCTGCTGGTTCACGTTGTTGACATCGCTCAGGTAGCTCTGCAGTTCGTCTTTCACATAGGGATCGTTCGGGAAATTGAGCGCAAAGGTGATATCGGGCCGCATGACATTGCCATTGAGGTTCATCAGGGCCTGGGCCATTACACGCTGTTCCACGGTTTCGCGCCCAGCGGCGTTATACAGGGGGGATAGACTGGTGCGCTGTCCATAGACCGCGGTGAGGTTAATGGTCGCATCGGTGGGTTGTCCCGTCCAACGAATGGTTCCTCCTTGGTTGATATCGAATATTTTGTTGATGAAATCTTGTGCGGTAAAGGTAAATTTGCCGATATTGATGGTATAATCGCCAAACATTTCAAAATCGCCGAGGCTGGAAATATGCAAGGATACTGACCCTTCTCCACGACCGGACAATTCACCTAAATCGGTGTAAAGGCTGGTTTCGGCGTCGGGTGTGATCTGTAGATCCATGTCCATGCTCAACCCCTTGAACAGTCGTGACTGGGGGCGTTGGGCCTCCAGCGTGTCGTGGCGTACAAAGTGGATGAAATCGTTATCGCTCACGGTACCTACTGCGTTGAGCGGAATATGGATGCTGGTGTTTTCGCCGGTTTGCGCCTGAATGGCAATGTTCATGGCGTTTGTCGGTCCATGGAAGGCAAACCTCCCGGTACCGTAAGCGATGCCATAATACAATGGATTGTGCCTGAAGGTGGTGTTGAGCACGAGGAAATCGGTGGCGTCGACCACGACATCGATCACCGGTATCAAGGGATTGCTCATGTCAATTTTCCCATTGGCAACGGCGTTATGTCCACCGGGATCGACGACGACTAGCTCTTCAAGGATAATGGTACTGTTTGACAAGGATACCTCATCGTCTATTCGGTATGGCGTTTTGAGGTAATTGACGGTAAATTGGGCGTCATGTAAGTGACAGGTGCCATTGATTTTGGGAGCTAATATCGAACCCGTAATGTGGAGATCGGCAGATACCGTACCGGCGATGTCTGAAACAAGCCTGCCCAGGAGCGGTTGAAAAACCAGCAGCTCGGTATGGTTGAGGTTTGCTTTTACATTTAGTTTATCGGTCTGGGCAGCGGCGTTATAGGTGCCTGTGGCCATCAGGGTGTTTACCCCGTCATGTATGGCCTCTAACCGTACGTTTACCAGCTCACTGACCCGATCGAAATTAGCTTGCAAGAGTACGTCTCCAATGGTTGTTTGGTTGATACGAACGTCCTTGGCCACCATATCTGTCAACGCGAAGGGATTTTTAAGGACCGATGATACGTCCATCTGCCCATCCAACACCCCACCGAGGTTCATGCCTGATGGCAAGGTGATGGCGTTGAGTGTATGGAGGTTGAAATTGTTGAAGGTGAGTGAAGCGTTATCCTCGGCATCAGCCGAAATGACGCCGTCCAATCGGACGATTTGATGGTTATTTGACAGTTGAAATCCACGCACGGTGAGTTTGCCATCCCTTAAATAAAACCGGGCATCCCGATCAAACTGCCAAGGTTCGTTATTCAATACCAACGACGACGATAGCAACTGCATGTTGAGGGGAGCATCTTTTTCGAAATGCACCAAACCATTCAAATCCAGCCGATTGCTTGCTGATGCGTCGGCGGCTTTGAGATTGAACTGCAGGCTGTCCCCCACAATGACGTTGGACAGGTTTACGTTATTGACATACAGGCTGTCGCCGAGGCTGATCCGGTCGGCAGTAACGAATAACCGCAAGGCGCCTTCCTGCGTAGACTCGTCTATAATCAATCGTCTCACATGGAGATTGCCGCGCGATACGTGGGGTACGAGGAGGTTAAAGTTGGCCACGCCTGTTGCCGTAGAGAAGTCTGCGTTTACCGAGGCGCCTTCGGGCACGTGCAGGTCAGGTGCCAGCAGGGCGGTGATGGGTAGGGCGTCTTTCAGTTCCAGGTTGAAATGAAAGGCTTGCTTGCCTACGGTGCCCAATGTCAACCCCATGGAAGGGGCGTATCGCATGGCGACGGATTTGAAATAGTTGCCCAGTGTGTTCAAGTCGATCTCGCCGTTTAATGTGGCATCTGCCATATCCGAATGCAGCCGAAGCGTTCGCTGCTGTTCACCTCCTGAAGCCACCAACGCCAGGGAGTCGATCGTGTGGGCTTCATTGTTGGTCCGGAAGTGGACATCGCGTAAGGCGATATCACCATGGATGTTGTTCAGCGTGTTGCCTTTGAAATTGCTGACCAGGGTGGCGCCCCCGATGACGACCTGGGCTTTGGGATAAAAACCTAAGTTGGGCAAATGCGCATGGGCTACCTCGGCGGAAAAGGCATACTCTGGCCATTCGGGATTGAAATTGATGCCTCCGGCGAATTGCAGTTGCAGGTTTGGATCATTCACGCCGATGTCTCCCGTGAATTGCCGGTCGACAAACGTGCCGAGCAAATCGATGTTGCGGTATCGGTACCCCCTGAAGTCCAAAAAGTGCAGGTCGCCTGCTACTTTGCTGTCAATGTCGTTTATGGCGAATCCTCGTCCGTCCACTGTGAGGTCGAAGCTGCCGTGTCCGAACTGCGCTTGTTGGAGTAAAATGCCCAGATCGAAGTCTGCCGCCGAAAGTTGGCCCGCGTATTGGCCGCCATCGCGCAGCATCAGATTGATATCGGTGTCAACAGAGCCAAGGGCAGTTTCGAGCGTGCCCTTGGCAACAAAATCGTGGTAAAGGCCTTTTAGCGTGCCTTGGTAGGTGAGATCGCCCAGGCGATGGATGAATGGCGGCAACTTCAGCTCAGCCGAATGGCCCAGCTGGGGGACTAATGACTCCAGCGCAAGGCTATTGGTGGTCAGCCGGGTCAGCTGTATGTCAAAGAGGGTTTGGTTGATGTCGGGCAGCCCGGTGATCGTAAAATTGCCTTGCAGACCGGTATGGTTGCCCATAGACAAGGCCACCCGCCGTGCGGTGATGGAGGATGCTTTGCCACTAAAGGATCCCGATACGGTGACGGCAAAGCGGGTGGCCGCTACGGCTGGCGCAAAATACTCGATGTCCCGGGAATGAATGTATGCGCGGTCGAGGTCCAGCTGAATACCTACGGCATCCACGAAATGATCAAACGCAGAAAAATCGGCATATTCCAGGCGCAGGTGATCGCGCAGCCGACTTCGATTGGTAGCCAGGTAGAGGTCTCGCAACTCCAGGCTGCTGCTGTCCACGACCGCTAGGGCATTCATTTCGCGGAGCATAAATCCGCTCTTCTCGCGAAAGGTGAGGCCGTTGACCGCAGCCTTGAACAGATGGTTGGTCACATCGATGTCCGTAAAGCTGCCGCTTAGCTCGGTCAGCTGGATGTCCCCGAAGCGGATACCGTTGCCTGTGGAACGACTTGCCAGCTGCTGGTAACCGATGGTCACATCGGAGAGGGTTACTGATCGGACATCCAAGGTGATCCGCCTGCGGCCAGATTGCCGGGCGATCATCGGTCGGAAGTAATCGACGATAAACGATAGGTTACTGCCCGCCGTGTCGCGCTTCACGAAAAAACGGCCGCCCGTGAGCTTCGCTTGCTTGACGATGACCCGGCTGTCGCGTAGCTTCCACAGGTCCACTGCTGCGGCCAATTGATCGGCATAGAGCAAGGTGTCGCCCGTTTGATCGGCAACAAACAGGCCTTGGAGTACCAATGATGAAAAAGGGCGGAAATATAAGCCGTCCAGTGATACGGTCGTGTTGAGTTCACTGGAAAGGTACGCCGCTGCTTTTTTAGCAAAATAAGTTTGTACAGGGCGGTATTGGAGCGAATACACCAGTCCGGCCAGCAAAAGCACCAGCCCGACAAGCGTCCACAGCGTTATTTTTAATATTTTTTTGATATTTTTGCTTTCGTTTAAACGTATTCAATTAGCACGCTTCATGGCCATCATTCTCGGCATCGAATCATCCTGTGATGAAACTTCTGCAGCCATTAGTATAGACGGCATTATCCGCTCGAATATTATCGCGAACCAAACCATTCATGAAAAATTCGGTGGGGTGGTACCTGAACTGGCTTCGCGTGCCCATCAGCAGAACATCATCCCCGCCGTGGAGCAGGCTATTCGCGAGGCAAAAGTACACAAAAATGACATAGATGCGCTGGCCTTTACGAGAGGACCCGGTTTATTGGGGTCATTGTTGGTGGGTACGTCATTTGCCAAGGCGTTTGCGCTGGCACAAAACATTCCGCTGATCGAGGTCAACCATATGCAGGCACATATTTTGGCACATTTTATCGAAGAACCGATGCCTGCCTTTCCGTTCCTCTGCCTTACGGTCTCGGGAGGGCATACGCAATTGGTGCTGGTAAGGGACTACTTTGAAATGGAATTGCTGGGGCAGACCCTCGATGACGCTGCCGGGGAAGCGTTTGACAAAACAGCCAAAATCCTGGGCCTGCCGTATCCGGGTGGACCGCTGATTGACCGCTACGCGCAGCTTGGCAATGCCGGAGCGTTTGCATTTCCTGAGCCGCAGATCCCGGGGCTTAATTTTAGTTTCAGCGGACTGAAAACGGCTATTCTTTACTTTGTGCAGCAAAAGGAGCGTGAACAACCGGGCTTCGTGCAGGCACACCTCCATGACATCTGCGCATCGGTGCAATCGCGCATCGTCTCCATCTTGCTCCACAAGCTCAAACGCGCTGCCATCGAAACCGGTGTGCGTGACGTGGCCATCGCCGGTGGCGTGTCCGCTAATTCGGGTTTGCGGAGCGGATTGGTGGCGTTAGGGGAGGAGCAGGGATGGCGGGTGTTCATCCCGAAGTTTGCTTATTGTACGGATAATGCAGCGATGATCGCCATCGCGGGGCATCATAAATACCTGGCAAAGGCATTTGTGGGCCAAGATGTGGCACCATTGGCGCGGTATGAAATATGAAGAAAAGAAAACAAGGCTGATGCCTAAATATAAAGAACATGACTTGGACACCCAATGCTGACCGTTACGGACAGATGATATTTAACCGATGTGGTAGAAGTGGACTGAAACTCCCGGCCATTTCCCTCGGTTTGTGGAACAATTTCGGCGATGATGTGCCCCACCACACCAAACAAGCGATATGCCGGCAGGCACTTGATCTGGGCATCACCCACTTTGATTTGGCCAACAATTACGGTCCGCCGCCGGGGAGCGCGGAGCTGGCTTTCGGCCGTATATTGAAAGAAGATTTCGCGGGTCTGCGCGATCAGTTGATTATTTCCTCCAAGGCGGGCTATGAGATGTGGCCCGGACCGTATGGCGAATGGGGTAGCAGGAAGTATTTGATTGCCAGCTGCGATCAAAGCCTGAAACGCATGGGGCTGGATTATGTAGATATTTTTTATTCCCATCGGTTCGACCCGGAGACACCGCTGGAAGAAACCATGATGGCGCTGGACCATATCGTGCGCTCAGGTCGGGCACTCTATGTGGGGATTTCATCTTACAATGCCAACCGCACACGGGAGGCCATGGCCATCCTGAAGGAACTGGGCACGCCATGCCTGATCCATCAACCCAGTTATTCCATGCTCAACCGTTGGGTCGAGACCGATGGGTTGCTCGATACGCTGGACGAGTTGGGTATCGGATCAATTGTCTTTTCGCCGTTGGCGCAAGGGCTGCTTACAGACCGGTATCTGGATGGTGTGCCTGCCGATAGCCGCGCGAATACCAAAGGATCTTTCCGGCGCGAATTTCTCAACGAACGGAACATGGAAAACGTCCGCGCGCTTCGTGCGATCGCACAGCGCCGTGGCCAGACATTGGCTCAAATGGCGATCGCATGGGTGCTGCGGGGCGGCCGCGTAACCTCGGCGCTGATCGGGGCCAGCAGGCCGGAGCAAGTGGTCGATTGTGTCGGCGCGCTGAAACGGCTGGACTTCTCGGCCGATGAATTGGTTGAGATCGATAACTATGCCCGTGAAGGCAATCTCAATATCTGGGCAAGATCGGCCGAACTGGGATAATTTATTTATTGCGATCCCGTTCTTTCCATTGCTGGCTGAATGACTTTGGAGCAATTTGGGGAAGACTGCGATGGCTGCCCCAGGCTTTCTTAAAAAACCGCCGCAACAGGGAGTTTTTAAATTTTCCGCCGAAGAAGTCCACGAGCTTACGTCGGGTAATGGCGTACGTAAAGCCTCGCCAGGCCAGTTTCTCCGTCTTGGAAACGGTATTGCTGGCCACCGCATCGCGACGATTGAGCAATAGCATGTTGTGGATGTCGATCTTCACCGGGCATACCTCCGTACACTTGCCGCAGAGGCTGGAGGCGTAGCTCAGGTGTTTAAATGATTCCATACCCCGCAAATGAGGCGTGATGAGCGAACCGATGGGGCCGCTGTAGGTGGTATTATATGCGTGGCCACCCACGTTTTTATAAATGGGGCACCCATTGAGGCAGGCCCCACAGCGGATGCAATAGAGCCCTTGCCGTTGTTCTTTTTGCGCCAATAGGTCGGTTCGGCCATTGTCAAGCAATACCACGTACATCTCCTCGGGTCCGTCCGATTCACCTTCTTGCCGCGGTCCGCCGATAATGCTGTTATATACCGTGAGCCGCTGTCCGGTGCCATGGGTAGATAGCAGCGGCCAAAACAAGTCAAGGTCGCCGAGAGAAGGGATGATTTTCTCGATGCCCACGATGGCAATGTGGATCTTGGGAAACGTCGTCGTCAGTCGCGCATTACCCTCGTTTTCCGTGATAGCAATGCTGCCGGTGTCAGCAATGAGAAAATTGCCCCCTGTGATGCCCACATCAGCCGTGGTGTATTGATGGCGGAGCAATTCGCGTGCCTTCAACGTCAATTCCTCGGCAGTGGCGTCCAGCGGTGTTCCGAAGTGCTGATGAAACAGTGCGGCGATGTCTTGCAGGCTCAGGTGCATGGCCGGTGTCACAATGTGATAGGGCTTTTGGTTGAGCAACTGCACGATATATTCCCCGAGGTCAGTTTCGACGGTGTCCACGCCTTTTTCGTGAAGAAAGGTGTTCAGCTCGATTTCCTCGGTGGTCATGGATTTGGATTTCACCACCGTCTTCGCCCCCGCGCGTTCCATGATCTTCCAGATTTCCTGCCGCGCTTCTTCGGCATCGTTTGCCCAGATGACCTTACCGCCTTTTTGAAGAAAATTGGATTCAAATTCGGGCAGCAGCTTATCCAGGTTTTCCATCACCTTCCACTTGACGATGTGGGCTTTGCGCTTTGAATTTTCGATGTGATGAAACTGTGAAAGGCCGATTCCGACCGATACATCGTACTTATCAATGTTGTAATTGATAATTTGCCTATGGCGGGGTTCAAACGCCTTGGCAGCGCTGTCCTTCAGGAAAACAGTTTCTTGTACAGACGGCATATTATAACGTTTGGTTACCTTAGATAACGTAGAAACATGGAAAGTGTTGTCGCGCTTAGCGAATGCCGATACTGAGCTCCTTCAGCTGCTCGTCCGAAATCGGGGCTGGGGAATCGATCATCACGTCCCTTCCTGAGTTATTTTTCGGGAAAGCAATCACATCGCGGATGCTGTCCAGTCCGCCGAATATGGCCACCAAACGATCAAAACCAAAGGCGATGCCACCATGCGGTGGGGCGCCGTACGTAAAGGCGTCCAATAAGAAGCCGAACTGCCGCTGTGCCTCTTCGGGTGTAAATCCAAGATGCTTGAACATCAGCGATTGCAACTCGTGGTCGTGTATCCGGATGGAGCCGCCTCCGATCTCTGTGCCGTTGATGACCAGGTCATAAGCATTGGCCCGTACATCGCCGGGTTGGCTATCCAGCAGGGGGATGTCTTCGGGTTTCGGCGACGTGAACGGATGGTGCATGGCGTGGTATCGTCCGCTGCCTTCATCCCATTCCAGCAGCGGGAAATCAACGACCCATAGCGGCGCATACTGTTGTTTATCCCGCAATCCCAACTGGGAAGCCACTTCAAGCCGAAGTTCGCTCAGCTGTTTGCGCACCTTGTCGGTATCTCCGGCCATTACCAGCAGCAAATCACCCGGCTTGGCATCGAACGCCTGCGCCCATTGCTGAAGCTGCTCCGGAGGGTAAAATTTATCGACCGATGATTTCAGAGAGCCGTCATCGTTATAACGGAGGTATACCAAGCCGCTGGCACCGATTTGGGGCCGCCGCACGAAGTCCGTCAGCGCATCCAGTTGTTTGCGTGTGTATGCTGCGCATCCTTCGGCATTGATGCCGACGATCAGCTTGGCGCTGTCGAATACGGGGAATCCCGCTCCTTGCAGGATATCGTTGAGTTCCACGAAAGGCATGCCGAACCGAAGATCGGGCTTGTCCGACCCGTAGCGACGCATCGCTTCGTCATAAGACATGCGCGGAATAGTGCCCAGGTCGATGCCCTTTAAGGTTTTGAACAGGTGCTGTACGAGTCCCTCGAAGAGATTGAGGATGTCTTCCTGCTCCACAAAAGCCATTTCACAATCGATCTGCGTAAACTCAGGCTGCCGGTCTGCCCGCAGATCTTCGTCGCGGAAGCACTTGACCAGCTGGAAGTAGCGGTCAAATCCCGATACCATCAGTAGTTGCTTGAACGTTTGTGGCGACTGGGGCAGTGCATAGAATTCACCGGGATTCATGCGGCTGGGTACCACGAAATCGCGCGCACCTTCCGGAGTGGATTTGATCAAGACGGGTGTTTCGACTTCCAGAAAATCCTGCAAATCCAGGTACTTGCGGGTTTCCTGCGCCAGCTTGTGGCGCAATATCAGGTTGTTGCGTACCGGATTGCGCCGGAGATCGAGGTAGCGGTATCGCATGCGCAGATCATCGCCGCCGTCGGTCTCATCTTCGATGGTAAACGGCGGCAATTTGGCCGCATTCAGCACCTCGAGTGATGAAACCTTGATTTCGATTTCGCCGGTAGTCAATTTTGGGTTCTTGCTCTCCCGTTCAATGACCCTTCCGGCCACCTTGATCACGTATTCCCGGCCGAGTGCTCGCGCCTGGCTGCGCAGCGCCTCATCATCTGCCGTATCAAAAACCAATTGGGTAACACCGTAGCGGTCGCGTACATCGATAAACGTCATGCCTCCCAGATCACGGGATTTTTGCACCCACCCACTCAATACAACATGTTGGTTTAAATTTGCAATGGTCAGTTCGCCGCAAGTATGTGTTCTATGCATGTTACCGTTTTGTGTTAGGCGACAAAATTAGCGTTTTTCGCAAGAACGGCGCGGCTTTCCGGGAGATTTTTTTAGCGGAGGTGGATTAGCATAGGCATGCGGCATAGGCGCGGCCGAGTGGCACGTTCTCCCCGTTATTCAGCAAGATGTTAGACGAACTGCGCGCCAAGATGGCGTCGCGATTGATGAGATACGATTTATGTATCCGGATGAATTTTTTGTTATTCAATATCGTTTCCGAGACCTCCTTGAGACACTTCCTCAGCACGATTTTTTTTTTGGTCGTGATAAACGTAGTATAGTTGCCCTCGGCATGCGCATAGATCATGTCGTCCAGCGGTATCTTGGTTTTCTGTTTCCCATCAGGAAGAAAAATGTCCTGGCGTTGTTCCTGTATTTCGATTTGGTTGAACGCTATTTCAATGGATGCATACACGTCGTTCCGGTTGAACGGTTTGACGATGTAGCCAGTAGGCATGGTGGCTTTTGCGGCGTCTATCGTGCTCCGGTCCGCATGCGACGTCAGGAAAATGAACGGAATATGATGGCTCCGGTTGACCTCATGCGCCAGGTCTATGCCTGTCTTTTCGCCGGAAAGAATGATGTCGATCAACATCAAATCGGGCTGACTGCTTTTGATGGCAGCAAGGGCATCTTCATAGGTCATCGAGACACCACAGACCTGATAACCCAGCTCATCAAGCATGTATTCCAGATCCATGGTAATGATCAATTGGTCTTCTACAATGAGTATTTTTTTTCTTTTCATTTGAATAAATTGTTTTTTTAATGGCAATGAAGCTTGCATAAATTATTCATATCCTTTTGTTTGTGGCAATTTATGCAGGTTTCATTTGAATAATGTTACACTGAATTGCTGTTGCAAGTTAAGCCTGTCGTCGATGATGAAACGAAAGTAGAGAAGCCCTGCTTAACTCCGTGTAGGAATACGGCTACATAATTTTAACTAACTGATAATAAGTGTATTTAGGCGATATGATTGGTTATTGGCAAATGCCGTCTTTCAATACCCATACCCGAGAAGTACTGCTGGTAAGCATGCTGGACGTGTCATGAGTGCCTTGTGCTTCGTAGGTCAGGGTAATATTCCCTTTTCCGGGGTTTCCGGTGGCGGCAAGCGCCACGGTCTGGCCCTTTTCCAATTCGATGGCTGCTGCAAAAGGAAGTACCGGATCGTGTGCCGTCACCTGCCCATCGTTTGTTTGGTACGTGATCGATGAAACCTCCGCGCCATCGCCCGCTGCTACCCGGTAGGTAATCAAACTGGGGGCAGATAGCGTCGCTACTTCGATGTCACAGCTGCAAGGCCGGGGAAACAGTTCCGGTTGCTGGTCGCAGGAAAACATAGGTACCAGGATAAAAGACAGCATATGAGGGGTAATGATTAAGCGCATAAATAGTTTATATGGATACGTTTGCAAAAGTGCCGATAAATCCGGCACGAACACTGTAATGGCCCAGGGTATTTTTCATTTTGTAGCGATTGAGCTACACGATGACGACCATTCGCGCTGCCTTCTATAGAAGGGTCGGTGGGGGTGCCGCGTGCTCGGAATCGCCTGAAAATAAATGTGGAAAACTTTTTTGTGGGGGAAAGTGGGGGAAAGTGGAGTAAAGTTTCTAATTTTACATCACTTTATCGGGTAAGGTGTATTTATGAGCCATTTAATAGGAGAGTTTGATTGCAAGTTGGATACCAAGGGAAGGATGGTGTTCCCGGCTGCGCTCAAAAGGCAAATGCCTGATGTAGAGCGCACCGGGCTTGTGATCAATCGTGGCTTTGAGAAGCACTTGGTGATTTATCCGAAAAGTGAGTGGGATCAGATCACGCGCAAGCTGGCCAAGTTGAACCAGTACGTGGCGAGGAACAGGAAGTTTATCCGTGATTTTACGCGGGGAGCCACGGAGCTGGCACTGGATTCGGCAGGGCGTGTGTTGTTGCCCAAGTCGTTGCTCGAATATGGGGGTATTGACACTGAGATCGTGCTATCCTGTCAATTCAATAAAATCGAAGTATGGTCCAAAGAAGCCTATAGCAAGTTGTGGGATGATAATGAGGATGATGATTTTGCGGCATTGGCGGAAGAAGTGATGGGCGGCAGTGGCCTTGGCGACGAAAACGATGAATAATATGTACCATGTGCCTGTGATGTTGCACGAATGCATGGACGCGCTGAAGATAAAGCCCGAAGGCAGCTATGTGGATGTCACATTCGGCGGTGGGGGGCATGCTAAGGAGCTATTGAAACAGTTGGGGCAGGAAGGACGGTTATATGCCTTCGATCAGGATCCCGATGCGTTGGGAAACGCAATAGCTGATGAGCGGTTTGTGCTCATACACCAAAATTTTAAATTCTTGAAGAACAACCTGAAGCTCTATGGCGTGCGGGAAGTGGACGGTATCTTGGCTGATTTGGGGGTCTCTTCGCACCAGTTTGATGATGCGCGGCGGGGATTTTCGACCCGTTTTGAGTCGGAGCTGGACATGCGCATGGATCAATCCGGGGAGCCGGACGCCAAGCAGGTGCTGAATACTTATTCGGAGGCCGAGCTGCACCGCATTTTTGGGATGTATGGCGAGCTGCACAATGCCCGTACGCTGGCGAAGACGATCGTGACCGCACGTATTCAGCAGCCTATCCAAACAGTAGAGGCGTTGAAGGCGGTGATCAAGCACCTGGTGCCCCGTGGCAAGGAGCATAAATACCACGCGCAGCTCTTCCAGGCCTTGCGCATCGAGGTCAATCGGGAGCTGGAGGCCCTGCAGGAATTTCTGCAACAAAGCATATCGGTGCTAAAGCCGGGGGGCAGATTGGTGGTGATGTCATATCATTCGTTGGAAGACCGGTTGGTCAAGAATTTTATGGCCAAGGGAAAATTCAAGGGCGAGGTGGATAAAGATTTTTACGGCAATGAAATGAAGCCGTTCAACGTCATCAGCCGCAAAGCCATTACGGCCGGAGAAGAAGAGGTAGCCCGTAATAGCCGTGCGCGAAGCGCGAAACTGCGGGTGGCGGAGCGGATTTAAATAGGATGAGCAGTATGGCAAGAAACGCATATAAACAGCAGCCATTAAGCGAGGAGCAGCAAGCTGAGTTGCAGGAGACGGTAGAAGAAAAGGCGGACGCTACGCGGAGCTTTTTTCAGTCGTTATTTTCTACTGATCGGTTCTCTTCTTCGGCGTTCGTCGGGTATATCCCGTTTATTGCATTCGTGGGGCTGCTCGCGATCATCTACATCGCCAACCGGCACTACGCGGAGCGGACAGTGCGCGAAATTGATCGTTTAGGCAAGGAAGTGAAAGAAATGAATTGGGACTATAAGTCGCTCTCGGCGGATTTGATGAAGCTGACCACCCAATCGGAAATCGCCAAGCGGGTGGATAGCATGGGGCTGAAGGAGCGAACGGCGCCACCGAAGAAAATCGTGGTAATAAGAGCAAAAGAATAATATAACGACGTTAACGTATCTGACATGAATATCAGGACCGACATATTGCTCAGGGTATACCTATCATTTGGGCTTATCGTGCTCATCGCCATTGCGGTGTTGGCCAAGCTCGTGCACCTGCAATATGTCGAAGGCGCGCAGTGGCGCGCGGTGGCTGATAGCCTTTCTACCCGTTACGTGGATGTCGAGGCCGTACGGGGCAATATTTTTTCAAACGATGGTAGCCTGCTGGCTACCTCTGTGCCTGAATACGACCTGCGGATGGATTTAATGGCCCCAGGTATTGAGGATGATGACGTCTTCTATTCCAAGGTAGATTCATTAGCGTTTAAACTGTCTGCTTTTTTCAAGGACAAGTCTTCTGCGCAGTACTCGCGTTTGCTTAAAGAAGCGCGTAAGAAGAAAAGCCGGTATTATTTGATTAAACGCGATGTCGGTCATCAAGCATTGAAACAGGTCAGGGCGTTTCCCATTTTTAACCTGGGCAAGTATAAAGGCGGTTTGATTGCCGAACGCAAAAATAAGCGGATACTGCCGTTCAGAAATTTGGCGGCGCGAACGATCGGCTATAAGATACCGGAAGAAGACGTGCATGTGGGATTGGAGGGTGCGTATGGTGAATACATCGATGGCAAGAGCGGCAAGCGGCTGGTGCAACGGATTGCCGGTGGGGTGTGGATGCCGGTTAACCGCGAGATCGAAGTGGCACCAGTGGATGGGGCGGATATCATTTCTACCATCGATGTCAATATGCAGGACATGGCCCAGCGGGCGCTGGAAAAACAGCTGATCGCCAGTGATGCGGATAATGGATGTGTCATCTTGATGGAAGTGGCCACGGGCGAGATACGGGCGGTCGCCAATTTCACAAGGGATTCGGAAGGTGTGTACCGCGAAAAATTCAACTACGCCATCGCGCAAAGTGCCGAACCGGGTTCGACCTTTAAGCTGGCCTCCTACTTGGTGGCGCTGGAAGATGGCAAGATCGATACCAATACCATCGTGGAAACCGGCAACGGTACTTATCAGGTGCCGGGACACACGATCCGCGATACACACGCCTACGGGAAGGTCACGGTTAAGCAAGCCTTTGAACTGTCATCCAATGTGGCCATCACCAAGCTGATCAACACGCATTATCACGACAATCCCGCTGCCTTCACCAAAGGCCTGCATAAGTTGCACCTGAATGAGCCGTTAGGCCTGCAAATACCGGGTGAGGGGAAGCCGCTGATCAAAACACCGGAAAATAGAAGCTGGAGCAAACTTTCCCTCCCGCAGATGGCATATGGCTATGAATTGCTATTGACACCGCTCCAGACGCTCACATTGTACAATGCGGTGGCCAACGACGGCAGAATGGTGGCTCCGCTATTCGTAAAGGAAATCAGGCATGTGGGCAACACCGTTGAGCGGTTCGAACCCCGTATCATTGACGAGCACATCGCTTCGGATCGGACCATCAGCAAATTGCAGGCTATGCTGGAGGGGGTGATGATCGAAGGCACGGGCAAGCGCCTGCGCAATCCGCAGTTTGCGATGGCGGGCAAAACCGGCACCGCGCAGATGGCCGATGACGCAAATGGATATCGTGACCGTAAGTATCAATCGTCGTTTGCCGGCTATTTCCCCGCAGATAACCCGAAGTATTCCATGATTGTGGTCGTCCGCAATCCACGCAACGGATATTACGGCGCTTCCATAGCCGGACCGGTATTTCGCGAACTGGCGGATATGGTGTTTGCTAATGACCTCAATCTGCATGATGACTTTGAGCAGATGCGGTTTGTGGGCAATACCGAATTGCCGTCTTCGCTGAAGGGTTCCAAAGCGGCTACGTTGCGCGTTTTTGATGCATTAGGCGTCAAGGCTACTTATGCGTCATCCGACCCGATACGGCATGTCGACACTGTAAAAGGTGTCGCATTTGCCGATGAGCAGATCAGCGAAGGAGTGGTGCCGGATGTAAAAGGCATGGGACTCATCGATGCCCTCTATGCACTTGAAAACTCGGGATACCGGACGAAGGTAAATGGCAAAGGGAAAGTCGTCGCGCAATCCTTGCCTGGCGGACAACGGATAAAGATTGGCACACCCATATTGATTGAATTAAAATGATGGTGCTTAAGGACATACTCCATGGCATTCCGGTACGTCAGGTCGTTGGCAACTTGAACATGACGGTGGCAGGTTTGTGCTTTGACTCACGGGAAGCGGTGCCGGACAGTCTATTTGTGGCTGTGCGCGGAACGCATACCGATGGGCACCGGTATATCGACGCGGCGATAACATTGGGGGCTTCGGTGGTGCTTTGTGAGACCTTGCCTGAGAAAACCCTTGACGCCATCACGTACATCCAAGTAGATGATACGGCTTTTGCGCTGGGCGTGTCGGCGTCCAATTACTTCGGAAATCCATCCAAGCGGTTGCGGCTGGTGGGGGTTACCGGTACGAACGGAAAAACAACCATCGCTACACTGCTCTATAAGCTGTTTCGGAAATTGGGTTATGAGGCCGGATTGCTTTCTACCGTGCAGAACATGGTAGGCGACCGTTTGGTGGCGGCCACGCATACCACGCCAGATCCACTGGCATTGAATAGGCTATTGCAGGAGATGGTCGAGGCCGGATGCGACTACTGTTTCATGGAGGTCAGTTCGCACGCCATCGTGCAGCAACGGATAGCGGGCCTGAATTTCGCCGGCGGGATTTTTTCAAACATCACGCACGACCACTTGGATTTCCACAAGACATTCGACGAGTACATCAAGGCCAAAAAGACATTCTTTGACGGACTCGACCGGTTCGCTTTTGCCCTGTCCAATGCCGATGATAAAAATGGGTCGGTGATGCTCCAAAATACGTTTGCCCATAAAAAAACATATGGGATCAAGAGCATGGCCGATTTCAAAGCAAAGGTGGTGGAAAGCCATTTCGACGGCATGCTGCTTCACCTCGATGGGCAGGAAGTGTGGGTAAAGTTGGTTGGCGGCTTCAATGCTTACAACCTATTGGCCGTATACGGCGCCGCGATATTGCTAGAGCAAGAGACCATGAAAATCCTCACAGCCCTAAGCACCCTTACGGGCGCGGAAGGTCGCTTTGACACCATGATATCAAAAAATGGGGTGATCGGCGTGGTCGACTACGCACACACGCCCGATGCCGTGCAGAACGTGCTGGAGACCATCCAAGGACTCCGCAAAGACAAGGCACAGATCGTGACGGTGCTGGGCTGCGGGGGCGATCGGGACAAGGCCAAGCGTCCTGAAATGGCGGCTGTGGCCGTGCGGCACAGCGACAAGGTGATCATCACGTCGGATAATCCGCGTACGGAAGATCCGATGCAGATCATCCATGATATGGAAGCAGGCATTCCTGAAGACAGCAGGCGGAGCGTGTTTTCCATTGCCGACCGGCGGGAAGCGATCCGGGCGGCGTATCATTTGGCACAACCCGGTGATATCATACTGGTGGCGGGCAAAGGACATGAGAAGTATCAAGAGATCAATGGCGAGCGGTACGATTTCGACGACAAAGCGGTCTTGACCAACGCATTTAACGAGCAATAACGCGCATATGTTATATTATTTATTCACTTGGATAGAAGAATACACGCACATTCCCGGGTCGGGCTTGTTTCAATACATCTCGTTCCGTACAGCTATGGCGGTTATTGTGTCCTTGATCATCACCACCGGCTACGGGAGCCGCCTGATCCGCGTGTTGAGGGCCAGACAGGTGGGGGAAACCATCCGCGACCTAGGCCTTGAAGGCGAAAAACAGAAACAGGGGACACCCACGATGGGGGGATTGATCATCTTGACGGGCATCTTGATACCCACCCTGTTGTTTGCCCAATTGGAAAATATTTACGTCATCCTGATGCTGATCACGACGGTATGGATGGGAGCAATCGGATTTTTGGATGACTATATCAAGGTGTTTCGCAAAAATAAAGAGGGATTGGCCGGTCGTTTCAAGGTCGTCGGCCAGGTGGGATTGGGCATTATCATCGCCTGCACCATGTATTTCCATCCCGACATCGTCGTACGCGAGCAGGTGACCAATCCGGCGCCGGGTAGTCACGTGCAGCGGCACGTGCAGGAAGGCACGGGCGAGGAATACTACACCAGAGATGTCAAGTCGACCAAGACCAATATCCCCTTTTATAAAAACAACGAGTTCGATTATGCAAAAGTGTTAAGCATATTTGGCTTGAATGGTCCGGTAACCACCTTTGTGGTCTTCTTGCTGGTGGTCGTCATCATCGTCACGGCGGTATCCAACGGAGCCAATATCACTGACGGGATAGACGGGCTCGCTACCGGTACGTCTGCCACCATTGGCGGCACATTGGCCATCTTGGCTTATGTGTCGGGCAACGTTATCTTTTCGGATTACCTCAATATTATGTACATTCCCAATTCGGCTGAACTCGTGATTTTTGCCGGCGCATTTGTAGGGGCGTGTACAGGTTTTCTTTGGTATAATTCCTACCCGGCGCAGGTGTTCATGGGTGATACGGGCAGCCTCGCCATCGGCGGCATCATTGCTGCATTTGCCGTGCTGATTCGTAAGGAACTGCTCATCCCTATTTTATGTGGGGTATTCCTCATCGAAAATGTTTCAGTCATCATGCAGGTCTCCTACTTTAAATACACGAAGCGAAAATACGGCGAGGGCCGCCGGATCTTCCGGATGTCGCCCCTTCATCATCATTACCAAAAGAAGGGATACCACGAAGCCAAGATCGTGACGCGGTTTTGGATATTGGGCATCATACTGGCGATTCTGACCATTGTCACCTTGAAAGTAAGATAATTCATATGGCAGCGATACCGACATACCATTATCCTCAGCACGGCAAACTCGCAGTACTCGGTGCTGGTGAAAGCGGGTTCGGTACGGCTGTACTGGCCCAGAAAATGGGCTTTGAAGTGTGGGTGTCTGACATTGGGCAGATTGCAGACCGTTATAAAACACAATTGCAGGATATGGGTATCCCGTTTGAAGAAGGCGGACATAGCGAGTCCGTCATCCTGGCTTCGGACCTCGTGGTGAAAAGTCCGGGAATACCCGAAACCGCGCCCATCGTGCAGCAGCTGAAAGCTAAGCAGATCCCCGTGATCGCTGAAATAGAGTTTGCGGCGCAGTATACCGATGCGAAATTGATCTGCATCACCGGCTCCAATGGCAAGTCTACTACGACGATGCTGACCTGGCATTTGCTGACGCAAGGTGGACTCAATGCTGGGCTGGCCGGCAATATCGGAAGAAGCTTTGCATTGCAGGTGGCGCGTGAACAGTATGACTACTATGTGTTGGAGTTGAGCAGTTTTATGCTGGATGACATGGAGCATTTCCGCGCCGATGTGGCGGTGCTGCTGAACATCACGCCCGATCACCTCGACCGCTATGACCATCAGCTGCAAAATTACGTCGATTCGAAGTTCCGCATCATCCGCAATCAGCAACCTGAGGACCTGTTCATTTACTGTGCGGACGACCCGATTACGCTGGAAGGGCTGGATAAGCATATCCCCGTAGCCCGGACACTGCCGTTCAGCATTGTCAGGCAAGTCGAACCGGGGGCCTATTTGAATGTGCATAATGAAATAGTGATTAACGTACCATATCAAGATACTTTTACGATGGATATTAATGAACTTTCCCTTCAGGGTAAACACAATGTGTACAACAACATGGCCTCCGGATTGGTGGCCAAGGCGCAGGAACTCCGCAATGCTTCCATGAAGGAAAGCATGGGCTCCTTCAAAAATATCCCGCACCGCCTGGAATTTGTGGCGTGTATCGCCGGTGTTAATTACATCAACGATTCGAAAGCCACCAATGTCAATGCGGTATGGTATGCATTGGAGAGCCTCGCGCCGCAAGTTGTACTGATTATGGGCGGTGTGGATAAGGGCAACGATTATGAGATGCTGAGTGACCTGATCCGGACAAAAGTGCGGGCAATCGTCTGCATCGGCAAAGATAACGCCCGCATATACGATGCGCTGGAAGACGATGCCCAGATCATTGTAAACAGCTCGAGTATGCGCGATGCGGTCGAGATAGCCTCGCACTTAGCGCAAAAAGGGGATACCGTATTGCTGTCGCCCGCGTGTGCGAGTTTCGATTGGTTCAAGAATTTCGAGGACCGTGGCAATCAGTTTAAAGAGGCCGTGATGGATCTGTAAATTTAAAAAAATGGAACAGGCGTTTTCAAAGTTAAAAGGCGACCGGTGGTTGTGGATCATCATCATCGTGTTGTCCGTATGGTCCCTGCTCGCGGTATATAGCTCCGTGGGCACCTTGGCCTATAAGGAGGGCAAAGGCACAGAGGTGTATCTGATCAAACACACCTTGCTGATCTTCGGCGGGTTTGCGCTGATGTATTTTTCGCACCTGCTCGATTACCGCTGGTACGCCGGTATTTCCAAAATCTTGATGCTGATCACGATCCCGTTGCTGCTTTATACCTTGTTTTTCGGAAATACCGTCAATGAAGCCAACCGGTGGGTCACCATCCCCGTCATTAATCAGACGTTCCAGACATCCGACTTGGCCAAGCTGGCGTTGATTACCTTTTTGGCAAGGACATTGACGCGCAAACAGGAAAACATTAAGGACGTGAAGACGGCGTTCTTGCCCATTATGGGTTCCGTTTGCCTCATCTTTGGGCTGATTGCACCGGCAAACCTTTCTACAGCGCTCATGTTGTTTGGTGTGAGCGTGCTCCTGTTGATCATCGGCCGCATCAGCATTAAGCAGATTTTTTACGTATGTGCCGGTGTTTTTGTATTGCTGATCTTGGTGATCGCGTTGGGACCGCGTCGGCAGACATACATGTCGCGTGTAGATACTTACCTCAACGGGGGGGCTGCTGATGACGATAAGTCTTATCAGGCCGATCACGCCAAAATCGCTATTGCGACCGGCGGACTGTTTGGCAAGGGACCGGGCAATAGCACCCAGCGCAATGTACTGCCCCACCCGTACTCGGATTTTATCTTTGCCATCGTCGTGGAAGAGTACGGTGCCATAGGGGGTTTTGTGCTGGTTTGCCTGTATGTAGCGCTCATGTTCCGATGCATCCGCATCGTGACGCTCAGTCCCAAAGCCTTCGGGGCGCTATTGGCCGCCGGGTTGGGGTTCAGCCTTACCTTGCAGGCTCTCGGGAACATGGCCGTGGCGGTAGGTCTGGGTCCGGTTACCGGTATTCCGCTGCCACTGGTGAGTATGGGCGGTACATCCATCTTGTTTACCAGTGTCGCCTTCGGCATCATCTTGAGTGTCAGTCGCAATATTGACGAAATGAAAACACAAGGATCGGCAGAGCGGAATAAAAAGGTCATCGTGGGTGAAATCCCCGCAATGGGGTAGGGCGCAATAAACGATAATAACAGGTATCATGGCAAAGCGAGTCATCATCAGCGGAGGGGGTACGGGGGGGCACATCTTCCCCGCAATAGCCATTGCCAACGCACTGAAGCGCCTGGCACCGGATACGAAGCTGTTATTCGTAGGGGCAAACGGCAAGATGGAAATGGATAAAGTGCCCGCCGCAGGATACGAGATCATCGGTCTGGATATCCAAGGTATCAACAGAACGTCTTTCTGGAAGAACCTGGCCCTGCCGTTCAAATTATATAAAAGCATCAGCAAAGCCCGGCAGATCATCCATGATTTTAAGCCGCATGTCGCCGTTGGTGTGGGCGGATATGCTTCCGGCCCATTGCTTCACACCGCGGTGCGGATGCAGATACCTTGCCTTATTCAGGAGCAAAACTCCTATGCAGGTATTACCAACAAGCGCTTAGGTAACAAGGTAGATAAGATCTGTGTGGCCTTCGCGGGGATGGATAGGTTTTTCCCGGAAGCGAAGATCCTGTTCACCGGAAATCCCATCCGGCGCGAATCCGTGGCGATCGAAAACAAACGGTTTGAGGCGGCCGAATTGCTGGGCCTTTCACCCCATAAGAAAACCATACTGCTCACCGGCGGAAGTTTAGGTGCACGTACCCTGAATAACTGCATGCGTGACGGTCTGGCGGAGTTGGCGACGGCAGATGTGCAACTGGTGTGGCAATGTGGCCAATATTATTACGAGGAGCTTCGCCAAGCGGTGGGCACGCAATATGATGATCGCATGAAACTGACGGCGTTCCTCCATCGCATGGATTTGGCCTATGCAGCCGCCGATGTGATCATTGCACGGGCAGGGGCAGGTACCATAGCGGAACTTTGCGCGGTGGGCAAACCAGCGATTTTGGTGCCCTCGCCCAATGTGGCGGAAGACCACCAGACCAAAAACGCTCAGGCGCTGGTGGATCAGGGTGCGGCACTGATGGTGAGCGATACGGATGCACCGCAGCAACTGGTCGATACGGCCTTGCGCCTACTGAACGATCAGGAGCGGGGCAAAACATTGAAAATGATGATCCGGAAACTCGCGATTCTGGACGCCGACGAAGTGATCGCCAGGGAAGTGTTGAGACTGGCAGACGTGAGGCGATAGACGTGAGACGTGAGACATGAGACATGAGACAATAGACATGAGACGATAGACATCAGACAATAGACAATAGCAAAAAAACATGAACATCGACAACATCAGGCAGGTATATTTCATCGGAATCGGCGGGATCGGCATGAGCGCATTGGCGCGGTATTTCCGCCATTTGGACTGCTTGGTGGCGGGGTATGACAAAACGGAAACGGAACTGACCAAACAATTGGTAAAAGAAGGGATTCCGGTCAGCTACTTGGACGATTTTACGCTTGTCGATGAATCCTTCAAGACGGCAGATGCGCATACCTTGATTATCTATACGCCAGCGGTACCCAGTGAACTGGAGATCCTCAATGGCTTTCAACAATTAGGACATGCCTTATATAAGCGCTCACAGGTGCTTGGCTTGATCAGTCAAAGCAGGTTTACCATCGCCGTCGCCGGCACGCATGGCAAGACCACCACATCCACTTTGATCGCTCATATCCTGAAAGATAGCGGCTACGATTGTTCGGCTTTTCTCGGGGGCATCAGCACCAATTATAACAGCAACGTGCTCTTCTCAACCAACAATGTGGTCGTGGTGGAAGCCGATGAATATGATCGGTCCTTTCTGACATTGTATCCGGACTTGGCGGTGGTGACTTCCGCTGATGCGGATCATTTGGATATTTATGGCGATAAAGATCAACTCCTTGAATCGTTTGCCTTGTTTCTCAGTCAATTGCACAAAGATGGCAAGTCGATCGTCAAGGCGGGATTGCCATTTGAGGCCGATATCTGGTATTCGTCAGACACGCCGACCGACGCCTATGCGGATAAGATTCGGATCGCAGATGGGGAGTTTTATTTTGACTACGTATGGGGCGACCAGCAGATTGCCGGTATTCATCTCGGGGTGCCGGGAAAACATAATGTGGAAAATGCGGTTGCCGCCATCACGGTTGTTCGCCAATTGGGTGTCGAGCCGGCAAAGATTGTAAAGGCCCTGTCGTCTTTTGCGGGCGTGAAACGCCGTTTTGAATATATCGTCAAGCGTGATGACGCGATCTATATTGACGACTATGCGCACCACCCGGCGGAATTGAAGGCCTTCTTGTCGGCTGTGAAGCAGTTGTATCCAACAAAAAAACTGACGGCTATTTTCCAGCCGCATCTGTATAGCCGCACGCGGGATTTTGCCGATGAGTTTGCAGAGGTATTGTCTACTGTCGATACCCTGCTCCTGATGGATATTTACCCGGCCAGGGAGTTGCCGATAAAAGGCGTGGACTCCCGGATGCTGCTTGATAAGGTGACGGTTGCTGACAAGCACCTCGTCACGCATGATAATGCAACGGATTATGTGCGGGTCTACCGGCCGGAATTGCTGGTGACGGTCGGTGCCGGCGATATCGATTTATTGGTGAAATCATTAAAAGCGACATTGGAAGATGCTTAAAGGGCTGTTATATCGATTCAATTGGCGGGGGCTGTTATACGGCGTCTTAAGCGCCGTTGTCTTGGCCGGACTGGTTTTGCTGATGGGCTTTATCAATACCAAGAGCGGTGAACAGGCTTGTTCGGCGGTTCGGGTGATCGTCTTGGGTGACGAATCGTTTATCGAACAACGCGATATCCTGACCATGCTCGGTGAGCAATACGGCGAATTGAAAGGACGCACACTGGCAGCGATCCCCATACACGAAATTGAACAGGATTTGCGTCAGATCCCGTTTGTTTATTCGGCTAATGTCACCATCGATATGGATGGCTTATTGACCCTGCGTATCAAACAGCGGGAAGCCGTGGTGCGTGTCATCAACAGCAGCGGGCGCGATTTTTACATTGATCGGCAAGCGCACAAAATGCCTGTCTCGCTGAAATACGTGCCACGCGTACCCATCGTCAATGGGCACATTGCCGAGCCGTATAATGGCGCGTTGGATAGCATACAAAGCCAATTGGTCAGGGACATCTTTAAAACCGCTCAATTTATCAGCAATGATAGCCTGTGGAGCAGCCAAGTGGTGCAACTTTATGTAAACGAACACCAAGACATCGAATTGATACCCCGTGTGGGCCATCAGCAGATTATCTTGGGCAACGCCGATTCGCTGGAACGCAAGTTCGAAAAACTGTTATTGTTCTACCGCAAAATCGTTCCCAAAATGGGGATGAACGCCTATAAATCCGTGAACTTGAAATTCGCGGGTCAGCTCGTTTGCGAGCGCGACGAGCGTTTCAAACCGGAAGAAATGACAACAACTCAGGATTCAATACATCATCGTTCAACAGATAGCATCAATACACAATAGTTATGAAGACAAAAGTGACAACCGAAAAAGACTCGCCGATCGTCGTGGGACTCGATATTGGTACCACCAAGATCTGTGTCACCGTAGGCCGGAGGAGCGGCGCGAACAAGATCGAAATCCTCGGTGTGGGGAAGGCTGAATCCTCTGGCGTGAGCAGAGGGGTGGTCGCCAATATCCAGAAAACGGTCAACAGCATCACCCAGGCGGTCGAGGAGGCCAGCGGGCAGTCCAACGTGGACATCAAAGTCGTCAACGTAGGCATCGCCGGTCAACACATCAAAAGCATCCAGCATCGGGGCATCCTCACGCGCAAGGACGATAATGAGATCAGCCGCGTCGACATTGAACGGCTGATTGAAGATATGTACAAGCTGGTGCTCCCTCCGGGCGAGGAGATCATCCATGTGCTGCCCCAGGAGTTTACCGTCGATAACGAACCCGGGATCAAAGACCCCATCGGGATGGCCGGCAGACGGATGGAAGCCAATTTCCACATCATCTCGGGACACGTAAGTGCGGTCAAGAACATCAAAAAGTGTATTGACAATGCTTCTTTGGAGGTACAGGACCTGATCCTCGAGCCCTTGGCTTCTTCCGAGGCCGTGCTTGACGAGGCCGACAAAGATGCGGGGGTGGTATTGGTGGATATCGGCGGCGGTACCACCGATGTAGCCATTTTCCATGAGGGCATTATTCGCCATACGGCGGTCATCCCATTGGGGGGCAATATCGTTACCGAAGATATCAAGCAAGGCTGTGCCGTGTTGCGCAATCAGGCAGAGCTCCTGAAAATTCGCTTCGGATCGGCCCTGGCGGATGAAAATAAGGAGAATGAAGTGATTTGCGTGCCCGGACTCCGTGGGCGTGAACCCAAGGAGATTTCGGTCAAAAACCTGGCCTATATCATCCAAGCCCGTATGGAAGAGATCATTGAGCATGTATACTATGAAATCAAATCTTCCGGTTATGAAAATAAGCTCATCGGAGGCATCGTGATCACCGGAGGCGGTGCCCAGCTGAAACACTTGGTGCAGCTGGTCGAATACATCACCGGCATCGACTGCCGCGTGGGTTTCCCCAACGAACACCTGGCCAAAAATGAGGTGCTGGCTAAAAACATATATGATGAACTGAAAAGCCCGCTCTACGCCACCGGTATCGGATTGCTGATCAAAGGTATCCAAGCCGAGGAAGAACAGGAAGAAATGATCCAGAAGAAAGGTATACCACTGTCGGTAAAAGAGATCACCGACAAAGGCAACAAAGAGAAAGGGTTCTTCAAATGGTTCAGGGATATCATTAAGGACGGCAACGAAATCGATGACGAAAGCTACCTGGGCAAGAGATAGTTTTCAACAACAGTTATTTTTTCCACATTATTAACAGTTGTGGAAAACCATTGTGTAAAAAGTGCTATTATTACACTACGATTATAGGGTCAACATGATTTTTGTATCACGCTCTGTTGGAGCAAAATACGATTGAAATATGTCTTTCAAGTTTGAAATGTTAAAGGAACAATCGGCAATTATCAAGGTAATTGGCGTAGGTGGTGGCGGGGGAAACGCGGTCAACCACATGTATAAGCAAGGGATCAGCGGTGTGGATTTCATCGTTTGCAACACAGACGCCCAGGCGCTCGAGTTGAGCCCGATTCCCAATAAGGTGCAGCTGGGGGCCAGCCTCACCGAAGGAATGGGCGCAGGTGCTGATCCCACGGTCGGCGAAAATTCAGCCATCGAAAGCATCGAAGACATCAAGCGCATGCTGGGGTCAAATACCAAGATGCTCTTCATCACGGCGGGCATGGGCGGTGGCACCGGTACCGGCGCAAGTCCGGTGCTGGCCAAGGCGGCCAAGGAATTGGGGATACTCACCGTGGCCATCGTGACAACACCTTTTGCTTTCGAAGGCAAAAGGAGGCGGACGCAGGCCGAAGAGGGATTGGATGAATTGCGGAAATATGTCGACTCCTTTTTGGTGATCTCAAACGACCGGTTGCGCGATATTTTCGGCAACCTTACCATGACGGCCGCATTTGCAAAGGCGGATGATATTCTCACCACCGCGGCAAAGGGCATCGCCGAGATCATCACGATACCCGGCTATGTGAATGTGGACTTCAAAGATGTGCGGACAGTGATGAATGACAGTGGTGTAGCCATCATGGGCAACGCCATTGCCGAAGGGGAGCAACGGGCACTGCGCGCGGTTGAAGGAGCACTCGCCTCACCGCTCCTGAAAGATAATGAAATCGAGGGTGCGCGGTATATTCTGCTGAACATCACCTCCGGAAAACAGGAAGTGACCATGGATGAGGTGACGGTCATCACTGACTATATCCAAGGGAAAGCCGGATTATCGGCTGATCTGATCTGGGGTAATTGTATCAGCGACTCGCTGGAAAACGAATTGTCGGTGACCATCATCGCCACCGGATTCCAAACCGCCGAGGAACGCAAATTGGAAAGGGAAAACGAGCGGATAGAAATCCCGCTCACACCGGAAGAACCCAAAGCTCCTTACGTAAAACCCATCAACCAATTCGTACAAAAGGAGACAAACGCCTCAGATGCGGAGCCGGCCATCAAGCCAGCTGCCGAACGGAATGCTCCGCAGCCCACAGTGCAACAGGCTGATTTGTTCAGTACCCCGTCTTCTTCAAAACCCCAACTGCGGAATAGTACGCCTGATAAGGATGGTATCATCCGTCATACGCTGGCTCCGCAAGCCGACGAGCCGTCTAATGAAGAGCCGGTAAGCGATGGCTATGAAGTGAAAGTCGCCCCGTCGCCGTTTCAGTTTGAACTGCCAACTGTCTCGGAGGAAGTTGCAGACGAACAGCCGCAGGCAACACATCCCCAGGAGGAAGCACATCCCATGACCAATCCTGTGAGCCCTGCACCTGCAACAGCAGCGGAGGCCTCAATCGGCGCCGATGCGCATAAGACGCCGGAGTTCGTAGAAGAGCAATTGCTGAAAACCAAGGAACGTATCCTTCGCCTCAAGGAGCTGAGCATGAAACTGAAGTCTGCAAATGGCCTCCAGGAGTTGGAAACAGAGCCTGCATACCGGCGCAAGCAGATGGCATTGGACGATGTGCCGCACTCCTCAGAATCACAAGTATCGCGGTTTACGCTATCTACGGAGGAAGGCATTACCGAAATCAGGCCAAACAACTCGTTTTTGCACGATAATGTAGATTAAGGCATTTCTGCCTTTTAAGATAACGGCTGTTTGGCTGGGATTCGACAGGATTTCAGCCAAACAGTTTTTTTTTGATCTGATATAAACTTTATCTTTGCAACAATTTTTTTGTACATCATATTGAGAAACGATATTGGACTTATTTGATAAAATCGCGAAGAATCTAGGCCCGATAGGCCAGCACTATGAGTGGTCGCATGGTTATTTTTCCTTTCCGAAATTGGAAGGAGAAATCGCACCTCGCATGTTGTTCAACGGAAACGAGCATTTGGTCTGGAGCCTCAATAATTACCTTGGCTTGGCCAATCACCCCGAAGTGCGGGAAGTGGATGCCCGGGCGGCCGCCGAATTCGGCATGGCCTATCCGATGGGCGCTCGGATGATGTCTGGAAATAGCGTGCATCACGAAGAATTGGAGCAGGACCTGGCCACTTTCGTGGGCAAGGAAGATGCATTCCTGCTCAATTACGGTTACCAAGGGATGGTATCGATCATCGATGCCTTGGTAGACCGAAACGATGTGGTGGTGTATGATGCAGAGTCACATGCGTGCATCGTAGACGGTGTACGGCTTCACATGGGCAAACGGTTTGTTTACCGGCATAATGATATCGAAAGCTGCGAAAAACAGCTGGTCAGGGCCGCAAAGTTGGCCCGTGCCAGCGGCGGGTCTATCTTGCTGATCACCGAAGGGGTCTTCGGGATGTCCGGTGTGCAGGGACAATTGAAAGAAATTGCGGCGCTGAAAAAGAAATACGGATTTCGGATGCTCGTAGACGATGCGCATGGTTTCGGTACCATGGGTCCCACAGGGGCAGGCACGCACGAAGCCCAGGATTGCATGGACGACGTCGATATTTATTTCGGCACATTTGCCAAGTCAATGGCCGGAATAGGGGCCTTCGTGGCGTCTACCAAGGAGGTGATGACCTACCTGCGCTATAACATGCGCTCCCAGACATTTGCCAAATCCCTGCCCATGCCGATGGTGTTGGGGTTGAAAAAGCGCTTTGAGCTCCTTAAGAACAGTCCCGAACTGCGCGAACGGCTATGGCGTATCGCCCGGGCGCTTCAAAATGGATTGCGCGAACGCGGTTTTGATATCGGGGCCACCAACACGATGGTGACACCGGTATTCCTCAAAGGCGACCTCAACGAGGCGACCGCCCTGACGCGCGACCTCCGGGAAACCCACGGCATCTTCTGCTCCATTGTGGTGTACCCCGTCATCCCGAAAGGGCTGATTGAGCTGCGCTTAATCCCCACTGCGGTGCATACCGAAGCGGATGTAACCTATACGTTGGATGCCTTTACCGCGATCAGCGAAAAGTTGAACGCAGGCTACTACCGGCAGACGGTTTCGTTACCATCCGAAAGTTAACCGGTTTATTTTCTCAAAAAAGGCCAAAAAAAGCGTGTATAGCGCATTTTTGGCCTTTTTATTTTCATCCACTCGAACCTGCGTTATCTGGTTGATTTTCAGTATAATACCGGTTTGTCGCTACAGACATGCGATGGGCTACCGGGTCGAATGTGGAAAAAAAAGCCCGTTTACAGCCTGTTTTGGATGTTTTAAAGTTTTTTTTTCCGAAAAAAGATTATACTTTTAACCCACTGTAGATTATTAACTTTAATTAAATCAAAAACTAAAGGAGTATTTATTATGGCAAGTATTCAAAAATTTAATGAGCTTAAGAGCTTGATTGAAGGGTTAGATGGAGACGCTGACAAATTCTTCAATAAGGGCAACAACGCTGCCGGTACACGGGTTCGTAAAGGCCTGCAAGACGTGAAAAACTTGGCGCAAGCGATCCGCTTGGAGATACAAGAAACAAAAAACACAAAATAAGCATAACGGTCGGCGCATACGCCGCCGATTGATAAGCCCTGATTCCAATCAGGGCTTTTTTTGTTTGGCCGAATTAGCTAACTTCGTTTTTCCCAACGATGAGATGACATGGCAAATGAGGTGAAGGTGCCGATCCTGTTCATGGTCAGCTTCTGGATGACCTGGGAAATGATCGGGGTAGGGTACGCTCAACAGCGATGCGCGAATTCCGGCGACCCGATTGTTCACATCACGTTCGGCAATGCGGATTCGCCGATGACGCGATTGCAGGAAGGCACTACCGATTACCAACTATACCAGGGAGGAACCTCATTTATGCGTCCCAATCAATATACCATTACCCATGACGCGCAGACCGCTGGACAAGTATTCCACCGCTTCACGGACCACACCGGCGATCAGGCAGGCGGCATGCTGCTGGTCAATGCGGACTATCAACCCGGTGTTTTTTACACCGAGGTGCAGCGCGACTTATGCCCGAATACTGACTTTACTTTCAGTGCATGGGTTATCAATGCCAGTCCACCTGATCTATGCGGGACGGCCGATAGTACGCTAAAGCCCAATGTGCTTTTTGAAATACGGACCTTATCGGGCGAGCAGATCGGAGAATTATCCACAGGGGTGATTGAGGGGCAAGCATCGCCCCAATGGCGGTATTTTGAGGTATCATTTAATACCGGCAACAACACTGACGTGGTGCTGGTCATGCGCAACAATGGCCCCGGCGGATGCGGCAATAACCTGGCAATAGATGATATCCAATTCAGGCCATGCGGACCAGACCTTACGCTTCAGCCGTCTTTGCCGCCTGCCGTTGGTAATACGGTGTTGCTTTGCGCGGGGGTCAATGAAGTGACCCTTGGAAGCAATATCGGTCCGGGGTATGATGTGCCGGTATACCAGTGGCAGGAGCGGTCAGACACCAATGCCGGCTGGGTAGACATCCCCGGTGCAACTACACCCTCACTGACGGTCGGACCGGTCGAAGGCACCTCATACCGGTTGGCCGTGGCAGCCAATGCTGCCAGCTTGGGGAATCCGAAATGCCGGGTGGTGTCGGATGTCATACGGGTGGCTCAAGCGCAGGCGCCACGCTTGCCGCTGATACCCATAGCCCAGTCGCGCTGCCTCCATGACAACCAACCGCTTGATCCGGAAGCATTCACGTGGCCCGATACAGGCCCGTTGACCTACCAATGGTACGAACGCGATGGCAACAGCTGGGTGGCCATTCCGGGTGCTGACGCCAGTACCTTTACACCGCTTCCACCCGAGGCAGGCTTATACGCTTACCAGCGACGGGCGATCAATAGCTGCGGGGTGGATTTTCCGGTCAATGAATTTGAGATTGACGTTCGTCCGCTGGTCGAAGCGTCACTTCGTTTGCCGATGGAGCTGCTTTGCGAAGATGGAGCGGAGCTGCTGCTGACGGGCGGTTCTCCCGAGCTATTCGATGGGCAAGCAGGCCAATACGATGGTCCCGGGGTGGAAAACGGTGTCTTCTACCCCGACCGTTCCGGAGTGGGTTCGCACACCATCAGGTATTCGCCGCCCGCAGGGTCGGATTGCCCAGCGCCTGCCACGGCAACCATTACCGTTATTGAAGCCGTGTATGTAGAACCCATGGCGGATCAGGTCATTTTAAAGGGCGACGGTATCCGGCTGAATCCAAAAACCAACGCCACCCATTTTGCGTGGGAAGGCAGCGACCCCGGACTGAGTGATTACACCAGTGCCGGTCCGCTCGCGGCCCCGTTGCTCACAACGACTTACTCGTTGACCGTCGCCAATGCGGCTGGATGCGAACAAACCACCACCGTGACCGTCCGGGTGTTGGAACCCTTGGTGATACCCAATAGCTTTACACCCAATGGGGATGGGGTAAACGATGTCTGGGAAATCGTAGACCTGGCACAATACCCCAACGCCGTCTTACAAGTGTTCAACCGTTGGGGAAAATCCGTGTTTTTCTCCAAGGGGTACGCCGTCCCGTGGGATGGAACGTTTAACGGGACCTCCTTGCCGGTAGGGGCTTATTATTATACCTTATCCTCAGCTGTGCTGCAACGACCAATACGTGGCGCAATAACCATTTTGCGATGACCATAACAAACCGACCACGTTTGAATTGCCTTGTTGGATTAAGTGCCCTGATCGGCACAATGCTGATTAGCCACTACGGCCAGGCGCAATGCGGTTCCACGGGCGATCCGATTGTCAACATTACGTTCGGGACAAGCGATAACCCCGATTTGGGAGGCGGAACCACCACCTATCTACTTAATGAATACGGGCAGTTGAATGATGGTGAATATAGATTAGCAAGCAACGTTAATCAAGGACGGCAAGACTGGCAAACTTTCAGCGATCATACCAACATCGGACAGGGCATGATGCTGGTGGCCAATGCCAGTTACGAGCCGGGCGAATTCTATCGGATACGCGTATCCGGACTATGCGAAGCGACCCGGTTCCGGTTCAGCGCGTGGATCGCCAGCGCCAACCGCGTCGAGGAGTGCGGCGGCAATCCCATACCGCCCAATGTACGGTTCGCTATCGAAGATCTGGCCGGAAATATCGTCGCCGAGAGCAGTAGCGGAGAAATACCGCCATCTGCTCAAAACCCATGGCGAGAACATGGTTTTGAATTTGATACCGGCGATCAAACCGAATTCTATCTGGTGCTGACCAATGATAATCCGGGCGGGTGCGGCAACGACCTCGCAATTGACGATATCCAGTTCAGGCCCTGTGGGCCACAGATTACGTTGGAAATGGACCCGACGTTGAAGCAAGCAGATACCTTGTTTTTTTGTGAAGGCGCCACCGACCCGATTCACATTAGTAGTGAAATCAGCTCCGATGAGAGCTACGCAACTACACCTGCATTCCAATGGCAGACCCGTCAAAACGGGCAGAATGCTTGGGTGGATTTACCGGGCGAAAATGAGCAAGAGATAAGCATTGCGCCCATCCATGATCAATGGTACAGACTCACCGCCGCCGCGAATACTGATAACCTCAGTAACTTACTTTGCAGGGTTTCGTCCGACTCGGTTCGGATCGCGCAGGTTATTCCGCAGGCAGATATCCCCGGTATCGAAAGGATCGGCCCCATATGCGCTGACGGTGCCATAACCCTGGATCCGCCTGAATACGTTGGGGCAGGTGTGGGTCCCTTGACCTACCAATGGCAGCTCGATGAAGGAAATGGACCGGTTGACATACCGGGAGCTACAGCGAGGGCGTATGAATTTCAGGCCAGTGCACCCGGTACAATCCGATTACTCCGCGGGGCCATCAATGTTTGTGGTCACGGCTTTATAACCGATACGTACGAAGTTGAAGTGATGGAAACCCTCCGTACCACCTTTGCGCTGCCCCAAAACACACGATGTGCCGATGCGGATCCGATGCTGCTTACCGGCGGGACGATAATCAATGGCAACGGCGATCTGCAAGGCGTCTATAGTGGAAACGGCGTTTCAAATGGGATTTTTTATCCGGATATCGCCGGTGTGGGTCAACACACGATTACCTTTTCACCCCCGGCCGGCACCTTATGTGCCGAGTCGTCGGAAGCGATCATAACGGTATATGACACCGTATATCTGGAAGCCATGCCTGCCCTGGTGATGTTGCCCGGACAACGTGTTACGCTGCGGCCACAAACCAATGCCGTGCAATTCCGCTGGAGCAGCGATCGATCCGGCCTCGACGATTATCATACCCAATATCCGGTTGCTTCACCGGTCGAAACCACAACGTACACGCTTACCGCAAGCAACGCGGCGGGATGCGAGCAAACAGGCGATGTTACCGTTATCGTGTTGCAAAACCTCATCGTGCCCAACAGCTTTTCCCCCAATGGTGATGGCATCAACGACACCTGGGAGATCGGTGGATTGGAAGACTATCCGAATGTCGTGGTGCAGGTATTCAACCGATGGGGCACATTGGTGTTTTCATCCCAAGGGTACGCAGTACCCTGGGATGGTCAGTTCAACGGCCGTCAGCTGCCGGTTGGTGCGTATTATTATACGATCTCGTCCGATGTGTTGGAAAAGCCGGTATCCGGCGCAATATCCCTCTTGAGGTAAGAGGGTTGTTGCTCCATATGTTTTTTTTTCGTATCATCGCTCCAAACATCGTCTTATATGGCAAACAAACTGAATAACCCCATATGGGTGATGAGCTCTGCTTTTGCGCAGCTCACGCTTAAGGAACTCATTTCAGCAACCTTGGATATCGGGGCACAAGGGATCGACCTGTGCGTTTTTCGCCGGGATGGAACCCGGCAGGATCACACCGCCACTCACTTGGATTATGATGGTTTCACGGCGGATACCGCTAAGAGTTTATTGGATGATTTCAATGCCGCCAACCTAAGGCTTTCGCTCGGGGCGTTCGAAAACATGATCGGAGGTGATCCCGCGGAACGGATCAAAAATCAAAACCACTTGCTGAAGTTGATCCGGATCGCCCATCTATTGGGCGGCGATGCCAACGACGTAAAAGTGGGGACGTTCGTGGGGTATAACCATGAGCTCGGCGTGGAGGAAGGCGGATTCCAAAAGAACCTCGACGAATATAGGCGGGTGTTTGCGCCCATTATTAAGTACGCGGAAGACCTGGGCGTGACGGTGCTGTATGAGAATTGCCCGATGGAAGGATGGCGTGCGGCATCCTTTACCACCACCTATAACAACCTACCGGGTGTACTCGCCGCGCGTAAGCTGATGTACGCGTTGATTCCCAGCAAGGCACATGGTGAGCTATATGATCCTTCGCATGATGTATGGCAACACACCGATCCTGTGGAGGTGATCGCCCAGAGCGATGTCTCCCGCATTCATCGCATCCACGTGAAAACGACCCGTAACCTCCAGACAAGGGCACGGACCGATTGGGGTGGCATGTATCCCATGCAGGCGGTGGATGCTACCTTGGCTGCAAAGGCCGGTGTGGACATACCTGCCAGTGCGTGGGACCGCCACCATTATGAGGCTATGCTGCCCGGATTCGGCGGATCCGACAGTATGGATTGGCGGGCATTCGTCGACCTGCTTACAGCTAAGGGATTTGACGGGCCATACGAAATTGAAAATGAAGCCAAAAACTCCAAAGATACCGGCAACCTGGCAGCCACGATGCAGGGATACCAAGCAGCCGTTCGATTCCTGTATCCCATGTTGTGGGATCTCGATGAATCAGCCGGCTATGCGTTCCGCGCGTTGCCTCCGCTAATGCAGCCGCAGGTGCGTGATATACCGGTGATGACGATGGATCAGTTGTGATGCGCCGGTTGGATTTCGGCGGTCAGGTGCCGGAATGTAAGCGGAATTTTTCGATCAGTTCGGCGATGTTATCTACCTGCAGCTTTTCGAAGATTCGGGTTTTGTAGGTGCTGACGGTCGATGTACTGAGGTTAAGCGCCTTGGATACCTCCATGATGCCCATTCCTTGCACCAGGTATTTTGCCACGTCCACTTCCCGGTTGGAGAGTTTGTTCAGCGGATTATCCGCTTTCAATACCGATTTTCCCATCGTGAGTGTATTGTAATACAATTCTCTCACCTCCGGACTCATGTATTTGCCCCGTTGGATCACCGCGAGGATAGCCTCTTTCAAGTCCGTTTTCGAGGTGTTTTTGTTGAGGTAACCCGCCGCACCGGCCTGCAGGTACCGGAGGGCATAAAGCGTCTCGTCATACGACGAGAACACCAGGATTTTGATATTCGGTCGTACCATCAATACATGCTCAACCATTTTAATGTTATTGCCGCCCGGCATGTTGATGTCAAGCAGCAAAAGATCATATTGTTTTTCGGTTAACAAGCTGATCATTTCATTAAAATTCTCGGCTTGGGTGACTTTTGCCAATGGCAATGCTTCCTTTACTACAATTGATGTGCCCAGCCTCACGATCCCGTGATCATCCGCTATCAATATTTCTGTCATGCGTCGTGCGATGTTTTTACCGACGCCAGGTAGATGCTGGCGTTCGATTTGTTCATAAGTAAAGATGTTTAACGTGCAAACTGTACAAATATACTTGAAAATGTAATTAGATGAACGTCGTGGGTTAAATTTATCCAATTTGCGGTAAAATTATGTTCGAGGCGGTTAATTTTCGTTAGACCGATCGGCTGTTGCGCGTGCGCTAGGAAAACCCATGCTGAAAAAAAATTTGTTTAAATGCCGAAAATGCGCAATTTAGACCTGAGAATATTTAATTAACAAATTAACCTCTTATTTATGGGAATTTTGAAAGAATTCAAGGAATTTGCCATGCGGGGCAGCGTGGTAGACCTTGCCGTCGGTGTGGTTATCGGCGGTGCCTTCGGCAAGATCGTGACCTCTTTGGTAAATGATGTCATCATGCCGCCGATCGGAGTGATCACCGGAGGCGTTGATTTTGCAGCAATGAAGTATGTGCTCGAACCGGGAGATGAGGCAAACGGTGTAGCAGAAACAGCAATCAACTACGGTAATTTCATCAATGTGATCATCGAGTTTATCATCATTGCATTCTGTATTTTTATGGTAATCAAGGGGCTCAATTCCCTGAAACGCAAAGAAGAAGTAGCGCCGGAAGTACCGGCGGCTCCCACCAACGAAGAAACGCTTTTGGCTGAAATCCGAGACCTGCTAAAAGCAAAACAATAACAGTTTTTTGAATGAGAGGGCGCTGAAAAGCGCCCTTTTTTTGTTTCCGTAAGGAGCATCAAAACGTTTTCGCTACGGATGTGGCTGTCAGTATGATGTAATCACCCAGGTGACTGAATGCCCTCCAGTTTGGATTGGAAAGGCCTTCGTGTGGGAAACACGAAATGTTGGAAACCGACATCCGGGGTGCATACTTCCGCAATTGGGCGATCGTCCCTAATTGTTCGTCACTGTGAAACCGCCCATTGATGTGCAGGATCTTGTTAATGGATTTTCTCTTTTTGAAGGTGCGGATCCGAAACGCCATGGTCGCATCCCACAGGTTCTGGCTTTGGTAGATCTTTAAGTTTCCCATGCCCTCATGGCCGCCCATCAGGTCGGCAAACTTCTTATAATAGGGTCCGGTGAGGGTATCGATGGGTAGGGGAGCCAGCAGTGCTTGAGCCGTTTTGTCCAGCGCCTCCAAGCTTTCCAATCCCTCACGGGTCACCCGGTTGGTATAGCGGCTAGGCGCGTTTGCCGCCAATACCGGTATCTGATGCGCCTTGGCATACTCCACCATCGGATGGTAGTCGTCATAATTGTTCCATAGTACGGCGTCTTTACGCAGGTTTCGCTCCGTGATCAGTCCGCCAAGGTATTCATCCAATACCAGCTGGTCATCGCTGACAAACATTTCCATCGATAAGGCAACCCCGGGATACCGTTCATCCATCGCTTTCAATAGCTCATGTTGCAAGACATGGGCTACCGAATCATCGTGCTCTTCGCCGAAGAACACCACTTCAGCACCGCGCAACGCATCGGCCAGCTGGGGCAGCGTAATTTCCTGCTGTGTCCGGGTATCGTACACCCGATAACGTGTACTATCCATCTGCGCAGCGGCCACTACCGGCAGCAGCATCGGCAGATAGCAAAGCATCGATGTTGTCATGTTGCGAAGATAACGGTTTCTGCCGCTCGGCGCATAGAAAAAAATGCAGGATAAATTTGATATTTATAGGATTAACCCGTACATTTGCGCTCTCATTTCGGGGATATAACAAACATTAGCTATTAAGCGTCATGAAGAGAACATTTCAGCCGTCGCTACGGAAAAGGAAAAATAAGCATGGATTTAGGGAACGCATGAGCAGTGCCAATGGCCGTCGTGTATTGGCTGCGAGGCGTGCAAAAGGCCGGAAACGCCTAACCGTATCGGACGAAGGCCGTCATAAAGTCTAATAACGGTATTGCCGGTGACTGCTTGAATCCGGAGCCTTCAACCGGTTTCGTGTACGTCATCGACATGAAAACAAATAGATTTCCCAAAGAAGAACGATTGTGTAGCAAAAGGTTGATTGACGACCTTTTTCACAATGGTTCTTCTTTTTTTATTCACCCCTACCGGATCGTGTTCCTGCGGGTAGCGGGATTGACTCCCAACGTACAGGTGTTGTTTTCTGTACCCAAGCGCCGTTTTTCGCTTGCCGTACACCGAAATCTGTTGAAGCGGTGCATGAAAGAGGCTTACCGACTTCAAAAAGGGGAATTGCTATATCCCGCCCTTGAAAACCAGCATGATGGTCTCGTATTCGTGATCCAATATGTCGGTAAAGAACTGCTGGATTATCCGATGATACATTCCCGTATGGCTGCCGTATTGGAAAAGCTAGGGGAGCTATGCACGTCAGGAAACGATACATCATACCGATGAAGATGTTTACGTTCATTTGGGAGAAGTTGGTCAAAGCGGTAATAGGCAGCATTTTCCTGGTACTGATCAAGGCCTATCAGCTATTGCTGTCACCCATGCTGGGGGCTTCCTGCCGTTACACGCCGACCTGTTCGCAATACGCGGTCGAGGCCATACGTAAGCATGGGCCTTTCAAGGGTGGTTGGCTCGCCCTTAGACGCATCGCCCGATGCCACCCCTGGGGAGGGCATGGGCATGATCCCGTCCCCTGACCCGTAACTTCCCAATCACCCATCACCCATCACCAACCACCACTCACCATTCACCGAAAATCACTACCTTCGCGTCCATATATGCCCAAACACGTTATCCTGCAAATCGAAACGGCCACACAAGTATGTTCCGTGGCCTTATCGGCCAACGGCGATCCGTTAGCATTTCGCGATATCGACGAGCCCAACGTGCATGCGTCGCGCCTCACCCTGTTGATCGCCGACGTGTTGCGCGAGGCAAGCCTGACCTTCGCAGACTTAGCTGCCGTGGCGGTAAGCAAAGGTCCCGGATCGTATACAGGCCTGCGCATTGGGGTCTCCACGGCCAAGGGATTGGCTTACGCGCGGGATTTGCCGTTGATCGGCATTGATACCCTCGCTGCGATGGCCGCCGGATTTGCCGCTGAACATGCGGCGGTGGATGCCGATACCTGGCTTTGTCCCATGATCGATGCCCGGCGCATGGAAGTGTATTCGGCCGTCTATGACCAGCAGCTCCGGCCCGTCAGCGCCACCCAAGCCACCATCATCGATCACGCATCGTTTGATGACCTCCCGCCGGAGCGCAGGATCGTCCTGTTCGGCAGCGGAGCCGATAAATTGGCAGCCTTATTTGAAGACAGTCATCACGTCGCGGTGGTACCGGGTTTCAAAAACTCAGCCCGTTACCTAAGTCGCTTGGCTCATCAGGCATTCATGCGTAAAGACGTGGTAGACGTCGTCTATTTCGAGCCCTATTACCTGAAAGATTTTGTAGCGACTTTGCCAAAGAAGTAAAGGATTTTTGCCAAACTCGGAGCCGCGCTATCCTCCTAACCCCACCAACGATTCAGGCGGCTTGCGGACGAAACCTCGGAATTGGGAGCAACGCGAACCGATTCCAGTTTCGGAGCATCCGCCTGAATCACTCACAACCACCCCTTCCGTTTGAACCAAAAATAGATGGCCACGGCAATGCCGACCATCACCACCATCACGGCCGGATAGCCGTAATGCCAGTTCAGCTCCGGCATGAAGTCGAAATTCATTCCATAGATGCCGGCGATGAATGTAAGCGGCATAAAGAATACAGAAAAGACGGTCAATACCCGCATGATCTCATTGGTGCGCTGCGAAGCGATGGAGAAATAGACCGACAGCAATTGAGCCGTATTTTCAGAAAGGTTATCAAATAGCGTCTGTATACGGATGTACAGGTCGCGGAGGTCACGCGTATAAGCATCGCGCCGTCCCGGCGAATCGATGTTGTCGACGATTTCGTACGACAGCAGCATCAACCGGCGTATCACATCAATCTGGCGTTTCACAAAATACAGGTCCCGCAGGATCGCCGATTTGCGTTGCTTCAAAAACACCTGTTCTTCATAATCATCCAACGACCTGGACAAAGCGAGGCCGGGTTGTTCAAACGTCATGACCATTTCCCGGACAAGCGCGTAGAGCAGGTGCAACGTCGACCCGCACCTGCCCGTATCGATGCGTTTGGTTTTGACTACGTTTATCAGGTCATATTCAACGCGGTGTACCGTGATGAGGTAATCACCATTAAAGAAGATGGCAATTTTATTGGTCAGCTCCTGGATGGTGTCGGCCTCCTGTTCGGGATTGTCTGCCATGACCCTGAAGATGACGAAGGTGTAATTGTCGAACAACTCATATTTGGGCAAATGATCGGGCTGCATGCAATCTTTGATAGATGCCTCATGCAGGGCGTATTCACCAGCCACCTGCTTGATCTCCTCATCGCTCGGTGCCGATAGGTCGACCCAATCGAATCCGTTATTCTTTTTGGATGCCAGCAATTGAATCATTGGTCAATTATTTTGAAAAAGCACACTGCCGAATGTCTAAAAAAAACTTCGTTTTTACGCTGTTTTTTGTAATAAAAATCCTTTTTTTGTTAACAGTAACACGGTGTCGCGATACGAAATAGAACTACATGCCAGTAACAGTCATCCGAAAAGAGAAAATATTCCAACCCGATGCCAGTCGGGTGATCGCCAGATTCCTTTACACGGGCGAGGAACGGGCAAAGCGGTTGATTATGGCCGTGATGGCCATGAGCAATGAACAGCAGCGAGAAATACTCAGTCAGGTGTTGCGCAAGTATTCCAAACGCCACCGCAGTCTCCAAAAGATTTTCGCCAATCATTTCAAGCGCCTGGTGCCCGTGATGGAGCGGATGGAGATCGACGATGCCAAATTGCCGGAGCATTCCAAGCAACTTATCGGGTCCTATTTCACGATGGAGTATTCCATTGAGGCTGCGGCTTTTTTCAACCCGTCCATCATTGAGCATCCCGACCAGAGCTCGCTTTCCCGCGGTCAGCGCCGGGTGATCATCAGTTTCAGGGCCACCGGAGAGGGGCATATCTCCTCGATCGTCTTCAGGCAAGGGGTATTGGATACCGATATGGACATTGATGTGGAGCCCCCCGGAAAGATGCTGGAAGTGCCCGAGCATGTGAAAAACCATACTTATCACAAAAAGACATTCCTCCGCAAATTACGGGAAATGTGGAGCGATAGCGGGTACCGTAATGACGAGGCAGATGGGATCATCAGCGAACAGCTGCCGGATACCTTCACCTATGAGGAACTGAAAGAGGCGATGAAGGCGGTACAGGAAAAGCTGGAGCCCCGGCAGGATAACCTGGCATTTTTGCAGGAAGTGTGGTGGCTGGCCTCTTCTCATTACGAAATGACGTTTTCGGCAGATACCTCGGTATGCGAGCGGGTTATTTATCCGATCGCCGATACCGAAAAGAACGGGATCGAGGATGCACGGTTCGTCCGCTTCATCGGTGAAAAAGGAGCCGTGACCTACTATGCCACCTACACGGCGTACGATGGCATATCCATCCTTCCTAAACTGTTGATGACGAAAGATTTCCGCCATTTCCAGGTCATGCCGGTACACGGCTATATTGCCCAAAATAAAGGCATGGCGCTGTTTCCACGTAAGGTCAACGGGAAATATGCCATGCTGTGCCGTATCGATGGGGTAAACAATTACATTGCCTATTCGGATACCATCAATGTTTGGCGCGAGGCAAAGCTGATCCAAACGCCGAACGAACCTTGGGAGTTGGTGCAGATGGGCAACTGCGGTTCGCCGTTGGAGACCAAGGCAGGCTGGCTGGTGCTGACACACGGGGTAGGACCGATGCGTGAGTACGTGCTCGGTGCGTTGCTCCTCGACCTGGAAAACCCCGAGCAGGAGATCGGCCGTTTGAAGACCCCATTGCTCGTGCCCAACCGCAAAGAGCGGGAAGGTTATGTGCCCAACGTGGTGTATTCCTGCGGGTCATACATACACCTGGGGAAGTTGATCATCCCGTATGCCATGTCAGATTACACATCGACATATGCTGTGGTGGACGTAGAGGAACTGTTGGCCAAGCTGCTCGATCAGGGCCATGCGTCAATCCAGTAGGATGCGCCGGTAAACGTCGATATAGCCATCCACCATCTTCTCCATCGAAAACATGCTCTTAGCCCATAGGGTACTGGCCGTTCTCGAGAGCCGGGAAAGCCGGGCAATTGCCGATACCGCCTCGTCCACGTCCGACACCAAAAAGCCGGTTTGACCATCGATCACCAGTTCCGGCATTGATCCCCTGTTGATCGCCACTACCGGCGTGCCGCAGAGCATCGCCTCCGCCACGCTCAGTCCGAACGGCTCATCAAAGCCAATCAGATGCAGCAGCGCAGCAGCATTGCCCAGTAGGCGGTTTCGTTCCTCCGGTCCCACATTGTCCACGTATTGGATCCGATCACCGTCGATATGAGGCGATACGCTCGTCATGAAGTAATCCCGATCCTGTATCAGTCCCGCTAGGATGAGCCGGCGGCCCGTCCGCCTGGCCACTTCAATCGCCAGATGAGCTCCCTTCTCCGGATGGATACGTCCAAAGTAGAGCAGGTAGTCGCCGGGATGTCCAACAAAGTCAAACAACGACGTATCGACGCCGTTGTACACCGTGGCCATGTAGTGCAGATCGGGCGACCGGTCCGAATCGCTGATGGACACATAGGCGCACCGATCGTTATATCGCTGATATACCGGGACGATTTTAGGGGAAGAGAAGCCATGGATGGTTGTCACCATGGGCGTGTCGATCAACCTCGAATACGTGAGCGGCAAGAAGTCAAAATGATTGTGGATGATGTCAAACTCCCGGGCGGCTTCCATCACCTGACTGATGTGCAGGCACTCCTCCACTTTCGGATCCAATGCAGGGGTTTCAGCATAGCCCGTTGGTGCAGTATGCCGGTGTTTTCCGGCGGTAATGGAATCTCCCGTGGCAAAAAGCGTCACATCCAGCCCCTTCTTCACCAGTCCTTCGGTGAGCGTGGACGCAACCTGCTCCCACGGTCCATACTTACTGGGCGGTGTCCGCCAGGCGATGGGTGCTAATACTGCTATTTTCATGGATTTCCTCCGTCTCCAGCAAGACAAGGCGCGAAATCAAGTATGCCAGCGTGCTTTCAGCTCCTTGATTCCGATTTACACCATCCTTCGCCAGTCCATCACAACAGCCGCCGGTTTCAGCGTCATAAAGACTCATGTGCAGGTCATTTTCGCCTAAGAACCACCTGAACGCTTTGTGTGCCGACCGCAGGTAATGCGGATCGCCCGTATAGCAGTATACCTGAAGGAAAAGCAGGACAGTGGCCATAACATCCACCGGTTGCTGATCAAAAAGCGAACGCACCCCATTACGCTTGAACCACTCCTCGTTGCCCACGATGCTCAAGTGCCCTTTGCCCATGGTGTGTTCTTCCAGAAACACCGTACTCTCCAACCCAATGCCGCGAAACGTGTCGTCATTGAACAGTTCGCCCGCCCGCAGCATCGCCAGCGGCAGCAACGCGTTGTCGTAAGCCAGCAGCGATTCAAACCAATGCCAGTCGTCGCGCCGATGGATGTTATATTCATCAAGCAGCCGCAGCGCAAGTTTACGGGTCAGGTCCGTCATGCCGTCATCTGTGGGATGACCCTTGAGGTAGTGGTATAGCCCGAGGATGGTATTGGCGATGCTGCGAATCGACCGTAACTGCTCAAATTGCGGCACAGCCTTGAAGAACAGTTGACGGGCCACTTGAACATAAGCGTCCTTTGGCGCATGCGTCATGGCATAACCAATTGCCCAGATGGTGCGGCCAAACGCATCTTCCGATCCCACGTCATCCAGGAAATGGCGGTCAAATCCCATAAAATTGCGGAAGGTGCCGTCATCGTTCTGCGCGTAGTGGATATAGGCGAGGTAGGTGGGCATATAACGCAAGGCTGTTTCATCCTTGATGGCGCGATAGGCCATCAGGGTCATCAACAGTGCCCGCGCGTTATCATCCAGGCAATACCCCTCGTGGTAGTTGGGGATGCCGTAGGTGGCATGCTGGAAAATACCGGTACTATCCGTGAGCCGCATCACATGGTCAAACCGCAGCGGCGGCAATGCGCTTCGATCGAAGGCCGGTGTTTTGTTCATTGTTTCTGTTGTTACGCCTATAGACTATATGATGAAACTCCAGAAATGACAATTGGTTTGATTTCTGGGCAAAAAAATAAGGCTGCCGAAAGGCAGCCTTACACCAGTTGCGCGTGTAAGCAAGCAATTATTTCTTCTCCTTGTCCTTGGCGTATTCCGCATTCAGGGCAGCAAGTACTTCGTTGGTGATTTCCAGACTTTCATCGGCATATAATACGGCCGGATTAGCAGCAGAGTACGTCAACACGAATTTGTATCCATTTTCCTTTGCGTGCTTTTTCAGGTAATCGGTGATCCTGCCATACAGTTTCTCGTTTTCAGCAGCCTCTTCCTGCGCAAAAGAAGTGCTGGCGTTTTGGTTATGGCGGGCCAGCTCATCCTGTTTGCGGGCCAAGCGTTCTTCCGTGCTTTGGCGGTCTGCCGCACTCATCGTGGGCGCTTTTTGCTGGTAGTCGGCTACCTCCCGTTGAAACGCATTGCTGCGCGATTGAAGGTCTGCCTGAGCCTTTTTTGCTTTGGCCTCCAGGTTGGTTCTGATCGCCTTGAAATATTCATATTTCTCCAGCAGCGTGTCGGCGTTGACATACACGATTTTTTCGAGGTTGGCTTCGGTAGAATCTCCCGCGGCGGCGGCTGTAGTCGGTTTTGATCCCTGATTGTTGCAAGACACCACTGTGGCGGCCAGCAGCACACATATACCAGCTTTTGCAATAAATGCGAATGCGTTTTTCATACGTTCTTTATTCATTTTCTTAATCAATGGGCAAACCTAAGATAAAAATCCCATATTCCGCGATTTTCAATCGTGAAATTTCGATATGGCTATCGAAGGAGGACCGTTGGTTCGGCGATGCGCGTGCTGTGATTCGCACCCCTTACCCCCTTGCTTTTGCCGTACTTTTTTTGTACCTTTGGGCACCGAATTTCAAAAACGATAATGAGCGAAGAAAACAAGGACAGATCAACTTATTCAGCAGATAACATACAAGTATTGGAAGGATTGGAGGCCGTGCGCAAACGGCCTTCCATGTATATCGGTGATACAGGCGTCAAAGGCCTCCATCACTTGGTGTATGAGGTAGTCGATAACTCCATTGACGAAGCGGTCGCCGGTTATTGCGACGACATCCAGGTCATTATACACAAAGACAATTCCATTACGGTTGATGATAACGGCCGGGGTATCCCCACCGGTATCACCAAGAAAGAGAAGAAGTCGGCCCTCGAGCTGGTCATGACCGTGCTCCACGCGGGGGGGAAGTTTGATAAAGACACCTATAAGGTATCCGGTGGCCTTCACGGCGTGGGGGTATCCTGCGTCAATGCGCTGTCGACCGTATTGATAGCCGAGGTGCATCGCGAAGACAAGGTGTTTACGCAGGAGTACCACAAAGGGAAGCCCCAGTATGACGTCAAGGAAGTGGGAAAGAGTGAACGTACAGGCACTAAGATTACGTTTCACCCCGACCCCGAGATATTTACCACCACCACGGTGTACAATTATGATACGCTGGCCAGCCGCCTGCGGGAGTTGGCGTTCCTCAACAAAGGGATACGGCTTACCTTGCTGGATGAACGGGAGGAGCAGGAAGACGGCTCTTTCATGAGCGATGTATTTTATTCCGATGGCGGATTGAAGGAGTTTGTCAAGTTTCTTGATGGCACCCGTCAGCCGCTGATTCCCGAGCCCATCCATGTGGAAGGGATCAAACAGGGGATTCCGGTAGAATTGGCGTTGCAGTACAACGAAACCTACTCCGAAAATGTGCACTCCTATGTCAATAACATTAATACCATCGAAGGCGGTACGCACGTAGCGGGGTTCCGCAGGGGACTTACCCGCACGCTAAAGGCTTATGCCGACAAGTCGGGCCTCCTCAAGAACATGAAGGTGGAGATCACGGGCGACGACTTCCGCGAGGGACTTACCGCCGTGATTTCGGTGAAGGTGGCCGAACCGCAGTTTGAAGGGCAGACCAAAACCAAGCTGGGCAACAACGAGGTGATGGGTGCTGTGGACATGGCTGTCGGTGAGATTCTCAACAACTACCTCGAAGAAAACCCCAAGGAGGCGAAGACCATCGTCCAGAAGGTGATCATCGCCGCACAGGCCCGTGCTGCGGCCCGCAAGGCCCGCGATATGGTGCAGCGCAAAAATGTAATGGGCGGCAGCGGGTTGCCCGGCAAACTGGCCGATTGCTCCAACAGCGACCCTGTAAAGTGCGAGATATACCTCGTGGAAGGGGACTCCGCGGGTGGAACGGCCAAGCAAGGGCGCGACCGCGAGTTCCAAGCGATACTACCCCTACGGGGTAAGATCCTCAACGTAGAGAAAGCCATGGAGCACAAAATCTACGAGAATGAGGAAATCAAAAACATGTTTACCGCACTGGGCGTCAGTATCGGTACGGATGACGATGCCAAAGCGCTCAACCTCGACAAGCTACGCTATCACCGCGTCATCATCATGACGGATGCCGACGTGGACGGTTCGCACATCACCACACTGATCCTCACCTTCTATTTCCGTTACATGAAGGAACTGATCGAAAATGGCTACGTGTACATCGCCACACCTCCGCTATACCTGGTCAAGAAAGGCAAGGAGCAGGAATATGCCTGGAATGATGACCAGCGGGATATTGCCATCCAACGCCTAAAGGGCGGTGGCAAGGAAGACAGCGTGCACGTGCAACGCTACAAAGGTCTTGGTGAGATGAATGCCGAGCAGCTTTGGGACACGACCATGAACCCGCAAACGAGGACACTGCGTCAGGTCACCATCGAGAATGCTGCGGAATGCGACCGGATTTTCTCCATGCTCATGGGCGATGAGGTGGCCCCCAGAAGGGAATTTATCGAGCGCAATGCCAAGTACGCGAAGATCGATACATAGGAGCGGGTATTTCGATCAGGAAATGCTAACATGACCATCGTGGTAGGAATGTTGATGATTTCACTGGTAGGATCGGGGTTTACTTCTTCGCCGTTTGCTCTTTAAACCGATTGATATCTTTCAGGATGCTGTTCGTATTATTGCCAAATTCGGCTATCCAGCCAGTAGGTGTAGCAAAACCTGCTTCTTTTCCTAGGGTAGCCATGTCGTCGGTCACATGGAATGCTTCCAGTATGATGGTAGGATAGAACGCTTTGTCCGTAACCTGTACCTGCTTGCCAGCCCAGTTAGTTGACAAGTAGCGTAGTGACAGCGTAACGATTACAATGGCACCCTGGGGCAACTGCTGGCTGCTTGACCAATTAACCTCGACTTCTTGGTTGATGTTTTTAAAATCGAATACCTTTCTGTCGATGATCCGGGCATATTCTTCGCGGAAGTGAAAAGTGGTGATTGCGATTTTTCGAATGGCGCATCTGCATTGAATTTAAATCCTTTCAATGGGTCGAGATCGGCATCGTGAAGATTCCGCTCACCGATATCCTTTTCCGACGTGCGGATACAGGCTGCTACAGCGGCTGTTAGCCTGGCCGCCATTTTGCCGTCAGCTTCCTCATACACGCCCCTGAAAACACGGCGAAGTACTTTGGCCTGCGCGCTGGCCAGTCCAAACTCCATGGCATTCAGCTTAGTGGCGTAGGTTTGCTTTACACGGGCCGGGGCGATTTGCATGACTTGTTTATCGCCCAGTTCGCGATAGACGATGTTATTGATTTTGCCTCGGATTTTTCCATTTTTGTCTTGTATGGCCATAAGTAGATTGTTTTGTTTTTTTGTTTGAGATTCTTAACTTAGCTATTCCGGCTGATTTGTCTTTACTCCGTTATCTTGCTCTGCACCGTATACGTAATCTGGCTATACTTAGTCCTTACCTCATTCGCCATGAATCAAACGAGAAGCCGTGGTGTATCCGTGGTGAGTCTAGGTATTTAACGTAAAAAGTCGGATTCACCTTGGACTCATGTCGGACTCACCCTGGACTCACTCCGAAGAAGGTCTCAAGAAGGCCCCTGCTTGGTGTAAAGAATGTTTTGTCAACCATAAGTGGAAGATTTAATTAGTTCAGTTGCTTATCGGTAGATTAACCAAATATAGCGACCTGGCTTGAGAAAAGCAAATATCGTTCATAACTTTACATCACGGTTCGTCACCACCCATTGGTTATTCAGAATCTTATATGTTGAGTAAGCGTGTTTTTACGTTGCTATGTGTCATCGGCATTGCCGTGAACGGGATCGGTCTTTTTACCGGAGTAATGATGATCGATGGCGCGCTCTACGCGCTCATTGCCAAAAACATGGTGCTGGCTGGTAATTATGAGTTTCTCACGCTTCATGGTTTCGATTGGCTGGATAAACCCCATTTTCCCTTTTGGTGCACTGCGTTGAGTTATCGAGTTTTCGGCATCGACGATTTTGCCTATAAATTACCCGCATTCGTTTTCTGGCTTATCGGGGCGTTATATACTTATTTGCTGGCGCGTAGGCTGCATGGAGGGCATGTAGCACGCATTGCAGTGCTCGTTTATCTCAGCGCACTGCATCTGTTGGTCTGCAATTCGGCGGTGAATGCCGAGCCATACCTGACGGGAATGATCGTTGCCGCAATTTACCATTTCCATCGCGCATATCGGAATAATACATTCCATCAGCTCATACTTGGTGCGTTGTGGTCCGCGGCTGCGGTGATGACCAAAGGCATATTTGTATTAATCATTATCGGCGGCGGTTTTATCGTCCTTTGGCTGATCCGGAAAGAATGGAGGCAATTCCTCAACTACAGATGGTACCTAGCTGTTGCCCTGTTGTTGGTCTTTATCCTGCCCGAGCTGTGTTGCCTGTACAGGCAGTTTGACGCCCGGCCGGAAGTAGAAGTATTCGGGCAGAAAGGTGTCTCCGGTATCCGATTCTTTTTTTGGGACAGCCAGTTTGGCCGTTTCTTCAATTCGGGTCCAATAAAGGGCCACGGCGATCCTTTTTTTTATCTGCACACAACCTTGTGGGCTTTCCTGCCATGGTCGCCGCTGCTGCTGTCTGCCGCTTACTTTTCCGTTGGCAGAAAGACGAAGATTGGGCATCCCTTGGTGTGGGGGACGGTCTCGGTGGCGCTGTTGCTGTTTTCTGCCTCACAGTTCCAGTTGCCACATTACCTCAACGCACTTTTTCCGCTGATGAGTATCTGGGTGGCCCAGCTGCTTACGCGCATGGACCGCTTGCCGGCCGGTGGCGTCATGCACCGCATACAATGGTATTCGGGCTTGTTGATCGTCGTTTTGCTCGGTGTGCTGAGCTTTCTTTTTCACAGCTGGGACTGGTGGGGATATTGCGCATTTATCGCGATTGCGGGAGGGCTGGCGCTGGTTTTTACCCGTCAGGTATCGACCAACAATACCCTTTGCGTGAGCTATAGCGTAGGCCTCCTAATAGGTATGTTCTATGGAGGATACCTGTATCCGGGACTGCTGACGTATCAAAGTGGCGATCGTATGGCCCATTTTATCAATACCCGCATTGCAGGCGGAGGATGGCCGGACCACATTTACGTGCTGGACTATGAAATAAATAACTTTACGCTTGGTTTCCAAAGCGATGTACCGTTACAAGCCATTCGTTCCGGTGAACAATGGGAGACAATAGGTGATGATTGCTGGCTTGCGGTAAATACCGAGCGTATGAGCGAAATACCGGATCGGTATAAGGTTGAGATGGTGGCTTCGTTTTCCGGTTACCGCGTCAGCCGGCTGACACCGAAATTCTTTTATTACCGTACCCGCGGTGCGCAGCTTGGCCAGTTCCATTTGGTTCGGCTGAAAAGACGATAAGTTGTGAAATAATTGAAAATATTCCTTTCCATGTTGGAAAATTTTCAATAGCTTTGGGCATGGCAATGATGACAAAAGAGACGAACACTAAACCATTTACTAAGGCATTCAAATCGCTGGATGTGGCCAATGAAGCTGCTATTTTCTTTTCGGCGCGAGAAGGGGTAAGTCCGGCGGTGTTCTACCATTTTGCAAAGGCGGCACAGTTGGCTGAAAAGGAGTTGGCTCGTCTCATCAACCTTTCTGCGCGTACCATAGGCAATTACCAGGAAAAGCAGAAGCCGCTAGCACGCGTGGAGAGCGAACATCTATTGAAGCTTATTGCGCTTTACGAAAAGGGAGAGTTGGTGCTTGGCAATGTATCCGAGTTCAATCATTGGCTGCGAAAACCTTTTTGGAATCACGACGACCGCCCGATCGATTGGCTCGATACGCCGTCCGGTGTCGATTTGGTGATGGCTGAATTGGACCAAATGGCACATGGGTACGTGATATAGTGAGGCCATGTTACTGTACCGGATTGCTTTCAAGGCATTCAGCCAAGCTCTTTTTGCCCCGGGGATCGCTGGGCGCTGGAACAGTACCGGAAAAAAAGTGATTTACACAGCCGAATCCATACCGCTGGCCTTTCTGGAAAGCATGTTGCGCAGACAAGGTAGTGGATTCAACAGGGACTTCAATACGATGACGATTGAGGTGCCCGACGGGGTCTCCATGACCGTAATTGGACCGGATGAATTACCCAATGGCTGGCGGAGCACACGTGACTATCGCATTTGCCAACAACTTGGGGATCGCTGGTATGATGGTATGGTGTCGCCGATACTTAAAGTGCCTTCTGCGGTCTTGCCCGATGCGGCTAATTATATACTGAATACACTCCATGCGGATTTCTCAAAAATCAAGCTGTTGAGGGTCTCCGATTTGATTCCGGATGATCGTATAGAATCGTTGTTGAAAAAGTAAGATAATACTATTGTGATAACCATTAAAATCAATAAAACCATGAATAGACTATCTTTTGTCCGTACCGTCGCGTTGGCCTGCGGGCTGTTATTCTTTTCGCTGTCCACGTTTTCCCAGTCAAGGCCACCGCACCCCATTCAAGTACTGGTGTCGCCGGATAAACCCGATTGGACGTATGCACCCGGTGAAGAGGCAACGTTTACCATACGGGTTTTGAAGCATCAGGTTCCGATGGACGATGTGGAGGTTTCTTACGCCATCGGCTTGGAAAAGATGCCCCCAAGTAACCAAGGGACGTTACGGTTGAAAGGGGCTGCCGCCACCGTCAAAGGCAAGTTGACCGATGCTGGCTTCCTTCGCTGCGAAGTGCAGGTTACGGTAGATGGTGCAAACTATCGGGGGCTAGCTACAGCAGGATACGACCCCGAAAGCATACAGCCCACACAGCAGCTGCCGAGCGATTTCTGGGACTTCTGGAACAGCGCGAAGGCGGAGGCAGCCAAGGTGCCGCTGGATGCCAAGCTGACGTTGCTGCCGGAGCGGTGTACCGAGAAGGCTGATGTATACCAGGTAAATATTCAGCATTTCGAAACGGGTGCCCGCCTGTACGGTATCCTGGCCAAACCGAAGGCTCCTGGCAAATACCCGGCGGTGTTGCAGGTTCCGGGTGCGGGTATCCGGCCCTACCCGGGGGTCGTAGACCTTGCGGAGCAGGGGATCATTACCCTGCAAATCGGGATTCATGGGGTTCCGGTAATCTATGAAACGGGCCTGTATGATGATCTGCGTGCCGCGCCATTGAAAAATTATCAGTTTTTCAATATGGACGATCGCGATCAATATTATTATAAGCGTGTGTACCTGGGCTGTGTGCGGGCTGTCGATTACCTGTATTCCCTGCCTGATTTTGATGGCGAGACGTTGGCGGTATGGGGCGGCAGCCAAGGGGGTGCCTTATCCATTGTGACGGCGGCGCTGGATGACCGGATTGATTATCTGGTGTCGCTGTATCCAGCATTGTGTGACCTCACCGGCTACCTTCACGGCCGCGCTGGCGGTTGGCCCCACATGTTCAACGAAGCGAACGCCCCATTCATGGCCAAGGAGGAAAAGATCGCCGTATCGGCGTATTATGACGTGGTCAATTTCGCCCGTTCGGTCAAGGTGCCCGGCTTTTACACCTGGGGATATAACGACGAGACCTGTCCGCCTACTTCTTTTTATGCAGCATACAACCAGATCGAGGCACCTAAGGAATTATTGTTAGTACAAGAAACGGGGCACTGGACATTTCCGGAGCAGCAGGTGAAGATACAGGAGTGGCTGCTAAAGCAGTTGAAACCCTAGAAAAAAATTCCCATCTTTGGGTTATGCGTAAAGCGTTTTTGTATGGTGCCGGCCTGCTGCTTGCCCTCATCGGGGCGATCAGTACCTGGTGGCTCCCGGTCCTGTGGAGCCTTTTGGTGGTGGTGCCGCTCATCGTGTTGGGCGTATTGGACATGGTGCAGACCAAGCAGGCCATCCGGCGCAATTTCCCGCTATTCGGGCGGTTGCGGTACCTGTTCGAAAGCATCCGTCCGGAAATCCAGCAGTATTTTGTCGAGAGCGATACGACGGGGCGGCCGTTCAGCCGGATGTTCCGGAGCGTGATCTACCAACGGTCCAAGCGGGTGCTGGACTCGACGCCTTTTGGTACGCAGCTGGATGTATATGACAATAACTATGAATGGCTGAGCCATAGCATCACCGCTATTGACTATTTCAAGATCAATGAACATCCGCGGGTGACCGTGGGTGGTCCCCAGTGTACCCAACCGTACTCCAGCAGCGTGTTTAACATATCAGCCATGAGCTACGGTTCGTTGAGCAACAATGCGGTAATGGCATTGAACGAAGGTGCAAAAATGGGAGGTTTTTACCATAATACCGGCGAGGGCGGACTCACGGATTATCACTTGGCTGGTGGGGGTGACGTGGTGTGGCAGATCGGTACCGGGTATTTCGGATGCAGGTACCCCGATGGCAATTTCAACGCGGAGGCGTTTGCGGATAAGGCGCAGCATCCCCAGGTGAAGATGATCGAGATTAAATTGTCACAGGGCGCAAAGCCGGGCCATGGCGGTATATTGCCTGCCGTAAAGGTGACGCCTGAAGTGGCTCGTATCCGGTTGGTGGAGGTGGGAAAGGAAGTGGACTCGCCCCCCTTTCATCGGGCATTTTCAACGCCGGTGGGGTTGCTGGATTTCGTCAAACAGCTGCGCGAACTCTCGGGTGGCAAACCGGTTGGATTCAAGCTTTGTATCGGCCATCGAAGCGAATTTGTGGCCATCTGCAAAGCCATGATACAGACGGGTATATATCCTGATTTCGTCACCGTGGATGGGGGAGAGGGCGGAACAGGAGCCGCGCCGCTGGAGTTTTCCAATTCCGTGGGTATGCCGCTGAGAGATGCATTGGCATTCGTATATGATTGTTTGACCGGGTTTGATTTGAAAAGGCATATCAAGGTCATCGCTTCCGGCAAGATTGCCACGGGCTTTGACCTGGTGAAGCATTTTGCGCTCGGCGCAGATATCTGCAACAGCGCACGGGGCATGATGATGGCGCTCGGTTGCATCCAGGCGCTCCAATGCCATGCGAATACCTGTCCAACGGGGGTGGCCACCCAGGATCCCAACCTGGTAAAAGGATTGGTGGTGACGGATAAACGGGTGCGGGTGGCGAATTTCCATCACGAGACGGTCAAGAGTGCCGGCGAACTGATGGGTGCGGCGGGCATCACGCATCCGGACGATATCCACCGGGTATATATCCATCGGCGCGTGTCTCCCAACAAGGTGGAGACTTATTTGGATTCGTTCCCTTATATCCCTGCCGGAAGTCTGTTGGAAGGGCCTTCTCCCACATCGTTCGAATTGCTGATGAAAATCAGTCGACCGGATTCGTTTAAGCCTGATTTCTCGGGTATTGATTTCGTGGAATACGCCTGGGCGAAAAAGCCGATGACGGGATAGGCGTAGACCTGGTAGCCTATCCCGTGCTAAGGTTAATATCCTACTCCCGTGCGCCTTGGCTGCCGGATGACCGGCCACTGTCCGGGCTGCCCATCGCGGCCGATTGGCAACACGCTTTGTTCCCGGTTGACCAATTCGGGTTCTTCGCTGGCTTTGTAGGCAAGCGTGGCGATAAGGATGACATTGGATTTCAGGTCATCAAAAATCAATTTGTCATAGGTATCCAGGTTGGTATGCCATGTGATCGTGCCGTAGCCCCACGAGAGGGAACTCATCATGAACGCGGGTATCCCCGCTGCTACGAATGATGCATGATCCGATCCGCCGCCGCCGGGAGACCCCGGGTAGTCCGTATCGATTTCCGCAGTGATCTCGCGGGGAGCGGCGGCCATCCACTTACCCATGAAATCGTAGGCATGCAGGAAGCCAGAGCCGCTGAGGTTGGCTACCCGGCCGGTACCGTTATCTTGGTTGAATACGGCTTGTGTCTTTTCCACGATGTCGGAGTGGTCCAGCACGAATGCCCGCGATCCATTCAATCCCTGCTCCTCGCTTCCCCAATGGCCGATCAGGATGGTCCGCTTGGGATTGGGGTATACCTTTTTCAGGATGCGGGCCACCTCCATCATGGTGATGGTGCCGGTACCGTTGTCGGTGGCACCAGATCCCCCTTCCCAGGAGTCGAAGTGTGCGGACAGGATCACATATTCATCGGGTTTTTCGGTGCCTTTGATTTCGGCGATGGTGTTGAATGTCGGCACGGTTCCCATGTCTTTGGATTCGGTCTCCACCTTGATCCGGGGCTTGTGCCCGTTTTTGGCTAGGCGGTAAAGGATGCCATAGTCTTCCAGTGAGATGTCCAGTGAAGGGACCTTGGTTGTCCGTGCGCCGAAGATCTTATTGGAGCCGAACTCGCGCGACCAGTAGCTGCTGAGCACGCCTGCAGCACCGGCTTCTTCCAGTATCCGCGGAAGGGAGTTGGCCGAAACACCCATTGCCTGAATGTTCTCGTTCCACACCCCCATCAGGGAATCCCGCTCCTTTTTCATTTTTTCAACCGATTCAGGCCGCCCAAATTCCTCCCAGTTGTAGTCGGGGCGTCCGGTGGGCTGGGGCATGGAAACCATGACATACTTGCCTTTGACGTTGGGTAGCCACGCCTGGAAAGCCACTGAATCCTGCACATCGGGCAGCGTGATGACCTCGCCTTCTACGGCCTTTCCGCCTGTGGTGGGGCTCCAGGCTAGCTGGGTGCCCGCGAGGGTTTTCACCCGGGGGTGTACCATGTCGATGTGGGAGATGCCGCGCTCCCATCCCCGCCATTCGCCGAATTCCTCATAGCGCGCTTCAATGCCCCATTGCTTGTACTTTTCGATTGCCCAGTCGTGGGCATATTTCATCTGGGGTGTACCGACCAAGCGCGGACCTACCACGTCCAGCAGTTCATGGGCCAGCTGTTTGAGTTGGGAGTTTCCGTTGGCTTCTTTGACGATCTGTTCGACTATGGGTTCGAGCTTTTGCTCTTGTACCATCCATTGCGGCTGGGCGGAGGCCCATGTCAGGCTTAGCCCCAAGAGAAGGCTTAATGTGGCCGATTTGACCGCGTGCGGTTTTGATAATAATACGTTCATGTGTTTCATGCTGTCTTGTTTTGGTTAATGAAAATAGTGACTAAAACGCTTAAATCCCTGCATGAGCCATTACTTGTTCATGCAAGTTTCATCGCTGCTTTAACGCTGGCTATTCTACTGAAAATAGTTGAAAAAAACGATTGTGTGCCAGAAATTTTACGTTTTAAGCCGGCGATCGCTATTCATTGTAAAGCGCTTCGTAATCTTGCTGGGTCGTTCCCTTCGCAAAATACCGGATGTTGTAGGTAAAACTCAGCATGAAATAACGCTGCAGCACGTTTGAGCGCGAATCTTCTATATACGTCTCGGTGATTTCGCGCTGGATGTTGTTGTTCTGCCCGAATAGGTCATACACGGAGGCGCTGACTTCCGCGCGTTCGTTCTTGAGCAGTTTCTTGCCGATAGCCATGTTGACCAGGAAAATGCTATTGTCGTATCCTTCGGAGAGGCCGGTGTTGAGCTGGTGATGGAGATCCAGTCGGTAAACCAGTCCCTGCCACAGGATCCAATTGTAATTGATGCGGGTCGTTTGATTGAAAAAGTTATTGTTTAGCGTGGGGCGGAGCGAATTTTGGACGGTGTTATAGCTTGATCGGGTCCAGATGTTGAAGTCGATACGGTCGCTGATGTTACTGCTTAGTGATAAACCGCCGCTGTACCGGGTGGAGTTGACAAAATTGATCTCTTCGTTGATCATCCCCGGACTGTGGCTATACCGGAGACCACCGTGGACATTGAAATTGGATGGGAGGAAACGTACAGGCAAGCCGTAGTGGAAATAGGAACGCAGATCCCAGTAGCCATTCAGGTTGACGGGGCGGCTGAGTTGCGATCCCCGCTCCAGGACAATACCCTCTGCCAGTTCAACGGGTTCCTCAGCGATGGTTGTACTGTTGACGACATTGTTATTGGTAATGGAAGATTGGATGTTGGCGAAGAACGTGCGTTCGGTTTGGGGGTTATAATTGCGGTAGCGCAGTCGCAGCTGGTTGCTATACGATTGGCCAAGATCGGGGTTCCCGGTGCGGAGGTGCAACGGATTGGAATTGTCGATCACCCCTTGCAGATCGCCGATCGATGGCGCATTGGTGCCGGCGTCATAATCAAATTCCAGACTTTTGGATTCGGTGATATCGTAGTCGATGCGGATCGAAGGCAACACGCTTTTGAACGTACGGGCCAATAAAAATGGAGCGGGGAATTCCTGGTCGTTTTTGAGCTGCGCATGCTGGAATTCTGCTTCCACCTGCAGGCGGAACTTGTCCAGTGCATATTGGTAACCAATTTCAGCCTCCTGTGATAGGTACCTGCTGTTGAATGTATTGCTCAATGCGGTATCTAGCCGCCTGACGGCATCCGCGCCGCCGACATCGTCGATGTCATACGTCAGCTTGTCGGAATCATCGCCGCGATTGCCCACCTCATATTCAAGCTCCACCATTCCGTTTTTGCCTACCGGTTCGGTATAAGAAACATTGCTTTCCCACGAGAATCCCTTTCTCGTGCGCACGATATTCTGGTTCAGCTGCTCCAACCGTTCCTCCGGATCATAAAAAATATTCTCCGCTTGCCGATTCGCATCGTCCTCATTGCGGTGATTGCCCGTTTGAACGCCGACCGTGAGGCTTCGTCCTTTTTTGGCGAATCTTCGGCTGTAGAATAGCCGGCTGTCAAAATCGATGTCTGAATTATCGGCTGCTAGCCGATTTTGGGTTTCGTTTAGCGGTCCCCCTGCGGTAACGGTATTGCCGGTGAAGAACGTGTTTTCCTCGTCGGCCTCTGCCGAGAAACTCGGCCGGAACAGGATCTGGTTATTGCTGTCAATCTGGTACTCCAACCGCATATCAAATCGGTGCTCCATGTTTCGGCGGGTATTGGTGCTCGATTCGGTATAGACCTGCCCGTCGTCATCAGGAAGCACATATTCGCGAAGGAGGGAGGCTTCACCAATATTTTTGCGGTGGTTAAAGAGGTAACTGGCATTGACCTCTACTTTTTCTCCCAGGTTATCGGTATAATCCACGCCGATCCGATTGGTGGTGATGATGCCGTTTTGCGGATTCGTCTCCCCCAGGCTATTGGGATCTGCCGAATAGTCCATCGCATTCACATTGTTTGTCAATCCGGTTACCGTAACCCGCTGGTCTTCGTTGAAGGCATTCACGCTGGCGCCCACCATATAGCGGTCGTCATTGCCATATCCGGCAGTGGATTTACCAAAAAGACCGCGGCGGCTATTGGGCTTGGTAATGATGTTGATGGTTTTTTGCCGTTCGCCGTCGTCAAATCCGCTTAGTTCGGCTTTGTCGCTCTTCTTATCAAATACCTGGATGCTTTGGATGATTTCGGCGGGCAGGTTTTGCAGCGCCGCTTTGACATCCGTACCGAAAAACGGCTTGCCGTCAACCAGGATCTGTGTCACGTTTTCGCCTTGCGCTTGGATACTGCCGTCCTCGCTGCCCATTCCCGGCATCTTTTCGATCAGATTTTGGGCGGTGGCGTCTTTCATGGTTTGAAATGCCGCAGCATTGAATTGGGTGGTATCGCCCCGCTGTTCACCCACTGGCGGGCGCATATTGATGGTTATTTCGTCGAGGACCCTGGCACCTTCCTGGAGGTACAGGGTACCGACATCCGTATGTTTGGTTATTTCTAACGCTTGCACAATATTTTCGTATCCGAGGTATTGCACGTAGAGCTCATAATTCCCCGCCCGAACCTCTTCCAGGTCAAATGTGCCATCCGAGTGGGTTACCGTTTCGCGGATCAGCAGGGAATCGGCGGTGTTCAAGAGCGAAACGGTCACATTTGGAAACGGAATGCTGTCGCTGGCGGCACGTACCACTCCTTTGATGGTATATTGCTGAGCAAGTGCCGGATGAATGCATAACCATGAAAGCCATGCGCAGATGAGGTATTTCATTAATGGTGAAGTATGTTTTAGTATCTGCCCAAGCCGAACAAATATCAGACCGTCATTGGGGAAAGTCGGTCGTTACTTGCCATTATGGCGTGCTTGCGATGTAAAACATTTGTTAACATGTCGTCCGGCGGTCAATTCGACGGTGGCTACACGAGTAAAAAAATATGTACCTTTGTAACTATGGAACGTACAGCAGTACTGGAACGGTTTGACGTTGATCGCATCAGGAAAGATTTCCCCATACTCACCCGAACGGTGAATGGCAAGCCATTGGTATACCTCGACAATGGAGCGACTACACAGAAGCCCCAACGGGTGATCGACGCTATCGCGGCCTATTATACCCAGCTGAACAGCAATGTGCACCGCGGTGTACATCACCTCAGTCAATTGGCCACGGATGCTTTTGAAGTGACGCGACGGAAGCTGAAGCCATTTATCAATGCCGCCCACGAACACGAGATCATTTTCACGAAGGGCACCACGGAAAGCATCAACCTGGTGGCCAATTGCTTTGGTCAGGCGTTTGTGCGCGCGGGGGATGAGATCATTATTTCGACGATGGAGCATCATTCCAACATCGTGCCTTGGCAGATTCTCTGTGAAACGCGCGGCGCTGTATTGAAGGTGGTGCCGATCAACGAGGCTGGTGAACTGGATATGGAGGCCTATCGGTCCATGCTCAGCGAGCGGACCAGGATGGTGGCTGTTACCTACGTATCCAATGCGTTGGGGACCATCAATCCGGTGGAGGAGATCATCGATCTAGCCCATGCCGCCGGTGCTTGTGTGCTGCTGGATGCGGCGCAGGCTGTGCAGCACCTTCCGATTGATGTGCAGGCGCTGGATGTGGATTTTCTCGCATTCTCGGGTCACAAAATGTATGGTCCAACGGGCATCGGGGTGCTCTATGGGAAGGAGAAATGGCTCAACGCAATGCCTCCCTATCAAAGCGGGGGCGAGATGATCAAAGAAGTAACGTTTGCCAAAACGACCTATAACGAATTGCCTTTCAAGTTTGAAGCAGGCACGCCTAACATTGAGGCAGGCATTTGCCTGGCGCATGCCATCGATTACATCAATGATATTGGATTGGATCACATTGCGCAATACGAGCATGACCTGCTGGCCTACGGTACTCACCGGTTGCTGGAGGTCCCCGGTCTGCGGATTGTCGGCACGGCTAACGAAAAGTCAAGTGTCATTTCATTCCTGCTGGGCGATGTACATCCTTATGACGTAGGGGTTATCCTGGATAAATTGGGTATAGCGGTACGGACCGGGCACCACTGCACGCAACCGCTCATGGACCGGTACGGCATTCCGGGCACCGTAAGGGCGTCCATCGCGATGTATAATACCAAGGAGGAGATGGATGTATTGGTAGCTGGCGTACAACGGGCCGCTTCGATGCTGGCTTAAGGAGACCAACCACCCATCACCGATCACCAAACACCAAATAATGACTATTAACGAAATACAAGACGAACTCATCGACGACTTTGCCTTTTTCGACGATTGGATGGCCAAATACGAATACCTGATCCAGTTGGGAAAAGAATTGCCGTTGATCGATGAGCGATATAAACAGGACGAATACCTCATTAAGGGCTGCCAGTCGAAAGTGTGGTTGCATGCTGACCAACAGGAAGGCCGGGTGGTATTTACGGCGGATAGCGACGCCATCATCACGAAAGGTTTGGTGGGATTGATGATCAAGGTATTGTCGGGCCACACACCTGCGGAAATCGCTGACAGCGAACTCTACTTCATCGACCGGATCGGATTGAAGGAACACCTTTCGCCCACCCGGGCAAATGGCCTGCTGTCGATGGTCAAACAGATGAAACTGTATGCCATCGCGTTGAATGCCAAGGCTTGATGAAGGAATAAGGGCTTATTCAAACCACTTCAATACCTCGTCCTTCGTTGGCATGGAAATTTCGAGTTTCATCTTCTTGCGGAGACCGCCCAAATCGTTGAACACTTTATTGGGATTGGCTGCTTTCAAGGCCTCGATGGTGTTTAGCCCCATTTTTTGCAGTACGGGTACCCATTCATCCGGTACACCCTGCGCTTTGTAGTCGGCTACACCGGCTTGCTTCACGGCTTTCTCGGGACGCATTTGCGGGAAGAACAGGACATCCTGGATGCTCTGTTGGTTGGTCATGAGCATGGCCAGCCGGTCGATGCCGATACCGATACCGGCGGTAGGGGGCATGCCGTATTCCAGCGCGCGCAGGAAGTCATAATCGATGAACATGGCCTCGTCGTCGCCCCGTTCCATCAGGGTGAGCTGTTCTTCGAAGCGTATCCGCTGATCGATCGGGTCATTCAGCTCGCTGTATGCATTGGCTAGTTCCTTGCCGTTGACCATCAGTTCAAAACGCTCTACCAAACCGGGTTTGCTGCGGTGTTTTTTGGTCAGCGGACTCATCTCTACGGGGTAGTCGATGATGAACGTGGGTTGTATGTAATGATGTTCGCATTTTTCGCCAAAGATCTCATCGATAAGCTTGCCTTTTCCCATGCTTTCATCGGCTGGGATATCCAGTTGCTTGCAAACATCGCGCAGACCTGCCTCATCCAGTCCGGATACATCAAACCCGGTATGCTCCTTGATGGCGTCGTAGATGCTCACACGTGGGTAGGGGGCTGCAAAATTCAGGTGGTTATTGCCGACGGGTAGCACGGTGGCGCCGTTGGTCGCGAGGGCCACCTGTTCAAAGAGTTTCTCGGTGATGTCCATCATCCACAGGTAGTCTTTGTAGGCGACGTAAAATTCCAGGACCGTAAACTCGGGGTTATGCGTACGGTCCATCCCCTCATTGCGGAAATTGCGGCTGAATTCATATACCCAATCGTATCCGCCCACAATGAGCCGTTTGAGGTAAAGCTCGTTTGCGATGCGGAGGTACAGCGGGATGTCGAGTGCATTGTGGTGGGTGGCAAAAGGACGGGCGGCTGCGCCGCCGGGTATGCTTTGCAGCACCGGCGTGTCTACTTCCAGTGCACCGCGCTCGTTGAGGAAATCCCGGATAGCGGTTTTCACTTTGGAAACTTTGACGAAGGTATCGCGCACCTGGGGGTTGACCACCAGATCGACATAGCGCTGGCGGTAACGGAATTCGGGATCCGTGACGGCATCGAAGGTCTTGCCATCGACCGACTTCACCACGGGCAGTGGCTTCAGTGATTTGGCCAATAGGGTAAGCCGCTCTACATGTATCGAGATTTCACCTGTATTAGTGGTGAATACAAACCCGTTTACACCGATGAAATCACCGATATCAAGCAGCTTTTTGAAGACGGTATTGTAGAAGGTCTTATCGTCATCCGGGCACAGGTCGTCACGCTTCACATATGCCTGTATCCGTCCGGTAGCGTCTTGCAATTCGATGAAGGACACACTTCCCATCACGCGGCGACTCATGATCCGGCCGGCAATGCTGATATTTTTGTAGTTTAGTTTATCACGTTCATAGTTTTCCAGGATATCCTGGGCGGTCGCGTTGACCTCGAAGGAGGCAGCTGGGTAAGGGTTTATGCCCAACGCTTCTAATTTGCTCAACGCATCTCTGCGCTGTAGCTCCTGTTCTGATAGTGCGGTACTCATCCGTTTAAATTATGCGGCAAACTTAGCTAAAATGGACTTGATATGCAATGTTCTTTTCCGTCGCTCGCCGCGACAGGCAATACTTTTTGACCGCAAAAAGTATTCAAAAACTCGCCACTTTGCCCAGCTGCTATGGCTGGTAGTGCATCCCTGTGCATACCGCAGCTGACCAAGGTGGCATTTTTAGGTGTACGGAGGGTTCTTGCGGGCACTCAGGACGGGGCCATCCGCGTTACGGGATTATCGTCGGAGCAGGCAAGCCGAGCACCTTGGGTGCTTCCAAGTACCTGGCATGCCCGGCTGCCCGTTATAGCAAAAGATCCAAGCGGTGATTTTTGGGTACTTTTGATCGCAAAAGTACCAAGCCCCGTCGCGGCAGCGGCAAAGATTACCAGTACCTGTAGCATTGTGTTACCGACATACGTCTTATCGATAACGAGTGATATTAATATGGTTGATTTTTCATAGCCGGCTACATACGGTGGGAATTGGGCGTATATTTGTAACGTGAATCAATGAGCTGATTTAGTATTGTAGCCGCGTAGTGAGTTTGAACATCCGATACTTGAAGGGGAAGCATGCGCTGTCATTGGAGAGCGCGGTAAAGGGGTGTGCTCAAACAGGAGACGAGCGTAGCAAGGAATATGTATACAAAAAATGCTACGGCTATATCCGCGCGGTGACCGTTCGGTATGTTAAAAACCTGTATGACGCGGAGGAGTTGACAAATGAAAGTTTCATACGCGCATTCAACAAAATCGCGACGTTCAACTGTGAGGAGTCGGGCGAACGGTTCGAAAAATCATTCCGGGCGTGGCTAGCCCGTATTGCGGTGAACATCTCCATTGATTTTTTGCGTGCCCAAAAGCAATTTTTGGCATTGGACGATGTCAACGAGGGGGAAATCGAGCAGCAACAAGTGGAGGTAGCCGGCAAGCTATATGTCGACGATATTCTGAAACTGCTGGCTCAATTGCCCGAAATTCAACGGGCGATTTTTAACCTGTATGAGGTGGAGGGGTATTCGCATGAGGAGGTTTCGGCGCTATTGGATATACCCGAGAGCACATCCCGGACCTACCTCACACGTGCGAAGAAAAAACTACGGAAGCTTTATCTGGAATCGATTAATATCACGGCGTGATTTTAACAATAAGCTGAGATGAACGAAAATGAAGGAAATAAGGAACTGATTCACCGGATAGGAGAGACGCTGCGCGACCATGTCGAGCCGTACAAAGATGGGGCATGGGAGCAGTTTTCAACGATATACGGTCCGCGTACGAAACGACTGCTGTGGCCTTATTGGAGTGCCGCTGCGGTGATCGTGCTGGCGATTGGTCTGTTTTGGTTTAATCGCCAGCCTGCTATACAGGACGCCGCGCAAAACAAGATCGCACAACAGCGGGACACGACACAGCAACCAGCTGCTGCCGGAGAGACGGAAGCGACAGGCGAAATAGCGACTGGAGAGCAGGTGCATGAATCCGAAGCACCCGTGAATCGGACAATATTGGATGGAGAGCGGCTATTGGCCGATAACCGCGCGGCGGCCAGTGTACCTGCCGTGGATGACGAAGTACTTTCTACAGCGGATACGGAGGTCCCCATCGCGGAGGAAATCGCGGTAGCGGCCGTTTCCAAACCGGATACGTCGACTGTCGCCCCAACGGCCGGTGGCGCGGCGCCGAAGCTGGCGGTCGCCGCAGCAACGGAGACGCCCGCACGGCAATCCGCAGTGCCGTTGCCGGCGGACAATATCCCCGGCCAGCGTGTGCCGGAGGACCGGCGCACGTCGGACTACAGCACGCCCGTGGTTGCCGACGAAACCGAAAACAGCGTCCGAAGCGGCACAAAAAAATGGAACCTGGGACTGGTGGTCTCGCCATCGATGACCAGTGAGCAAGTTAATCTCGGGGGAGGGCTAGCGGTCGCCTACCAGCTGTCAGACAAATTTTCGGTAGGATCGGGCGTGTCGATCGGCCGATTGGGTGTGGGGGAAAATTCGAACTACGAACCACCGTATGACGGGCGTCAGGCCTCACCGACCGAGAATGTGCAGGGATTGGCAAAGGGTGCTGAGGAGTACAGGCAGGATGTCTCGGTGACCAGCAATGTGGTGGCCTTGGATATACCGCTGGATCTGCGCTATGAGATCACGAAAGGTTTTTATACATCGGTAGGCGTATCATACGTGGCGGTGCTGAACGAGCAGCGGACCGAACATTTCATCGGTGGCCTCAACCAAGCCACCTTCGGGAATAGCAGTTCGCTGGACAAGGATTTGAATGCTTCTACACAAGTGGTGTATTCATCTGCAAGGGTGGCCGATCAACCCTTGCAGGGGAAAGGGTATACGGGTTTTATGAATTTTTCCATCGGGCGCAAAATGTCGCTTTCCCGGAAACTTTCAATCTCGGTTGAACCCTATTTCAAGCTCCCGGTGGGTAGGCTTTCGCGGGAAGAGATGAATTTCACCAACGGCGGAATCCGTATCGTCACGGGATTCTGAGCTAAGAAAACTTGACCGTTATTTACCTGCCGGAATTTTGTTTCCTTGACAAAATCTGATAGATTTGATACATCCTAAGCATCTGCCTGCCATATTTGGATGATGAGCATGCTCCCTAAGGGGGAATGGGGCCGGTTTTGCAAGAAGCAGCACCGTTAAAACGTAGCGATATGCGTTTTTATGTATTACCTTTTTTGCTCGTGATCCAGGGAAGCGCTGGCTATGCATTCCAACTTCCGAAGTCACCCTCGTCTGCGGATAGTGCCATCATCGATGACTGGTACCGGAGTGCATTTCATTCGCTGAAGGACAGCCTGCCGCGATCGGATGATCTCATCAACAAGGCCTGGAAAATGGCGATTAGCATTTCCTATCGCCGGGGGATCGCCGACGGATACTATTATACGGGATGCGTATACGAACAAAAAGGTGAACAACAAACTGCCGTGCGATACTTTGAAAAAGCGGTTTCATTATATACTCAGGGGCAATTTTTGAATAACCTCCCCGATTGTAATCGGCGATTGGGACAGCTATACATGCAGCAACGCAGCTATTATGGGGCGTTGCAGCGTTTTCTGGAGGGATTGCAGGTCGCGGAAAACCAGGAAAACCAAGAGAGCCAAATCGAGCTGCGTATTCAACTTGCCAATTATCACAATACGGTTTCGAGTGATTATCAGGAGGCGATCCTATTGCTCGATGGTGCGGAAGCGTTGGTACGCACGCATGGGTATATCGCAGCATTGGGGAGGATCTATTTACAATACAGCATCAGCCACACCAAACAACGGAATTATGAGCGTGCGCTGCATTACAGCCAGTTGGCCAAACAGGCGTTTGAGCCCGACACCGGTCGCGAAAATTTACTAAGGGCATTGCTGGCGGAGGGTGAAGTTTATGAAGAAACCCGTGATGCGGCGCGACTGGCCACCGTACTTGAACGGAGCGAAACGTTGCTCGACTCCGTAGCAAGCGACGCGTTGACGTTCCGCCACCAATTATTGTATGCCACCGAACTGTATTTCTTGGGAGATTACTCCAGTGCACTGGACGTTTGTGAACGGTTATACACGCAGCTGAAGGATAAGGCACGTACGGAAACCTGGTCTGGACTTCGCGCGTTGCAGGCAAGGATCCACTATGCCAGGGGAAATCTGCAGAAGGCCGACAGCCTGTTCAACGATTATGCCTACACAAAGGACAGCCTGTACGCCGCCCAATATATCGGGCAGGGTGCGGCCATGCATGAAAACTATCAGTTGGAGAAATTCGAACGGCAGATCAGGGAACAGGAATTGCAATTGTCCAATACCAACTATCAGCGGTACGGGTTGATCGGGGGCATCGTAGTCTTGCTGGCGGTATTGGGTATCCTTTATTTCCACTTTCGGGAAAAGGATAAACTGGCGCATCGTGTGGCGACAAAAAATGCAGCGATTTCGGTTCAAAATGAAGTGTTGAAGCAGGCTAATAAGCAAAATGACCTGCTCCTGCGCGAGATACACCACCGTGTCAAAAATAACCTCCAGATCATCAACAGCCTGCTCAGCCTGCAGTCACGCAAGACGACTAACGAGGAGGCGATTGCCGTTATGCAGGATAGTATGAGCAGGATCAATTCCATCGCCCTCATCCACAATAAACTCTATCAACAACAAAACCTCCATCAGCTGAACATTCAGGAGTACATCGAACAGCTTGGGGCACACCTGCTGCGGATCTATAACGTCAGCAAAAAATACATCGACCTTCAAGTGGAGGCCAACGATGTTTCGCTGGATATCGATACCGCGATATCGGTCGGCTTGATCTTGACGGAGTTGATCACCAATTCGCTGAAACATGCATTCATTGGCCGTGAGGAAGGTGAAATCCAGGTACTGGTCAGGCAGGAGGGAGACCTCGACTATGAACTGGTGTTTAAGGACAATGGCATCGGTATACCGGAAGCCAAGCAGAAACAAACGAGCGAAACCCTGGGATTCCGGCTGATTCACTCGCTCACCAGGCAATTGACGGGTACCGTCCGCTATACGTTCGACGTGTTTTCGACATATTCCATCCGGTTTAAGGGGCAGGCTTGATGTGCTTATGGTATTTATTACGTGACAATCGCTTCATATTGGCTTAATATGGGGCTCCTATTTTTGGCAAATTGAACAACCAATCAGGGATTTAATGAAACGAAGAGATTTTTTTAGAAAAACCACTATTGCCGCTGCGGGTTCGGCGATGTTATCGCCGCTGGGCGCATTGACCGGCACAGGCCGTCCACCTATATTCAACGGCGCATCGGCAAAGACGGCTAAGAACATCATTTTCATGGTGAGCGATGGCATGAGCGTGGGCACATTGAGCATGGCTAATATGCTGCGTGAGCGCCGGGATGGCAAGCTGAGCGAATGGATGTCGCTGTATCAGCATAATGCCGCTAGTCGGGGGCTGATGGATACGGCGTCAGCGAATAGTTTGGTGACCGATTCTGCTGCCGCCAGTTCGTCATGGGGCGGAGGTGTACGGGTCAACAACGGAATCCTCAATGTCGCGCCGGACGGGAGCCACCCGGTGCCCATCCTTCAGAAGTTCAAGTCGGCGGGCAAAGCCGTAGGCTGTGTCACTACCGTGCCGATCACGCACGCGACACCGGCGGGATTCTGCGTGAATAGCGACAGCCGATCGGACCAGCCCGGCATTGCCCTGATGTACCACGACCTGCGGTTTGATGTGATGTTGGGGGGCGGCACCGAGTTTTTCAGTGCGGATAAGCGTGCCGACAAGCAAGATGTTTTCGGGAAATTCGCCGCCAGCGGTTTCCAGGTGGCCAAGACGCGGGATGAGCTGCTGGCGATCGATACTGGTGCTAAGGACGCTCCCATATTGGGTGTGTTTCATCAGGATGGCTTGCCTTATGCGCTGGACCGGGAAAATGATGAGGCCTTGAAAAAATCGACGCCTTCGTTGGCGGAGATGGTGGGTACGGCTATCCGGCATTTGCAGAAGAACCGCAACGGGTTTGTGCTGCAAGTGGAGGGTGGCAAGGTCGACTGGGCCGCCCATGCGAACGATATCGGTGGTCTGCTCTACGATCAATTGGCTTTTGACGAAGCGTTGGCTACGGTGATCGCCTTTGCCGAAGCGGACGGAGAGACGCTGGTGATCGTGACGACGGACCACGGGAATGCGAATCCGGGCTTATTCGGCGCAACTGAGAACTTCGAGAAAATTATCGGTTTTAAACATACCAATGACTGGGTGTTGCAAGGTATCGACCGGGATTTCACAGCCAGTCAGGTGCGGGAACGCATCGAGCACGCGCAGGGATATGCCATTAGCGCTAATGAAGCGATCCAGCTGCTTGCTCATTATGTGACCGACCGCAATGAGGATGGGCTGTATAACCCCTATAAACTGCCGTTTGCTGATTTTGCTGACATTCAGCGGAAGTATACCGCTATCAGCTGGGCAAGCAATGGGCACTCGGGCGATCATGTGGAAATTGCGGCTTATGGGGTAGGGCGCGAACTGCTCAAACCATTCGTGCGGAATACCGAGATGCACAACCTGATGCTGGAAGCGGCGGGGGTGAAGACCAAAAAGCCCGCTTAACCGAGCTGGTCGATCCGTACCCAGTCCATCCCCGCGGCGATGGCACCCTGTACACCGGGGTTGCCGTCTTCGAAGACCAGGCAATCTGCCGGAGCGACCCCAAGCTGCTGGGCCGCCGCCAGAAAGGGGTCGGGGTAGGGTTTGCCCCGGTCGGTGTCACCGGCACAGACAAGCGCTTCAATCGTATCAATCAGTCCGATTACCGTGAGTGTGCGGGTGACCGTCTTGCGGCTCCCGCCGGAGACCACGCCGATGCGCACCTTGCCGATATGCGCTTTCAGGTGGTGCACTACGAAATCAATCGGCAGCGTATCCGACACGTAGCGGTCAAGGAAGATGGTCGACTTCAGCGTAGCAAACTCCTGTGGAGGGACATCCGTGCCATACCGCTTATTGATTTCCTCAGCGATCAATACCGTTGGCCACCCGGCAAGTTCATCAATGATGGCGGTGTCCAATAGGATGCCGTACTGGGCAGCGGCTTCGCGGTACGCGGCTTTGTGCGCATGCATGTTGTCGGCGAGCGTGCCATCGCAGTCATAAAGGAATGCCTTATACGGCATTTTGCGGCTTACCTCGGTGAGGATGTCGAGCTGTTCTTGTATCCGTGTGTCAGTCATCTGTTGGCTTTCCTTCTTTTTTTCTCTTTGGCAATGAGCGATAGCTCGCGCCCGGTCTGCCCCGCGACCGAAGTGTTCTCCTGAGCCCTCCGGAAAAGATAGGGCATCACCGCCTTAACAGGTCCATAAGGCATGTATTTGGCCACGTTATAACCCGCTTCGCCGAGGTTAAAACTCAGGTTGTCACTCATGCCCAGCAATTGCGCGAAATGAATATGCGGATGATCATGCGCGAGCTGGCGGCTATTCATTTCCTCGGCCAATAGCAGGCTGCTGGCCTCGTTATGGGTGCCCGCCATGAACGCAATCCGATCAAGGTGGTCGAGACAGAAGCGGATAGCGAGGTCATAATCCCGGTCGGTCGCCTCTTTATTGGGTTGAATTGGCGAATCGTAGCCTTGGTCGGCAGCCCGTTCCCGTTCGATTTCCATGTACGCACCGCGCACCAGCTTGGCGCCGAGGAAGAATCCGGCCGTCTCGGCCAAATAGTAATCGGCCTGCAGCGAGGCCAGTTTGTCATGGCGATAGAGTTGGTAGGTATTGTATACCATCGGCGCACGGCGGTTATACTGCTGCATCATCTCCCGTGCGAGATCGTCAATCGCATCCTGTATCCAGGAGTGCTCCGCATCGATCAATACGTTTACCCCGTTGTCATGGCATGCCTGACATATGCGGGTCACCCGTTGCTTCACCCGGTCATATTCGGCTTGTTCGTCCGGACGGAGCGCTGTTTTGGCATGGATCTTTTCAAACAGTTCAAAGCGGCCAAGCCCCGTGGGCTTGAATACCGAAAAGGAAATGTTCGGGTCTGTCTTGGCGTAGGCGACGGTCCGCAGAATCTCCTCGCAAGTGGCATCAAAGACATGCTCGGCATCTTCGCCCTCGACAGAGTAGTCAAGAATTGTTCCCACATGCTGCTTTGCTAAGCGTTCGATCGCGGGAACACACCCTGCGATGGTCTCGCCGCCGCAGAAGTGATCGAAGATGGTGCTGCGGATGATACCCTGTATGGGTAATCCGGCAGTCAACGCAAAATTGGTAATCGGAGGCCCTATCTTGGTCAGAAAATTGCTGGCGATGATCTTAAATAGCCAATAGGCTTTATGGAGGTCTTTGTCGCTTTTATTCCGGAATGCGATAGCGGTATTTTCAAACGAAAGTTCGCTGCTTTGCTGTGTTTGTTGGGACATTCAATGATGCAATTGCTGGTGCGAAATTAGGGATAATTGCGGTTTTATGCAAGTTGGTTTACGGGTTTCGATCAAGGCGGGCGCTTTTATGCCTGCCAGTTGGTTTCACCGTGATTAAGCACTACATTTGCACCATGATGACCTTTAAAATCACCGGTGAGTACATCCAGTTAATCCAGTTGCTGAAAGCGCTTAACTGGGTGGAACATGGGGGGGAGGCGCAGGCGGTGGTCGTTGCGGGATTGGTGAAATACAATGGCCGGGTGGATTACCGCAAACGGCTGAAAATAAGGCCGGGGGATAAGGTCGAGTTTAACGGTAAACAGGTACAACTAACGGAATAAGCCATGAAGAAGCGATTCATATTCCTCTTGCTCACGGCGTTATGCGCTTGCGATGCAAAGAAGAAAACCGATAAGCCCTACGTGTTGGCCATTGCGGTGGAAACCTATGAAAAAAAGGGTTCGGACGTCATGGTGGAAAAAATGGAAACCGATACGGTGACGGTGCCGACAGCGTTGGCTGCATATGCCATGGGCGTTCAGAAATATGCCGCCGTATTGATGCATATCGCGCAGTTTCCAGACTCCATAAAGGGTGCAAAGGGCATGAAGATATGGGATGAACAGGGCAATGATGTGGTCCCCTCGGTTCCCCAAACCCAGCGGGATAGCGTGATCATGAACTTTATCCAATTTGCACGGCGGTCGGATATACCTTACTATGAACGCGTGAAAGATTTTGAACTCAAACTGATGACAGCAAGATAGCAACTGATGGACTCCTATATTCCGAGCACGGGCTACCACGTGTTTTTTGACGATACATTGGCTGAACTGGAGCGGTTTATCCAAGCGAACACCTACTCCAAGATACTGATACTGACCGACCGGAATACCAGCGAGCATTGCTTGCCGGTGCTGCAAGCGGCCATGCCCACGTTCGATGGCTATGACGTCATTGAGGTAGACCCCGGAGAGGAAAACAAGAACATTGATTTTTGCATCGGTATCTGGAAGATGATGCTCGACTTCGGTGCCGACCGCCAAAGCCTGCTGATCAACCTGGGCGGCGGGGTGGTGACCGATATGGGGGGCTTCGCGGCGTCGACCTTCAAACGCGGGATTGACTTTGTGCAGGTACCGACTACCTTATTGTCACAGGTGGATGCTTCGGTCGGCGGCAAAACGGGTATCGATATGGATAGCGTGAAGAACATGATCGGCACCTTTGCCCAGCCCAAAGCGGTGTTCATTTCCACAGCATTCTTGCGGACATTGGATAACCGTCAATTGGTATCGGGCTTTGCCGAAGTCATTAAACATGGCCTCATCCGCGATGCCGACTTCTATGAACAGGTGAAGGCGCTGGATGCGTCGGCATTGACCACTGCTCATATCCGGCACTCCGTATCGATCAAAAATGAGGTGGTCACACAGGATCCAACCGAGAAGGGGCTGCGAAAGATCCTGAATTTCGGCCACACCATCGGCCACGCCATTGAGGGGTATTCATTGGCACATGACAGCAGGCCCCTGCTCCATGGGGAAGCCATCGCCGTGGGGATGATCTGCGAGGGATATTTATCCCATCGGATCAATGGGTTGCCCAAGGAGGCACTGGATGACCTGGTCGGCACCTTCCAGAAACACTTTCCCGATTATCGCTATAGCGAAGCGTCCTACGAGCTGTTTATTGACTTGATGAAGAATGATAAGAAAAACACCGGAGGCAGGATTGGTTTTGCGTTGCTGAGCCAGATCGGCCATTGCAGCGTCGATGTGTTTGTGGAGGAAGCGTTGATCAAGGAAAGCCTGGATTTCTACCGGGCGTTATCCTGACCAATGTTGGCGCGGCTCATCACCGGTTGTGCAAAAAGGTCGTGATCAGTGCTGCTGTGCGCGCTGATGCACCTGGCTGACCCATTTTCTCATGCAGTAGCTCGTAGTAGTTGAGTACCTGCCCGCGATGGGCCTTGTTGTTCAGGAGCAAATCCAGCTCGTCGGCAATGCTGTCCTTGTTGCACTCTTTTTGGATCAATTCACGCACGGCGGGCATGTCGATGATCAGGTTGACCAGGGAGATAAACCGCACCTGGATGACCATCTTGGCAATGGCGATGGACAGCGGGTTGGCCCGGTACACCACCACCTGCGGGACGCGCAGCAGGGCGGCTTCCAACGTGGCGGTACCGCTGGCAACAATCGCCGCTTCGGCATGTTTGAGGAGGTCATATGTGGCGTTGAACACCACGGGGAGCGCCCGTCCGTCCATGTGCTGCGTATAATACGTCTTGGTGAAATTAGGCGCACCGGCGACCACGCAGTGATGTGCGGGGAACAGGAGCGATACCTTCGCCATGATGGGCAGCAACTTGCTGATTTCCATTTCGCGGCTGCCGGGCAGCAATGCAATGATGGGCTTGCCCGCCAGGTTGTTCTCCTCCAGGAAATGCGGATTGTCGACGTGGCTGGCAACCGCATCCAAGAGCGGATTGCCCACATAGTCGACTTCCATTCCCCAGGTCCGGTAGAAATCAACTTCAAAGGGGAGAATACAGAAAAGCTTATCCACCACGCGCTTGATTTTTAACACCCGGCGTTGGTTCCACGCCCATACCTTCGGTGAAATGTAGTAGCAGACCTTAAACCCCATTTCCTTGGCAAAGGAAGCGATTTTGAGGTTAAATCCCGGAAAATCGATCAGTACCAAGGTGTCCGGCTTACAGGCCGACACATCCGCTTTCACCAGCCGGAGGTTTCGGGCGATGGTCCGGATGTTGGCCAGTACTTCAACGAAGCCCATGAACGCCATTTGGGAGGTATGGATGACCGCTGTTTCACCGGATGCCTGCTGCATGCGATCGCCACCGACGATCCGGAATTGCGCATCGCCGTCCTCCTTTTTGAGCGCATGGATGAGGTTGGCACCATGCAGGTCGCCCGATGTTTCCCCGGCGATGATGTAATACCTCATATACCTAATTCCACTTGGAAGGTGGCACCCCAGTTATTGCCGTCGTTGCTTGTCCGGTAGATGCCGTCTTCAATTTGATAGCTCGCGTTCAATTGCAGTTTGAAGCGGTGGGCGCGGAAATACTTGGTCAAGCCGAGTTCCACGACCTCCGTCTGCGCCTCATAAGCGCCGATATCCTGGTGCGGCTTAATCCACGTGTACCGGCTCGCAAGTTCGTATCCGGCATTTCTGTTCAGCAGGTAAGACAGTTGTTGGTTGAGGCCCTGCCCTTTGAATGCATAGATAACTTCGCCTTCTTCGTCGGTGCTGAACGGATCACCCACATCGCGCCGCATGTATTCTACCTGGTAGGCCCAGCCCCGATACTTAAAGATGGCATCGTAAAAGCTGGTTTTCAGCGTGAGGGGAGAAGCGAGGAACTTGCCCGTTTGGCCACCGGCGCGTGTTGTACGGTCATTGTAGCTGTAGCCTCCGCCGATCGACAGCTTCGGCATTTCCTCATATTCGAGGTCGCCCTCGTAATAGTCGCCCCCATTGGTGAATGCACCGAGTGGCAGGAACTCCATCCGTCCGGTATAGGCTAAGCCATTATCGGTCGCCAGGGCGGCGCGGCCTTCGCCGGTACTGATGGCCCCCTTGAAATGGAACGGCACCGACCCGATCTTAGGGGAATAATACGCCTTGACGCCGAAGTCGCGATCGATATTGAACGTGGCGTTGACCAACGAGCGTTCAGCAAATTGCAGTTCACCCGACGAATTGACCCGTTGACGGTTGCCGGGAAGTTTATTCTGTCCGAAGGAGACATAGAAATTGTCGGTAAAGTGGTAGAACACCACCGCGTCACGCACAATGTTGACGACATCCGTATCGTCATAGTCCTGATCGCCACGCGTAAACCCCAGCTGGATGCTGTACGACAGCCGGGGATTGTAGATATAGCCATCCATCCGCAGCCGCAGGCGCCTGATACGCGCCTCAAAGCTCTCGGCGCCAAAGTCGTCGCCGCTGACGGAAGTGTACCGCAGGCGGTTCTGCATCCTGAACCGGAAATTGATATAAAACGTCGAATCGTCACCCGTGTACTGGATGCCCTTAAAATCTTCAATAGTTGGCCGTTCATCATTTTGACGCTGGCCGAAGGCTAATTGGCAGGTGCTACACAGGATAACGGCAAAAAAAAACAATAATCGATTTGTCATGCTACGCAATGGTTAATATTCGCTTATAAGGTTCTCACGTCAGGTTCCTGCTGGCTCAGGCAGTGCCAACTGCCCAATCCCCAGATGATCTCGAAGCTATCGATACCGACCACCTTACGATCGGGAAAACAGCCCGCTAATATATCCAGCGCCCGCTGGTCGTTTCGGTCGTCGCGGTAAGTAGGCACGGCCACCACTGTATTGGCGATGTAAAAATTGGCATAGGAGGCGGGTAGCCGCTGGCCGTCGTACACCACTGGCGTCGGCATGGGCAATTCGATAATGTCGAGTTGCTTACCATCCTGGAGCCGCATTTTTTTGAGCAACCGGAGGTTATCTTGCAAAATGGCATAATTTTCATCCGAGCGGTTCTCTTCAATCACGGTCACCACCGTGTCGGCGTTTACAAAACGGGTGATGTCATCGATGTGGCCATCGGTGTCGTCACCGACGATGCCGTCGCCAAGCCAAAGAATCTGCGAGGCACCGTAATAGGCATACAGGTACTCCTCAATTTCTGGCTGGCTCAAGTGCGGATTGCGGTTCTTGTTGAGCAGGCACGCCGTACTGGTCAAGATGGTACCTTTCCCGTTGAAGTCCACTGAGCCACCCTCCATCACGATGCCGGGGTGATAAACCGGTATGTCCAGCGCCTTTCCGATCAAGGTGGGAATAACATCATCCTGTTCGTAAGGCGGGTATTTATTGCCCCAAGCGTTATAGCCCCAGTCCACGATGATCTTTTTCGTGTCGGCATCGGGGTTGATTAAGAAAGCCGGACCATGATCGCGGCACCAGGCGTCGTCTGTCGGATGGTGGTAAAAGGTCACGCGGGACAAGTCTACCCCCGCATGCAATAAGTGGGTTGTGGCGGAGGCCTCCATGGCCGCATCGGCTACATTGATACATACCTGCTCGCCAGCGGAAACTTCCTTGATGAATTGGCAATACGGACCGAATACGGTTTCGAGCTTGCCCGGCCAGCTCGCCTCCTTATGCGGCCAGCTCAGCCAGGTGGCACGGTGGGGATACCACTCCGCTGGAAAGCGGTAGCCCAATGCTTGGGGAGTCAGCCTACTCATCAATGAACCGTTTGGTAATGGGTTGGTAGCTGTCTATCCGGCGGTCGCGGAGAAAAGGCCAATGTTTGCGGAAGTAATCCGATTGGGACAAATCTACTGCGGTCACTTCTGTTTCCTCGCGGTCATGGTCACCCAGGTAAAGCAATCGTCCCTGTGCATTGGTGATGAAGCTGCCGCCCCAGAATTTCATCGCGCCGTTTTGCTCAAATCCTACACGATTCACGCTTACGACCGGAATACCGTTGGCCACGGCATGCGATCGCTGAATGGTCTGCCAGGCGTTGTATTGGTCTTGGTTGGTCTCCTGATCCTGGTCAGTTGACCAGCCGATGGCCGTGGGGTAAAACAAGATCTCGGCGCCCATCAACGCCGTGATGCGTGCTGCTTCGGGATACCATTGATCCCAGCAGATGAGTACGCCAATCGTGGCGAACTTGGTTTTGAATACCTTGTAACCCAAATCGCCCGGCGTGAAGTAAAATTTCTCGTAAAAAGCCGGGTCATCGGGGATGTGCATCTTGCGGTACTTGCCGAGGTAAGTGCCATCGGCATCGATCACCGCGGTCGTATTGTGGTACAGTCCCTGTGCACGTTTTTCGAATAACGAAGCGATGATGACAACACCCAGCTCGGCCGCCACGGTCTGCAGGGTTTCCGTAGAAGGGCCCGGTATGGGTTCAGCCAAGTCGAAATTGTCGTAATCTTCCACATCGCAGAAATAAAGCGAGGTGAACAGTTCCTGCAAGCAGACGATCTGCGCTCCCTTAGCGGCGGCTGCGCGGATCTGCGCCACCGCTTTGGAGAGGTTGGTTGCCTTGTCTGCCACACAACTCATCTGCACCGTCCCGATTTTTACGTTGGTCATGTTTGCTGCTTTTTTTGTCGCAAAGGTACGACTTATTACAACAGTAAAAAAGCCGGCAGGTTTTCAAAACGTGGCTTGCTGACGCCGTGGATCAATAGACCAATTCGTACGCCGCGACCTCGTTTTTGAGAAATGTGGGAACCAGTACAAGATTTTGTCCCGGTACAAACCCGATATCAGCCGTATTGGATTTTTCGGCTTGCGTATCGAGCAGCACGGTGGTTTCCTTGCCACGGATGAAAAAGACTTCGCCGTGCCATCTGCTGGCCACGAAGGTGCTGTCATTCAAGATGATCAGTCCATCACCGCCGGTTACTTCCGTATTGACGACTTCCTGCGTGTACTGACCGTCGTCGCTGAATTTTTTGAGGCCTTCGCCATCCAAGGCATACAGACGGCCATCATGGCATTCGAGTCCATTTACATTGGGGTTGGCGGTTGAGATGGTCTCATAGCTTCCGTCCGTAGTCATGCGATAAATGTGCCCCGTCTGCGTATCCGAGAAGTATAGCTGCTGCCCATCGGTCGCCAGGTCGTTGAGGAAGACCGCGCTGTCCACCGCGATGGTTTTCTCGATGGCTGCCGAAGCAATGTCAATGATCTTGACGGCATCGATGTCCGTGACATACAGTTTGCCGCCCAGCACCGCCATGCCTTTGGGCGCGTGCAAGTCGCCCTCCACCCATTTGAGGTCGCGGATGGTGCCATCGGTGTTGAGCGTGGAGATAAAGCCATCGTTATCTTTGTCTCCGGCGTTGGTATTGCCGTTCGCGACGAAGATGGCGTCCTGTGCCGGGTCGTATAAGGCAGATTCCGAACCCGTAAAAATGGTGTCCGTTTTCCACGACTGCGTAAGCTTCGGCGTCACCGGCGCATCAGTGGAGTCGTTGTTTTGTCCGCCTGCGCATCCCAGTAGCGTCAACGCGGTGGCGGTGAGAAAAAATGAAGTGTTCATCATATCAGGATTTAATTAATAATTGATTCATTCCTTATCGACCACTCACCACCGATCACCGATCACTCACCACCGATCACCCACCCACCATCAGAGCTGTTTCCGCAGCCGTGCCACCGGTATCCCCATGGCTTCTCGGTATTTGGCCACAGTCCGGCGGGCGATGGTATAGCCCTTTTCCTTCAATATCTCCGTTAATTTTTCGTCGGCCAGCGGCTTGCGTTTATTTTCGTTTGAAATGCACTCTTCCAATATTTTCTTCACCTCTTTGTTGGAAACCTCTTCACCCGAATCGGTTTGTATGGCTTCCGAAAAGAACGACTTGAGCAGGAAGGTGCCGAATTCCGTTTGCACATATTTAGAATTGGCCACGCGGGATACCGTGGAGATGTCCATATCAATCCGGTCGGCGATATCCTTCAGGATCATCGGCTTCAGTTGACGTTCATCGGCCGTCAGGAAGTACTCGTACTGGTAGTTCATGATGGCGTTCATGGTTTTGAGCAGCGTTTGTTGCCGTTGTTTGATGGCATCGATAAACCACTTTGCTGAGTCGAGTTTTTGTTTGACAAACTGCACGGCTTCTTTCATCTTCTTGTCTTTCTGAGACGCTTTGTCATAATGCTCGAACATCTCCTGATACGAACGGCTCACGCGGAGCTCCGGTGCATTGCGGGCATTAAGGGTGAGGTGAAGTACGCCGTCGTTGTTGGTGATGTGGAAATCAGGAATGATGTGCAGCTGTTTTCCGGCTACAGCCCCCGAGTCGCCCGGTTTTGGATTGAGTTTGAGTATTTCGTTGACGATTTCTTTCAGCTCTTCCGAGTCGATGCTGAGTACACGCTCCAGCTTGTCATAGTGCTTCTTGGTAAACTCATCGAGGTAATTCTCCACCACGGCCATCGCCTTCTTGATGATGAGGCTGTCCTGATCCTTTTTGCGCAGCTGGATCAGCAAGCACTCCTGGAGGTTGCGGGCACCGATGCCCGGAGGATCAAACTCCTGGATGACCTTGAGCATCTCTTCGACCTCCTGTTCCTCGGCGATGACGTTCTGGGAAAACGCCAGGTCGTCAATGAGTGATGAAATGGGTCTTCTGAGATATCCATCATCATCCAAGCTCCCGATGATCTGCTGCCCGATGAGGAAATCCCGGTCAGACAAAGCAAGCAGGTCGAGCTGCTGCTGCAGGTTTTCGAAGAACGAATTTTGAATCGCGATGGGGATTTCCTTGCGGTCATCCTCGTCGTCGCCATTGCCGTTTTGATTGCCGCTGTAGTCGTTAATGTCGTCTGATTGCAGGTAGTCGTCTACATTGAATTCATCAAGCTCGCCAGACTGCTCGTCCTCGTTAAAACGCTCCTCATCGGGATCTTTATCCGGATATTCTTCTACCGGATCGTTCATATTGGCGAGACTGATGTCCTCCAATGCCGGATTTTCTTCCAGCTCCTCTTTGATGCGGGTATCCAACGAAACCGTGGGCACCTGCAGCAATTTGATGAACTGGATTTGCTGAGGAGATAGTTTCTGTAATAACTTTTGTTGTAGAGTCTGTTTTAGCATAATCAATTCGCTGGGCAAAAATACGAAAATAAAGGTTATCGTACCTACCTCATCAAGCGTAAGTTATTGAAATGGGCTTTTAACATCCGTAAGCCATCTACAAAACCCATTAGCTTGATCCCTTCCTTGGCCGCATTTGCCTTGCTGATGGCATACAATAGCCGCCAATGCTTACAAACTTCTTTCCACGCGAAAAAGACGGAATGCGCGGGATCATAAATATGCGCGGGTTCGCTCGCTGCACCGTTTAATTCAATGATCGAAAAATGTTTCCCCATGTGGAGTTCTTCCCAGCTTTTAAACTTGACATCCAAGCGGCCGTAATGAAACCCGGATATCTGTTGGCAGACATGATCGATGGTGTTTGACAGCGCTTCGTTGATTTTATGGCTGACGTCCACAAATCGGGCACCCCGGCAATGGGTGCCGTAGGGGAGGGTATACTGCGCGCCGGTGTGCAGTACGGTGTCCAGCAACGCGCCGTAGGTAGCCCTGAGTACGGGTAACTGAATAACGTACCGGTCTTCCTTTGCGAGCAGATCCGCGATGGTTGACGACCCATCGCCCGTAACGGTCAGGTATTCCTTACCGACGATGCCCGAGATGCGCCCTCGTGGCTCGCCGGGCATGCGGTAATAAAAGATGCCGATTTCATGCTCATAATCGATAAATTCCTGAATGAGGAAATCGACCTTACTCTCAGCGGCATAACCACTCAGGTCAGCGACGTTATGCAACAATTTTACGCCAGTTCCCCGATCGCCGACATTCGGCTTGGCCATCAACGGAAAGTCGAACCCGTTCGCCCGTAGTGATTGTTCCAGCGCATCGGCTTCCGTACCGGCCGGTACCAGTTGTGTCTTGGGGTAGTACTGGTAGGGCATGAGGTTGTAGATCTCGTGCTTTGGGGCGAGGGTAAAGCCCGAATACGGAATGCGGGGATTTGCGGCACTAAAGAAAAACGGGGTGCGTGCCCTGAGGCTGATCCAGAACCAATAGGCCATCAACGGAGCATAGAAAACAGGGGCCGGCCAATATTCCCAACTGCTGGTCTTGATCAGCCACTTTTTGATCGGCCATGGCCATTTATCGGATACAGTGTTGGTTTGCTGATTTATCGGTTGGAGTGCCATTCGTACAGTGTCTGCCCTCCTCGAATCTTTATGTATCATATTTTCAGTGACCAAAATTGGTAATGGTGCGCCAATGGCTTTTAAATAAAACAGCAAATTAACGGTTTTGTTGTATAGGTCCAATTATGGCCAACAAAAAAAGGGCGCTTTTCCGAGCGCCCTTTTTGATTTCCTTTTTTTACAACTGTTTCACCAGTTTGTCGGCCAGAATAGACTTAGGAACGGCTCCGATTTGTTTATCCACGATTTCTCCGTTTTTGAAAAACAGCAGCGCGGGGATATTGCGGATACCGTATTTTACCGAAATATCGGGGTTATGGTCCACATTCACCTTGCCTATTACCACCTTGCCATCGTATTCCTTTGCCAATTCTTCGACGATCGGACCGACCATGCGGCAAGGGCCGCACCATTCCGCCCAGAAGTCTACCAATACCGGTTTGTCTGATTGCAATACAACTTCATCGAAGTTGCTGTCTGTAATTTCTAGTGCCATAATGTTCATTCGTTATGCTTGGGCAGCAGCCATCGGCTATCAGCTTCCGCGTATTTCACTTAGTTGTTTACACGTTGTTTCGGTTGCTGGTCACCAACCACCGGTCACCAGCCGCCGATCACAAAGATAAGTATCAAATTCATTGCCAGGGCATCGATACGGACAATCTGACATTAATTTAACTTGTAATGGACACCGTTGATCTCGGTAAGTGCCTCGATGAAATCATTACTCGGACTGATTTTCAGACCTTTAGAGGGCATTTCGATGCTGATTTCCGACTCCAGATCACGCACGGCAAACTTCAACTGGCAGGTTTTATTTTCGTATTGCTCGATATTGGTATGCACCAGCTGTTGAATACGGCTGACGAAAACATCGTTCACTTCATGCAGGGGCACCTGTATGGTGATGCATTTGGCCAGCTTGTCCCGCAAATCCGAAAGTAATTGCATGCCCTTGACCTCGAATCCCCAGTTTCCAGGTTGGCGGAACCGCTCCTGGATGATTCCTTTGACCTGTATGAAGTATCCTTCGTGCAGATAGCCCTTCATTTTCACATAGTCCTCGCCGAACAAGGCGATTTCATAGGAGTCTGAATAATCTTCGAAGACCATCACACCGAAGGGTTTCCCATTTTTGGTAATGCGGTGACTCGCCGCGGTGACCAAGCCACCGATGATCAATTCCCTATTTTTGATTTTGCTGAATTCCGATAGCGTTTCTTCATCCACGTCCGACCCCTTTACCTTGTCGATCAGCGTAAGCAGCCGGACAGCATGTTGGCAGAAATGCTTGATTTCAAATCGGTAGCTATCCAACGGATGGCTCGTCAGGTAAATGCCGATCACATCCTTTTCGTATTTGAGTTTTTCGATCAGTCCCCATTCGGCACAAAAGGGCAGGGTAGGTTCAGGGATCTCGGTGTTGCTGCTGCCACCGAACAGGCTTACCTGTGCAGAGTTTTCGTTTTCCTTGTGCTTAGTGCCATACTTCAATGCTTTTTCCAGCGTGGTACCCCCATCGCCGTCGGCATGGAAATACTGTGCCCGGTGCGATCCAGCGAAACAATCGAACCCGCCGGCATAAGCAAGGCTTTCGAAGGCTTTCTTATTCGCTGCCCGCAGATCAATGCGCCGTGACAGGTCAAAAATCGATCTGTATGGTCCACCCGTGCGGCTTTGCACGATGGTGTCCACGGCACCCGCACCCACACCTTTCACTGCGCCCATGCCGAAGCGGATGGCACCCCTGTCGTTGACCGTAAATTTGTAGTACGATTCGTTGACATCCGGTCCCAGTACCTGCAAACCCATGCGTTTACATTCTTCCATGAAGAAGGTGACCTGCTTGATGTCGTTCATGTTGTTGGAAAGCACGGCGGCCATGTATTCGGCTGGATAATGCGCCTTTAGGTAGGCGGTCTGATAAGCCACCCAGGCATAGCAGGTGGAGTGCGACTTATTGAATGCATAGCTGGCAAATGCTTCCCAGTCTTTCCATATTTTTTCCAGCACCTTGGGTGTGTGGCCGTTGGCCGCCGCCTGATCGACAAACTTCGGCTTCATCTTATCCAGTACGTCCCGTTGCTTCTTGCCCATGGCTTTGCGGAGGACGTCCGCCTCGCCCTTGGTAAAACCCGCCAGCTTCTGCGACAGCAGCATCACCTGTTCTTGGTACACGGTGATGCCGTAGGTTTCCCGGAGATATTCCTCACAGGCATCCAGATCATAGGTAATGGGTTCGTGACCGTGCTTGCGGCGGATGAAGCTGGGGATGTATTCCATCGGTCCCGGGCGGTACAGCGCATTCATGGCGATGAGGTCGCCGAAGACCGTCGGCTTCAGCTCCTTCATGTATTTTTGCATGCCAGGCGACTCATATTGGAAGATGCCGATGGTTTCGCCGCGCTGGAAGAGCTCGTATGTCTTTTGGTCGTCTATCGGAAACGCATCCGGATTGAGCTCGATGCCATGCCGGTGTTTCACAATATTGACCGTATCCTTAATGAGGGTGAGGGTCTTGAGTCCGAGGAAGTCCATCTTGAGGAGTCCCGCACTTTCGACCACCGAATTGTCAAACTGGGTGACGTACAGATCGGAGTCTTTTGCCGTGGCCACCGGCACGAAGTCCGTAATGTCATCAGGTGTGATGATCACACCGCACGCGTGAATGCCCGTATTGCGGAGCGAACCTTCGAGCACCTGCGCCTGCCGTATCGTTTCGGCCTCCACACCGGTGCCGTTGGCCAGCTGGATCAGCTGCTGCACATTTTCAAGCTCTTCGGAACGCAGGGCGCTTTTGAGTGCCTGCGCATCCATTGTGAAAATCTTGTTGAGCTTCAGGTTGGGGATTAGCTTGGCAATCTTATCGGCTTCAAAGAGGGGGAGATCCAGCACCCTAGCCGTGTCGCGGATAGACGATTTAGCGGCCATGGTGCCATAGGTGATGATCTGCGCCACCTGATTGGCCCCGTATTTATTGATTACGTACTCCATTACGCGGCCCCGGCCTTCGTCATCGAAGTCGATATCGATATCGGGCATGGATATCCGGTCGGGATTGAGAAACCGTTCGAAGAGCAGGTCGTAGGCAATGGGGTCGATGTTGGTAATGCCCAGGCAATAGGCCACGGCCGATCCGGCTGCGGAACCCCGACCCGGACCGACGGACACGTCCAGTCTGCGGGCTTCGGCAATGAAATCCTGTACGATGAGGAAATAACCCGGATATCCGGTCCGCTCAATGGTGGCCAATTCGAAATCCAACCGCTCGCGTATCTCGGGAGTGATTTCGGCATAACGTTTCTCCGCTCCCACATACGTGAGGTGCCGCAAGTACTTGTTTTCGCCCCGTTTGCCTTGGTCGCCTTCATCTTCGGCCACCATGAATTCCGGCGGGATTTCAAATTTGGGCAACAATACTTCGCGGTAGAGTGTATACGGTTCGATCTTGTCGACGATCTCCTGTACATTGAGAATGGCCTCGGGCAGGTCTGCGAAGGCCTTCCTCATGTCCGCACCTGACTTGAAATAATACTCGTCATTGGGCAGTCCGAAACGGAATCCGCGTCCACGTCCCTTGGGTGTCGCCAGCTTCTCGCCATCCTTCACGCAAAGGAGGATATCATGTGCATGCGCATCTGCCTTGTTGATATAATAGGTGTTGTTGGTGGCGACAACCTTCACCTGATGTTTTGCGGCCAGCGCGATGAGGCTTTGGTTGATGCGGTCTTCATCTTCCTGCCCATGTCGCATCAATTCGATGTAGAAATCCGCACCGAACGTGTCTTTCCACCACAGTAAAGCCTCCTCGGCTTGGTTTTCGCCCATGTTGAGGAGTTTATTCGGAATCTCGCCATACAGGTTGCCCGAGAGCACAATAATGTCTTCCTTATACTGCTCCACAACGGCATGGTCAATCCGGGGCACATAATAAAATCCCTTAGTATAAGCGATGGATGACATCTTGGCCAGGTGATGATAGCCTCGCTTGTTTTTGGCCAGCAAAACCACCTGATAGCCATTATCCTTGCGCGATTTGTCCGTGTGGTCTTCGCAGATGTAAAACTCACAGCCCACGATGGGCTTGAGGATGATTTCGCTGGGGGTTTCGCCCTTTTCGATGGCCGCTTTGTTTTTGGCTTCAGCGGCCTTGTTATGGTTGAGCACGCTGCTCACGAAGTGGAATGCCCCCATCATGTTGCCGTGATCGGTGATGGCCACCGCAGGCATCTTATGTGCTGCTGCGGCCTTTACCAGGTCATCTATGGAGATGGTGGACTGCAAGACGGAAAACTGCGTGTGGTTATGCAGGTGCACAAAATCCACCTTGGCCATATCCCGTTTGTTGGCTTCGAGATCCTGCGTGGGGACGCCCACCTGTTGCTGCTGCAGCCGCTTGCGCAGCTCGTCCGATGCGGCTTTTAAGTTGATATGGGTAAGCCCGAGGGGCTGAATGGATTGCGGGTTGCACTGGCGGAACTCCAGAAAATAGCCTGTGTCGGTCTGCAATTCGGCAGGGGTGAACACCTCCCGCTTGATCAGCTCCAGGAAACAGCGGGTGGTGGCTTCGACGTCGGCTGTAGCATTATGCGCTTCGGCAAAAGGAACCCCAAACAGGTATTGATGCAGTTCCGTCAGGTTAGGAAGCTTGAATTTGCCGCCGCGGCCTCCGGGTATTTTGAGCAATTCGGCCGTGATCTCTGTACAGGTATCCAGCACGGGCATAGCGGCCAAGGGAGTATGCACGCCAAGGCGATGATATTCGCAGCCCATGATGTTGATGTCGAACCCGATGTTTTGGCCCACCACAAACTTGGCCTGGGCCAGCGCCGTATTGAATTTGACCAGTACGTCGGCTAGGGGGATACCCTGCTCTGTGGCCAGCTCGGTGGAAATGCCATGTATGCGCTCCGCGTCAAAGGGAATATTGAAGCCATCAGGTTTGATTAGATAGTCCTGATGCTCAAGGAGATTGCCCATGGAATCATGCAGCTGCCAGGCAATCTGTATGCATCGTGGCCAGTTATCAGTGTCGGTAATGGGTGCATCCCACCGTTTGGGAAGACCAGTTGTTTCGGTGTCAAATATCAGGTACATCGCTTGCCTCAAGACATGGGGAGTAGATCATGAATCGCCCAAACAAACTTACGGAAAGTTGAGTGGAATCGAAACAGAAAAACCACATGGACAGGGTCCATGTGGCCAAGCCATTGGAATTAATCCGTTTATGTTTTCAACACGGCTACTTCGAAGGGAACGTCCGGTTGGCCTTTACCTCTTCGATTTGCAGGGTGTGGCGTGCCGTGTGGCCGGCGACGAACAGTAGGGAATGATAGGCATCGATAGCGCCAAAGGGTGAGTCGCTGACGTGGTTACGCATGTCATCGATGGAAACTTGCTTGATGTAAGCCAGTATTTCAGCCCGTTGGGCCTGAAAGTCTTTGATCGCTTCCTGCGGATCGGAATACCGGCCCTTGCCGATCAGCTCCTTTGGAGCTTCCGCTTTTTGACTACGATCGGTGATGCCATTGATCAGCTGCTGGCTCGTGACCTTTACTTCCGCTCTCCGCTCGGGGTTGGCGGGTTTTTCGAGCGCCTCTTTGGCCATGTCAAAAAGTGCTTTTTCCGTGATCACGATGTGCTCCACACATTGGCTTATGGACCATGCCTCGGCTGACGGCTTATATTGCAACTGTGCGGCACTCAGACCTGCAATGTTTTTTTGCAGGTTGTCTTCGGTTTTGCGGTAATAATCCAATAAGAAAGCCTTGTCGTCCTGTATCACCCGGAAGCCCCCGTGAACGGGCTGTACTGGAGGAGTGGGTTTCGTCGAAGTAAACGAGAGGATCAGTAAGGAAATACCCACCAATAATAACTGTTTCATGGTATTCATGTTTATGTTAATGATATTCGTCTAAAGCCACCCAAAGATACAACAATCGACTCGCATAACCGGGTGCAGATGCGCCATTTTTAAGGGGGAAGCGAGACAATATGCGATGGAAGCGGCGGGGTATGTTAGGTAGTTTGCAGTGCTGTGGAGGATGTGTTTATTGAAATTATGCTGTTAATTTTAGGGTTGTTTTGATTTTTATTGAATTTTAGGACTATAAATTGCATATTTTGGACGTCAACGGGCATGTGTTTAATGATTTATCAAAAATAATTACAAATTATTGCGATTATATTATTGTAATTACTACTTTAGCTGCGAAATTAATGATATAAAACAAATGAATTCGAAGAAATCAACAATTCCTTTCATTTTACTGGTTGTAGTGGTATTATTGGCGCTGTTTTATCCAGGATTGCCTGCTGGAGGTGAGCACGAATTTAGTGGGGCAGATGTCGCCTGGATGTTGACTTCCACGGCGTTGGTTCTCATCATGACACCCGGTTTAGCTTTTTTTTATGGAGGGATGGTCAAGAAAAAAAATGTGATCTCCACCATGCTGCAAAGTTTTATCTGTATGGCAGTTGTGGCGGTGATCTGGGTGGTATTTGGGTTTAGCTTGGTATTCGGAGAATCCATCGGCGGTATCATTGGCAATCCGGCTACCTATTTCATGTTTGACGGCGTCATCGGCGGACCGAATTGGCCGGGGGCGCCCACGATTCCGTTTGCGCTATTTGCGATGTATCAGCTGAAGTTTGCAATCATCACGCCGGCATTGATCACCGGTGCTTTTGCAGAGCGTATCCGGTTTACCTCTTACATTCTGTTCCTGTGCTTGTTTTTCATCTTTATCTATGCGCCGTTAGCACACGCCACTTGGCATCCCGATGGGCTGTTGTTCGGCATGGGCGTACTTGATTTCGCCGGAGGCACGGTCGTGCACATGTCGGCAGGGGTTACGGCGTTGGCCTCGGCATTATACCTCAAGCAGGGATACGCCAACGGAGGGCATGATCCCGCGCGGATCACCTATGTGATCTTAGGCACGGGGTTACTCTGGTTTGGGTGGTTCGGTTTCAATGCCGGTTCCGCATTCGGTGCTGGTGAGTTAGCCGCTACCGCTTTAGCGACCACCACTACCGCATCAGGTGCAGCTGCACTGGCCTGGATATTTTTCGATGCCGCCAGGGGTAAAAAGCCGACGGCCATGGGTGTATGTATTGGCGTAGTGGTCGGTTTGGTGGCCATTACCCCCGCAGCCGGTTTTGTCACGGTGCCCCACTCCTTGATCATCGGGGTCGTTACATCGATCATCAGCAGGCTGGTTGTTGAATGGCGCACCCGTTCGCGGGTAGACGATACGCTGGACGTATTTCCGAGCCATGGCGTGGGAGGAATGGTCGGCATGATCCTGACCGGCGTATTTGCCACTCATACCGTCAATGCGGTAGTCACCACTGATGGGTTGTTTTTCGGTGAAACAGGACTGTTCACGGCCCATGTCATCGGTTTGATAGGCGCGGTTATTTTTACCTTTATCATGGCCTTCATCATCCTGAAGGTAACAGACGTGATCACCAAGCTACGCGTTTCGCCTGAAGAAGAGGAAATGGGACTGGATATCAGCCAGCATGGCGAAAAATTATAAGTTGATTCCTGATCATCACTGTTGCCACCCCTGCGTTCCAGGGGTGGCAGCTTGTTTATATAATAGGAACACTCAACGGGGAATAAAAATTTTAATGATATCATCGGCCACGGTCACCCTCCGTTTGCTGTCTTTATGCATAACAAAAGAGGAGAGTTCATCAATGCTTGGATAATCCCCTTCCCCGGTAAACAATCGGGCGTCATCAATGAGAATACCGTGATCGGGTGCCGCCGTTAGCAGGACTTCGAGTTCTGCTAAAATAGGCGTATTCTTTTCTCCTTTTGCCGTGATCCCTGCTGAATAGTGACCATCGAGCCAGCACAACGCAGGTTCATTGATCTCCATTAACAGGTCCTTCAGCACAACGCCACTGTCCCCTTGCAGGATTTTTACATGTGGAAACGCTGCGAATCGCTTAACAGCCCGTTGATGCAGGTCTTCTCCCAATTCGATTGAATAGATTTTTTCGAAATGATTTCGCTGGGCTTCGACCATATCCCCCAAATAGGTGCCTGTCTCTATGAATACCTTAAAACCATACGCTTTCCGGTACTTATGAATGTTGTTTTGCTTGATGATATGCAGCGCAGGGAGATCGGTTTCGTTGAAACGTGCCCTTTCTTCGTTTTTCGGGCGGCGGCCAAATAGCTTTCGTAGCATGATGGGAGGCGTTTATGTAAGGGATAAAAATATGGAACATTTTCGAAACGGGAGCCAAGCAGCATGTAAACATAGATCATAAAAGTAAGTTGAAACATTGTTATCTAAAAATTGTGTATCTTTGCAGCACTCAAACGCATAACATGAGTGACGCTATTAAACATGAGTGCGGTAACGCATTAATTCGCCTGTTAAAACCCCTTTCTTATTATCAGGAAAAATATGGTACGGCCTTATATGGCATTAATAAACTGTACCTATTGATGGAAAAACAGCACAACCGTGGACAGGACGGCGCCGGTATCGCGACCATCAAGCTTGATGTGAAGCCGGGCAACCGCTACATCAGCCGGTATCGGTCGATGGCGCCGAATGCGGTGGCGGACATCTTCGAGTACGTGCAGAAAAAGATTGCCTCAGCGCAGCGCGCATACCCTGATCATTTTAAGGACAGCCAATGGCTCAAGGAAAATGTAAGCTTCACCGGTGAGGTGTTATTGGGGCACCTGCGATATGGGACACATGGGAAGAACAGCATCGAAAGCTGCCACCCTTTCCTCCGCCAGAATAACTGGATGACCCGTAACCTCGTCATCGCAGGAAATTTCAACATGACCAATGTTGATGAACTGCTCGAGCAATTGTATGAACTTGGTCAGCATCCCAAGGAAAAGGCGGATACGGTAACCGTGCTGGAGAAGATCGGCCATTTTTTGGATGCCGAAAATCAAGAGCTGTTTGATAAATTCAAGCAAAAAGGATATAGCAATGTCGAGATCAGCTCATTGATCGCAGATGATATGGATGTGGCGCGTATCCTGCGGAAGTCGGCCAAAACCTGGGACGGTGGGTATACCATTACCGGGATCATGGGGCATGGCGACGCATTTGTCATGCGTGACCCCGCAGGTATCCGGCCAGCTTACTATTACGCCGATGATGAGGTGGTCGTGGTGGCTTCGGAGCGGCCGGCCATCCAAACAGCATTCAACGTGAAGATCGGCGCGATCAATGAGGTCAAACCCGGTTATGCGCTGATCATCAAAAAGGACGGCAGCATCACCGAGGAGATGTTCAGGGAGCCGGCGGAAAAGAAGTCATGTTCGTTTGAACGGATCTATTTTTCAAGGGGCAGCGATGCCGATATCTACCAAGAACGCAAACACCTAGGGCGCCTGTTATGCCCGCAAATATTGGATGCCATCAACGGCGACATCAAGAATACGGTGTTTTCTTACATCCCCAATACGGCGGAGGTAGCCTTCTACGGACTTGAAGAGGGTATCAATGCCTATGTGCGCAAGCTCCAAAAGGATACGCTGCTCAACCGCGCCGATAAGATCTCCGACGTAGAATTAGACGAGATGCTGAGCATCGCTCCACGGTTTGAAAAGCTGAATATCAAGGACGCCAAGTTGCGGACCTTCATCACGCAGGATGCGGACCGGCAGGATATGGTGCAGCATGTTTACGATACCACGTATGGTATTGTCAAAGACCATGAGGATACCATTGTGGCGATGGATGACTCCATCGTGCGGGGTACGACGCTTAAGCAAAGCATCCTGACCATCCTGGACCGTCTCAATCCCAAGAAAATCATCATTGTCTCCTCGGCGCCGCAAATCCGCTATCCCGATTGCTATGGGATCGATATGTCTCGTTTAGGTGAGTTTGTGGCATTTGAAGCGGCGGTTTCCCTGCTATACAAGCGAGGGATGGGCGAGGTGGTCGAAGACGTGTACCGCAAATGCGTTGCCTCACGGGATCTACCCAAGGAGCAGGCGGAAAATTATGTAAAGGCGATCTATGAACCCTTCACGGATGATGAGATCTCCGATGAAATTGCACGTATCATCCGCGGAAACCACATCAAGGCGGAGGTGGAAGTGATCTATCAAACGCTGGAAAACCTGCATACCGCATGCCCCGATCACCGGGGAGATTGGTATTTCTCGGGTGACTATCCCACACCGGGCGGTAATCGCGTGGTCAACAAAGCGTATATGAACTGGGTGGAAGGGAAGAATGTACGGGCGTACTTCAGTGCGTGATCCCAAATAGCCCTTTAACCTTTTTTTCGTCTTCAGCCATCTGGTCGATGAGTTCCTGCATAGTTTCAAACCATTGATCATGCCGGATGAAATGAAGAAATTTGACGCGCAACGTCTTTCCGTAAATATCTTCTTTGAAGTCGAATAGGTAAACCTCGATGCTGCGGCTTACCCCATCGATAGTAGGCCTGGTGCCGATATACCCCATTCCTTTGACCAGCTGCTGCGGTGGATTGGGCACATACGGGCCGGTTTGGATCACCGCTGGTTCGATAATGGCGACCTCCACGGCGTAGATGCCGTACGCGGGGATGAGCTTATGCTCTTCCTGCACCTGCAGGTTGGCCGTAGGATAACCGATATTGCGGCCCAATTGATTGCCCCTGACCACCTTGCCTGTCAGCTGGAAAGGATACCCCAGATACGTATTGGCAATATCCATATCGCCCTTGATCAGCGCTTCGCGGATCTTAGTGGACGATACGGCCACATCATTGATGTCCTGTTCCGGGATCTGCTCGACCGTATAGCCATAGATTTCGGCATGGTCAAGCAGGTCGTGGAGCGATCCTTCGCGGTCTTTGCCAAAGCGGTGGTCGTACCCGATGACAATTTTCTTGGTGCCAATCTTGCCGACCAGCACATCACGGATATACTCCTCGGGTGACTGATTCGAAAAATCGCGGGTAAACGGAGTAATGATGAGGTGATCGATTCCGGCATCGGCCAGCAGTTGCACTTTTTCTTCGATATCGCTGATCAGCCGGAGGCTATCATCTTCCGGATGCAAAATCAAGCGCGGGTGCGGGAAAAAGGTGAGGAGTACGGTTTCACCATTGATCATCCGGGCGCATTCCTTTAGCGTGCTCAATATCTTTTGATGGCCCACATGAACGCCGTCAAACGTGCCGATGGTCACCACCGCATTGTCCAGCGGGATAAAATCCTCAAGGTTTCTGTATATTCTCATGTGATGCTTCAAAGGTAACGCCCTTTATGCAGTTGACCAAATCATCTACCTGCCAGGCGTTGTCCACACTGAAATCGCCGCTTTTGGTCCGCCGCAAGCGACTCAAATGGGCACCATTATTCAGGGCGATCCCCAAATCATGCGCCAACGAGCGGATGTAGGTGCCCTTGCTGCATACCACCCTGAATTGGACATCGGGCAGGTCCACGTTTATTACCTCAAATTCAAAGATGTGCACCTTGCGCGATTTCATTTCCACCTCCATTCCCCGACGGGCATTTTCGTATGCCCGCTTGCCCGCTATTTTTATCGCGGAATGCGCGGGCGGCACCTGTGTGATTTCACCGACGAATGATGCCGCCACTTGCCTGATCCGTTCGTCCGTGATGCCCGATAAGTCAAACCGTTGATCGATCTCGTGCTCCAGATCATAAGAAGGGGTGGTGGCGCCCAGCGTGATGGTTCCGGTATATTCCTTTTGCTGTGCCTGAAATTCCTCGATGCGTTTGGTGAATTTACCCGTGCAGATGATCAGCAAACCCGTAGCCAGCGGATCAAGCGTACCCGCATGCCCTACCTTTACCTTCAACGGCTTTATCGCATTGCTGATTTTACGCACCACGTCGAAGCTGGTCCACCGAAGCGGTTTATCCACCAACAGCACCTCACCTTCCGCAAAGTTGAAAGCACGACCCGATGTGCAAGGCGTTTCCATTAGATGATCTGCAAACTGTGCCCGCTGAGCAGCATGACGATGATGATGCCACCGACGATAATCCGGTACCAGCCGAACGCTTTGAATCCGTATTTGGACACAATGCCGATAAACGATTTAATGGCAATGATGGCGACGACGAAGCCAATGACATTGCCCACGACGAGTTGATTGATTTCAGCACCACTCAGGGTATTTCCGCCGTCGAAATGATCTTTCAGTTTGAGCACCGTGGCCCCGAACATCATCGGGATAGCCAAGAAGAACGAAAATTCGGCAGCGGCTTTGCGGGTGAGGTCTTGTGTCATGCCCCCTACGATCGTGCTCGCCGACCGCGAGGTGCCGGGGATAAGCGCCAGGCACTGGAAGAATCCGATTTTAACCGCCTGTACGTAGCTGATGTCATCCGAATCATCAAGGTGTGGCTTATTGAACCACTTGTCTACAAACAATAGGATAACCCCGCCGACGACCAATGTAATGCCCACCACCAATGGGCTTTCGAGCAGTCCATCGATCACGTCGCTGAACAGAAAACCGCAGATGGAGGCCGGGATGGCCGCGATCACCAATTTATAATAAAAGGAGAGCGAACGGAAAAAGCGCCGGTAGTACAGCACCAATACCGACAGGATGGTGCCCAATTGGACGGCAATGGTAAACAGCTTGACAAAAGGGGTAGGAGATACCCCCATCAACGCGGTTACAATGATCATATGGCCGGTCGATGATACCGGCAGAAATTCCGTGAGGCCCTCGATAATGGCCAGCACAATCACTTCAAACAACGTCATTAACTGTTCCCGGAATTTTTAGGTTTTATCAAAATCGATACCACGCCCAATGCAAAGCCAATAACAACGACAAGGGGAGCCAAGGTGATTTTGGTAAAACTATAGATGTTTTCAGTACCCGTCATGAGGACAAAGCCCAGGATGACCACTGCGATGCTCAGCAAAAAAAACTGATAATTCCGTTTGCCGAATACAAACGACGCCTTTGGAGGCTGCGGTGTTTTTTTGTATGATGACATATGCTACGATTATCTATATAATTCATTCGATTTCAGGCGCAGGTATTTGCCGACCGCAAAATACGTGCTCAATCCCGATATCAGGATGCCCAGCAACGCAATAACGACGAAGATGACGATAAATTCAAACCAATTGCGCAGAAATACCAATTCTGGAATTTCCCGCTGCCCCAAGTGGAGGGTCAGCAGCAGCAGCAGGATGGCGATGAGTGCACCCAGTAGGCCATGAAGGACGCCATACGCCAAAAAGGGTCGTCGGATAAATCCCCTGGTGGCACCGACCATCTGCATGCTTTTGATCAGAAAACGCTGTGAATAAATGGCCAAGCGGATGGTATTGTTGATGAGCGCGACCGCGATAACCAGCAATACCGCGGTAAACGCCAGGATGACAATCCCAATGGTACGGATATTTTTATTGACCATATCGATGAGCGACTCCTGGTACACCACCTCCTTCACCATCTTGTTGGCGGAAACTTTTTTGATAAACGTTTGGATGCTATCCGTATTGGCATATTCCGCTTTGAGGTAGATGTCAATGGACGACAACAGCGGATTGTGCCCGAGGAATGCAACAAAATCCTCACCCAGTTCCTGTGAAAGATTTTTGGCCGCCAGTTCCTTGCTGATGTATTGCGAGCGCAGGACGAATGGATCGGACTCCAACTCCTTTTGGAACGCCAGGACGTTGCCTTCGCCCACACCTTCGTTCATAATGATATTGAGCACAATATTCTCTTTGACGTAGTTGGACAGGTTTTTTGCATGCACGAGCAGCAAACCCAAAAGGCCGGTCATCAACAGCACTAAGGCGATGCTGATCACCGTGGAAATGTATACGGATTTGGTCTTTTTTGAGGATGTACTTACTTCATATACTTCCATGTGTCTTGCTATTTTCGTTGCGAAAGTAACGAATTGTGTTGATATAAATGCAATTGAGGCGGCATAAAATGATTTCTACCTATTGTCCAAACGTCGTCCCGGTGGTGTTTATTGTCATTTGGGATTGTCGGCGTCATGTCGTAATTTCGCCGTCCTTATACGATACTTCGTGACTATGGATTATCAGCATCGTGCGATTGAAAAAAAGTGGCAGCAGTTTTGGGCAGACCATCATACCTTCCGGGTAGCCAATACATCGGGAAAGCCCAAGTATTACGTGCTGGATATGTTTCCATACCCATCCGGCGCGGGACTGCATGTGGGCCATCCACTGGGATACATCGCTTCCGATATTTTCACCCGTTTCAAACGCCTGAAAGGATTCAACGTGCTCCATCCGATGGGATACGATTCCTTTGGCTTGCCAGCAGAGCAGTATGCCATCCAAACCGGACAGCATCCCGCCATTACCACCGCAGCCAACATCAAGCGGTACCGGGAGCAACTGGATAACATCGGTTTTTCGTTTGACTGGAGCCGGGAAGTGCGCACGAGCGACCCCTCTTTTTACCGATGGACGCAATGGATTTTCATGCAGCTCTTCAATGCCTGGTACAACCAGGCTGCGGACCGGGCCGAACACATCGATCGCTTGGTTGCCCATTTCGAAACCCATGGTTCACACGGCCTGCGGGCCGTCTGCGATGAGGATGTCCGCAGCTTTACCGCCGCGGCGTGGCAGGCATTCGGCCCCGAGGAGCAGCAACGTGAGTTGCTGAAATATCGGCTGGCCTACTTGCGTGAAAGTACTGTCAATTGGTGTGCAGCATTGGGTACCGTGTTGGCCAACGACGAAGTCATCAATGGCGTATCCGAAAGGGGGGGGTATCCTGTTGAGCAGAAGAAAATGATGCAGTGGAGTATGCGCATCACAGCCTATGCCGAACGCTTGCTCAGCGGGCTGGAGACCATCGACTGGCCGGAGCCATTGGTAGAGATGCAGCGCAACTGGATCGGCAAGAGCGTCGGTGCGAGCGTGCGATTCGCGGTACCCATCTTAGGCGATGCCGGCGCTATCGACGTATTCACCACACGGGTAGACACCATCTACGGGGTAAACGCATTGGTGCTTGCGCCAGAGCATGAGCTGGTGGAATCCCTGACCACCGCCGGGCAAAAAACCCAAGTGGAAACCTATATCACCCAAACCAAGAAAAAGTCCGAGCTCGACCGCATGGCCGATGTCAAAGCGGTTTCGGGCGCCTTCACAGGCAGCTATGCCATACATCCGCTAACCGGCAAGGATGTCCCGATCTGGATCGCGGATTACGTGCTGGCCGGTTATGGTACCGGTGCCGTGATGGCCGTGCCATCGGGCGACCAGCGCGACTACCTGTTTTCCATGCATTTCGGACTGCCGATCATCCCGATATCGGATGCCCAGCAGCTCGATGGGCAGGCCGACCCGACAAAGGCGGGCCGGTACATCAATTCGGATATCATTAATGGCCTCACTTATCACGAGGCTGTTGACACCCTGGTAGCCAAGCTGGAATCCATCGGCGCCGGCAAAGCGACCATCAACTACCGGATGCGTGACGCCATTTTCGGCAGGCAGCGCTATTGGGGCGAGCCGGTGCCCGTGTATTTCAAAGACGGATTGCCACAGTTGATTGATGTCGATGAACTGCCGTTACTGCTCCCCGAAGTAGACAAATACCTGCCCACCGAGACCGGAGAGCCCCCATTGGGCAGGGCCAAAGACTGGAAGTACCACGGTACCTTCGAGTACGAACTCAGCACCATGCCCGGTTGGGCGGGGTCCAGCTGGTACTGGTACCGCTATATGGACGCACAGCATACCGCGGAATTTGCCTCCCGGGAGGCCATTGATTATTGGCGCGACGTAGACCTCTACATCGGCGGCTCAGAGCATGCCACCGGCCACCTGTTGTACAGCCGCTTCTGGAACAAGTTTCTCAAAGATATGGGCTATGTGCCCGAGGAGGAGCCCTTCAAGAAACTCATCAATCAAGGGATGATCCAGGGACGGAGCAATTTCGTATACCGTGTGCTGGATAAAGAAGGCCGGGGTACCGATACGTTCGTTTCGCTGGGGCTGAAAGACCAGTACCAGACGGTAGCCCTGCACGTCGATGTCAACATCGTGAGCAATGATGTGCTTGATCTGGATAAATTCCGCCAGTTCCGACCTGATTTTGCCGATGCCGAGTTCATCCTGGAGCATGGCAAATACATTTGCGGCCATGAAGTGGAGAAGATGTCGAAGTCGAAGTACAATGTGGTCAATCCAGATGACATCATCGAGCAGTACGGGGCAGATACGCTACGGATGTACGAGATGTTCCTCGGCCCGTTGGAACAGAGCAAACCATGGAATACCAATGGCATCGAAGGCGTCTACAAGTTTCTCCGCAAGTTCTGGAAACTCTTCCACGATGCCGGAGGTACCTTCGCGGTCAGTGACGAGGAACCGGATAAGGCCGAATGGAAGGCGCTGCATAAGATCATCAAAAAAGTAGAAGACGACGTCGAGCGTTTTTCCTTCAATACCTCGGTTTCTTCGTTTATGATCTGCGTGAACGAGCTGACCGATCTGAAATGCAATAAACGGGCGATCCTGCACGAGCTGTGCATCGTGCTGCACCCCTATGCCCCCCACATCACCGAAGAATTGTGGGAACTGCTTGGAAATGCGCCTGGTACCTTGTCTTATGCCGCTTATCCGGTATTCAACCCCGACTATCTGGTGGAAAACGAGTTTGCTTATCCCATTTCGGTGAACGGGAGGACGCGCATGAACCTCACCCTGCCGCTTGATTGGGAACAACCCGATGTCGAAAAGGCCGTGTTGAACAATGCCGATGTGCAGCATTATCTCGACGGCAAACCCGTGCGGAAAGTGATTTATGTGAAAGGCCGGATCGTGAATATTGTGGTATAATCTCAGCATAAATTGAAGACTGCTTGACAACTTGACAAATAGAAGTTACCTTTGAAAAAAGTACGGTAATGAAGACAATGACGGTCAGTGAGTTTAAAACGCATTTTTCTGAAGTGCTTGACCAAGTAAAGGAGGGCGCGGAGATAGCTGTCACGTATGGCAAATCTAAGGAGATCATTGGATATTTTGTGCCCAAGACTGCCAAAGCAACGAAGAAGCGCAAGCTGGGTGTATTGAAAGGAAAAGCTTCGGCTTCTTTTGGTCCGGATTTTAAAATGACCACGGAGGAGTTCTTGGGGTTATGACCTATTTAAGTTTTGAACCAGCTCATCTGGAGGTAATACCGGTACCGGTGCTTTTTTGAAATCCTTGATGTTTCTCGTGACAATATAATCCAAGTCGACCACGGAAGTTGCCGCCATAATTTGGATGGCGTCTTCAAAGTCTTTGTGGTCTGAAAGCAAACTCCTTTTGATAATATGATAGTCGATCGGTACAATGGTTAGGTAATTAAGGAGGTCATGCAAGATTTCCCTAAGCTTCTCTTCGTCTATGAATTTTTTCAGCAAGTAGTGGGAAGTCGCGAAAGAATGGGACGAGGTGAACAATTTGACCTCCTTTTTCTCCGCTAAATCGAAAATTTCAACGGCATATTTACTGAAGGGCGGGCGGTCAGCAAGCAAATCGATGAGGATGTTGGTGTCAACGAATACAACCTTCATAGGTGTTTTTTCTCAAGATACTCGCGCAATGCTTGTTTTTCATCAAAATTTCGGGGTAGTTTTACGGCCCCGGCTATTTTTTTTAATTTCGGTGATAGTTGTCTATCATCCCGTTGTTCGGATGTAAGCGATTGAAGATAATTTTCAATCAGTTCAGATAAACTTCTTCCGGTATTTTTTGCGTATAGCTTGGCCCGTTTGATGACGCTTTCTTCAACCGTTAAGGTAAGTTTCGTTGCCATGACACGTGTAGTTTGCACAAAGATACGTAAATTTAATGTGGCAATCAACCGCGTTGTACCTGGCTTCCGCAAATTTTCCTACCTTAGCGGCGTCAATTTACATGAATAACCAATCCAACAGATATGAATAGGATATACCTTACCATTGGTGCTTTCCTGCTGTTTGTATCGCAAATAGCAGCCCAGACCAAGCGCCTGGACCTGGAGCAATCGCTCGGTGAAAAACCTTCACTCACCAAATCCATCGGCATGATCCGCGGCTGGGCCGATGCCGAGCATTATATCGAATCCGATACCGCGAGACAGCAATTTCAGGTCCATATTAAAACAGGTGAACGGACCCCCTACACTCCACCGCCGAGCAGCGACGTGGAAGTGTATGTGGAAGCGAATGACATCTTCATCCGAGAAGGCGCCGACGAGCCCCGGAAATTGACTGATTCACCCGAGGAGGAGGAGAAAAACCCAACCCTATCGCCCGATAATCAGTATGTGGCATTCACCCGTAACAATGACCTTTATGCCATACGCGTATCCGATGGCCGGGAAACTCGATATACAACGGATGGGACAGACGTGATCTACAACGGATGGGCTTCATGGGTGTATTTTGAGGAAATACTCGGGCGTGCCACCCGTTATAAGGCATTCTGGTGGGCACCCAATAGCAAGACCTTGGCATTTATGCGGTTTGACGATACGAAGGTGCCGATGTTCCCGATTTATGGTGCTACCGGGCAACATGGCTATCTGGAGGAGACCCGGTACCCGAAAGCAGGCGATCCCAATCCCGAAGTGAAGGTAGGGTTTGTGCCCGTGGAGGGCGGCAACGTTGTTTGGTCAGATTTTAATGAAAAGGACGACCAATATTTCGGTGAGCCTTATTGGAGCTTCGATAGTGATAACCTCATGGTGCAATGGATGAACCGCGACCAGACCGACCTCAAGTTCTATCAGGTCGATCCAGCGACGGGATCAAAACGCGAAATATATCACGAGCACCAGGACTCATGGATAGACCTGAGTCACAGCGAGCGCATCACGTACCTGAAGGATAACAAACATTATATTCTCAAAAGCGATAAGACGGGTTGGGCGCATTATTACCTATATGCCTTAGATGGTACGTTGCTGAATCCCATTACGGAAGGCAAGTGGCAAGTATCGTCGTTGGAGCTTGTAGACGAGAAAACGAAGACCATCTATTTCACGGCACGTAAGGAGCACTCCGCCACGGAGGATCTTTACCGCGTGGATTACAGCGGTAAAAACCTGCAACGCCTGACCCTTGGCGACTATACCCATCAGGTGGCCGTATCGCCGGACGGCAAGTATTTCATCACGACCTATTCCAATGTCAGCACACCCCCGAAAATCGCGCTATTGAATAACAAGGGGAAACTCGTCAAAGAACTGGCAGACAGTAAGGCGGATGATTTTGATGACTATATCTACGCCAAGACGGAAATGATCACCATTCCAACGCCCGATGGTTATCAATTGCCAGCAACAATTACCTGGCCTACGGATTTCGACGAAACGAAGCAATATCCGGTGATTTTCAGCATTTACGGCGGGCCGGATGCGGGTTCTGTGCGCGATACTTGGAAAGGCACATCCAACCAGCATTGGGCAAATGAAGGGATCATCCAAATCAGCGTAGACCACAGGGCATCGGGACACTTCGGCAAAGAAGGGGTAGCGCTGATGCATCGCAGTCTAGGCAAATGGGAGATCGAGGATTACGTAACGGCTGCCAAATGGCTGAAAAGCAAGCCCTGGGTGGCCAAGGATAAGTTGCTGATCACGGGACATAGCTACGGCGGGTATATGACCTGCCTGGCGCTGACCAAGGCTGCGGATTACTTCGACTACGGCATTGCCGGTGCTCCCGTGACCAGCTGGGAGCTGTATGACACACACTATACCGAGCGGTACATGGATACCCCGCAGGACAATCCCGAAGGATACAAGAACGGCTCGGTGCTTACCTATGTGGATAACTACAAAGGGCGGTTGCGTATCCTGCATGGCAATATGGATGACAATGTGCACATGCAAAACACCATCCAACTGGTGGATGCCCTGACCAACCGCGATAAGCCGTTCGAGTTGATGATCTATCCAGGCAGCAGGCATGGCTTCGCCCGTGAAAAATCGGATTACGACCGCAAGGAACGTTACCGGTTCTATTACCAATATTTGCTGGAAAAACCGGTACCCGAAGAACTGAAGTAAATTCTATTTTTTTGCTTTTGACTTTTCAATGCTGAATTGTACATTTGCAGTCCCAAACGGATGGGGGTTTAGCTCAGTTGGCTAGAGTACTTGCCTGGCAGGCAAGGGGTCACCGGTTCGAATCCGGTAATCTCCACTTGATTATCAAGCACTTATGAATCGCTCATAAGTGCTTTTTCTTTCAGTAACCTCCAATCCCATGATCTGTAAAAAATGTATGTTGATTCCTACAGGGAAATCCATCCGAGATACATGAACAGAGACAGTACGGGCGACCCAACTGCTACGTAATTTATAGGCTTTCGGCCCTGTGCCGGAAGCCGTTGTAACCCTACGGAAAAGAGGATAGTGGTTGCCGCCCGCCCCAGCAATATAAGGTCCCATCGCTCATCCCGGTTTTTCAGTGTTTCCCTGTCATCACCTTCCAGTAACCCCGCATACAAGAAGTCCGGAAGTAGCAGTCGGCCACCATAGATTCCGTGTTGGGAAAAAGCATTGGTCCCAACAGGATTGCCGCATTGGTGCGGAGCAAAGGTAAAGGCGAAAACCTGGAACGGAAAGGCGTGACTGTGAAAATTGGCGACTATGGCAATCTCCCAATCTTTGCGCGAAGCATTCGAAGGGGTGGATAATTGCTGCTGGTACCGGTCACGGATCTGAAAAACTGCGGCAAACAGCAAGAAATGCAGCAAACTCAGTCAAAGAAGCAGGAGTACTGCATATTATCTATACCAGTTTCGAGCGTAAGGACGAAACCGGGAGCTCGCCAAACGGACAATATGGGGGGTAATAAAGCGAGTACCCGGACTCCCCCTACAGCTTGCCCAAGATAAAAATTCGGGGTATTGGAATGACAGCAGGATCAGCTGGAAGAGCTGGCTGACTTGGTCGGGGAACAGGCAGCGGCATATAAAGCCTGGCTGGAAAAACCGGGATGAGTTTGCGACGATATCCCAATATGCGGAATCCAGGCAGGGCGATTGCTGCATGTAAGCAGCGAATCCGCCGGAAAGATCAGGGAACGGATCGATCAGGGAAATTCCATCACCAACAGATCGCAAAATGGCTCGCCGCCAGCACGAATGATAATGGTGTATACAACCTTCAACTTATGCTTATGTTGACGCGTATACTTTTGTCGTTGGAAAATTGACAGGAAGCAACGGTGAAAGAATTGGATGGCGTTTGTGTTAAATCTGATAAACGTGTAACTGCAGATTATATTGGATGCGGCGCGTCTTGTCAAAACCATTTCACCAGTTCGGCTGCAATGACGTCATGTCCGCGTTTATTGGGATGGTTTACACTGGCCATGTAGTACTTGAGCTCCTTTTCACCAATGATTCCCTTGAATATCGAATATATATCAACTAATCCGATATGGTATTGCTTTGATAATTCCCGGATTTGTTCACTTAATTTATCGAGCGGGGTATCCATTGCGCGGATAGCGATCCGCTGGTCCGGTGAAGGTGTAAGCAAAATGACTTTAATCCCTTCCGCTAGCGCGCGATCGATCATCTGTTTATACGCTGTCTGCGCTTGGTGGATATCCTGGAAGCGATCATTCAGCGCATAGTCAATAAATAAAACGTCGGGTTTATGGGGCAGTACGTCTTTTTCGAAACGTGCTGCACCTTTGATGGAGTTTTCGCCGCCTATGGCGGTGACGATCACATTGATGACTGCATAGGGATACTTTTCTTTTAGTTTTTCCAGCAGGAGATGGGGATATGCTTGGAGTGTGTGCACCTCATGCCTGTCCCCATATCCCGCTGGAACGGAATGGCCGTGAAAGACCAAGTTGATGGTGCGGTTTTCGGGCCAGGGTTTCTGAAGCTGGGACAAGACGTCTTGCAGATACACAGAAGAATCCGCCTGGGCGACGGCTGGGTGCGTCCTTAACAGCAGAGCGATGCATATGTAGCTGAAAATAAACAAACACGCCTGATTTAGTTTAACTGTTTTTACCATGACACAACCAATGTACCTGTAAAATTCTTTAAAATGATATATCTCCCAAGTTCCGTGCCTGTTGACTCCTCAAAGGCTATCCGATTTTTGCGCCACGGATACTGACTGTCTTGATAGGTATAGATGTGCTTGTTATCCATACCGTCTGGCGGATAGATACGTACCGTAGCATTTTCAAGGCCGCTGACCTGATATCGCTCGGTCACCCCCAATTCGCCGGAATGGAGAACCTTGTATGAAACGATGCCTTCCTGTTGGTCGACGAATACCCTGCATTCCCGGTGCCATGCTGTTGGCAAGGTGTACGAGGCATATCCATCTTCCAATTTTGTGTCTAATCCGAGCAGTAGCGGGGCGCCTTGGGGTGTCTTCATGCGATAGCCGACCGTACTGTTTGGTTGGTAACCGGAAAAGAAGTAAGCGTTATTGGATCGAGCAATCGTGAGGACAGGCGCTTTGACTGCGGGACTGTCTTTATCTATCAGGATATCCCATCCGAATTGCTGCAATACCTGACGCAACCACACCGGGGCCGGGAAATATACAGTTGGATCATGGGGCGTCAACAGGCGCCCCCCGGTGAAGCTGCTGGAATTGGTTCCCCGCAAATAGGCAATCTTTCCGCCATTCCAGGTGGGTTCCTGCCGTGTCCAAGCCAGTGCCTCGTTATTGCTGCTGACCAACACGCGGGTATGGGGGTCGCTCCTGTTTTTGATGGCTGTGTTAATCGGCCCACCCGAGAACAGCGCTTCGTGCCTGATACGTTGCGGATAAGGCACGCGTAATCGATCTGCCACGAAATGGCTTTCAAACGTCAGTTCGCCACCTATTTCTTCATCCGCCGGACCGAGATTGATAAAATCCATGAACGCTTTCCCGGCATGGTTAGCGGGGCCATATAGAATCAATTTGCCGCCATTTTTGACGAAGTCCATGTAGGCAGATGCCAAGGGAGTCCCTGCATCCGGTACAATCCCGACCAAGATTGATTCGCGATAGAATTCAGGATGCTGTCGGATGGCCGATAAGAACGATTTGGTGGATGTCACGGTGTTCAAAGGGAATCCGTTATTGATGGCCTGGCGGATGACCCAATCGCCATAATAGATTTCTGCCAGCCGATCCGGCGCTTGGTAGGCCCAATCGTGATACTCGTCAAAGGGATAGACCCACACGACCGGACCCGGGGCGGTGGGCTGGTCATAGCGTGCTTTCAGTATATGCGGCGTCACTTCATCCGGCACCTGGCTGGGCATGTTGCCAAACGAGTCGTCGATGCTGAGGAAATTCAGTTGGGTAGGGCCTTGCACGTTTCCATGGGCATCTATGCGGGCCACAGACATCGGTAAATAGATATCATGGGGTTCCCGGCCATAACGATCCAGCCAAGGGCTGTTGAGCCACCACGGATCGTGGGTATAGTACCGGAAAGGGAACCGGTCACCGGGAAGCTCGGCCATACGCGACATGTATCCGGTCATCTCTAAACCAAAATCGCCATCCAGCGCTGCCCAAGGGGAGTTAGGAGGAGGCAACAGGTTAAAACCGCCTTCGTAAATGGCCCTCAAATCTACCGCATCGCGAGCTAAATCAGCTCCGGTAGACAGGTTTGTACCGCGTGTCTGTATGGGAAAATCCGGGCATTCCTGGCGGAATAGTGTCCAGAATTGTTTAATTTTCTCCGTAAGTGCAGGCAGGCGTTCCGCTAAAAATTCCTCGCCGGTAAACGTTGCACCCGTAGCCGACCATCCTTCGGCACCAAAGCCGAACCCATTACTGAACCAAAGGTAGTCGAATCCCATGTCCGTCAGAAAATGCTGGCTTTGCCGGCCGAAGAAGGTGCCGAACGGTGTTTGATCGGGAATGCCATCGGGGTATCCCGCATAATGTCCTTGGTCTTCAAGTAGGACCGAGTAGCAGCTGACGAATGTCTTATGTCCCATGGCATTTCCACCCAGTATTTCCGGGTGCTTTTCGTACTTGAACGCTGATTTCGCAAATTCCGGTCCCGGGTCGAAGGTTTCTCCGACGATCACCGGTTTGCCGGTAACGGTTTGGCCGACTTCCTTCAGCGTCTGCACAATGAATCGCAGATCACCGTAGGTGAACTCAGGAGGGTCCTCCATATAAAGAACCGCCCGTTCGTGCAGGGAGAGTGAATCGGGGCCGCTGTCCACTTCATGTTCGGTATTGGGATTGCCGATGTAACGCGCCCACTCCAGCCGCTGCGTCAACTCCCCAGAATAATCAAGGATCTCGGATCCATCGCTCGTCCACAACATCACGGCCACCGTGTCCGTGTGACGCAGCAAGGAATGCCATTGCGTAAACATTTCTGTGGCAACCGCCCGTATATAAGCCGGATCATTCCGCTTAAACGGTTTTAAGGATACCTCCAATACCGTGGTTTGGAAGGGATGCCCTTTCAGCGTGCCCGGAACAGGCTGGGTCAGCGGTTGTCCCAACGCCTGATCGTATATCATCATAATCGCCAGAGAGATCGTTAAAAACAATGATTTCATAGCCTGTCTTTTAGTAGCCCTCGTTTTGGGTCAGTCCCGGATTAATATCGCGTTCGTTTTGCGGAATGGGCATCAACAGTTCATGATCTTCCACGCTGAAGTTTAGACCAGCGGCCGCATAGTAATCATTCAGCACCTGTTTGGCCCGTCCGGTGCGCACCAGGTCGAACCAGCGTTGTCCTTCGAAGAGAAATTCGACCCGTCGTTCCCGTTCCAACGCCAGCGCCAGATCTTGTTTGGACACCGGGCCGACATCCGCTAAACCTGCCCGCTGCCGCACTTCATTGAGGTAGTCAGCAGCCAGTTCGCCTTCCCCAGATTCATTCAGTGCCTCGGACAACATCAATAAAACATCTGCATAACGGAGTACCGTGAAGTTGTTGTCCATGTCTGACACCGGGTTTGCATTGAAATCTACGAATTTTTTCCCGTACCAGAGCTTGTAGATTGAACCGTCATTTAACGGGATATCCTCTGAGATGGACAGATCCTTACGTCTGTCGCCATCCTCGTAGGCATTGACAAGATCCAAGGTTGGCGATAGCCTTCCGCCCCCCAATTGGTTGCCGGGGAATAGGGCCATTCCACCATACAATACGGGCACCTCCTGCTGAGCAAACGAATTGCCTTCGCCTACGTTTCCCGATAAGTACTTAATTTCAAAGATCGATTCGATCAGATCGTCGTTCGTTGGACTGAACAGGCTGCCATAATCATCCACCAATTCATATTGCTTAGAATCGACGACTTCCTGCAGGTAGGTCCGTGCATTCGGAAAATCCTTCCGCGTCAAAAAGAATTTGCCCAATAACGCCTTGGCCGCCCCGGAAGAACCCCGTCCTTTGCTGAGGGAGACATTCGCGAGCAGCACATCAGCATTTGACAGATCGCTAACGATCAAACTGTCGATCCGTTCGACGGGCTGGCGCGTCATTTCTTGCAGCTGTACTTCGTCAGGACTACGGAAGTCTTTGGTTACCAAGGGAACATCGCCATATAATCGAACTAAGTTGAAATAGCAATATGCCCGGATGAAATAGGCCTCACCCCGGTACTGGTTTTTATCGGCGTCGCTCATCTCGGCATCGTCGATACGGTTAAGCACGCTATTGGCCCGCGCAATGGTCACAAACGAGGAAGACCATAAGGTGCTTACATACGCATTGCTCGACGTAATGTTCATCTCATCACATTCCAGTTCGTTGACACCGGGAGACTGAAGCGTGATGTGCACGTTGTCGGTTGTCAGTTCAGCAAGAAACGGATATGCATTGTTGTGCAAGGTCTGGAGTCCCGAATAACAACCCATGATAAGGGCTTCAAAATCATTCTTATCGCTATAAAAATTCTGATCGTTCACCTCGTATTCGGGTGCAAGATCCAAGAAATTACTGCATGAAACGGCCGTTATCGCACAGACCGTTATCGCTATCGCTATTTTTTTCATGTTATTACCCTCCTGCGTTAAAATTTAAGACCAATACCGAATGTAAATGTCCGCGCCAACGGGTAGGTCATGAAATCAAGCCCCGAATTGTCGACGTTGTTCCCCGACGTGCTTGACTCCGGATCATACCCCGGATAATCCGTGAACGTCGCTAAGTTAGTGACGTCAAGAAATAGGTTGACGCCCGTCGCGCGTAGCCGGGCAGCGACCGAAGCGGGCAACTGATAGCCCAACCGGACATTTTTGATGCGGATATAAGACGCATCAAACAAAAAGCGGGAAGACGTGGAAAAGCCGTAGGCGTGGTTGCTCCGTATTGCCCGGGGTATCATCCCATTGCCCGGGTCCGATTCCGAGCGCCAGCGATCATTCACCATGGAAAGCTGGTTTTGGACACCGTTGCTGCCCAGGATGGTCTCGCCCGCAATGAAGTAGGTGTCAGCGCCCTGCGATCCGTTGACGAACACATTAAGCGACCAGTTTTTATAAGAGAAGCTATTCAGGAAACCCCACGAGAAGTCGGGCCATGGGCTTCCGACAATCCGTTTGTCACTCGCCGTAATCCGGCCGTCTTGATCCACATCTTCGAACCGCAGATCGCCAGGTTGGGTGGCCGGATGCTGAACCGGATTGTTCGCAACTTCCTCGGTGTTTTGGAAAACACCCAACGCATGCATCAAATAGAAACTGGAGATGGGGTCGCCCACTTGTGTGATCTGGTATGCCGAATTGCTGATCCGCCCACCGTCGACCGCCACTTTACGTACCTTGTTCACATTTCGGTTGAACGTCAGCGTACTTGACCAATTGAACTGATCCCCGGCCACGTTCAGCGTGGAAAGTGCCAATTCGATACCCTTGTTTTCGATTTCCCCGATGTTCTGGGTCGAGCTGCCATAACCTGTTGCCGCCGGCAGCTGCACCGCGAGAAGCAGCGCGGTCTTCAGATCCCGGTATACGTCGGCGGTCAACGAAATCCGGTCCTGAAAGAATCCGGCATCCAAACCGAGATTTACCTGCTTTGATTTCTCCCAAGTAAGGTTATAGTTGGGCATATTGCTGGGAATCAACCCGGGTGCCAACTGGCCATTGTCTACATAATTGGATGGCGTGAGCAGGCCGATATGGGCATAGTTACCAATCTCGTTATTCCCCGCAAGGCCATAGCTGGCGCGGACTTTTAAGTTGTTAATGAACCGTACGGGCTCCATAAATGCCTCTTCCGAGATGTTATATCCAACCGAAAACGAGGGAAATGTGCCCCATTTGTTGCTTGCACCAAAACGCGAACTTCCATCCCGTCTGACAGTGGCCGTCAGCAGATACCGGCCGTCAAACGAATAGTTGGCCCGCGCGATCAGCGATACCATCGCCCATTGTGAAATGATATGCGTACCGGCATTTACCGTGCCTGCGGAAAGGTATGGCACGTAATCTGTGGGGAAGTCCGTGGCACCGGCTGATAGCCGGTCATAGGTGTCCTTTTGGATCGTAAATCCCGCAAAGGCATTCAGGTGATGCACGTCGGAGAATGTCTGGTCGAACGTCAGGGTATTTTCATTGAGCCAATTCAACGACTCGTCTTTGGTTACCCCAGCGGTGGCAGGGCTTGTCTGGCTGCCGAAGCTCCCCAGTTTGGAGGATTTCCATAGACGTATCTCGTTCGTTGCAAATTTTACGCCGATAGAACTTTTGAATGTCAACGGTTCCAGCAACCTGACCTCCACATAATTATTTGTCAGGAAATCACCGAGCTTCCTTTTATCAGAGAAGTTATCCAAGATGAATAACGGGTTTTCTACGGTCACGCCCAATGGATCCAGGATTTCGGAAAAATAATCCCCATGCTCGTCCCGAATGGGAATGGTGGGAGAGGAGGCAACGGCGGCGCCGATAACGGGCCGGTTGCCTAGGTGGCCTTCCGTATTAGGGAATGTCCCATAGGCATAGGACCCCGCGGTATTGGTGCCGATCTTGATCCAATCAGAGAGCTGCGCCTCCACATTGGTGCGTAAGTTAAACCGGTTATAATCCGATGTCAGAATAATCCCTTGCTGGTCGAAATAACCGGCGGAAACACGGTATTTGATTTTGTCGGTCCCCCCACCGATGGCCAGCTGATAATTCTGCACCGGGGCCGTCTGGTAAATGACGTCTTGCCAGTCAGTATTGTATACCAACGATTCCGGATGCCGAAATTCCGGCTTGACCTGTGTTGTCGAGCTCCTCACCTCATTGGGATCGCTCACCGAATTTGTTGTAGGGTTGGCGTACACCCATGCTGCATCACGCCCATCTGCCGTATATTCGGCAAACTCCTGTGCATTCATCATTTCGAGCTTGTGCGCAACCTGTTGCAGGCCATACGAAACGTCAAACGAAACCTGAGGTTTACCAAGGGCGCCTTTCTTGGTGGTGATGATGACCACTCCGTTGGCACCCCGCGAGCCATAAATGGCCGTCGCGGACGCATCCTTCAGTACGTCTATGGATTCAATGTCGGCCGGATTAATAGAGGCCAGCGGATTTACCCGCTGCTGGGTATTGTTGGCCATACCAGCGGAAGAAAATGTAGATCCGCCAAAGTTTTGCATATCAGAACTTTGGCCGGAACCACCAATGGCAAATCCGTCGACAACATACAAGGGTTGACTGCCGCCCGTGATGGAGCTGACGCCGCGGATCTGAACGTTTACATTCCCTCCCGGCGCTCCGGTGGTCTGAGAGATCTGTGCGCCGGCAACACGGCCCTGCAGCATTTGATCAAATGACGCCGCAGATGGCATGCGGATGTCGTCGCCTTTTACGCTGGCAATGGATCCTGTCAAATCGCGTTTGCGCTGCGTACCATACCCGACAACCACCACCTCATCCAACTGCTCCTCATTGGAAATCAGTGCGATGGATAATGGCTTTCTGTCGCTGACGGCGACAGTCTGCGTAACATATCCCGTGAAAGACACGACTAGTACCGCAGGAATTGGTGCTTGAACGCTGAAATTACCGGCAGCGTCCGTCTGGCCTGCCTGATCCGATCCCCGTATGTTGACGGTGGCACCCGCTAGGGGAGTGCCGTCGATCGAAGAGGTCACCTTGCCCGTGATTGCGGTCGGTTGGGATGATTGACCGATCGCCGGATGAATATGCAGGAGCAAGCAGCCACATAATGTGCCTATCCAGCATCCGGTTGACTTAAACTTGGAATAAGACATCATAATCTAAAAGTTAGTTAATGTTTAATTGATTTTTATTGTTCCTATGCGGTCACCACGACGGCTTCCACCCCCAAATACGCCGCTATTTTTTGGATGGTATGGGCGTGGTGCCCTACGCCCAATGCGAAGTGGTGTGTAGGCCCTTCCTGCATCCACCGGTAGAGAAATGTGCGGACATCCGGTTTAAAAAACCCTCTTGTATTGGTGTTGCCCGTCGGTGGAATGGGGCCAGCGACCGATTGTCCCTCTGCAATAATGAATTTGAAGCGGCCTCCATATGTTGAGCTGATGCTAAGCATGGTGATGGGACCTTCCTTGATCTTAAACTCCACGCTTGCGCCGGAACCGTACTTGCCGTGGTATTTTTTCAGGCTTCTCAATACCGGCCGCCCCTCGGCGATGGCAATGTTGTGGGGGCCGTCATGCCCCACCAATACGAAATCCTCCAAAAAATCAACGGGATGAAATTCGGCAAAGCTGCCGCCTATCCCAAGCCGGTCCATGATAAACATGGCAATACACGTTTTCAGGTCCGATTCACCGCACATCGGGAAGCCCCTTGAAGTCAACAGCGAATTGCCCACGATCAGGTTGGACATAACCACCCGCGTATCGGTATTTTCCGCTCCTTCGTAATAATAAGCCAGGCCATCGAGCTGTTTTTCTTCCACAAATTTTTCCAATGCAACGGTAATGCGCGCGGCCGTTTCGAGATCAGCGGGTTTCAGCTTTTCCGAAATCGGGTCCGACACCGGTTCCGGTGTATCAAAAAATCCCAGTATATCCCGGCTCACCGCCTTTACGGCCCCCTCGTCGGCGTTGCGGTAATTTTTAACGATTTCGTGCGCCTCGCATTGTACGATATGCGCTCCGAAAAACGCCGTCAGCATCGTCGCGTCCGAGTGCATGTCGAGCATGGACTCGATGGGATGGCCGATGTGACCGATACGTGCCGTCTTCAGATCATGCAGAACTTTCGCAATACGGCAGTATTCGGCAATTTTTTCTTCAGCGGCCGGATCATCCTGCAACGTACCGATGATCATGTCGGGGACGCGCTTCCCCATGCGGACGGCAACTCCGGCAAATTCGGGCAACGCACAGATATCGTCGTTATACAGTTGCATATAGGTGGAAGCCCTGCTGTAGTCCATTGCTTTATCGGGCTGAAGCGCTACCAGCACAATCGGTATGTCCACGCTTTTGATGACAATCCCGAATGTGTTTGAGGTAGCATAGGTTACCATGTCACAGAAAATCAGGTCCAGATTGGCCGCTTTCAATTCCGGAACCAGTTCATAAGCCCGCTGCACATTATCCACGAGGCCGAAATCCACGACTTCTACATCCTGCCCATCCAACTTGGCAATAAACTGCCGTTGCTTTTCTTCCATTGCTTCCAGTAGTCCTTCAAATTGTGCCCAATACTTGTAATAGGCAACACCAAATACGCCGATCCGGGCAGGGGACACCGACTTGTAAACACCAAGGGCAGCGGCTGACTCATTCTTTACTATCATATAATGTTATTTTTGTATCGTTCTTAACGCACTAAGTTAATGTTGAAACACCGCCGGCTGCCATGCCGATAGCTTATTTCAGATTATTTCAATTGAATAGGACCGATCTTAGGAATAAACAAAACCAGAATAAAGAAACCCAACGGGTACATCATCCCCGCGGCCACCCATAACGGAGTATATCCGATATTTTCTGCGACCATTCCGATCAATGGATTGACCATCAGTGCGGACAGCGCCCCAGCGGTACCGGACACACCCACGACCGTGGAAGTTGCGCCCGCGCCAAACATATCAGATATAGCAGTAATGTAATTGGTTATCCAGAATCCGTGCGCAAACATGACCACGCTCATCAGCATCACCGCGACATGGACAGATGATACAAATGCGATCAATGGGGCCACGGCAGTGAGCAGTGCCGCAAATCCCATAATGGTCTTCCTGGACCTGTTGACACTGAAGCCAAACCGGTTCATCAACTGATCGGATATCCATCCGCCCAATATGTTGGATACACCCAATGCCAGAAATGGTACCCAAAACAGGGAACCGATCACCGCATAGGACACATCCCGCTCAGCGCTCAGGTATTTCGGAATCCAGAACATAAGGAAATACAACACAGGGTCCAAACAAAACCGGATCGCCACAAATACCCACAGCGCCCTGATTCTTGCCAGCCTGCCAAGTGGAATAGGCCTTTCCACAACCGCCGGTTCCTTATCCACAGCCCGGGCCGGCCTTTTCGCCACAGCCAACCAAACCACTACCCATAAGATCCCGATCAATCCCGGAATAACAAAGCCCCAGCGCCAACCATGTGCATTTGATATCCATACGGTGAGCGGGGGCGCAATAACCGCTCCGATGGCCGATCCGCCGATCGCGATGCCGTTGGCCAGTGCGCGTTCCTTTTTGTCAAACCATTCGTAAACCGCCCGCGCCGCGCCAGGGAAGCAACCGCCTTCGCCCACTCCCAGCAGAAATCGGTAAGCGGCCAACTGATGAAAACCGTTCATGATGCCATGCAGTACGTTGGCCAGTGACCATATGCCTACCGAAGCTGCCAATCCCAACCTGCTCCCATGACGGTCGATCAGCCAACCGCCCACGGTGAACATCAGCGCATAGCCGATCAGGAAGCTGGTATTCACCCAACCATACTGCACATCGGTCAACCCAAACTCTTCTTGTATCTCAATAATAGCCACGGAAAGCACCTGCCGGTCCAGAAAACTAAGCCCGGTAGCAACAAACAAGAGAACCGCAATAAACCACCTAACTTTAACAGATTTCATAATTGGTATCAACCTTAACGCACTAAGTTGTAGTTTGACAAATGTAGACCTTTAAAAGATAAAAGCAAATAAAAAAACTAATTAAATTTCCCTGCCTTATTAAGGGGAAAAGACTATAATTGTAACTCGTAAGCTTAGTGCGTCAATCATGGAGAAGAAGTTTGTTCAGATCAGCAGCGATATTATAGAGAAGATAAAAGCAGGTGAATTATTGCCGGGTGACAAAGTACCCTCAGAGAACGAGATCATCCAGCACTATCAGGTTAGCAACACAACAGCTCGTAAAAGTCTCCTGGATATCGAGCTAAAAGGCTGGGTGAAGCGGATAAAAGGAAAGGGCACCTTTGTATTAAACCGCACCGAAGATCGGCATCTTTTGCGTACGCTGGGTTCCATCACCGATACCCGTATCGGTTTCAACGAAAAATTGATGGCAGAGGGTTTTGAACCCAAAAACATTATTATTGAAAAAACGGTTTTGGCCGAAGGGATCTCTTCTGAAATTGCCGGCAAGCATTATATCATTGATGGCCCGGTTTTAAAGGTCCACCAGTTGCGTTATGCCAATGATATCGCCATGAAGGATGAAATTAAATACATCTCCCTATTGCTCTGTCCTAAAATAAATCTTGAACCAACGGAAGTTTCTTATTACAAGGTATACGAAATGAAATATGGCCTGACGATTAAAGATGTCAACCAGGCCTTAAGTGCCGAGATTGTCTATCCGGATGAAGCCAGACATCACTTTGATGTTCAGGTGCCAACTCCGGCCTTTGTACTGGACAGTGCCGTGATCAGCACGAAAGACAAAGTAATTGAAGTCGAGCATTCCTTTTACAGGGGTGATAAATATAAATTTGCCATCAAAGCAAACCTGGCGTTGTAATAATTATAAATGTTGCAATATTATAGAAATGGTTTGCCGAATTTGCTAATTCATAATACCAATCGCTGCATTTCTTAGACTAATAACCGGAATCAGCCGATAAGGTCAGTGTCTGCTCATTACCATAGGCCACACCTTCACTGTTTATGGCATAGGTTCTTAAATAATATGTTTTTCCAGATTCAAAAACATTATTCTTTGAGAATGGACCCAAACCTGAGCAGATCTCTATTTTATGGTCAGTAATGGTTGGAGCGGGGGTTTCAGACCACACGATACCCCGGTCGAACACCATAGCACCTCCATCTTTACCTACAGAACCTGCCAACAGTATACACGTATCGGTTACAGGTTGCGGTGCATCTGTTGTTAATTGAAGTGGAACCGTCTTCATTAAAAAAGTAACCGTGTTACCATACGTAGTGCCGTTTGCATTAATAGCATATGTCCGGGCATAGTATAAAGTACCCTTAGTGAAGCCTTCAATGGTCTGCAGGAATGCACCTGTATCAGCACCCATTTGTACTTTGTTGTCAACTACTGTGGGATTGCTGTTTTCTCCCCAAACAATGCCTCGTTCGCTTACGGTAGCTCCGCCATCTGAGATTACCTCTCCTTCCAATACTACGCTGGGCGTATCAGTCATAGACAACGGACCAGAAGTAATGACGCCGGCCGGCGCACCCACAGAAAGAAATCTGATATCGTCAACACTGATAGGTTGGTTTAACGACCCGTACTGAACACCATACCCTCCTGCCGGAGGAATGGTACTAGGCAGGTCAAACCGTATGGAGGTCATTTTTGGGATTGTTAGCGAATCGTTGGGATTGTACGTCCATTTCTTGCCGACGTTAACCAGGTCACCGACATTGCCGCTAAAGGCATCACTATGGGCTAAATCGATTACGTAGTCGGTATAATCAGCATAAGGGGCAATATTAAACGGAATAAACACGTTGGTTAGGCCATAAGGAAAATAAAACCTTCCGCTGGTTTGCGGTGTAGCGTTCTTAAGTCTGATCTTTACATACTTGTAAATAGTTGTATGTATGTTCGATGCAGAAGCACTGGTTTGATACCTTATATAAGCGGACGAAGGCGTTAACGGTGTAACCAGATTCCAGTAGCCATCAGCAAACATGCTCGAGTGGTAATTAAGTTGGCTCCAACCGGCGGGTATAGTAGGTGCTGTAAAATCCCATCCATATTGGGCATCCACATTCAATAGTAATGTATACGTTTTACTGGTGGCGTTAACGATATTAGTCACCTCTACCACTATCGTATTGGCCCCAGGTGAAAGCGCTATAATGTCCGATGCGGTGTTATTGGCAACAGGGATGTTGTTTACTTTGACAGTAGCATTGCTGTCATATACCACAGGTGTGACTGCGACCCCTGTAACCGGGCTTGCCACAGTAATGGTATAATTTGTTTTATTGGGGTTAAAGTCCTCACCAAGGGTGATGCTATCGCTTAATGTTAAACTGGCCAGGTTCGCTGCAGAATCTGCATTTGCTGTAGTAAATGACTGTACAGCACTATAAGATATGCCCGCGGCATTTACAGCATATGATTTCACATAGTAGGTAGTCGCTGGCATTAAGTTATCCAAAGTTTGCGAAAAAGCACCAGTGCCTGAGCCTTGCCTTGCCTTGTAACCAGAGATTAATGAAGCAGCAGTTGACCACAGCAGGCCCCTGTCGGTAACAGCGGAGCCGCCATCATTGATGACTTCGCCGTTAAATGCGGCGCTGATACTTGTAACGGATGATGCGGGGGATAAGTTAACCTGTGGTGCCAGACTGGTGACAAAGCGTACGTAGTCTACGCTGACCAGTTTATCAGTGGAGACAGGCTGAACTCCTGCACCAGCTGCAGGCGGAATGACGCTTGGCATGTCAAACCTGATGTAAGGCATCTTGATGTAAGTACCGGCATCTGCTGCGTTGTATGTCCATTTTTTTCCGACGTTAACAGCCGTAGGGCCATTTCCCGTAAAAGCGTCGCTGTTGGCTACATCAATGGTATACTCGGTATAATCAGAGTTGGGTTGCAGGCTGAATGGTATGAAAACCGGGGAACCGTTGTACCAGAAATAAAAGCGGGCACTTGCTTGCGGAGTTTCGTTTTTTAGGTTGATCTTAACGAATTTAAAGGTTTCGGTATTGATCTGCGATGCAGCGGCAGAAACCTGGTACCCGATATAAGCAGTTTGAGCCGTAGCAGGTGTAATCAGGTTCCAATGCCCGGCAGAAAAATCACTGGAGGTCTGGTAATTTACCATTAACCATCCTGTCGGTGCCGTGGTGCCGTTAAACTCCCAGGCCGTTTGGGCTCGTGTTGAAACGGTGAAGCAATACAAACACACACTTATCAAATAAGAAATCTTTTTCATAGCAAACTAATAGTAAGAATTAGTGTGTCAAAATATATTTAGCCCAATATTCCTGTAACATAAAATATAAGCGGGAAAAGTGCTGGCCGGCCATGGCCTGGGTGGCTAATGTAACATACGGTGCATATACCCCGCCGGGGCCTTTGCTGGTTATGAGGTCCAACTTATCCTCCAGTTGCTGTATGAAGGCAGGCTTTACTACCGTTTCCACTGACATTATTTCCTGACTTTCTGATGGGCACACAAACACGCGCAGGTCATACGGCTTAAGGGTTAAATTTAAGTTTGATACACCGTTAAATTGTGCATTGTTTACAGGTTCTACAAAATTCTGGTTCTCTTTGAAACTTATGGTAGTGTTAACCGTATCAGGTAAACAGTTCAACACATAAAAAAACAACTGCGTCTACGACTTTCCTCCTAACCCGTACAGGGTCAGTTGCAGTGCTCACTGTATCAAATTTAACAGCTGGCAAGGCGCTTAAGGCTTTACTAAAACTTTCAATATCCTTTTCGGTACCGCTGGTGCCAGTCGCAAAGCCCCCCTTTGTGATACTGGTCACATCCAAATTATTCAGCGCAAGCATATAGGGCTCAACGGCAAAAAAGCCGGTAGCATTCAGCGTGCTGGCCCGCCATGGGGTTTCGGGATAACTAAGCCCCGGGAGCGGCTGCTCAGCGCCTATAGCATCTTCCCAATAACGGTCAAAAATCGTTACGCCCATGTCAGTCCGGTTATTGAAGGGGGCTATCACTTCAGGCGCTGTCATTACCGTACGGTTATCTTCAAACTTCTCCCCGCCGTAATTTGACATCCTTGTCCAACGGTAATCGGCAGGTACAATGGTGTAGTTGAAAACCAAGTTAGGGTTATTGGCGTACAAAGCCGGGTCAATGCCGATTTCCTTTAATACATCCAGAGATGGATTATGCACATAGTCTGCCATGCGCTGGTTGTTGGACAGATGGACAAATACGTTCAGGATCAATTTCAGGTCGGAACGTTTAGCGGCAACAATCTGACTCAGCTTGTAATACTGATTATATAATACGTGGCAGCGCCAGTCTATCCAGGCCGCTTTCGCGGTGGGGTTACCCATCAGCCAGGTATAGCTGTTCTTAAATCTATCGGGGTCATTAGCGACATAGGTGGGTATCGTAATTTGGGCTTCCTGCTGAAACCGCTTCAGGTTAGTATCGTTATAGCCTGAAGCAATAGAACCGAATGTAAATAATGTAGGACGTGCCATTACCAGCGAAATACCATTTAATGCAGGTTCATCACCATAGCGGTCGACCACCTCTGCTACCACATTTTCCACGGCTTTCATCACGATGGAATCTGCCGGGTTATAGTTCGGGTCTGTTCCGTGAAAATTGCCATAAATTAGTTCGCCATCTTTATTCATATTGATTGCCGTTTCCTGCCCATGCACTATTTTACCCGAATCAGTTATCGCATATTCGCTTAAACTGGGTAGTGTATGTAAGTGTAGACCCGCATTAAACTTCATACCTTCAGCATGTAAGCGCTTCAGCAGGTAAGCAGGGTAGCCGTCTGGATGCGGGCGTAAACCGCCCTGTCCGTTATTGGTTAAGTCTGGCTGCAGGGACTCTGCCGTTGAACCATACATTGGCCCACCGTACCAGGCCACAGGGTAATCAAAGAGTTTCTGCCCGAAAGATTTCATGTAAGTGATGAGCCTGTCAGTAGCCTTTTCAAACCCCGGCATGTCGCTGTCTGTGCCATAAGCCATATGAAGAATGGGGTCCTCAAAAAATAGCCCCGCGGTACGGGCGCCTGCCGCCCCACTATAAATACCGCTATCGGCCACATGCGGCAGGTCTGTCAATTTATATATCCTGATATCTTTGATAGCGGCAGGACCGCCGCTTTCGCTTGTCATAAAAATGAAAGCCTGCTTGGTAGAAGTTGGCCAGAAATTTAGAGACAGTTCTATCATACCATTAGATGATGGATATTCATCGCCTGTAAAAACCCCCGATTGTGCCTGCCTTTGGCCATTACCTGTCATGTCTTGCAGCAGCACTTCCATTGTCCTAGGTTTATCATCAGGAATGGTAATCTTGGCCACGTAAACTGTGCCTACATCAGCGGCCGGCACCTGAAATTCATAGGCGAAACGGTCATGCCAGTTCGTACCTGCTTCCAGGTAGGTCCCTATAGGGGAGTCAACAACAGTAGTTGTGCCAGCTTTCGCTGTTGGGGCCTGTGATGTTGCATTGATCTGCGTTACCAACAACGGAGGGCTAAGCGGAGGTTGTACGGTCGCTGTGTCCGAAAGTACTTCGACCATCGAATCTATGCCTTTTGTATTCCCGTTTTCGGTGTAGCTAACCGTGAAGGTATATTTTCCGGGCTGTGCGATGTTGATTGCAAGCTTTTCAAGGGAATCCTGTAAACCGGCAACAGTTATACTATCCAGCATATGCGTGTATACCGTTACATTTGCTGAATCCTTTACCGTAAATGACAGATTGGTTAACGTGATTTGCTGCGTGCCTGGGTTTTCAATCGAAACATTCAGAAAACCCGGTACAGACGATGTTAAAAAAGCATCTTTAACAGTGACCTCGGCCGAAAATGACCGATAGGTTGTGTAAGATGCCCTTACCTCGTCGGCGGTCATCTCCCTGTTATAGATATAAAGCTCATCTACGGCGCCCCGCCAGCTTTGTTCACCATTGTCATTGTAGGCTCCAAGAAAAAAACTATCAAAATCTTGCGGTGCCCATTTACGTAACATGTTATTGGCAATAATCTTACCGTCTAAGTAAACAGATGCTCCTTTATGACTGTTCCAGGTAAATACAAAATGATGCCATTCCTCTTTATCCGATAAAGGGATCTCCGGAGAAATGACTACATCGTCCCGCTGGGTTCTGAGATAGCTGAAAAACAAATACTGGTTCAGCAACTGCAATTTTAAACTCGAGCTGCCTGCATTGTCTGGGCCATCTTCTTTAAACAAGCTGAAAATTTCCCGTTGTGGGCCTTCATTGGTATCCGGTATCTTTATCCACATGGCAATGCTCCCTTCCGCCTTATTCAGATTGCACTTCGACATATATTGCAGATATTTCCCTCTTTTGAAGCGCGCTGCCTGGCCGCTCACTCCGCTCACCAAATCAGGAAAATTCCGGATGTTTACCGGTACACCACTTCCCTTGCTGTCAGCTTGAAAACCGCTGTCAAAACTTAAATGAAAAAGGATTTTGGATGAGTCCTGGCACGTGCAGGATTGCGCGCTTACAACATCAATAAAGCAGGCAACAAATAGGACAAATAAGGCAAGTTTTTTCATTGAACAACGGTTATGGTTGGCAAGTACGATGAGTAATTCCAGATTCTACGATGAGTAATTCCAGATTCATAAAATTTATTACTTAATTCTATAGTTCGATTTAAGGGGTTACGGTGATAGTGATCTGCTTAACTACCTCTTTCTGGTCATCAATTGAATAATTAGAGGTTAAAAATGTAACGGTATACTCACCAGGTTGGGTGTATATATAGGAATACCTGTCTATGGCGTTACTGCCTATGTTTTGAATAACCACACCAACATCTGGTTTTATCGCGTTTACTAACAAAGGCTTTGTTACCAGCCAATCTTCGCTGTCCGGCGTATTGATACCGCCCCCCACAATATATGCTTCGTTACGCGATGCGTTTGGAAAAACCCAATCCGTTGTCTCGTTTTTTATATTAAATTTGGCCCATCCGGCTGTGGCCATGCTGGCTAGTGATAAAATCGTTCCATCCGGAAGCGTGTTTATCACATCAAATGCACCGATAACCCAGTTTCCTGGATTTGTCGTCGGGCTATAGTAACCCACAAACTTGAATGCAACGTAAAGCGGCTTATCTTCTTCAATATAATCTGCTAATGGCAGGTTTCCCGACGGTGTGTAGGCGGTTCCGGGTGCAAATGTTACTTTATCAGATACATCCGTCCATTTAGTATCTACCATGTTGTCTTCATTAACGACATCAATGTCGCTTGTTACCAATAATTTCAATGTGCCGGGCTGACGGCCGCCACCACCATATACTGTCGTAAAATTGAGTACCGGAAGACCTCCCTCAGCAGTGGTACGATTGCGATTTTCATACCTGTATCCGGGTTCGCCAGAATAGAATGTAATATTTGCAGGGGTTCCGCTAAATATGAACTCCACCGAATCGCCAACCTTATATTGTACCTTTTCGACGGACACATTAAAATCATTTTCAGGGACGGTTAATTTCTTATTGCATGAGCAAAAGTAACCTGCAATTAAAACCATCAGCAGGTAAGGGTTAATAGTTCTTTTCATAATCAATTATGTGTTGTTTAATAGCCAGGATTCTGAGTCAGGGCTTTATTTAATGATAAATCGTAAGTTGGAATTGGAAATAGCAGACTTCTTGATTGCACATTCTGCGCCCCGGCTATTATTCCCGGAGCGGCCCCGTTGGCAGTGGCTTCAGCAATGTACTCGTGCATATCTGCTACAAAATTGCCCCAGCGTATCAAATCTGAGCGGCGGATACCTTCGAAGCAGAGTTCTTTAGCTCTTTCTTGCTTAATAACAGCCAGCATCGCCTCTTTACTGGCCAGTTTATCCAATGTAAGGTCTGCATCAGTAGCCGTTGTGATGACAGCTGTGGCCGTGGCCCCGGTACCACCACCGCCACTTATAAGTACTGTTGGGCTGGAAGTATAATATGGTCCGGCTGTGGTTAATGATCCCGGGTTGGTTACCTGGATGTCTGTAACCATTCCTTCGGCTACTGTAGCAACCGCTGTAGCGCCACCGCCACCACCACCGCTTAATGTAACGGTTGGTGCAGAGGTATAGCCCGAACCACCTGCGGTAACCCGTATGGCTTTAACAACATTGCCGTACATCATGCCATAACCCCTTTTACGTACTTCGTTAACATAGGGAGCTGCATCTGCTGGTCCGGTTACATGGTTTTGTGCTTCAGCAACCATAAGCAGCACATCCGCATATCTTAGAATTGGAACATTCTGAGGGCTAACTTGTGGATGTTTTGGAAGCACAAGTTCATATATCCGTCGCCACTTTCCCGTATTTCTGCGCCAAAGGTCGGTATTTGGAGTTACTACACCCGGTACACCGACATAAGTAAAAGGAGCGATATTCCAATCCCTTCTGATGTCGAAAGAAGGTTTTATTATTGCAGGACTTGCGGCATCTTGCTCGAAATAGTCAAACAGGCGTTTTGTGGCTAGTACAATTCCGCCGCATTGCCCAATCTCAGGGTCTGTGCTGCGAATGCCAGCTCGCGTTCCAGCATAGTAGCCATATTCCTGATAACCTCCGGTTGCATTGCCATAAAATTCTACTTCCCAGATACTTTCCTTAATATCATAAAGATCTTGGGCATAATTGATAAATATTTGTTTATAATCAGGGTTTAAGCTGTGTTTACCTGAATTGACGACTTTCAATCCCCACTCAAGTGCATCAGCATATTTACTTTCATCGTTTAAAGGATATCCGGCCATCGTAAGGCATACCCTGGCCAATATTCCCTGTACAGCAGATTTAGAGATATGGCCACCATGAATTACACCGTCGCCGGTTTGTCCCGTTGAAGAAACATCCGGAACAAGCGGTTCAGCAGTCGTCATATCTGCCAGTATCTGATCGTACACATCTTTAATAGATGTTCTGGGAACATTGACATTAGCAATGGATGGATTTGGTGATAGGTAAACCGGTACAGGGCCAAAGTTACTTACCAGCAAAAAATAGTAATATCCCCTTAAAAAAAGTGCTTCGCCTTTTGTCCTGTCTCTGACAGCTTGATCAATATCAGGATTATCTGTTGAAGCCAATAAGACATTTGCTCTATATATCCCTGTATACAACGTTCTCCAAAAGCCCGTAATCTGTACATCAGCCGGGCTATATATATAATTCACCGTGTTAAGTTGCCCGGTATTGGTATATTCTATATCACTGCAAACATTTAACCAATACGGCCATGTATCGCCATATAAGGTTGTGTTACCTAAGATTTCATACACTCCGGTCAAAGCCGTTGTGAGCTGGCCGGCTGTCGTAAACTCTGATGAGACAAAGTCTGTAGGCTTAGTGTCTAAAAATTTATCGCATCCTGATGATAATGCCAGACAAATTATAAAAAAGACGATATATTTTTTTTTCATGATCTTTATTTTTGTTTGTTAGGTTAAAATGTAACGTCAATTCCCACCACCACGGCACGAGGAAGAGGATAAGATGAATAATCAAAACCAGGTGTCAGGATCGAGTTCCTGACCGACACGTCCGGATTTTGGCCGGAATAGTTTGACCAGGTCAGCAGATTCTGGCCGGAAACGGAAATCCGGGCCGATGTAATCTTTGCTTTTGATACTAATTTCGGACTGAGATTATAACCAATAGCCACAGTTTTCAGCCGCAGATAAGAACCGTCTTCGATTACCCGGCTTGAATAGTAGCTATCCAGTATTCCGCCCGTTCTTGGCAGATCGCTTTCCGGATTGTCTGCAGACCATCGGTTATTGTAGGTGGCATACTGGTTTAAAAGTATTCGCTGACCGGCGTTTCCCTCAAAAACAAGCCTATTCGCATTGATGATATCGCTGCCGTATGACCATTGGAGGAAAATATTCAGGTCAAAATTTTTGTATTTGAAGTTATTGGTAAAACCTCCCGTATGGATTGGCAATCCTCTGCCGATGATCGTGAAATCTTTATCATTAACTGCAAGGTCGCCATTTATGTCCCTGTATTTGATATCTCCCGGTTTAATATTTGCTCTGGGCTGTCCGTTATCAGGTACGTTATCCTTCAGTGCCAGCGCACCGTTTATATTATTGAAGTCGGAATACTTGTAGGTGCCTTCGAATATCAATCCATGCATCATGCCAACTGGCATCCCCACTCTTGATATATAGGGTGAAACATTGTTGAAAGCAGCGTCAAAAGCTACATTTGATAAAAAGGATGTTTGACCCTCATTAAACTGAAGAACGTTATTTCGGTTGAAGCTTATATTGAAATTACTGCTCCAATTAAAATTTTTATCGGAAATGTTGACCGTATTCAAGGTAAATTCAAGCCCTGTATTTTCAAGTTTTCCAATATTTTTGAAAGCTTTGGCTAGGTTTCCGGTTCCAGCTACGGCAAGACCTGTAGCGTAAGGAAGGTCTGCATTGAGTAGCGCATCTTTGGTCACTTTTCGATAAACCTCCACGGTAAAGCCTATTCTGTTCTTGAATAGACTAAGATCATAGCCGACATTGGCCATAGTGGTTGTTTCCCATCTAAGATCCGGATTGCCATAATTACCCAGTAAAGCTCCCCTTGCCGGTGTGTTATTATCAAAGGCATAACTAGCAAAAGTAGGATAGGCGATTGCCGTTAAATATGGAAAATCCGGAACACGGTTATTACCACTTGACCCGTAACTCAGACGGAGCTTAGATTCATCAATAAAATTCAGGCTTTTGAAAAATTTCTCATCCGACATTCTCCAGGCTAAAGCCGCTGCGGGAAACATTGCCCACCTGTTGCCGCTTCGGAATTTCGAGGACCCATCATTTCTAATGGTGCCCGTAAACAGGTATTTACCTTTATATGAATAGTTTACCCGCCCCAAAAATGACATCATCTTCCAACGGGAACTTGATGATGAACCGATGTTGGTTCCAGCTTCGTCTAGTCCGTCTATCTGCAAGGATTCGCTAAAAACATTTAGCCCGCGAAAGCCGTAGTTTCCAGAAGTATTGCCTTGTATAGTTAAGCCTCCCATGATATCAAATCTGTGGCCATTTTGATATGCTTTGGTGTAAGTTAACGTGTTCTCGTTAAGTAACGTGTTGTATGGGGCAAAAATCACGGATCCATTAACACCGTTTACGTTTCTGACATTTCCGGCAGATGTTAGCGAGTTGTAAAATGCCTCTCCTCGCTGGGTGATGTCGGTCATGCCTCCAGACACCCTGAGTACAAGGCCTTTTAATGGCTCATAGTTGATAAAGGCATTCGCGTTAAAAACTTTAGCACGGGACAAGCGGAACTCATTATTTACCGATTGGATAGGGTTGACTCTGGCATCAGAATTTGGAACAGATGGATCAAAAAGCTCTTCTTCCCCAATTCTTTCACCCTCGCCAAAGACCGGCCTCCATCCCCAAACACCATATAGCAGGGAAACTGTAGCGGAGGCTGCTCCGCCAGTTCTGCTCGCTTCACCCAGTATCATGCCCCGGGTACTTTGGTCACTATAGTTTAAATTTGCGCCAATTTTTAGCTTAGCATTAATTACCTGATCTATCGCTATCCTACCTTGGTATCTTTGAAAGCTCGTGTTGGTAACGATACCCGTTTGATCTGCCAGATTTCCAGAAATAGAGTAGGTGGTACCCCCACTGCCGCCACGCAGTGAGAATTGGTGGTTTTGTAAGGGCGAACTTTGGAAAACACGGTTCTGAAGATCTGTGGAAGAAGCATTTCGATAAAATTCCAAATCTCTGCCAGATGTGAAATATAAGGTATTAGTGATAGTGGGATTAAGTTCAGCTTGATACTTCACAAAATCATAAGCGTTCATCAATTCAATTGGAGCGGGTTTTTGAGACATTCCGAAAAAACCGTTATACGAAACCACAGGCTTTCCGGCCTTGCCTCTTTTCGTGGTAATGATAACCACTCCATTTGAACCCCTAGCACCATAAATTGCTGTGGCCGATGCATCTTTTAATATGTCAATTGTTTCAATATCCCCCGGTGCTATTGAATTAAAATTTGCGTCCTCCATAGGGAAGCCGTCTACCACATATAATGGGGCAGTACTCTGCGTTAAAGATCCCGCGCCGCGGATGACGATATTGTTGTTTGCCCCCGGTTGTCCGTCTGTTGTTGACACAACCACCCCGGCTACACGGCCGGCCAGCGCCTCATCTGCTGATTTTACAGGTGCCTTATTCAGGTCTTCAACATTGACAGCTCCAACAGAACCCGTTACGTCTCCCCGTTTTTGCGTGCCATAGCCTACTGAAACCACCACTTCGTTAAGATCAATGCTAGCCGTATTCAAGGTAATTAACAATTTCCTATTGTTTGCTATCGGTATGATTTGCCTTTCATACCCTATGGCAGACATGATCACCGAATCATTTTTGTCGATGTTTCTTAAGTCGAATTGTCCCTGTGCATCAGTAACTGCGATCTTTTTTTGCCTGTTAAGAGAAACAGTTACCCCCGGAATAGGCTTTCCACTAATGTCAGACACTATTCCCGAAAGATCCACCCGCTGGCCTTCCTGAGCGTAAGTTTTACAGTTGAAAAACGTAAAACAGGCAATAACTCCCATAATGATGAGAGATTGAAATACGTTGCTTTCAAAATAATTTAGGTATTTCTTCATAATTGGTTAAAATTGTGTTCTTAACGCACTAAGGTGGCGCATGTCAAAAGTATATATTTAAAAAATAAGAACAAAATAAAATATTTTTATTTCGTAACTAATTATTAATGAAAGTGTTATTATTTTAATAAATAATCTTAGTGCGTCAACATGTTGAATAAGTTTGTTAATTTCTACGGCGAAATTATAGAGAGGATAAAGCACTTGAGATCGTCCAGCATTATCAGGTTAGCAATACGATTGCTCGGAAAGCGCTCCTTCGGGGTGTTCTTTTTTAATAAGTTGTAGAAATCATTGACATCCGATTGTCGTCCCCCTTTTTCGGTGGAGCGATTATAAAACTCCGACACAGCGCTTTCTATACGCTCGTGGCCAATGATGCTGCCGAGCCGATATAATACATAACTTCCTTTTGTTCGGAGACGTATGTTGCTTCCTCGTCAACCTGCAACAGTGAAGTGATTTCGAGACGGTGGAGATGCATTTCGACCTGATGGCGGACACGGAAACATTCACCGGGGCCGAACGGAAATTAACCGCTTTCTCCGCAAACGAACATAATATCATCTATGTGCCAGGTATCAAGGGAAAAGTATCCTTTACCACCGGGAGCAATCGGATGCTCGAAATCAATATCTCCCCCCCCAGGCATTCAGAAGTTACATCGGTCACAGTAAACTGTTTGATGATTTTATCAGGAAAATCGAACAGCAGTCGCCATCATTCATCAGTAAACACAACCTTCGTGTCACCCCCGAGATGATGGGAATTATCAACGCGATCATTGACTGCCAAAGACAGGGGTTCTTTAAGCGGACGTTCATTGAAGCCAAGGTAATCGAACTGATACTGCTGCAGATGGAACAATTCTCCAGCCACACCTGCAATTCGTTCCGTATGTTCCGACCGGCCGATGCGGAAAGGCTGCAACAGCCTATCATTCTTTATTCTCTGTACGATCTATAGCAGAAATATTGGCTCTGTTATCTTCGGTTAATCGCCTATTGGCCTCGCTTTCTGAAAAGGGATGGCGATATGTTAAACTTCTCTTTGAATATCCTCGAAAAGTGATATTCAGACATAAACCCCGCCGCGAAGGCGATTTCAGCAATGGTCAGGTCTGTTTCTTTCAGCATCTTGCACGTTTTTTCCAACTTCAGGTTTAGGAGGTATTGACCCGGAGAAGTGCCTATTACCTCTTTAAATGCTTTCCTGAACCAGGTATAGCTGACGTTGTGTTCAGCGGCCAATTCGTCCAGGTTAATATGCTGATGTAGGTTATCATGCATTTTGAAGCGAATATTGTTGATGATGTGCTCTTTGCGATTTTGCGGGGATGCTTTGAGCAATGCCGCAGCGTACACCAAGCCCAGCAGCTGAACGGTCAGGCACGAAGCGATCTGGCAAAAGGCGACGCCTTCGCCCTTCAGTGTTTCCAGCAAACGGGTATAGATGTCGAGAAACTCGGTATTGAAACCCATGTGGATAAGCGGAAAACGGGGATTAAAACATTCTTGCTGCATTAAATATTCTGCATAGGGGCCATTGAATCCCACCCAATACTCTTCCCAACCCTGATCTTGTAGGGGTTTAAACGTATGCCAGGTATTCGGAAAAAGTAAGAAGACCGAACCGGGATTAATGGGCACTTCACCGATGTGTTCGGTTTCAAAGGTGCCACGGCCGGCCGCGATGAATACCAATTGGTATTCGTTGAGTACTCTTCCTTTTTCCCAATTGAAGAAATAGCGGTTTGGATGATTTTTATCGGGATAATTTTTGTTGGCAGGATGAATGTTATGGCCGACATTTAAGACATTAACCCCCCAGTTTGGCTGCATTTCAACCAATTCTTCGAGTTGTTTTGAACTAAAGTATCTGCGATAGGGATCCATTTCGAGCCCAAAGTTAACAAACAATAACCGTTTCCATGTCTAACAAGTTGCCGAGTTTTTCAATTTTAGAAGCGATATGACCTACCGCTACTGCGCAATGATGGGCCGGACCATGCCGATTCCACTGATTGATGAAGTTTCGCGCGCCTATCGAAAACCGGTAGCGGCTGTTCGTGTTGCCAATCTCCAATATCGGTCCGGCAACCGACACTGCTTCCGCCACCAGGAAACTTAATTCGCCCGATTTGCGCTGTACGACCGAAAGCAACGTCACCGGTCCGTTCCTGACCGACATTTCCACCGACAATCCCTTGCCGACCTTTCCGTGATATACATGGAGTGGCTTTACTTTGGTCTTTCCCTCTGCGATGGAAATATGTCCTGGCCCGTCGTGCCCCATCAGTACGATATCATCGTTGAAATCGACCGCATAATATTCGGTAAAGGATCCGCCCGCACCGAAACCATCCAAAATCTTCATGGCCTGCGCATTTTTTATTTCATATTCGCCGGCAACCGGTATGTTCCTTGCGGTGAGGAGCGACGTGCCGAGGATGATGGAACTCATCGTGTCTGCATTCTCGGTCCCGGTCCCTTTATAGTAATAGGCCATGGAGCCGAGCCGATAATGATCAACTAATTTATCGAGCGCTACGGAAGTTCTCGCGGCTCTTTCGAGCTCTTCTTTTGAGCAGTCGGGTTGTACATCGAAGCATTCGTAAAACAGCGACACCCGCTCGGTAATCTCCGCCAGCCGAACGCTTTTGCGTAAGGTCGAAAGCTCGTCTACTTCAATAATTTCTACGTGTCCGCCGAAGTAAGCATACTGTTGGGTGAGGTCGGAATAAATGTCGAGCATGCCGCTGTAATAATGCCCCATGCAGCCCAGCCGATTATGAAACATCATATGGGCGACCTTGGCTGCGTCCACCCATTCACGTACCTCGTTCCAGCATTCTTCTTCATGCAGCATTCCGGTCACCTGGTGGAACGTGATACCGGTCCGGTTGAACACACTGGCGATCTCGGGTACCGGGCAAGCCGAACAATAGGCCAGCCATTCGCCCGTCATTTTGGTTCGGTCTCCCATGCTGTTGAACGCGTCGTAATCGATACTAGCAGTTGGCGCTAAATTGAGGATGACCACGGGAACCTTGGCTTGGCGCACCACCGGAAACACGGTAGCTGATAACGCGTAGGTAGACGCGTATAGGAAGATAATGCTAACTTCTTCCTGCCTGAACGTACTGCCCGCTTCAAATGCTTTATCTACGGTATCGACCAACCCCAGGTTGATCACCTCGGGATGAAATGATGTCAGCTTCTGCGCTATTTCTGAGAGATATCCCTCGAGGCGGTCCCGCAGTTGCGGAAACTGGGGCCAATAGGTGTCAAGTCCGATTCCAAATAACCCGATCTTCGCTGTTTTATTGCTCATCTAAAAAATTTGTTTGCATTGTACCATGTTAAAGAAATGATCATCTTAAAAAAACAATCACTTACCGGGTTGAAATTTTACGTCGTTGGCCGAATAATTGATGCCTTCACCTCGATGCACCGGTATGACGGTAAACATCCATTTCGGTGGAACCTGCCAATCCAGCAGCGGATCGAATGTATTCATCGGCAGCTTTACCAAAATCTTGTTCCAGCCTTTTTTGACATTCACCATCATCGGCGGGCGGTAATAAAATCCCTCATCTTCTAATGGCGCTTCTAACTGTCCGGATGGCCTGCCGGGGAAGGCCCATTCGGGCGGGGGGATGAGGTTGCCATTGATCCATAATTTACTTTGCATATAATCCCATTCACCTTTTGGCGGGGTGGCGTCGGCGCCCGACTTCGATTGATCTTTAAAATCGGCCCAAAACGCCACTGCCGAATCGGCGTCGCTCCAAAACTTCGTATAGGCATACCAGGTGGTATTTTCCCTGGGCGATGGGAGCCAGGCTTCCACCGGCGGACCATGGGTGTGCCAGAGCCAGATCGTGCCGCCTGTCGCCACGAGGGTCGCCGTGGAATCTTCGGGCACCGCGCCGGGGTTTTCGGGCCAGTAAACTGCCGACAGATCCCCGTTGTTGTCAAATGGGCCGAACAAGTTCCACTTCATGTGGGTTTGTTTCACATAATTGAACGGCAGCTGGCTAAAATATTTTTCCTTATGCGTTAATAATCGTTTTTCAAATTCGACAAACGCCTGCGCCCGATCGGACGAATCGGGACCGATGCTGAATACCACGCCGGGATAACCCCCGCCGCGCCAGCTCCGCTCGGCAAAGGCCAGCATTGCCGGGTAAACCGGATTCATGTTGATCAGATCGGATTCTTGTTTTGCCCTTCTATCGGCCCACAAGCAAAATTCGGCGCCCAATAAACCCGAATCACCGTGCGGCTTACCGCCGAGCTGCCGGTTGAAAATAGTCACCACACTATTCAGCGGATCGAAATCGCTGATGTACAAAAACTTGGAGTCGATATAACGATGCGTATTTGCCTTCACTTCCTGATCGCCCTCGTCTTTCCACAGCTGACGGATAGTGTGATCATCATAGTTGCCCCCAGGCGCCCAGCCAATGACCGTCTTTTGATGTTGCCCGATGAGTTTTGTTATTTCCGGCAGAAACTGCTGATTGGTTATTTTTACCTCATCTGCTCCAATATGGATATATGGAACATCATAGGTAGTACACACCTCTTCGATAATGTCCTTAACAATTTTAGAACCTTTTTCCGATTGCATATCCACACCCATCGCCCTGGTAAATGCGGCGCTATGGCCCGGCATGTCGATTTCGGGTACCAGCGTAATGTGCCGGTCTTTGCAGTACTGGATCAGCGCTTTCACCTCCTCAATACTGTAAAACATCCCCTTGTTTCGTGTCATGTGCTCGGCGGCAGTGAGCTGTGGGTATTGCGTGACCTGCAATCGCCAGGCAACATCTTCGGTCAGGTGAAAATGGAATACATTCAGCTTGTAACGGGCCATTCTGTCAATTTGCTGCTTCAGCAATTCGACCGATTGATAGTTGCGCCCCACATCGACCATATAACCACGCCATTGATAGGCAGGGAAGTCTACGATGCTGCAGCCCTGTACGGAGCGTCCATCCAGGATCAGCTGGGCAAGCGTTTGAATCCCGTTAAAGATACCGTGAGCCGAATTAGCGGTGAGGACTACCGAATCGTTTCCTACCTGGAGCCGATATGCTTCTTCGGGTAAATGACGGGCGTCCACGGTGCCGAGATTCAGCACGATTGCGTGTTTGTCGGGCGGTGTCGAATTGCTGAGTGCTACCGTGTGCCCGTTGTCTGCAAGCAGCTGCTGCAATTGCAACGCCTCCTTGTTGAGGGACGGCGTCATTACCGCAATGGCATCGCACGTGGTGAGGTCGAACGTTTCGTCCGACCATTCCAATGATTGGGGTAGGGGAATGATGGATGCCGCAGGCCCTTCGCTGTCTGCGCGATCGCTGCATGCGATATGACAGGCGAGGAAAACAATTAATACCATCCAGCTGATGCTAACCTTCATTCTGTTGATCATATATAGTTTAGTTTTTCACGACATATCGGAATGTTCCCGAACCAACGGAAACGGTCCGTTTCCCGTTTCCGACAGTTGCCATCCGGTCCGGATGGACACGTTTACCGTTTTCAGAAATGATGGATTCGGCACCTGCTGGCAAATAAATCACAGCGTCCGTATTTGGAGGAATCTCGACATGGAGTTCAAACCTGCGCGTATTCTTTTTCCACTCGCTAAGAATGACACCATATGGCGAACGATAGCTGGCTTTAGCCGAGGTGATGTCTCCCACCGGTTCGGGGCAGATCACGATTTTATTAAACGCAATGGAATTTTCCGCCGGACGGATCCCGCCAAGTCCGCTATAAAACCATTTCATTAAATGCCCCAGCATGCAATGGTTATTGCCCAATGTTTTGATTGCTGTCCAATCCTCCATTAATGTCGTAGCGCCGTGCGCGATCTGATAACCATAGCCCGGCACGTCAGCGCGGTTATTCATATCAAACAGCACATCGGATTTGCCTTCCGCTTCAAGTACGTCAACGAGGTGGCGAAACCCGACCTCACCGGAGGTGAGCCTATTGTTTCCGGCACGGATACCCTTGATCAGGTTTTCAACGACCGCTTCCTTGTGCTCAGGATCCACCAGTTTCATGTAGACGGCCATAGCGTTTGCCGTTTGGCTTCCTGTGCCGTATTGTTTCGTCTCTTCGTTAAAAAAGGCATTGTTAAATGCGGATCTTACCTGTTCACTGAGTTGGTGATAACGCGAGGCATCATCGTGTTCGCCCAATAGCGTCGCGACCTGCTGCAGGATACCCAGATCATAATAATACATGGCTGTACCGGTGATTCCTTGTGGTGTATTCAACGAATAGCCCGAACCGGAACCGTTCTCACCGATGTCAAACCAGTCGCCCAGCCCGTGCGATACGATGTGGTTTTCGGCTTTCCTGCCGAGGTAATCCACGTACCGTTTCATCATCGGGTAGCTTTCCCTCAAGATTTCTTCATCACCATACCATTGATACATGTACCAAGGCAGGATCACGCTGCTGCTGCCCCATTCGGGCGAATCCCGGAAGTCGGGGTCGAATTCCACCCACTCCGGCGCAATGTTGGGCACCAGTCCCTCGGCGGTTTGTGCCAGCTGCATGTCCCGGATGATCTTGCGGTAAAAGGAGGCAATGTCATAGTTGTAGCGAATGGAACCGCCAAGTAGGTGGGCTACCTCTAGCCACCCCAGTTTTTCACGGTGGGGGCAGTCGGTCAGCACACTGGCCATGTTGCTCCTGATCGACCAGTTGATCAGGTTGAATATCTGGTTGAAAAGTTCATTGGAGCAGTGAAATTCACCCACGGTGCTGGCCGAATTTCGGGTATGCAACCCCTGTACCTTCTTCAATACCGGTAAGCCTTTTGGATTCGGCTCCCCCTCGGGAACAGCGCCCTCGATTTGCAGGTATCGGAAGCCATAATAGGTGAATTGGGGCTGCCAGCTTTCCGTGCCTTTGCCATTCAGCACATATGTAAAGTAGGAGGGGTCACCCGATGGCCGTTGGCTGACCGCAGTGGTGGAATCCAAGATCTCGCCCGGTATGATTTTTACGGTATCTCCGCTTTTCCCGCTTACTACGATCGCCGGTATACCCGAAAAATTTTGCCCCAAGTCGTACACCCACGTACCGGGCTTGGGTTGGCTGATTTTTACGGGCGCGAAGGTTTCCATCACCTTTAGCGGTTCAGTCGATTGGCTGTTGAGTTTTTCAGGGCCATCGACCAACACGGCATCTCGCCATGCTGCATCATCAAACGAAGGCGCGTCCCAGCCGTCTTGCGCTAGCCGGGCATCATAATCCTCCCCGCCGAAAATACTGGAAAAAATAACCGGTCCGGGAGCGGCTTTCCAGGAGCCATCACTGATGATATCCGCGGCGGTGCCATCGGTATACTCAAGCCGTAATCGGCAAATCATTTTAGGATGGCCGAACGTGCCGGTCAGCTTGCGGTACCGTTCTGCGGGCACGTGATAAAAACCGTTTCCAAGCATCACACCCAACGCATTTGCCCCGACTTGCACCTCCTTGGTAATGTCGAAGCCGACGTATAGCGCGGTCTTATCATAATTTGTCCAACCCGGGTCCAAGAAATGGTCGCCGATCTTTTCTCCGTTTACACGCAATTCGAAATGCCCCAGTCCGGAAATAAAGATCGTGGCCTGCTTTAAGGGTTTTTCAACCGTAAATTCCCGGCGCAGCAGGGGCAAGGTATCCCTGAGCGGTCCCCACTCCGGTTCGCCGCCGAGGTGAGCTGCCGGTACGATCCGCTTAGCGTTGGGCAATTCGTCATACCCAATCCACTGTGCACCTTTCCAATCCGGCGGCGCTATCAACCCCATCTGCCAGCTTGCCGGTTCGCTCCAATCGGAAACATGACCCTGATTGTCCCATATTTTTACCTTCCAGTAGTATTTTTTTGCCGACGTCAGTGCCTTCCCGGCATACGGGACCTGGATGGAGCTACCGGCGTCTATTTTTCCAGAATCCCACACATTTCCCTTTTCCTGCTTCAGCATCTCCGGGTCATCCGCCACCACGATCTGGTAAGCGGTTTGTTTTACGCTCCGGCGCTCCGCCAGAATGGTCCAGCTCAACCGGGGGCGTCCGGATTCGATACCCACGGGATTGCGCTTATCGTCGCACGTTAGGTTTGCGAGCACCAGCTTTCCGGGCGCTGCCATCGAAAGGCAAACATCTGCGCCAAGTAAGATGACCAGAACAAGGAACCCGAATCGATTTTTCAACTCCATATTTACATGTTATGCCAGTGTCAATATTCAGGATTTTGTTCCAGCCTTCCGATCTGTATCTCCCTTCTGGGAATCGGGAATATCAGCCTCCACGCGGTGACGTTGTACGCACTTGGACTCACATTCGGGTCCGCCGCTTTGATCTCTACGCCATGCGCATTCATCACGTCCACGGCTTGGTCTGTCCTGACCAGATCGAGCCACCTTTTGTTTTCAAATGCCAGTTCAATCCGGCGTTCATGCGCGATTATATCCCTGAGCGTCGCCTGGTCGGTAGCCGCGATGGTTCCCTCGCCATCAAACGCCCTGTTCCTGACTTGGTTTAAATAGGTGAGGGCCTCAGCTGATTTACCACCTCCTTGTTCGTTCAGCGCCTCGGCAAGCAGCAGCAGCGCATCTGCGTAGCGGTAAATGGGCCAGTTGCTATTGGTTTCTTCCACTATCGCATGGGGCCAGGAATATTTGCTGATGAAGGGCTTTCCCTCTTTACCGGCTGGGGCTGAATAATTGACCGGACTTTTGATCGATTCAATGATGAAGCTAGAGCCTGTTTCACCCGTGCCCTCGGCAATGGCTACCGAAGCTTCCAGCCTGGTGTCGCCTGCCTCGTAGCTCTCGAGCAGATCCTGTGTCGGCACATTCAGCCCGCTGGTGATGTTTTTGACCGAAAAGCCCGTCACGATGGAGGCGTCGTCGGTGAGGGGCAGGAACCGGTAAATAAAATCACTAGGTATGCCATTCGGACCGTCTTGGTATTGTACCTCAAAAATCAGCTCGTTGTTCGTTTTATTCGTCGGGTCGAATACCGAGCGGTAGTCCGGGAGAAGCGAATACCCATAGCCCGTAACCGCTCGGAGGACCTCCTCAGCGGCGGGATAGTTTTTTTGCGTAAGGTATACATAGCCCAGCAACATGTGGGCAGCCGCTTTGGAAGCCCTACCCAGTTCCCTGGCTTTGGGCGGCAGGATCGCCGCCGCTTCCGTGGCGTCCGCGATGATCTGGGCATACACTTCGTCTACCGTGGCGCGTTGCAGCGATGCCTCCTCAGCATTACTGACTTCGTGTATGTATAGGGGTACACCGCCATAATAGCGCACGAGTTCAAAATAAAAGAATGCCCGCAGGAACTTCGCCTCGGCAATGATCTGGTCTTTTTTTCCCGCGTCCATTTGCACATCAATGATTCGGTCTAATATCACGTTTGCACGTGAAATTCCCACATAGGATCCATCGTATTTCGAATTGGTTACCCCGTTGCCATCGTCATCCAAAAAATCAGCAACCGCTAACCTCGCCATGGTACCGATACTGGCGTCAGCACCCCGGTTAATATCATAATGCGTATTATCCGATCGCATTTCACCCATTACCCACGAATTCAGGTCACCCGCCGTACGCACGGCCCCATAAGTGGCGATCAACGCTTGCTGAAAGTCGCTTTCCGTTTTGAAGAAATTGCCAGAGGTTAATGTGTCTTCCGGCACATTATCCAGAAAACTCTCCGAACATGCCCCCAGCGATATGACGGCAACGACCAATATAATTAATTTTTTCATCGTCGTGAATAGTTAAAAGTTAATATTTAAACCCAAACTGAATATTCTAGGGATGGGGTATGCCGCGGCATCCTTACCTTCGCTGAGCCCATTGAGCCCATTTGCGCTGACCTCCGGATTGGCATAGCTGCTGAATACCAGCGCTTGCTGCACACTGATAAATGCCCTTAGGCTACGAATGGATTTAAAAGGCTCCGGATAGGTATACCCCAATGCAACGTTTTTGATGGTCAGAAACGTGCCGTCATGCACATACCGGCTGTTGTCTTTCCGATGTTCAGCCGTTGTCGATCCCGGGGCGGTGCGCCCGATGATACCTGCTCCCGGATTTTCCGGTGAGCGCCACCGGTCACTCACATAACTATAGGTATTGAACAGACCATCGATCAGTTCAAGCCATTCGGCTTTGCCATCAAATATATCACCGCCCACGGCACCACTTGCAACGATATTGAAGTCGAAATTTTTGTAAGTCAATGTGTTGTTGATTCCGAAGATAAATTTCGGATTGGGGTTGCCGATATACGTGCGGTCTTCCGCATTGATGATACCATCACCATTCAGATCCTTGAATCGCACGGTGCCCACCATGGAGTTTATTCCTTTGGGCTGCGATTCGAACTCCGCTTCGGTCATATAGATGCCGTCATAGACATAGCCCCAAAACTGTCCCATGGGCCTGCCCACTTCCGTTTTCCAGCTATCACCATATTCGTTGATGCCGCCGATGGGAGTATTGTTGGCACCCAATTGGATCACCTTATTCCGGTTGATCGACACGTTGATATCCGTAGTCCAATTGAAGTTGCCCTGGATGTTTTTTGTGCTGAGGGCAAATTCATACCCCCAAAGCCTGAACTCGCCGATGTTTGACATGACACTTCCATATCCCGATGAGGCCGGCACCTCAAGGTTGTACAACAGGCCTTCCGTTGTTTTATCGTAATAGTCAAAGCTGAATGCGATCCGGTCGTTGAAAAAGCCCATATCGGCGCCGAGGTTGACCCCTTTGGTGGTTTCCCAGGTGAGCAGCGAATTCCCCAGCGCCACGATCGGCCGACCGATCGTAATGTTTTGGTTTATGGGGTAATTATCCTGCCCGATATTGGGGTATTGGCGGAAATCACCGATATTGAAATTGCCCGTCACGCCGTAACCCGCTCGGAGTTTCAAATAGTTGAACGGTCCCCAACCCTGCGCAAAATCCTCCTCGGTCACGATCCACCCGAGCGAGAGCGAGGGGAAACTACCCCACCGATCATCTACACCGAACCGTGATGACCCATCGCGCCGGACAGCAGCGTTGAGCAAATATTTTCCCTGGTAATTATAGTTCAATCTGGCGTATTGGCCCAATAAAGACCACTGCGTCGTACCGCTGTTTGCGGTACGGAATTGGGGCGGTCCGCCGCTGATCCACGGAATCAGGTCGTCCGAAAAGTTGGAGCCGCCGGCCGCATTGAATTCCCTCCGGAATCGCTGGGCCGAATAGCCCGCCAATACTTCCACGTGATGATCCTCGGCAAAGGTTTTCTGATAGGTGAGGTTGTTTTCCCAAACCCAGGAAATGTCCGAAGTGCTGTTGTAGCCCGCTGCACCCGGAGTAGGCGGCGGAGCGAACACATCCCCCGTTGCGGTCGAAGGCCGCCAAGACCGGTTCCGCCAATCTTCCAGCTCGGCCCCGAAGGTAGATTTAAACCTGAAATCCTTGAGGAAATTAATATCCACGTAGCTATTGGTCAGCAATCCATTAGTGTGTGTCCGTTCAATGCGTTCCGTGAGGCTCCGGTACCAATTGGGTTGCGTGAGTATCCCCGGTGCCGAGAAGCTCGTCTTCATGTTGCCATTTTCGTCCGTATCGAAAGGCGAGAAAATCGGCGGTGTTACAAATGCTGAGAACAGGATTTGGTAGCCGCCGTCCGTATTGAAACTTTGAAAACTTTGGCGTGTTGCCGAAATATTGGTGCCGATTTTTATGTATTCATTGACATTGTATTCATTGTTAGACCGCAGGGAAAAGCGTGAATAATCGGTATTGATCAGGACGCCGTCCTGTTTAAAATACCCGGCGGTCAACGTAGAACTAAATTTGTCCTTATTCGTCGCGATGGAAAGGCTATAATCGGACGATTTACCTGGCCTGAGCAGCGCATCGTACCAATCGGTACTTTTATCCCGGTAGGCGGATGGGTCCTGGTACATTTCGGGCACACCGCCAGTATACCCCTCGTATGTCGCTTTATCTTCATATATCTCCTTCTGAAACTGAACCCATTCCTCCGCATTCATCAGATCCGGACGCCCTTTTTGCGGTACGTTGGTTAAACCGAATAGTGCGCTCAGCGTGACGTTGGTTTGTCCGGCTTTCGCTTTTTTGGTGGTGATCAGTACCACCCCGTTCGCTGCCCTTGAGCCGTAGAGCGAGGCGGCGGAAGCATCTTTCAATACACTGATGTTTTCCACTTCGTTGGGGTTGATGTTGCCGATGCCAAAAGCGCCGCCTACAATCGGAATGCCATCAACGACATACAAGGGGTTATTGCCCGCGCCGATCGAAGCCGCTCCCCGTATTTTGATGGACATGCCCTGCCCGGGTGTACCGCTCGTTTGGTTGATCTGTACACCGGCCAGTCTTCCCTGAAGCTTATTTAATAGCTGACCTACAGGCTGGTCTTTCAATTTGTCGGCATCGATATCTGAAACCGCACCCGTTATCTCTCTTTTTTTCTGTGTGCCGTAGCTCACCACGACTACTTCTTCCAGAAAGGCGTCTTGAGCAACCAGCTGGATGGTTAGTGGGGTTGCCGTATCTGCAACGCTGACTTCCTGTGTTTGGTAACCGATAAAAGAAATGACGAGGGTTTGCCCTGCACTGGCCTCCAACGAGAAATTCCCGTTCTCATCGGTTTTGGCTACGGATGAGGTGCCTTTGATTTCAATGGTTGCTCCGGCAAGCGGAAGACCGTCGGCGCTGATAACCTGCCCTTTAATGGGCGGAGGCGTGGCATTAGCGCTTAGCGCAAATACCGTTAATAAAAAAACATACACTAATTTCATTGTTTTGAATCGTTTGGGTGAATGGTCAATGGCAATTATTTGTTGAGGGCGCATGATCAACAGACGGACTGTGGTCATCCTTCGTAATTTCATAATCAGTCTTTTGATTAGTGGTTATCAACTAATATAGCGCAAGGTACACCGTTAGAAAAAACACCACCATGCGCAAAATGGCAATTCATTTATCATTTTTGGTAGACGTTGGTGGGCGGTTTCGGTTATTTTTTTTAAATACTAAAACTTTATCCCACCTTTGCGTGATAATTGGCCATTCCGATGATTCAGTTTTTGAAGGACAGTACATTTGCCGTAAATGAGGTGATCAACCGGTCTTGGGACCTGTTGCGGAAACACTATTTTTCCATTGCCGGGCTGTGCTTTCTGCTGTTCCTCACTTCGAATACCTCCGGGATACTGGCCTTTTACTTCAGCGAAGTGAATCCCTTTCTCAGCGTATTCATGGCGTTTCTCTTTGTAGTGCTGTATTTCGGCACGCAACTCACGTTGTTTAAGTACATTTTTGCGCTTATCGATCGAAAAGAAAAGGTACACCTGACCGAAACGATACCCAGCACGAAGGAATTGCTGTATTTTTTTACAAGCATGTTCAGTATCGTCCTGCTTGCATTAGTATTCTACCTGATCATCTCCATCGTGGCATTTCCGTTGGTCTATGCCAATATCGATGTTTCGGTGATGGTCAATATTGCACGCATCGTCTCCGCCGTTGTAATTTTCGTTTTCTTGCTCCGGGTGGCCTTTTACCCATTTTTTATCATTGAGCGACAGGCGGTACCTTTTCGGGCCTTGCGGCTCAGTTTTGCGTTGACCAGAGGAAATGTTACCAAATTGTTGCTCATCTTGGCATTTTTTGCCATTTTGCACCTTTTATATTTGTATTTCAACTATGCTGGTTACCCCATGGTATCAACGGCGCTGAGTTTAGTAAATTCGTTTTTGGTGGCGCCGCTGTCAAGTGTCGTCATAGCGACGGCCTATCGGAGTATGATGGCCGAATACCGTGGTGGGGACGACCCCGAGGTGATGAAGAATATTATTTAGCGGTTGGTGATGGTGGTTGGTGAATGGTGATCGGGGGTCGGTGAACGGCTGATGAATAGATAAAGAAACATTGAAGAAAAAGCAAATAGCGTTATTAGGTGCTACAGGCAGCGTGGGTACACAGGCATTGGAAATTGTGCGTGCCCATCCGGATCGGTTCGAAATACAGGTGCTTACGGCCGCAACCAATGCACAGCTACTTATCCAACAAGCACTGGAGTTCCGTCCGCAAGCGGTGGTCATTGCTGATGAGTGCAAGTACGACGAAGTGAAAACCGCACTGGCCGGTCAGTCCATCGACGTGTTGGCAGGGAGCACTGCCCTTGAAGACGTGGTACAATATCCCGAGGTAGATGTGGTCATCAGCGCATTGGTCGGGTCTGCGGGCCTGCGGCCCACGGTAGCGGCCATTAAAGCCGGAAAGGATGTGGCACTGGCTAACAAAGAAACGCTGGTGGTTGCCGGGCAGCTAGTCATGGATCTCGTCCGTGAACACCGCGTAAACCTGTTGCCGGTAGATTCTGAGCACTCCGCCATCTTCCAATGCCTCGTAGGTGAGGCCAATAACCCCATCGAAAAAATATACCTGACAGCATCCGGGGGGCCATTCAGGGGTAGGAACCGTGCCTTTTTGGCCGATGTGAACCATGAGCAAGCCCTGCGGCATCCTAACTGGGTGATGGGCGCAAAGATCACCATCGACTCCGCTACGTTGATGAACAAGGGCCTGGAGGTGATCGAGGCAAAATGGCTGTTCGGCTTGCAACCGCGACAAATTGACGTGGTCGTGCACCCTCAATCCATTGTCCATTCCCTGGTGCAATTCGAAGATGGAAGCATTAAGGCGCAGCTGGGGTTACCGGACATGAGGCTGCCCATCCAATATGCGCTTACCTATCCCGACCGGGTTGAAAGCCGCCTGAAACGGTTTAATTTCATGGATTTCCCGTCATTGACGTTCGAGCAGGCCGATACGGATACCTTCCGGAATCTGGCGTTGGCCTACCGGGCGCTGGACGCGGGGGGCAATATGCCCTGTATCCTCAATGCTGCCAACGAAGTGGCCGTGGCAGCATTTTTGAAAGACCAGATCGGCTTTTTAAACATGAGCGATGTCATCGCCGAAACCATGGAGGCCATTGAATACATAGCGGCACCTTCGCTGGATGATTACCTGATGACGGACGAGAGGAGCCGCGAAGTTACCGAGGAGTTGGTAACAAAGCATAAAAAAATATATCATATAGCAAAGTAAGTTAAATTAAATGGGTGTATTGGTAATGATCGGGCAGGTATTGTTAGGCCTGTCTATATTGGTGGTGTTGCACGAGTTCGGTCACTTCTTGGCGGCCCGTGCATTTGGGATTAAGGTTGAAAAGTTCTATCTCTTCTTTGATGCGTGGGGTATCAAATTATTCAAATTCACATATAAGGATGTAGAATATGGCATCGGGTGGCTCCCGCTGGGCGGCTACGTGAAGATCGCCGGTATGATTGACGAGTCCATGGACACGGAGCAGCTAAAGGGCGAGCCGCAGCCATGGGAATTTCGTTCCAAACCCGCGTGGCAGCGCCTCATCGTCATGTTGGGCGGGATTATCGTCAACATTATTTTGGGGATGTTCATCTTTTGGATGCTGACCTTCAAATATGGTGAAACCTACGTGGACAACACGAAGCTGGAAAACGGCGTTGCGCCGGGCATCATAGGCAAGAAAATCGGACTACAGGCCGGTGACCGGATCACGGAGATCGACGGGCAGCCCGTCCTCCGGTTCGATGAACTCATCGGCTCAAAAGTGTTGATGGGGAATACATCGCTGACCGTCGAGCGCGGCGGCGAGACGATTTCCATTGCCGTACCGGGCGACATCCTGAATGACGTAGCCGATTATGACCGGAATGAGTTTGTCGGACTTCGCTCCCGTACGATGGCCGTCGATTCGGTATTTGTCGGCGGCGCAGCCGATGCGGCCGGTCTCCGCTCCGGTGATAGCATCCTGATGATCAATGGCCGTGCGGTACCCTTTTGGGACCAGGTGAGGGAAGCCGTTAGCGGAAGTGCGGGCAAGGAGGTTTCCTTGGTGGTGCTTCGGGGTAGCGATAGCACAACCATACAGGCCTCCGTGCCGAAAGAAGGTGCATTGGGCTTCTCCATTAATCCGGATACGGACTTCCCATCCGTCACCACGCACTATGGCTTTTTCGAGTCATTGCCGATCGGCGCATCGCGGGCGTGGACGATGTTTATCGATAACGCGAAGGGCATCGGCAAGATTGCCACGGGCGAGTTGCGGGCCGACAAAGCGATTTCTGGCCCGGTGGCCATCGCCACCATGTTCGGCTCGGAAGTAAACTGGCTTAAATTCTGGACCCTGGTCGGATTGCTGTCCATGGCGTTGGCACTGATGAACCTGCTGCCCATCCCGGCGTTGGATGGCGGGCACGTAGTGTTTTTGCTCATTGAAATGATTCAAGGCAAGCCGCTGAGCGACAAGTTTCTCGAGAAAGCGCAGATCGCAGGCTTTTTTATCCTGTTGGCACTGATGGTCTTTGTCTTTGGCAACGATATTATGAAGATTGTAAATAAATAGTTTTATGGAAAGACGTCATTTCATCAAGCAAGCAGGGGCGGCGGTTGCCCTGGCCGGTGCAGGCGGTGGACTATTGGCCGCGTGTGCCCCACCGACTTCAAACCAAGCGAGTGAACAAACGAATGAAGACCAAGTAACCACAGAAAAAATGGAGAACAAAGAAGTAATTACACATTATGTGCTGTTCTGGCTTAAGGACGGCTTGTCTGAACAGGAAATCAATGATTTTGCAGCATTTTTCGAGGAACTAAAAACCATTCCCGAAATCAAATCGCTGCACTATGGGCGTGCCGCCAATACGCATCAACGGGATGTCGTCGACAATAGCTTTACGTATAATCTGCTTGTGTTTTTTGATACCATGGACGATATCAATACCTACGAAACACATCCAACCCATTTGGCAGCCATCGAAAAATATTCGAAATTCTGGACCAAGGTGGTCGTACACGATTCGTTGCTGAAGCAGGCCGTGGCGTGATACGAGATTAAAGAGCAAGGATTGAGGAGTAAGGATTGAGGGGTAAGGATTAAGGAGCAAGGCATGGATGGGCAATACCGCAAAGACATTTATCCCGGTTTGGAGGTGGCCATCATTCTCAAAAAGGACCAACGCACGGGCAAACTTACGGAAGGCGTGGTGAAAGATATTCTCACCTCGGCGCCTTATCATTCCCGCGGGATCAAGGTGCGGCTTGAGGACGGGCAGGTAGGCCGCGTAGCGGAAGTATTGGGGTAATCATGTTGCTGAGGTCATCGGGCTAGTTATTCGTGTTCCGGATGAGGGTTACGAAACCTTTAAACGTTTCCCACCGGCCGTTAGGAGCTTTAAGCTCTAATACATAGTAATATGTGCCTTCAGCCAAGCCGTTGCCGTTCCAGTCGTTTTGATAGTCGGTTGTCTTGAAAAGCTCGTTGCCCCAGCGGTTGAAAAGCAGCAGCCGGTTTTCAGTAAACAGGTCTAGCCTTGGGATGACGAAATAGTCATTCAGTCCGTCGCCATTAGGTGTAAATACATTCGGGATGTTCAAGGCGATGATCTCCACCACTGCGGTATCTTCATTATCATCAAGGTTGCTGTCCGTTTGATCATTTGTTATTACAGCTAGCTGCGATGCCATCCCCTCATTTTCCGCCCGTACGCTGATGGTGATCGATACCGATTGCCCGGGCGCGATATCCCCCGGCCGCCAGGTAAGTTCCCTTGAAGCCGCATCATAGCTCACCTCGCCGGTATACGTACCCAATATATTATCATAAGTCACCTGCTGTGGTAATACGACGTTGACGGCTACGTTATGGGCGGTGCCGTTGCCATTGTTTATCGCAAGAAGCTGGTACGTGAATGCATCGCCAACCAGTACCGCAGGACGGTCTGGCTCGTTGTTGATGGCCATGTCTACGGTTATCGGCTCGCCACCGGGATCAACGATGACCTCCACAGGTGCTGACAGGTCAGAGTCGCAGCCCTCGCCGATCGCCATGACCGTATAGATTCCCGCTTCGGAAACCCGAAGCCGTTGATCGTGAAAGCCATTGATCGGCTCGCCGTTTCGGAACCAGAGAAAGGAGACGGCACCCGCCGCATCGGCACGTAGGGTCACAGCACTGCCCTGCACGATACGGACTGTCTCGCGTTGCTGCGCAAAACCGGTACCGGCGAGCATGAGCACCCAAAAGACGATATGGAATAACCTAACCATTCCCTGACACAGCGTTTACTGATCTGCGATCACCTAATTGCGCACCCGGCACCAATGGCCGGGGCGCGCATCAGGCATCATGTTATGTCTGCCACTTGGCGTGGGTTACCACGTTTCGCCGGTTGAACCTTCGACTTCAATAGTAGGCATACCAGGCTTAGCCGTAACAGTTACATCTACGTCGACACTTACTGCCGTGCAATACCGCAATCCGTCCACCACGTAGCCGGTTTTCAAACGGTAGGTGGTCGTGGTGCCTGGAGCGATGTCCTCGCTTGGGCTATACGTGGCTTCGGTAGCGCCGGTAATTGCCGTTTCCACACCCTCTACCACCGTATACCACTGGTATGCTAAAGTGGTAGCATCTGTTGTGGTCGCCTCGCCGGTAAATGTCTGGGTGGTGGCATCCTCGATACAATAGTCGGCTGCCGTAAATGCTACCGTAAGCGGCGCAAATTTGTAAACCGGCAGCTCCTGCATGTCGGATTCGCAGAGCTCGGGGTTGTCGGCATCCCCTTCAATCGACAGGTAGTAATAGCCCGTCTCGAGCTCGGCCGCGGGAATGGTGACCCCGTCAGCCAGGGTCAGCGTTGTGCTCGGGGTAGTTGTTGAGGTAGCGCTGTACCGCATCACATACTGCGTTCCCGCTGCGGGAGTGGGTAAGACGAGATCCGCGCCATCGCAGAATAAGTCTACGTTGGGGGTCGTAGGTGTCACCTGGGCGAAAGCCGATGAAACATTCAGCAGCAGCGCAACGGCTGCCAGGATGAAGAAATTGATGGTGGTTTTCATAACATGTTTTTTGGTTAATATTGAGAATTTGGAGTTAGTTGCACATTGGGGGCGGGGGGTTTGGGAACGACCGTCAGTTGGATAGCTGTCCTCGCCGAGGGGTAGAGATCGCCTTCCCGCGCTTCCAGCCAGTAAGTATATGTGCCCGGGCTCGGCGGTGAGGGGATGGATAGGGCATTTCCCGCCCTGGTCACGCCCGTGATTTCACTGCCGCCTGTTTGGGCGCTATAAAGCCGATAAGTATAGTTGTTTTGGAGATTGGAAATCGTCAATTGTGCTGGTTCCGCCGGACATACTGTGACCGTGGATTGAGAGAGATTGGGAGGCTTGATATAAAAAGCGTAATATAAATTGGCAGATAATGCGGCTCCGGCCAACGTGGCGATGCGCAATCTTAATCCGTCACTAGTGGCAGTTGAAGATGGAATTGGAATAATAACTTCACTCTCCACGCTTCCATTTAATAATGTCAATAATGAGGTTGACGTGTATTCCGTTCCAACGAGGTTATTAATTCCATTGTTCGTCCTTATAATGCTCAATCCCCCCACCAGATTTGCAATTGATGCTGCACTTGAAAATCTTATCATAATCGGAGAAGTGTTGCTAGGTTTCGGATAAGGTGTTCCAGAAAATTGGAGGTTCTGCATAGCATGCATGAGATTTAATAGACCAACACCCACACGAAGAGTTGAGTAATTGGTATAATTGGTGTCTGAGGCGAAGGTTGGGTTTTGTACAGATCCACCAAGCGAACCAACAGAGGTTTGCTGCGCATTCGCATACACCCGTTGCCCATACCCATCCTTTACCACGCCAAAGAGTAGCAAAGCAAAGGCAGCAAAAAGCCGCAGCATGAATATTAGGATAGGTGGAAAGTACATATCAATTCATAGGCGTGTAGGGAAATAATTGGTCTCTGAACAATCAGATCGATCGGTGCTATTTTCTCATGCAGTACAGTGCTGTGCCAACAAATGTAGTACGCTAACTAATCGGGAATTTTGTTCATCTCATTCATGTTTGCGAGAATAAACACGCCCATAGGTATTACCTTAGGGAAAGGGCAGCAAGAGCAAGACATTCGGACAGGTCCTCAAGCAATTGATGCAGGATGCGATTGAAGGTAATTATCCAGACCAACGGGTGATACCAGAACACGTATTGGTTAGTTCCGTATGCGCCCCGGTGTGCAGGTCCAGGACTTACCTCTTCGTACGCAGCGGCCGCAAAAAGCAATACAGCAAGAGTGTTTATGTCGGGCACCTGAAGCTGCAATAACTTCAAAAAAAATTAGCTTGATACCATAAAAATACGTACCTTTGTCCCTCGTGAAATTTGGAGTACATTGCTTCAGGACAACATCCCCCAAGCCTGGAAATCTTTCTGGAGGGGTTGGTATTTCAAAATCCGTTTTTGGCCCGTTGAGGGCTTTTTTTATGGGTGTATGGTTAGGTATGATTATGGATACAAACCATCAAATTACAATAACAGCGAATGACGAATTACAGTAAACTTCCGGCGATATTGCTGCTGGAAGACGGAACCGTGTATCACGGCAAGGCCGCCGGAAAGATCGGCACTACGGCAGGTGAAATTTGTTTCAACACTGGTACCACCGGCTATCAGGAGATCTTCACCGATCCTTCTTACTTCGGCCAGATTATGGTGACAACCAATGCCCATATCGGCAACTATGGGATAGCTGGGGATGAGTCTGAATCCAACAAGATTCAGATTGCGGGACTGGTCTGCAAGAACTACAGTGTCAACTACAGTCGTAAAATGGCGGATTCCTCCATCCAATCATATTTCGAAGAAGGCAACCTGATCGGCATCTCGGATATCGATACCCGCTCACTGGTGCGCCACATCCGCAACAAAGGCGCCATGAATGCGATCATTTCATCGGAGACACTGGATGTAGACGTGCTTAAAAAGCAATTGGATCAGGTGCCCTCGATGGCTGGCTTGGAGCTTTCATCCAAGGTGACCACGGAAACCCCTTACTACTATGGCAATGAGGATGCGCCGCTTCGCGTAGCGGTGCTGGACCTGGGGATTAAAAAGAATATCCTGCGAAACTTCGATGCGCGCAAAGTATACGCCAAAGTGTTCTCCGCCAAAACACCTTTTGCTGAAATGGAAGCCTGGGGTGCCGATGGCTATTTTATTTCCAACGGTCCCGGTGATCCGGCAGCCATGGACTATGCCATACATACCGTAAAAGAAGTACTCGAGGCCGATAGGCCCCTCTTTGGGATCTGCCTCGGACATCAATTGCTAGCTCTGGCCAATGACATCCGCACCAGTAAGATGTTCAACGGGCACCGCGGCATCAACCACCCGGTGAAAAACATCATTGCCAACAGGTGTGAGATCACCAGCCAAAACCATGGCTTTGGCGTGGTGGCCGAAGATATTGAGCGATCAGATAAGGTGGAGATCACGCACGTGAACCTCAACGATAAATCTATCGAAGGCATACGGGTGAAAGGCAAGTCGGCCTTTTCGGTGCAATACCACCCCGAGTCGTCGCCCGGACCGCATGATTCGCGCTACCTGTTTGATGAGTTTGTCGAGCTGATGGAAAAAGGCAAAAAATCATTATATTTGGCGGGTGCAACTGAAGGTGTATGAGTTACACTAACTGTGCACTCGGTATTAGCAAACGTTAACCTTAAAAAAATAGAAAAGAACACATGAGTTTGATCATCGATGTACATGCGCGGCAAATATTGGATTCGCGCGGTAATCCTACCATAGAGGTGGATGTGACTACTGAAAATGGTTTTGTAGGCCGTGCTGCCGTTCCTTCGGGCGCTTCGACGGGCGTGCACGAGGCTGTTGAGCTTCGGGATGGCGACAAATCCAAGTATCTGGGCAAAGGCGTATTGAAAGCCGTTGAAAACGTGAATACCAAGATTGCCAATGCGCTGGAAGGTATTGATGTCTTTGAGCAAAATGCCATAGACAAGATCATGATTGAGTTGGACGGCACCGAAAATAAGGGCAACTTGGGTGCCAACGCCATTTTGGGTGTTTCATTGGCGGTTGCCAAAGCTGCCGCTCAGGAGAGCAGGCAACCGGTGTACCGTTACATCGGCGGTGTCAATGCCAATACGCTTCCGATCCCGATGATGAATATCATCAACGGTGGTTCGCATTCGGATGCACCCATCGCTTTTCAGGAATTCATGATCATGCCGGTCGGTGCACCCTCGTTTTCAGAAGCGTTGCGCTGGGGTGCTGAGGTGTTCCATACGCTGAAAAAAATCCTGCACGACCGGGGGTTATCCACTGCCGTGGGCGACGAAGGGGGCTTTGCACCTACGTTCAACGGCACGGAAGATGCCATCGAAACGATCTTGAAAGCCGTTGAAACGGCCGGATACAAGCCGGGTGATGATATCTACCTCGCGTTAGACTGCGCTGCCTCTGAGTTTTACAAAGACGGCAAATACGATTATACCAAGTTTGAAGGCGATAAGGGTGCTGTTCGCACGAGTGAAGAACAGGCGGCTTACCTCGCAGAACTGGCCGGCAAGTACCCCATTATTTCCATCGAAGATGGCATGGGCGAAGATGATTGGGCCGGATGGAAACTGCTTACTGAACAGATCGGTAGCGCCGTGCAACTGGTGGGCGATGACCTGTTCGTGACCAATACGAAGCGGTTGCAGCAAGGGATTGATACCAATACGGCCAACTCGATATTAGTAAAGGTAAACCAGATCGGTTCGCTCACCGAAACCATCAACGCCGTTTCACTGGCGCAGAATAGCGGCTACACCTCGGTCATGAGCCATAGAAGCGGCGAGACAGAAGATTACACCATCGCTGACCTGGCAGTGGCCCTGAATACCGGACAGATCAAAACCGGCTCGGCTTCGCGCTCGGATCGGATCGCAAAATACAACCAGTTGCTTCGCATCGAAGAAGAATTGGGCAGCAATGCGAAATTCTTAGGCAAGAACTTCAAATTTGCGAAGTAAAGGATTTTAATTCTTCAATGAAAAGGGGAGCTGCGACACGGCTCCCCTTTTTGTTTGCATTTCCGATTTTTTTTGCGCTATTTTGTATACATGGAAAGACTGCTGACCCTCATTCGGAATAAATACCTGATTGCCGCGGTGGCATTCGTGATTTGGATGCTATTTTTCGACCGGCATGACGTAGCGATGCAGTATGACTACTACAGCCAATTGAAAGGGTTGAAAGCGGAGAAAGCCTTTTACACCCAGGAGATTGAGCACGTGAATAAAACTCTAAACGACCTGAATACCAACCCCCAGGAACTTCAGCGGATGGCCCGCGAGAAGTACAAGATGAAAAAAGAAAACGAGGATGTTTTCGTGATCATTGAGCGCATAGAAGAAAAGGAATAAGGAAGCCGGGAGATCCCCGACTTCCCGATAGATTTTAGAACTTGTATGTGATACCGGCACCCAGCACCTGTCTTACCTGAAGCGCAGGCCGTCCTGAATCGGGTATGAACACACCATCTTCCTGACGCAGGATGTCAGTGTTGTCGTCGTAGATGAGCTGTACGCCGCCGTTGACGGTGATGTAGTCGTTTACCTTCATAAACAGATTCAACGTATAGTCCACATCCACATTCTGCGGATCTTCGAGGTAATTCGAATACAATTTGAGGATGTTTTCTACACTGATGTTTTCCATCAGGTTCGCCTTATAGTAAGCGTCGAAGGCGGCGCCGAACTCAAAGCGCGAAGTGGCACCCGGGTCTACACCGAATGCACCCTGCTCCGATAGCTCGTCGTTGGTGACAAAGATGAGACGCGCTGCAGCGGGGGAGAGGTTGAAGCGGAAGTTGTCTGATTCTTTGTAGGCAAAGCCCGGTCCAAAGCTTAAGTATGCAGGGGCGAATGAAGTGGAGATCAACGTGCCGTTATTGTCTGCATCGTACTGGAAACCATCTGTAAACTGCGTATTGAAGTTCATGAAAAAGGTGTACATCCAACGCTCAGCCGCTTGATATCCCAACAAACTGTTCAGGATGACCCGGTCATCGTTTTTGCGCCAACCGATGGCCTTTTGCTTGGTAATGCCATAGGCAGCGATGGCCTTATTGTCCCAGCTCCACTTGTCTTTCTTATAGTTGAAATCATAGTTGAAAATCAAATTGGTCGCAAATGAATTGATGCCGCCGGCCGCCCAATTGGAAAAGGAACTTTGATTGAGGAGCAAGGTGTTTTCGCCGGATATCCGCCACGTCGTGTCAGATGTGCTTTCCTGTGCCCATGCGTTCCACGACAATGCGAGCGCCAAACCTAATAGTAATAAAGATTTTTTCATGGTAATAGAATTTTATGAAAGTTGGTTTAAAAATGACTGAATGGAAACAAAACAGGTGCCAAAGATGTTATTCGATGCCAATTTTTTCGTTCATTTGTACAATATGCGGATTACCCTACTCTGTGTTGGCAAGACGGATGACGTCCATTTCGCAGCAGCAATTGACAAGTTTCAGCTTAGGTTGAAGCACTATGTGCCGTTTAGTATGGTGCTGATCCCCGACGTTAAAAACGCCAAGTATCTGAGCGTCGATGAGCAAAAGGCGAAGGAAGCGGCAGCACTCAACAAGCACCTGTCACCCGGTGATCGGGTCGTTTTATTGGACGAAGGTGGAAAAGCATACCGCTCGGTGGAATTTGCGGAATACCTGAATAAATTGATGGTGGGAAGCGTGCAGCATGTCGTATTTGTCGTCGGCGGCCCCTATGGCTTTGACGACACCCTGTATGATCGGGCTGATGGTAAGCTTTCGCTATCTAAAATGACATTTTCGCACCAAATGGTGCGGCTTTTCTTTGTGGAACAGCTGTATCGTGCGTTTAGCATCCTTAAGGGAGAGCCCTATCATCATGAATAAGCGTCAGTGATCAATCATGGGTGGGTCGGCGACCGGTGATTGAATTATACAATAAATATGGAAATAGCGGAATGTGATCATCCAAACAATAAAAAGGAACAATTGTTAACCACTATATTATGAATATTCCCAAACGGAAATATCACTACAAGGGCGCAGATACCTCCAGCGAAAGCAGGATGTTTTGGCTGATGGTCATCATTGGCCTTGCGATCATGGCGGCCATTATCTTTTTATTCTGACGTACCCGGTAGAATGGCCACGTCGGTGACGACATGGCCATTGGCATGACGTGTTATTATTCAGTAGCGGCATCCTCGGAAGGCGCCTCGTGGAAAAGCGGCAACTCCTTAATGATGCGGTACCAATTGATGATTTTCTTGATGTCTGAGCTGTACACACGCTCTTCGTCATGGTCCGGCGCGACTTCCCTAAAAAACTTGCGCAGGGTATTCCCGTCGGATTTCGGATCGGGCAGTTCACCTTTTTCCTGCATACGTTGCAGGATGTCGATCAGTTTCAGCTCCGCTTCGTTGCCATAGATGGTGATGTCCTCTAAGGTGGCAAGCTTGGTGGTCGCGAGGTTGACGACAGATTTAACTTTTTGTTCATCAAGGCTCTCCAGTATAAAGCCACTTTTATTTTGGCCGATCAGTTTAAACAGTCCGGGTTTGCCCGTGACCGCTACGAGTGCTTTTAGATTCATGCGGTGGTTATTCTTCGATAATGTCGATTCCCAAAATTTTGTCGCCTTGGCGGATATCATCGATGACGTCGATATTTTCGACGACTTTACCAAAGCAGGTATGGTTCCGGTCGAGATGTGCCGTGTTGTTGCGGCTATGGCAGATGAAAAACTGGGAACCGCCGGTGTCACGACCCCGATGCGCCATGGATAGCACCCCCCGGTCATGATATTGATTGTCGCCGTCCAACTCGCACTTGATCGAATAGCCGGGGCCTCCGGCACCAGTGCCTGTGGGATCTCCGCCCTGAATAACAAAATCCGGTATGACCCGGTGGAAGGTAACGCCATCATAATAACCCGATTTGGCTAGCTTCAAAAAGTTGGCCACGGTGCCCGGAGCATCCGCGTCATAAAATTGCACGGTCAAATCCCCCTTTTCAGTCTTGATAATTGCTTTGCTCATTTTATTAAAATTGGATTGCAAAGATAAGGTTTTAGTCGTAACACGAAAGGTGTAAGTCAAAAGTCAAAAGGAAAAAGTGATAAGCAACAAGATGTGTATCTCAGGCCAAGCACAGCGTAGATGCCCGAAATAAAACACTAAAAAAATTAGTAAAAGTATTGCAATCCCCGAATGAATTACATACCTTTGGTTGTGAGCGATAACCTTAACATAATACCAATGGACACTAACTTATCTCGCGTAACCATCAAATCGTGGGCAGAAACTGACCGCCCGCGCGAAAAACTACAACAACAGGGGCGAAGGATACTGACCGACGCCGAATTGCTGGCCATCCTTATCGGGAGCGGCTCCAAGGGGGAATCGGCTGTTGAACTTTGCCGCCGTATCCTGCATGACCATGATAATGACCTGAATAGACTCTCCAGGCTGTCGGTAAGCGAACTGTCGCGCTACCGAGGGATTGGAGCGGCCAAGGCCATCAGTATCGTGGCCGCGCTCGAAATGGGTAGGCGGAGAAAAGCACGGAAAGAGCGAGCACGCCCCATACTCAATTGCAGCAAACGGGTTTATGAATATATGAAACATCTTTACGAAGACCTGCCCTACGAGGAGTTTTGGGTCGTGTTTTTATCCGGGAGCTGCAAAGTGATTACCAAAACACTTGTCGGTAAAGGAGGCAATGATTTTACGCCGGTAGACATCAAGCAAATATTGCGGCTTGCACTGGAACACGGCGCGACGAGCCTGGTGCTCACGCATAATCATCCGTCGGGCACGATGGCGGCCAGTAAAGCAGATATCCAATTGACGAAGAAGTTGACGGAAGCCGCCAAGCTGTTTGACTTTTTCATCAACGACCATGTCATTTTTACCAATACCGGTTACTATAGTTTCCGGGACGACGAGTTGATTTAGTGGCCGGAGTTGATGATCGGGCTGCCAGTTGCCCGGCGGTCGGGTTGCCCGGCAGCCCATAACCGTATTTGAGAAACGAGAAAAAAAATCTAAGTTTGCACAAATTCCGAACTTAGGATGGACATATCATACAATTGGCTAAAAGACTTTATACAAACAGATAAAACACCAGATGAGCTTTCGGGTATCCTGACAAATATCGGTCTTGAGGTAGAAGCGCTGAATGTCGTGCAGCATATCCCGGGTGGGCTGGAGGGACTGGTCATCGGGGAGGTGAAGACCTGCGAACAGCATCCCAATGCCGACCGATTACGGGTGACGACGGTCGATGTAGGAGGAGAAGCACCTCTGCACATCGTCTGCGGCGCCGCTAACGTGGCGGCGGGCCAACGGGTAGTGGTGGCCACTGTCGGTACGACGGTACATCCGACAGCCGGAGAGCCCTTTAAAATCAATAAATCAAAGATCCGAGGTGAGGTGTCCGAAGGGATGATCTGTGCCGAAGATGAAATCGGGCTGGGTGTATCGCATGACGGTATTATGGTGCTTGCAGGCGATGCACCGATCGGTGCGCCTGCCAAGGTGTATTTTGGCATACAAGATGATTATGTCTTTGAAATCGGGCTGACCCCCAACCGTGCGGACGCGGCCTCGCATCTGGGCGTTGCCCGTGACGTTGCTGCATTTTTGCGCAGCGGGTACCGCCTGCCGGACTTATCGGCGTTTGCCGCAGGTGCAGCGCGTGAATGGCTGCCGGTGAAGGTGACCGCCCCTGAGGCCTGCCTACGGTACAGCTCCATCAGCATTGAGGATGTTCAAGTAGGTGATTCGCCTCAATGGCTTAAAGAACGTTTGACAGCCATCGGCGTGCGGCCCATCAACAATGTGGTGGATGTGACCAATTATGTATTGCACGAGCTGGGGCAGCCGTTGCATGCCTTTGATATAGACACCCTAACCGGAGGCCAGGTAGTGGTACGCTATGCTAATGCAGGCGAATCGTTTGTGACCTTGGATGGTGTGGAACGCAAGCTCGACCCCGAAGACCTCATGATCTGCGATGCCGAGAAGCCCCTGTGCATCGCCGGTGTGTTTGGCGGCCTGCACGCTGGAGTAACTGTGAGCACAACGCGCGTATTCCTGGAAAGTGCCTATTTCCATCCGGTATCCATCCGGAAGACATCGAAGCGGCATGGACTCAAAACAGATGCTTCGTTTCGTTTTGAACGGGGCACGGATCCGGATATGACCATAACGGCACTGAAACGAGCGGCGTTACTGATCACTGAGGTAGCGGGAGGGCGTATTTCAACATCGATATCAGATCATTATCCTGCGCCGATATTACCCTTCACGTTTGATGTGCGGTATTCCCAAGTGCAACGACTCATCGGGAAGCCGATCACTGAACAAGAGATTAAGGCCATTATCGAGGCGCTGGGTATCGCAGTGCTGAGCGAAGAAGGTGGTGTGCTGAAGGTGCAGGTGCCGCCCTATAAGGTAGACGTAACGCGCGAGGTGGATATCATCGAAGAAGTGCTCCGTATCTACGGGTACAATAACATCGAAATCAAAAGGCAAATCAAAGCTTCGCTCAATACCTCACCCAAGCCGGATAAGGAAATCGTGCAAAACCAGGTGGCCGATCTACTGATCGGTAACGGGTATCGCGAAATGTTGTCCAACTCATTGACAAAATTGGATTATGCGGATGACCCTGCCCTGGCCGTTCGCATACTGAACCCATTGAGCGCCGATTTGGATACGATGCGGCAAAACCTCTTGTTTTCGGCATTGGAAGCCATCGGCTACAACCAAAAACGCAAGCACCCCGATTTGAAGCTGTTTGAGTTCGGCAATACCTATCGCTTAGCCGGAGACGGCTATCTGGAAACCCAGCGGCTGGCTTTGGCCATCACTGGCAGACAGTTGCCGGCGCAATGGAACCATACGACCAAGCCGGTGTCGTTCTATCACATCAAGGCAGGGGTGGATGCCATTTTACGGCGGTTGAATATTACCGACCTCCAATTATCGGAAGCGCCCGATACCCATTATCAATACGGTTTGACATACGAAAGGGGCGGAAAGCCGCTGGTTTCCTTCGGGGCGATTAATCGATCGCACCTGGACAAGGCGGACGTGGATGGAGAAGTCTTCTATGCCGACTTTGATTGGGGCGGTGTGCTGAAAGCGGTCCGGAAGAACAAGATCACCGTGCGCGAGCTATCCAGGTTTCCCGCCGTACGCAGAGACCTTTCGCTGTTGGTAGAGGCGGGGATAAACTTCAGTAAGCTGCGGGAGATCGCCGAGAAAACCGAACGTAAGCTGCTCAAGGAGGTCAATGTGTTTGATGTATATAAAGGCGATAAACTACCGCGGGGCAAAAAATCCTATGCACTCCAATTTGTGCTGCAGGATGAAGAAAAAACACTCGCCGACAATCAGATTGATGCAATAGTTAAAAAATTAATTTATAATTTTGAAAAGGAAGCGGGAGCAGAAGTGCGGAAGTGACCGGTGGTTGGTGATGGGTGATTGGTAACGAAAGTAAATAAACAAAAAACGGATGTCATCAATAACGGCGCAACTGGCTAATGTAGTGGCAAACACGCGTAAATTGCTGGATTTATGCATATCTTTGCAGGAAGAGAATGATCTGCTGAAGCTGGAAGTGCAGTCGCTAAAAGTGGCGTTCAACACGAGCGGTGATAAGAATAAGCAGCTGGAAGAGAAATTGAAAGCCCTAGCGGTAGCGCGTTCATTGGAAGAAACAGAAGTGGGCAAAGGGGGAATAAATGAAAAAATACTTGACACAAAGCAAAAAATTAACGATTTTGTGCGAGAAATAGATAAGTGTATTGAATTGCTCAGGTGATGAGCGGGTGAGTGGCGTATAGTGAATTAGCTCAAACATGGGAGAAATTTCCATAAAAATAAACATCGCGGACCGGATTTACCCCTTGCGGGTGGATATGGAGGAGGAAGAGGTTATCCGGCGAGCTGCCAAGTTGATTAACGATAGGATTAAAGAGTTTCAGGAGAATTATGCCGTAAGGGACAAACAGGATCTGTTATCGATGTGCGTACTTCACTATGCTACCGGGATGCTAAAAGCTGAACGGAAGTCGAACGCAGACGAGGTTGGGATGGTGAAAGCGGTAAATGAACTGGATGGCATGTTGTCCGAATTTTTTAACCAATAACGTTCTTATTAGAGCTTAAGACAACGAATTTACCGCAGTTAAATTCGGGTTTCACTATTTTAAACTTAACGCTTCAATATCACAAGCGTAATGGAGATGTAGGCCATCTTGCTGATGCAACCTGGTCATGATCAATACGCTAATGCTGTGTAAAGAAGTTTATGATACATGAAGCCTGATTAATTTAATTGCGGTTTTTTTGTGCCGTGACGTTGACGGTAGCGGCCTTTAAAAAATTATTGACGAATGAAACAAATTAAATACTAACAGATAATGGATAATATTATATACATCGTTATAGCGTTTGTAGTGGGCATGGTGGTGGGCCGTTTTGTGCTACGCTTTTTATTTAAGAAGCAGGAGATAGCGGCGCAGGGCAAAGCAAAAAAAATACTTAAAGAGGCTGAACAAGCGGGCGAACACCTGAAGAAACAGCGGATGCTGGAAGCCAAAGAAAAGTTTCTGCAACTCAAGACCGAGCATGAGAAGGAAACGACTCAAAAGAATAATGTGCTCAACCAGCGCGAAAATGGTATCCGGCAGAAAGAACAATCAATCAACCAAAAGCTGGAAGGCCTAAATCGTGAAAAGCAGGAACTGGAAACTGCACGTAAAAACCTCGAACGGCTTACCGAAGTCAACGAGAAGAAGCAGGAGGAAGTGGAGCAATTGAAAGCGCAGCACATCAAACAGCTGGAAACCATTGCGGGGCTTTCTGCCGAAGAGGCCAAAAATCAATTGGTAGAGAACCTTAAAGAAGAAGCACGCTCGAAAGCCATTATTCAGATCAAAGATATCGTAGACGAAGCGAAGCTCACCGCTACGAAGGAAGCCAAGAAGGTGGTGATACAGACGATACAGCGTACCGCCACAGAAAGTGCCATTGAAAACACGGTTTCCATTTTTAATATCGAAAATGATGAGATCAAGGGCCGCATTATCGGGCGCGAAGGACGGAACATCCGTGCGTTGGAGGCTGCCACGGGTGTCGAGATCATTGTTGATGATACGCCGGAGGCCATTATTCTTTCGGGTTTTGATCCGGTACGCCGGGAGATAGCCCGCTTGGCCTTACACCGGTTGGTGACCGATGGCCGTATACATCCGGCACGGATCGAAGAAGTGGTGGCGAAGACGAAAACCCAGATCGAGGATGAGATCGTAGAGATCGGCGAACGCACAGTGATCGACCTGGGCATACATGGGCTCCATCCGGAGTTGATCCGAATGGTAGGCCGTATGCGCTACCGTTCATCTTACGGCCAGAACCTGCTGCAACACTCGCGTGAAGTGGCCAATTTCAGCGCGACGATGGCGGCTGAGTTAGGGCTCAACGTGAAGCATGCCAAGCGTGCCGGACTGCTGCATGATATTGGCAAGGTGCCGGAAGATAACCCGGAGCTGCCGCACGCCATTCTGGGTATGCAACTGGCCGAAAAGTATAAGGAACATCCCGAAGTGTGCAACGCCATTGGGGCCCACCACGATGAAATCGAGATGACGTCCATGATCTCACCGGTGGTTCAAGCCTGCGATGCGATCTCGGGTGCTCGGCCCGGCGCCCGGCGGGAAGTGGTCGAGAACTATATCAAACGGCTTAAGGAATTGGAGGCGTTGGCGCTCTCATATCCTGGCGTGGAGAAGACCTTCGCGATACAGGCCGGGCGCGAATTGCGTGTAGTAGTGCAAAGCGAGCGGGTATCCGACGCCCAAGCCGAGCTCTTGGCGGCAGATATCTCTACCCGCATACAGACGGAGATGACCTATCCGGGACAGATCAAGGTAACGGTGATCCGCGAGACACGTTCGGTATCGTATGCGAAGTAATCAGCAAGCTGCGCCAAAGCGGAAAGTTGATCAATATTTCGAAGCGCTGAACAGCCAATTCCAGCATCCCGTAAACCGTGCGATCCAATATATCGCGCTACCGATCTTCTCATTCGCGGTATTAGGGCTGGTGTGGATGATGCCTTTTCCAGAAATAGCCTTTTTGAAAAAGTATGGCTATGACACCTTCCTCAACTGGGGTTCGATCTTTATCGCTGCCGTCATCTATTACTATTTGCGCTTGGCTACCACATTGTCTTATGCCGTGTTGCTGACCGTGGGCGTATTCAGTTTCTTCATCGTACAATTGGAGTATTGGGAACAGCGGGGCGGGCCAGCCGTTTGGCTGGTATGCGCTGTTTTACTGATCATGTCACTGCTGGTATCGTATCTGGGCAAAAGCACTGAACGCAAAGCCGTGCCGTTCTCCAGCTTTTTGAAGCTGCTGGTATTGGGCCCGATCTGGCTCTGGCACTTCCCTTTTCGAAAATGGAATATTCCCTATTAGGGTTCGCCAGCCTCCGATTCAACCATACTTTTTCGATAGCGCCTCCACACCGATCACATAGCCGAAGGCCAGCGATTGGAATTTGAGCTCGTTGATGTTCCGAAGCCGCTCGTCCCGCGGCATTCCCCGTAAGGCAAGCACCCTGCAATATGCGCCTAATAACTTGAACCCATAGGCATCACATGCTGCGATGGCGCGGTGAGTGATTTCGTCGTGTTTAGCATCCTTGAACTTGCCCAGGAGGATGTGAAAAATGGCATGGAGCAGGCTGTAGGTCATGTTATTCAGCGAGTGGGGTGATCGATAAGTAGCGTATTGTAATGCGGTGTCTATATCACCACATTCGAGGAGATAAAGCGCATAGATAATAGACGTAGAATCCAATTCAAACGTGTTTGCAGGGTTGATGTCGGCGATCCGCTGTTTCAGTACAGCACTGTACCAACGGGCGATCTCAACGTTGTCCAAGACCCTCACCAGCATATAAATCAGGATATCGAATAGTTGGTTTGTAACAGGCTGGTTTGTCAATTGGAATCGTATCGGTAGGCTTTCCAATTCGTGGGCCAGCATATGATCAGCCGCCTGCCCTTTGAAATACTGATAAAGATACGAAAGCATGTTATACGGGTTGGCAATGAAGCCAACATAAGCCTCCGGCCGCAGGGTGCTGAGTTTATCCAGCTGGAAGTGTAATGCGTCTTCATCCCACTTCAACAAGGCGACGAGCGCGAGTTTGCTCCGCAGGATAATTTCGTTGGTATCTGACAGATCAAAGTCCAGCAAGTTTTCCAACCCCGGCTCGTATTCGACCTGGAAACAAATGTTGTTGTGCACGTATTTCATGAACCCGCCATCCTTTAATTTCAGGTTTATTTCGGCTTTGATGGACGGAGCCGCGCGCTGACTGAGTTTGTGGAGCCCATCGCACACAAAGGGGATGATGGTATAGGGCTCTTCCTGGATATAAGGGATTTTACCGAATACGTTGACTAAGGAAAGATTCCCTGATTCGATATCAAATAGCAGCAACCATTTCAATAACATGACCTTCGTTTGCGGGCAGAGGGGCAGCTGCTCCAATGCATTGATGATCGGGGGGGCTTCCTGATGACTATTGAACAAACGGAGCGCAATGAAATATGCCGCTACCACGTCGAATTGAAACTGAATGACGGTATGCTGCCGCAGTTCGAGGCCATCGTTATTTTCGTAAAGCATGCCGATGTAAAGCAAGTCATTATAGGCCGTCCGATATTGCCGGATGATCGCATACGCTTGTTTTTTGGTGATCTGTAGTGTGCCATTGTGTTCCTCGATCAGCTCGGCCAGCTCTTCCATGAGGGCTTGTTTGGCCATGGTATTGATGCCATTAAAGACCTTCTTTTTCAGGTATCGGGTAATGACCAAATATTCATCAAATTGGCTGACCTGGCTAGGGTCCAGTTTTTCCCCGTACAATTCATAATAGTGCTGGAAGAATTGAGGCGTATTGATGAGCGTTGTCCGATTACGGGATCTCAGTTGGTACGGATTGACTTTTTCATTGACGTTTCGAGCAAGCGAAAGCAGTTCTAAATTAGAGAAAGGCCCCATGTTTGCCCACTGCTTACCGGTCTCTCCGCTCAACACAGAAAACCATTGCGGATTGATGACCGTACTTTTGAACAGGCTTTCGTATTTGAGGAAGGTAATGGTGCGTAAAACCAGAATAACGCGAAACCAGTTATACTGAGCAAAATGGCTTACCATTTCGATGACCTGGCTGATTACGGTATACAATTGACGGTCCGCAACCAATTCACTATGCAACTCATCGATCACCAGGTAGAAATTGCCCGGTGGGTTTTCCCTGTTGTTATCCATGAAGCCGTCCAGGAGTTCGGTCGTCTCAAAACCCAATAGGTGGGCCAACCATTTATTGATATGATAACCAAAAGCCGCGCCCTGCAGCAGCGATAAGCTATTGGTAAAAAAATAAATGTCGTGGTTCGGGTCGTCATGAATTTCGCTAATTCTTGCCTCGACCCAACGAGAGATGGCTACCGTTTTGCCACATCCCGCCGAACCGCTGAGGACACCGATGGTCGCGTCACTTTCGAGGAAATGCTCCACAAAATCATGAACACATTTCCGATCAATGGTTTGGTGGTATGGGATGCCGCATTTGTATTTATTGCTTTGGATATTGAAGAGGCTGATTTTGGTTGCATTGAGTGCTATTTCGCACCAGGCTTTCTGCTGGGATGTGTGCAGGTGGTATTGCTCCATTTGCATATAAAAGTGATCCCAGCCATCGAAATCGGAGTATTCAGCCAACGCATTGAGCGTATAGATGGAAGGATGGTGTATGGAGGAGGCAAAACCGAAGACCCGTTTGATCGTGGTTTCACTCACACTTTTGTTGGTTTTATCTTTGATTTCCAAGGCCAATCGGTAACAATCGGCTGGGCTGATCTTTGAAAGTTGAGCTTTGCTCAATACATGCAACTTGAGCTTATCAAAATAAGCCTGCAGATAGGTTCTCATTCTGTGGTAGATGTTTGAACGATAATTAAGTTAATTAACGCCGAATACACGTCACGTTGGCAGACTGCGGACAGTTACACAATAAGGTTGACCGCAGGTGAGCAACGGACCATCACGAAATCAACTCCACTGCAATCATTAGGCAGGTTGTCTCTTTCGTTTTATCAGTCGTTTGGTTAATAATTGTTAGTTTCTCGTTGTAATAATTGTAGTCATCTTTTTCATGGTATCTGTTTGGTATTGTTAATTGAATTCAGTCGGCTGATTGACTACCTCCCAAAATGATAGCCAATATACGTACGGCAAATATATCATAATTGTTTGGTTGTTCAATATTCGCCGTGAATGACTTGAACACCGAGTCGGATTATTCATGTTCGCCGCTACGTCACCTAATTATGCATGCGTAATGATATAAGCCGTCCAAACAAACTTACCTAATTCATCCGTATCTGTATCGGCAATCGATATACATGAACGAAATGAACGGATTACGGAAATCTGAATGCAGTGAACGAAAATTGGATGATTGACTAGGTTATCTTTGTGTCAAAGGTTGGCCGCATAGGGCGTTGCTGAAAGAGGCACTTCCGAAGAACGAGGGTGTTCTTCAGAAGTGCCTAAAACATCTACCGATGGAAATACTGCAATAACCATACCTTTTTTTGTGTCATACGGCGAAGTGCTGAAAATAGATACAGAAAATATTATAACCTACTAAAAAATGTATTCTGATCAGCATCATATAGGCGATGACGAGTGCTTATATCTGCGAAAACAAATACTACTACTATTGAAAAAAAGCATGCCACTGTTCAAAATCTATTAGCCCATGGAAACATCATCTACTTATCCAAAATCTTCGTTTTTGCGTTTTTTCCTTTCCTTGCTTGTCATGTGTGGAATGGTATCCACAGGTTGGGGACAGACGAAACAGTATGCCGACGTCACACCAAACAGTGGCAGGAACGGCGCTACGATTTTTTTAGGTGCATTTGGCGAATACAATCCAACAACTGATGATGCTGTCGCTCAGGTGTCCAATGTGCCCCAAGCGGGCGATGCGGACGAGCTGACGTATGCCACGCTGGAAGCGAGCAACTTAAATGTATTAGCCGTACAGGTGTCCGGTGAGGCATGGGTACAGCTGAAGTTCCCCAGTCCCCGTACACCTTATAGCACGACGTATGTTCGCATGGATGAGGTAACCGCGGAGGGTGCAAACCTGGACCTGATAGCGACGGTAGGTGGGTTATTAGGCCTATTGGAGAACGATGTCATCATACCGGAGGTTTACACGGGCGCCACGGCCACCGCCGATGGTACCATGATCGATGGTGACAATGTCAATGCCACGATGGTCCGGGACGAGGCCGGGCATTTATATTTGGCGGTCACCGCTTCCGAAGCCTATGACGCGGTCCGTGTAAAACTGCGGAACCAAGGGAACCTTTTGGGGTTGGCTTGGGGTTCCACATTCAATCTGAATGTTTATGATGCGTTTACAGTGGATGATCCCACATGCGGCCAGGCCATGTTCACCGAGTTAGGAGAGGTAGAAGGCATCAACTTGGATTTGTCCGAAACTGTCATTAATCCTGAGTATGTTCTGGATGACAATACCTCAAATTACTCAGAAATCAGACTGGGCTTGTTGGCTGCAGGAGCATCGGCTTCGCAGACCATTCACTTTACAACCTTATCAGAACCCAATTCCATCCTCAATGTGCGGATGCAGGTCAACCCCACGGCGCTGAACCTGAACCTGATCGGTGCTTATGGGATAAGGGCCTATAACGGCACCACCGTGGTTGATCAACAGTTCGTGAGCGGCGGGCTGATCGGCGGTGTGGATGTATTGGGGCTTTTGAACGCAGGGGGCATCGTGACAGTGCCGTTTGAGGTCGCCCTCCCATATGACCGGGTAGAGGTCATTTTGTATTCAACCGCTAACCTCGCTACTGATGCAGGCTTGCGGCTGTATCAGGTGAGCCGGACCAGCGCTTCCTGCCCGCCGCCGCCGCCAACACCAAACCCACTGATTTCTCCGGTTTGTGCAAGCGCCGTAATTGTGGACCAGCAAAATGCCGATGATCCGCAGAACGCTGTGGATGACAACTTTGATAGTTATGCAACCATCCGTTCGGATGCGGGAATATTGGTAGGTATCGGCGACAATGAGGGATATCTGGAGGTGGCCTTCGCTAGTCCGGTTCCCGTTGGAAAAACAGCTTACGTGCGGATTGACTATGAGGACGACATTCTGAATGCGCTATTGGCTGGAAGTTTAGGCATTGCAGCGCAGAATCTGGTGCTGGGCGATCATTATTTCGATGTTGCCCTGACAAATGGAGGCGCACCGGTGCTATCGGCTTCCGGTGATGATGGTTTTGCCGATGCAAACGGTCAAATACGGATTGTGCAAGACGGGGAAGGCCGTTATTACATCGCCATCAAAGCGGATAATCCATTCACCAACATTCGGTTGACAGATCATACAGATGCGTTATTAGGTGTACTCAGTCCGGACCAATACCTGAATGTATACAGTGTTTGCTACGAAAATAGTGAAGAGATCTGCGACCCTGCATTCGCTACCTATTATGACGGAAGTGGCCTAACCCTAGACATATTGGACATTGGCAGTGCTGGTGTAGCCAATGCGCATCGGGCTATTGATCACGACACCCAGGCTGTGGAAGATGATGGAACGTATTCTGAAATAAATATTGGTGGGGCGGGCATCGGTGCAAGCCTATTCCAATTCGCGAATTTCCATACACTGTCTTTACCTACGGATTATTTCAAAATCAAGCTCGGTGTAGAAAACGGCAGCGCACTTAATGTTGAATTGCTGAACAATATCGAAATCCGTGCTTATAACGGTGAAGAACTGGTTTATGCTCAGCGCGTACAAGACGGCCTGGTCGCCGGTTTGGATATTTTGGGATTGTTGACTGCAGACAATGTGGTCACCATACCGATCGGTCCAGGCGTACCGTTCGACCGGGTAGCCATAGGCATTAGCACGTTGGCAGACCTTGATCTGTTCAGCAATCCGCTACGGGTGTACAGCATCAAGCGCTTCGGGATTGACTGTCCCGATCCGAACCCGCTGCCCAATTACCCGGATACGGAATCACCGTTCACCGGTCCGGATTGCGGGGTAACCCTTGGGGAGTTTGAAAACGTAAACTTCCCGCATAATGCGATCGATGGCGACCATGATACGCCTGCTAGGCTGTCTGCCGGTTCGGGTGTAGTATTGGGGGCGGGCGCGTATAACGGCTATATCGAAATGAACTACGATGCGCCGGTACCGGCACTGGAAACCTCCTATATCCGTATCGATATGGCGGATGAGGGATTGCTCGATGCACTTGTTGGCGGCAGTTTGGGCGAGCTCCTCGCAGATGTGGGCGACTTGGCGTTGTTTGGCACCCATTATTTTGATATTTCCGTGCGGAATGCCGCCGGTAACGAAATCTATGATGCCTCCAGCCTGGGTGGCTTTGACGAGGAGGATAATGGCGTTCGGATCGTACGGGATGAATTTGGACGCTATTATATCGCCTTTACGGCTGGTGAACCCTACCAGTCGGTAAGGATTACCCTAAACAATACCGCGGTTGCGGGACTGGACGCAGTGACGACCATGGACGTGTTTGGCATGTGCCGCGAAACGGTCTTCGATCCGTGCGAACAGGCTACGTTTACCTCTTTTGATGGAACAGGGTTAAGCGCGAATCTGTTGGAGGGAGCCGATCCGGCAGGTGTCATCAATCCGCAGTATGTTATCGACGGCAACAACGCCAATTACGCGGAATTCTCATTAGGAGATGCTGCCATAGGCGCAACATTGTATCAAGACATCTATTTCAAAACCAAAGTAACCACTACGGCTACCGATAAGCTGCGGCTGCGGTTGCAGACTCCGGGTAACCTGATCAATGCGGATATCTTAGGGGCCTATACGGTATACTTGTTTAACGGTGATGTTCAAGTCGGCGACGCCATGACGTTGCAGGAAGGGTTGATCAACGATGCGGATTTGCTGAATTTGTTTAATTCCGGAGGCGTTATTGGGGTAGAATTTGAACCGGGTGCGGGGATTGTCTATGACCGTGTCCGTTTTGAAATAGGCTCTGTGGCCGCTGCAGGTATCGGTAGCCCTATACGGTTGTACGGTGTATATCGTATTTCGGATGCATGTCCTGATCCGGAGTTTGAGCAACCGCCTTTTGAGGTATGTGCCGATGTGTTCCTAGGTACCAATGAGTATGTAGACGATATCCAAAACCTGACCGATGGTAATCACAACAGCTATGCGACAGTCCGTTCGGATGCAGGCTTGGTTGGAGGTATTGGCGAATACTCCGGTTACGTGGAGTTGGGATACGGCGCAGTCGTTCCAGCCGGCACTTCATCTTATATCCGTATTGGATACGACGAAGACGTGCTCAACGCGTTGCTTGCTGGTTCGCTTGGCAATCTGGTCGATCAAGTGCTCGACGGTGTCGCATTGAGCGAACATTATTTTAATGTAACGGTTAAGGGTGCTGGTGGTACCGAGCTGTTTACGGCCAGCAGCGCAGACCTATTTGATGACGCCAGCGGTCAGGTCAGATTGGTACAAGATACCAAGGGTCGATATTATTTGGAGATTACGCCTACCGTAGACTACCAGTCTGTTCGGTTGGAAGACCACACCACAGCGTTGCTGGGAGCGCTGTCCGAAGGACATTTGGATGTATATGGCATGTGCCATACACCCACGACCTTTGAATGCACGGCGGCATTTTCTACATCTTACGAAGGTAGCGGATTGAGCCTCGACCTACTGAATATTGGCGGGGCGGGTGTTCAAAACGCGTTCTGGGCGATTGATCAGAATACTACGAATGCGTCGACATTAAGTTTGGGCAGCGGAGCCATAGGGACTTCTGCGACGGTTCAACAGAATATCCAGTTCAACCAAGTGCTTCCGGCGGACGCGGAAATCATCGTGAAACTGAAGGTTGATGGTGGTGTATTGGATGCAAGCCTGCTGAGCGGGTTGGAAGTAATCGGTTATTTGGATGGTGTGGAAACAACGTTCTCAGAAGATTTCAATCAGGCGTTTTTGGAGGCCGATATTCTCGGTCTGCTAAATGGCAACGATCCCGTTGAAGTAACGATCACACCTGGTGTCGAAGTGGATGAGATTGCAATCCGGTTGAGTGGTTTGGTGAGTGTGGCAACGCCCACGGTGAGTATATACCATGTGATTCCGTTGTGTACATCATTTGCGGGCAGCTACCTGGAAGTCACAGCAAACGGAGCCATAGCTGACGGCGTAGCTGCGAATGAGGTTACAGCCACCATATTAAACCAAGACGGCGACGCACTTGCTAATCAAGAAGTAGTGTTTACTATCGTCAATGTAGACGGTACGACCACTACACAGACCGTCACCACAGATGCGGACGGCAAAGCAGCGGTACCGATTACCAGTACCTTGGCTGGTGACGCTACGGTCACGGCTACGGTCGGAGGAATGGTGATTAGTACAGGAAGTCCGGCGGTGGTTACCTTCGTTGCGGGTCCGGCGGATCCTGCATCGAGCACGCTTGCGGTAACGAAGGACAATGCCGTTGCGGACGGCACGGACTACAACGAACTGACGGCCACGGTGACGGATGCCAACGGCAACCCGGTGGCTGGCCAGGACGTGGTGTTCGGCATCACGTACCCTGACGGCACGGCGGGCACGGAGACGGTGACCACGGATGCCGAAGGCAAAGCGGTACTTCCGATCACAAGCACGACGGCAGGCGAGGCGCCTGTCACGGCTACGGTCGGCGGCACGGCCATCAGCGGCAGCCCGGCCACGGTAACGTTCATTGCGGGTCCGGCGGATCCTGCATCGAGCACGCTTGCGGTAACGAAAGACAATGCCGTTGCGGACGGCACGGACTATAACGAACTGACGGCCACGGTGACGGATGCCAACGGCAACCCGGTGGCTGGCCAGGACGTGGTGTTCGGCATCACGTACCCTGACGGCACGGCCGGCACGGAGACGGTGACCACGGATGCCGAAGGCAAGGCGGTACTTCCGATCACAAGCACCACAGCAGGCGAGGCGCCTGTCACGGCCACGGTCGGCGGCACGGCCATCAGCGGCAGCCCGGCGACCACAACCTTCATCGCAGGCCCGGCTGACCCCGGCTCGAGCGTGTTGGAGGTGACCAAGGACGGTGCCATTGCAAACGGCACGGACTACAATGAACTGACGGCCACGGTCATGGACGCCAACGGCAACCCGGTAGCCGGGGAAGAGGTGGCATTTGCCATCACATACCCTGACGGCACGACGGGCACGGAGACGGTGACCACCGACGAGAACGGGGAGGCTGTATTGCCGATCACGAGCACGACCGTCGGCGAGGCAACGGTAGCGGCCACGGTAGGCGGCACGGCCATCAGCGGCAGCCCGGCTACGGTGACCTTCGTAGCCGACGTAGTGGACAACGAAGCGAGCACGCTTGAGGTGACCAGGGACAACGCGGTTGCCGACGGCGCGGACTATAATGAAGTAACAGCCACGATCGTGGATGCGACGGGCAATCCTTTAGAGGGTGTAGGGGTATTTTTCGAGATCACGTACCCTGACGGCACGGCGGGCACGGAGTCCGTATTGACGGATGCCGCTGGTGAGGCGGTGCTTCCGATCAGGAGCACGACGGCCGGCGAGGCCACGGTGGCAGCCACGGTAGGCGGCGAACCGATCACGGGCAGCCCGGTTACGGTGACGTTCATCACCGGGCCGGTGGATCCGGGAGCGAGCACGCTTGCGGTAACGAAAGACAATGCCGTTGCGGACGGCACGGACTATAACGAGTTCACGGCCACGGTGACGGATGCCACAGGCAACCCGGTAGCCGGCCAGGACGTGGTGTTCGAGATCACATACCCTGACGGCACGACGGGCACGGAGACGGTGACCACAGACGAGAACGGTGAGGCGGTACTTCCAATAACAAGCACCACGGCGGGTGAGGCCACGGTAGCTGCCACCATCGGCGGAGAGCCGCTCTCAGGCAGCCCGGCTACGGCAACCTTCGTTGCGGGTCCGGCGGATCCTGCATCGAGCACGCTTGCGGTAACGAAGGACAATGCCGTTGCGGACGGCACGGACTACAACGAACTGACGGCCACGGTGACGGATGCCAACGGCAACCCGGTGGCTGGCCAGGACGTGGTGTTCGGCATCACGTACCCTGACGGCACGGCGGGCACGGAGACGGTGACCACGGATGCCGAAGGCAAAGCGGTACTCCCGATCACAAGCACGACGGCGGGCGAGGCGCCTGTCACGGCCACGGTCGGCGGCACGGCCATCAGCGGCAGCCCGGCCACGGTAACGTTCATTGCGGGTCCGGCGGACCCGGGAGCGAGTACGCTTGAGGTGACCAAGGACGGCGCCGTTGCCGACGGCGTTGACCCCAACGAGTTCACGGCCACGGTGACGGATGCCAACGGCAACCCGGTGGCTGGCCAGGACGTGGTGTTCGAGATCACCTATCCTGACGGCACGACGGGCACGGAAACCATCCCGACCGACGAGAACGGCCAGGCAGTGCTGCCGGTGACGAGCACGGAGGCGGGCGAGGTGACGGTAGCTGCCACCATCGGCGGAGAGCCGCTCTCAGGCAGCCCTGCTACGGCAACCTTCGTTGCGGGTCCGGCGGATCCTGCGGCAAGCGAACTCACGGTAACGAAAGACAATGCGCTGGCAGACGGCGTGGATCCCGATGAATTGACGGCCACGGTGACGGATGCCAACGGCAACCCGGTGGCTGGCCAGGACGTGGTGTTCGGCATTACCTATCCGGACGGCACGACGGGCACGGAGACCATCCCGACCGGCGAGAACGGTCAGGCCATACTTTCAATAACAAGCACCACGGCCGGTGAGGCGACGGTAACGGCTACCATCGGCGGCACGGCCATCAGCGGCAGCCCGGCCACGGTAACATTCATTGCCAGTCCGGCGGACCCGGGAGCGAGCACGCTCGAGGTGACCAAGGACGGCGCCGTTGCCGACGGCGTTGACCCCAACGAGTTCACGGCCACGGTGACGGATGCCAACGGCAACCCGGTGGCTGGCCAGGACGTGGTGTTCGAGATCACCTATCCTGACGGCACGACGGGCACGGAAACCATCCCGACCGACGAGAACGGCCAGGCAGTGCTGCCGGTGACGAGCACGGAGGCGGGCGAGGTGACGGTAGCTGCCACCATCGGCGGAGAGCCGCTCTCAGGCAGCCCGGCTACGGCGACGTTCGTGATTCCGAATAATTTAACGATAACGAAGGTTGCAGATGAAGACCGTGTACAGGCAGGGACAAGCACTAGCTTCACCCTGACGATCACCAACGATGGTCCATCTGAAATGGCCAGTGGTAAAGTGATCAGCTTGGGTGAGCGCCCGAGTGAAGGCGTGACCATCACGGGTTATACAGTAACCAGCGGCAACGGCACCGCGACGGGCACGGGCAACAGTGCCACAGTGACCACCAGTGCGGTGATTCCGGTAGATGGCACCATCACGATTGCCGTGACTGCAGACATTGCCACCGATGCGCCGGCGACGATTACCAATGGCGTCGACGTCTGGGGTCCGGATAAGGATCCAGGTACTGACACACCGGACGATGGTGACGATACGCCGGAGATACCGGTCGATCCGAACCATACACTGAGCATCACCAAAGTGGCTGATCAGGACCGTGTACAGGCAGGTGCAAGCACCAGCTTTACCGTAACGATCACCAACAGCGGCCCGTCTTCGATCGCCAGCGGTGCTGCTATCAGTGTCGCAGAGCGTCCAGGCGAAGGCGTGACGGTTACCGGATATGAAGTGAGTTCCGGAAATGCGACGGTGAATGGCACGGGCAATGCAGCAACAGTGACAACCACAGCTCCGATCCCTGCCCAAGGCACGATCACATTAACCATTACGGCTGACATAGCTGCTCAAGCTGAAGGCACCATCACTAACGGTATCGCAGTGTGGAGTCCGGATAAAGATCCAGATACGGACGAACCGGATGATGAAACGGAAACGCCAGAAATACCAGTGGATCCAAATCGCATGCTGAGCATCACCAAAGTAGCCGATCAGGAAACAGTAACTGCTGGAATGAGTACGACCTTTACGGTCACCGTGACCAACGACGGGCCCTCGGGAATTGCGGCCGGTGAGATCATCAACTTGGAGGAACGCCCGGGTGCGGGTATGGCGGTAACGGGTTATGAAGTCACTTCTGGCAATGCGACTGTCACGGGAACAGGCAACGCTGCAAGCTTGACGACGACATCGGCTATAGCTGCCGGCGGAACGATCACTATCCGTGTAATGGCTGATGTGACGGCAGCAGCAGGTGCTACTATTTCTAACGGAATCGCCGTTTGGGGTCCGGATAAAGACCCGGATACCGATGAAGTGGACGATGAGACGGAAACACCGGAAATACCGGTTGCAGCACCTTACACGCTGAGCATCGAGAAAGTAGCCGACCAATCGTTGGTGAACGCAGGTGAAACGACCACATTCACCGTGACGGTGACCAATAACGGCCCAATGGAAATTGAGTCGGGTAAGGTGATTACACTTGAAGAGCGTCCAGGAGTCGGGGTGGCCATCACGGGATATGAGATCGTATCGGGTGCAGCAACAATAAGCGGCAACGGAAATAATGCGACCATTACCACCAATGGTGTCGTCGCAAATGGATCAACCATAGTGGTCCGCATTACCGCCATGGTAGACCCGACGACAACGGGTACCATCACCAACGGTATTGCGGTTTGGGGACCGAACACAGATCCGGATACCGAAGATCCCGAAGACGAAGACGAGGTAGAACCGATTCCGGTCGACGAAACCCTGGGAATTCCGAATCTCTTTACGCCGAATGGCGACGGATTGAATGACCTATTTGTGATCAAGAACCTGCTTCAATACCAAGGCAGAGAGTTGATCGTACTCAACAGGTGGGGCAACCAGGTGTATAAGAGTACCAACTACAACAATGATTGGGATGGCAATACACTTGCTGAAGGCACATATTATTATATCCTACGTGTTCGCGGTAGCAACAATGGCGAATGGCAAACCCACAAAGGAGCTATAGCCATCATCAGAGTGACAGGCCGTTAAACGTAAATAACCTGCCGGGGCTATTCTCCCGGCAGGTTAATAAAGACGCTGATTTGATCACATCGAATAAAAGATAACGACATGAAGAAGTATTTTTTTCTATTACTGATAACCGCCTCAACAGGCCAAGCACTGGCCCAACAGGTAGCGCAGTACAGCCAGTACATGTTCAACGGCCTATACATCAATCCGGCATATGCAGGATACCGCGGCCCTGTGAACTTCCACACTTACTACCGCTCACAATGGACAGGCATGCCGGGTGGGCCAAGAACCTTGGCACTGGCCGCGGATATGCGTACGGCCAGTGATAATGTTGGACTCGGGTTAAACCTGATGAGCGACCGCGTTGGTTTGGAAAAGCGCATCTATGCATATGCCAATTATGCTTATCGCCTGCGTGTAGGATGGGATCCCGAAGACCGACTGGCTTTCGGCTTGGGTTTAGGTTTTATTCATTCCGGATTTGATAACGCCGCGGCAAGGACACAGGATCCCGAAGCTGTCAATATTGAAAATTCATTCTTACCGGATGCACGCTTCGGTGTTTATTATTCCAACAATACGTGGTTTGCCGGTGTCGGCGTCGATAACCTGATTTCTAAACTGGTCTTCAATGCAGACAATGGAAGTACGCGAATCCCTCCGGTTACCCAATATTATGTTACTGCCGGTGGGATCGTCCCGTTGGCTACGGACATCTTGCTGAAACCCTCCTTTTTGGTTAAGAATGCTAATAATGCAGTAACCCGTGCTTGGACTACGGACCTCAACGCTGCGGTCATCTTTGCTGAGCAATTTACGTTTGGGCTCTCTTACCGCACGGCTTTGTCAAGTGGTGAGCAGCTATCGCGTGATTTAGCGCGTCCTAATTCCATTATTGCATTGGCCGAATTTGTCGCGGCCGGACAGTTCCGAATCGGATATTCCTTTGACTACGCCTTGAGTAAATTGCATAATCAAGTGGGAAGCACGCATGAGATATCGTTGGGTTACTCATTGAATAAAGGTACGCAGCGGGTGCGCACCCCACGTTACTTCTAAAGTCCGGGAATAAGTTTAATCAATGCTGGTACGTACAATATAATACCTATCCTATGAAATTTTTTGACAAAAAGATTAGTTTGATTTTGGGGTTTTGCTTATTGGCGGTTTTGCCGCTTTGGGCACAATACTCACTGCTGAAGTCTGCCGACCGCGAATTTGATGGATTTAATTTCATTAAGGCGATCGAACTCTATCAGCGCGCATATGACGCGAAGCCCGACATCCGCACAGCTGAACGGCTGGCAGAGTCGTATTACAATATCCGGAATTATCGAGAGGCCGAACGATGGTATGCGCAGCTGGCGAACCACGATGAGGCGAAAATCGACCATATCCTGCGATATGGGCATGTACTTCGTAATAATTCGAAATTCCGGGAAGCGAAGGCTCAGTATCAGCGGGTAGGATTGAAGGCGGAAGGCGTGATTACCGCCGACGAATTGGCCGTGTTATATGCCTCATGTGACTCCGCGGTGGTATGGTTGGAAAATCCCATTAAAGCCGTTGAAATCAAAAACCAGCGAACATGGAATAGTGCTCAGGCGGAATTTGGCGTCACAAAAGGGCCGGCTGGTCTTTATTTTGCCTCCGACCGGATTGGAGGGGCTTCGAAGCAGGATGTTATTTACGGTTGGACAGGCAATCCGTATCTATCGATGTACGTGGCCAACGATGAAACGGTCGGTAATGTAGATGCTCAGTGGGGCGATGGCGCCAATCATTTCGGACCTGCCACGTTTTCGAGCAAACGCAATGAAGTCTATTTTGCGGTAACGCGGAATCTCACCCGGGAGGAAAAGCGCAAGGCAGGTAAAGACGTAACGGTCAATATTGAAATTTTCTCCAATACATTGGATACGGCCAATTGGGGAGAAAATGCCACTCCGTTTCGCTATAACAACATCACAGAATGGTCGGTGGGTGACCCATTCTTGAGTGTCTCCGGCGATACGCTGTATTTTACCTCGGATATGCCGAACGGTAATGGGGGTACCGATATTTATTACGTTGTCCGCCAGGCAGACGGAGCCTGGGGAGATGCCATAAACATGGGATCGGGGGTCAATACCTCCGGCGACGAGCGCTTTCCGGGCATTGATGACCGGGGCGACTTCTATTTCTCTTCAGATGGCCATGTAGGTATGGGTGGATTGGATGTATACCAATTAACTAAAAACAGCAGCACACCGAAGGTGGTGAACCTGGGCTTCCCATTCAATTCGCCTTACGATGATTTTTCCATTCGGTTCGATAAGGAACTGGAAGGATATATGGCTTCCAACAGGAGTGGCGGGGTCGGAGCAGACGATATCTATTGGTTCAACCTGAATAAAGTCATTCAAATCGACTTGGAGGGTGGTGTTTATAACGAGAAAACCAAGCTTCCGGTGTCCGGCGCGAAAGTAACCCTCACGCCAGCGGGCGATGAAGCCAATGCGGTGACGTTGAACGCAAATACGGGGGGCAAGTTCAACTTCAATCTTGCAGAAAATACGGACTATACGTTGACTGCCGAACAAACGGGGTTTCGCGAATTTGCACCGCTGACGTTTTCGACCAAAGGTATTGATAGCAGCACGACGTTGAAAAAGGATATCTACCTTTCGCCGGTGGAGGTGAAGGAGGTGGTGGTGCTCCGAAATATCTACTTCGATTATGACAAGGCCGATATACGTCCGGATGCGGCGTTGGAGCTTGATAAAATCGCCGCATTCCTCCAGAGCGATCCCGATTTGCGCATTGAGTTGAGTGCGCATGCCGATTCTCGGGGATCCCATGATTACAACATGAAACTGACCCAACGCCGGGCAGACTCGTCGGTAGCTTATCTCGTAAGTAAGGGTATCGCCAAGGATCGTTTAGTAGCCAAGGGGTATGGCTTTACGAAGTTAGCCAATCATTGTGCCCAGGGGGTTAAGTGTACCGAGGAAGAGCACCAATGGAACCGGCGGGTGGAATTTTTCGTGATCGAAAATTGATGTTGTTCCTATAGATTCGGTCTGTCGCCTATTCTGATAATTTAGCGGCCATCTTTTCTGATGGCCGCATTTTTTATTAACTTTAGCGGTATATAGCGATTTAACGGTTTGTTAATATAAATTTTACCGTGGTTTTATCTCGGGCGGATACTTTCGCCCAAATCTCAAAAAGCATGAAACCTGTCATGACAGCGGCTTTGCAAAGACGATGTAAATGCAGGTAACATGAGGCTTTAGAAGAAAAAAAATATTCTCGAATGAAAAAATATCTGGTGGCCGCGCTGGCCGTATCCCTCTTTCAATTATCGCATGCCCAAGAGGCTGCAATGGGTGTGGTTTATGAAGACACGAATGGTAACGGGAAAAAGGACCGACGGGAAAAGGGAATACCCGATGTCGCTGTCAGCAATGGCATACAGGTGGTACAAACGGATAAAAAAGGAAAATACAGCCTCCCGCTGGGCAATGACAATATCCTTTTCGTCATCAAGCCGGCAGGTTATGCCTTGCCGGTGGACGAACATCAGCAACCCCGGTTTTATCGTATTCACAAACCGGATGGCTCGCCGGTATCCAAATATGCCGGTGTGGCGGCAACGGGAGAACTGCCCAGGAGCGTTGATTTCCCATTGCTGAAGACAATGGAGGAGAAAGCATTTACCGCGCTGGTTTTCGGAGATTCTCAGCCTTATACGAAGCAAGAGGTAGATTTTTTTAAAAAGGGAATTATTGAAGAGGTGAAACAGACAAAGGGACGGTCGATCTTTGGTATCACCTTAGGGGACTTGGTAGGCAATGACCTGTCACTGCATCCGGATTACAAAAGCGCTATTGCGCAAATCGGTTTACCCTGGTTTCATGTCATCGGCAACCATGATATGAATTTTGATGCGACTGCCGACTCCTTATCGGACGAGACGTTTGAAGCTAACTTCGGGCCGAATAATTATGCGTTCAACTATGGCGATGTGCATTTTATCGTCCTGGATGATATTATCTATCCCAACCCCCGTACCAATAAATCATACCTCGGCGGATTCCGGAAATCACAGCTGGATTTCGTGGAAAATGACCTGAAATTTGTGCCGAAGGACAAACTGGTTGTATTGGCTTATCACATTCCGCTGTTTGTCAATGAAAATGCGTTTGAGCATAAAGACAGGGCCCGCTTGTTTGGCTTGCTGAAGGGCTACCGTCATACCTTGGGACTGTCTGCCCACACACACTATCAGATGCAGTATCAATACGGAAAAGAGGAAGGTTGGAACGGAGAAACACCATTCCACGAGTACAATGTGGGCACCACGAACGGCGATTGGTATTCCGGTGCGTTGAATGAATTGGGTGTGCCGGTATCAACCATGCGCGACGGTACGCCGAGAGGATATGCATACCTGCACATCGATGGAAACCGTTATTCCTTTAACTACCGGGCTGCTGGGCGAGATACGTCTTATCAGATTGAGATCACGGCTCCTGATCAGGTATATGTAGACCAGAGTAACCGGATTTCGTTTTATGCCAATTTCTTTGTTGGTAAAGAAGATGACGTGGTCGAGTACCGTGTTGACGGCGGTGAATGGACAGCACTGAATTATGCCTCCGAGGCTGATCCCCAATATCAAGATAATATTTATCGTTGGGACTTGGCCAAGACGCCCGTATGGGGAAGAAGGCCATCAGACCCGGTACCCTCCACACATTTGTGGAAGGCAAAGCTTCCTAAATGGAGTGAGCCTGGCAAACATACGCTGGAGGTACAGGCCACGGATATGTTTGGGAATACCTTTACACAATCAAAGGAAATTGAAGTGTTAGCTCCATAACGCCTATTGGCATAATTGCAAATAATACCGTAGATTAGTCCTATGTTTTCAATAGCTAGATTTACGGTCATTGTCTCTTTCGGAATGTTGTTCGCGCTCGGTTGCGCACAAGAATCCATGAACGGCGCGACAAGTAGCACCCCCAAAATCATCTTCGACACCGATATGGGGCCTGATTATGATGATGTTGGTGCTATTTCGGTATTGCACGCGCTGGCTGACAGTGGCGAATGCGAAATCTTGGCCACGGTATCCAGCGACGGACACCCGTCCATCGCGCCCACGATCGAGGTGTTCAATCGTTATTTTGGCAGGGATAGCCTACCAATCGGAATCCCAACCGCTGCAGCACCCAACTTTACGGCGCCGAATGGTTGGAACGACACCCTGGTGAATAGGTTTGCACCCGACCTGAGGGACAAAGCGTACCCCGCCGCGGTGAAGGTATACCGGAAAGCGCTGGCAGCGCAGCCGGATAACAGTGTCACCATCGTGACGGTCGGCTTCCTTTCGAATATAAGCGATTTGCTGGATTCGCAGGCAGACGAATATACCGAGTTGAATGGGGTGGACCTCGTCAAAGCCAAGGTGAAGCAATGGGTCGCGATGGCGGGAGCCTTCCCAGAAGGGGGCGAATTTAATGTAAACCAGCACGCCGCGGCATCCTTGAACGCCATTAGCAAGTGGCCAAAACCCATCTTATTCAGCGGCTTTGAAATCGGCGCCAAGATTTTTACAGGGGGTAAAGTCGCACAGCAAGATCAACCTAGCAGCCCTGCGGCCAGCGCCTATGCTTACAACCTGAAAACGTACACCAAAGAAGGCGAAACTAACCGGCAATCCTGGGATCAAACGGCCGTGCTATGTGCCATCCGCAATCCGGAAGATTACTTCTATGTAAACGGGCCGGGGAAACTTATTGTCCATGAAGATGGTTCGAACGCATGGGATCCAACGACCGATGCGGGGCATTATTTTTTAAGCCATAAATACCCGTATAGCTATATTGCTCAAACCATTGAAGCGTTGATGTTGCATACTCCGCAGTAATAGGTAGTTGGCTTAAGCCAATATAGTATCAGAATAGGCCAACAATGTGGTGGAAAACCAACGTATTGTTGGCTTATTTTGTCTTAGCTTTTTTGAGGAGGTATAAACCAGCTAATTTTACCCCAAATACGGATGGCAGCGATGACAGATAAACAGTTGAATGAATCCCCTACATTATTGGAATGGTCGGAAGTTCAGGATTATATAAAACGTGCGGAAGACGCGTCTGAATCATATAGACGATATCCCGTGTCGCGGCGTATTGATTTTTTACGGCAGATCACGATAGAAATAGACGCCATTCGGACTGATCTCGTAGCGGCCAGTCATCAAGAAACGCATCTTCCTGAAGGACGCCTCAATGGTGAGATCGACCGGACGGTTAATCAGATCAATTTATTTGCGGAGCTGCTGAAAGAGGGATCGTGGGTGAATGCCATCATCGATACCGCAAACCCGCAGCGTACGCCCGTCCCCAAACCGGATGTCCGGCAAATGCAGTTGCCTGTCGGCCCCGTCTGCGTTTACGGGGCGAGCAACTTTCCGTTCGCATTTTCGGTGGCCGGAGGTGATACCATATCGGCTTTGGCCGCTGGATGTCCGGTATTGTATAAAGTCCATGAGGGACATCCGCAAACGTCCTCGCTGGTGAGCGGCTGTATCGAACGGGCGGCAAGGCAAACGGATATGCCGAAGGGCGTATTCGCTTCGTTGACGGTTGCCAGGGAAGTAGGTGTACAGATGGTCACTCATCCCTCCATAACGGCGGTTGCCTTTACGGGCTCTTTTTCTGGGGGCAAGGCGCTGTACGACGCGGCCGTAAGGAGGCCCGTCCCCATTCCGGTTTACGCGGAAATGGGAAGTATCAACCCTGTTTTTCTGTTGCCCGACCAACTGAAATGTCACGCGGAGGCAACGGCTGCAGGTTTAATGGCCTCCAATACACTGGGCGCCGGGCAGTTTTGCACAAACCCGGGCTTGATGGTCATGCTGCAGTCGCCAGAAGCGGAGCAGTTCCTGACGGTATATGGTAAACAATTGGCCGAACAAACGTGCCATGCCATGTTGACCCCCGGTATCTACGATGCCTATTCTGGGGGCGTGGAGCGTTTGAAATCTGTTAACGAGCTCCATGTATTTGGCGAGGGAAAAACTGCGGGATTATCACCAGGGGCGGCCATTCCGGTTGCCTTCCGCGTAACCGGAAGGGATTTTCTTCATAACCCGGCATTGCGGGAAGAGTATTTCGGTCCGGCATCCATTCATGTGGTCGCGGAAGACAAAGCGCAGTTGCTGGAAATTGCGAAATCGCTGGATGGGCAGCTGACCAATAGTGTTTGGTGTACCGATGAAGACATCGATTCGTTCGCACCCTTGTTCCGCATCATCGAACACAAAGCGGGTAGGCTGATGATCAACGGAGCCCCTACAGGAGTGGAGGTGTGCCATGCGATGATCCATGGAGGGCCTTTTCCTGCTACTACAGACACGAGGAGTACCTCAGTGGGGACACAGGCCATCTACCGGTTTACCCGGCCGGTGTGTTACCAGAACTACCCCGATCGCTTGTTGCCCGTTGAGTTGCGGAATGACAATAGGCAAGGCATCTGGCGGAAAGTGGATGGCGAATTAACCAAAAAAAACCTATAAACAAACGATGACGATAACCTCTTTGCGGATACACCCTCATGATAATGTGGAAGTAGCATTGGCAGATCTTTCAAAAGGTGATTGGGTTAACAGGGGAAGCGAGCGTATTCGCTTGCTGGATGATGTGCCGGCCAAGCATAAATATGCCATCAAAGACGTCGACGTGGATGCGGATATCATTATGTATGGTGTGTTGGTCGGCAAAGCGGTTGCTCCCCTTCAAAAAGGGATGTTGATTTCGACTTCAAACATCCACCACGCGTCCGGTGAATACCGCGTGAGTCGGCGGAAGACGGAATGGATACAGCCGGATGTATCCAACTGGGAGAACCGGACGTTCTTGGGCTACCATCGGACCGATGGATCCGTGGGAACCAAAAATTACTGGCTGCTTATCCCGCTGGTGTTCTGCGAAAATAAGAACGTGAGCCTCATCCACGAAACCCTTGTAAAAGAATTGGGTTATCAGCGTGAAAGGTCTCCTTATGGTGGTTTGGTGAAAGCGTTGAAACAACGCTACCTTGACGGTGAGATCGATAATCTAACAGGATATTCGGTAGACGATGCAACTCACGGTGGCCTACAGGATAAATTGTTCGCCAATGTTGACGGCATCAAATTACTTACCCATACCTTGGGTTGCGGAGGAACCAAAGATGATGCACGGACGTTATGCGGACTACTTGCGGGCTACATCACACACCCGAATGTGGCGGGGGCAACCGTGCTGAGCCTCGGCTGCCAAAATGCCCAGATCCCGTTGCTTGAAGCGGAGATTGCCCGCCGCGACGCACAGTTCAGCAAACCTTTGTATCTGCTTGAACAGCAACGCGTCGGCAATGAGTCGGATTTGTTGCGCGAAGCCATCTCGAAGACCTTTGGCGGACTGGTGATTGCCAATAGTTACACGCGGCGGCCAGCGCCACTTAGCAGACTGTGCCTCGGCTTGGAATGCGGAGGCTCCGATGGATTTTCGGGTATTTCGGCCAACCCAGCATTGGGCTACGCCTCTGACGTGTTGGTGACGCTGGGCGCATCGGTTGTGCTTTCCGAATTTCCCGAACTGTGTGGCGTGGAGCAGGAGCTCAGCGACCGGTGTGTGGATGATGACACCGCTGGTAGATTCGTGCATTTGATGCAGACTTATCAACGCAGGGCAGAAGCAGTTGGGTCTGGTTTTGATTCCAATCCCTCAGCGGGAAACATCCGGGATGGCCTGATTACTGATGCCATCAAATCAGCGGGTGCTGCAAAAAAAGGAGGTACATCGCCCGTGGTGGATGTTTTGGATTATCCCGAAAAAGTGACTAAACCGGGACTGACGTTGCTTTGTACCCCTGGCAGTGATATCGAGTCTACCACAGCGGAAGTGGGAGCCGGCGCGACGGTGGTGGTGTTTACCACCGGATTGGGTACGCCCACGGGAAATCCGATAACACCCGTGGTGAAGGTTTCGACGAATACCCGGTTGTATGAGAAAATGGAAGATATTATCGATTTGGATGCGGGAACGGTAATTCGCGGAGAAGAATCTATTGAGGAAGTTGGCGAACGTATTTTGGAACATATTGTCCAGGTGGCTAGTGGCGAGGTGATTGCCAAAGCGGAAACAGGAGGGCACGATGATTTTATTCCATGGAAACGGGGAATTTCACTTTAATGGGGCTAATCAATTGTTATGAAGCTATACAAAACTACACGAGGAGCCTTGCTCCATGCACCGGGCGGTTATTATCAGATTGATGGCGATTGGGATCAGCTGATCAATCGCGATCATCTTTATGCATACTTCCGTGACCAAGCGAAATCAGCGCAAATAGTGCAAGAAGGAGAGGCTAAAGGTTGGATTGCGAACGAGTTGTTGCCTCCGATTGGACGACAGGAAGTATGGGCCGCTGGCGTGACCTATTTTCGAAGCATGGAGGCGCGTATGGAAGAGGCGAAAGACTCTGGCGGTGCTGATCTATACGATCGGGTATACCGCGCTGAAAGGCCGGAGTTGTTTTTTAAGGCGCTGCCCCACCGGGTAGCCGGGCACCGGCAATTGGTCAGCATCCGCAAGGATTCTGCCTGGGATGTGCCTGAGCCTGAACTGACCCTTTTCATCAATTCTTCCGGAAGCATTCAGGGCTACACCGTCGGAAATGATATGAGTTCACGAAGCATCGAAGGCGAAAATGCGTTGTACCTGCCTCAAGCGAAGGTGTATGATCGCAGCGCAGCGCTGGGACCGTGCCTGTATGTTCCCGAATCGCGGATCGATCCGGAGACGATCATCGAGCTGGAAATTGTACGAAAGGGGCAGGTGATGTTTCGCGATTCCGTCAAGATTAATCGTATAAAACGCTCATTGGAGGAATTGGCTGGTTACCTATACCGGGAATGCCAGTTTGCTGACGGCAGTTTTCTGATGACAGGCACGTGTTTGGTACCCCCTAACGAATTTACCCTACAGGTGGGCGATGTGGTGGACATCACGATCGGCCCTATCGGTACGCTAAGCAATACCGTGGCTTATAACTGAGGGGTTGCTCGGTAGGTTTTTAGGTACTGCTGGGGAGTCTGTTGCATCACCGCTTTGAACTGCCGATTGAAGTTTGATAGGTTGCTGAAACCGGATTCAAAGGCAATCTGTGAGATGTTTTGCCGGTTTTCAATCAACAGTCTGCACGCATGGCCTATGCGTACTTCTAATAGGAATTGCCAGTAGGTTTTAAGTGTACGGATCTTGAAATACCGGCAGAATGAGTGGGGACTTAGGTGGACCGCGGAGGCCACCTGTTCGATGGATAGGGGTTCTTTGAAATGGGTAAACGTGTAGTTGAAGATCTGGTCAATGCGGTCTGTATTGCTGGTATTGAACGTTTGGACGAATCCTGTGCTGGAAAGCAGTTCGTGTGTTTCGGAAGCGGCAATGAGATCGAGGATACGCAGAAGCCGCTCAATGCGTGCGATACCTGCTGTATGGGCGATACCCTCTAGGTTTGAAGCCACCTGCGACTGGGTATTGCCCGTCAGTTTTATCCCGCGTTGCGCCCTTTCCAGTAGTTTTTTTATGGACATCATTTCGGGCAATGCCAAAAAGGACTCCCCCCAAAAGTTAGGTTTGAAATGAATGGCTATTGCTTCAATCGTCAGCTCGGACGATTGCTCAAAGTAACGGGCGTCGCTACGCCACAAGTGAGGGATATTAGCCCCCAATAAGATGAGATCACCGTCTCTGAAAGGCTCCATGCTGTCACCGACCAGCCGGATGCCATTGCCCTTGCGTATAAGCGTCAGTTCCACCTCAGGGTGGTAATGCCAATGGTTATACAGGTAGGGATGAATATCTTCTCTGATGCTGAAGGAATAATCAGATCCCGTATCGATTTTGCGGAGGATTGGTTTCACGGCATAAATATACAGGCGATCGTGCCTCTATGGCACCGGTTGATAATAAAGTTTATATGATTGCTAATCTACTTTAAGCGGAGCATAGCGCAAAAATGGTATATTTGTATAAAACTTCGTGTTTTTTGCCAATTGTAATTTCCTGTTATTACGCTAAGTCATTTAAGTGACCATGCCATGAAACCGCTGCTAAAAATCGTCAACACACAGAAAGACAAATCTTTCCAAGTCATGCGGGAAGATGCACCCTATTTTTTCCCGTCATGGCATTTCCATCCTGATTATGAAATTATGCTGGTGCTGGAAGGCACGGGTATGCGATTTGTCGGGGATAGTATGCAACGCTTCCGTGCGGGTGATCTGGTTTTTTACGGCGCAAACATTCCGCATCTTTACCGGAGTGATCCCGAATACTACCAAAAAGATTCATCATTACGGTCAAAGGCTGTTGTGGTTTATTTCAAAGAAGATTTTCTGGGTAAGGACTTTTGGGCTATTCCCGATATGGCGCCCATTAGGCGGCTGCTGCACCAATCAAAGAAAGGGATAAAATTCAAAGGTGCAGGGAAGGAAAAATTAAAACATCATATCCAGCGGTTGGGCGATCATAAAGATGGTGTGGATAACGTCATTGATTTACTGACCATCCTGAAAATTATGGCAAATACCGGAGAGTATGAGTGCCTATCCAGTGATTCTTTTGCAAGGTACGTGGATGAAGATGATTGCGAACGGATGAACAAAGTGTATCAGTTTATCATGGATCGCTATGCGCAAAACCCTACCTTGGAAGCAGTAGCATCCGTGGCGACTATGAGCGTGACGGCTTTCTGCCGGTATTTTAAATCGCGCACCAATAAGACATATACCCAATTTCTGAATGAAATAAAGATCGGCCATGCCTGTAAGCTGCTTATTGACGATGACTTGAGCATCTCGCAGGTATGCTTTGAAACGGGCTTCAATAATTTCCCGCATTTCAATAATCAGTTCAAAAGAATCGTTGGCCTCACGCCAAGCCAATACCAGTCGGTACATCTAAAGCCGATCCGACAGCCTAAGATTAGCTAAAATAATTTAAGCAGTTGCAAATCCCCTTTAGGAAGCGCGTAAACGCAGCTCCTACTTTTGTCATGACAATGTGAATGAAATTATAGACCGATGTCATTATCATTATTCAAATTGCAGGGCAAGCGTGCGTTGATAACCGGCGGCACGCAGGGAATAGGGCTGGCTATCGCGCAGGGCTTGGCCCAGGCGGGCGCCACCGTGGTGATCAACGCACGGAAACAGGCGAAATTGGACGAGGTACTGGTCCAATTTGAACGGGCGGGGCTGGCCGCCGTCGGTGCGCTTTTCGATATCACAGACGCCGCCCAGATAAAGGCGGGAATCGCCTATATAGAAGAACATGATGGACCTATTGATATTTTGGTGAACAATGCCGGGATCATCCGCCGTGCTCCGGCGGAATCCCTTAAAGAAGATGATTGGCATGATGTGATCCTTACCGACCTTACCGCCCCATTTTTGATGGCTAAGTATGTGGGACAATACATGATCGGACGAAGATGTGGGAAAATCATCAACATCTGTTCGCTGATGAGTGAATTGGGGAGGGATACGGTAGCGGCATATGCTGCCGCAAAGGGAGGATTAAAGATGCTTACCCGAAATTTAGCGACGGAATGGGCACCGTATAACATCCAGATCAATGGCATTGGACCCGGATACATCGCTACCCCCATCAATGTGGATTATCGTAAACCGGGTAATCCGCTGAATGATTACATCATTAGCCGTACACCGGCTGGCAGATGGGGAACACCGGAAGACTTGGTCGGCACCGCTATTTTTCTGGCATCCGCAGCATCTGATTTTATCAATGGGCAGCTCATCTATGTAGATGGGGGATTGGTGACCTCCTTCGGTAAACCCATGGAAAAAATATGATCCTTTAACGTTTTAATATAGCTTAAATTATGAAAACCAGTTGCTTATCCGTTTCGCTGTTTCCGAATATTATGAATGGTGAAATGACCATTCCTGAGTATGCGCATTTCTGTAAAAGTATCGGGTTGGATGCTTTTGATATCGGCATTATCTTGTTGAAAAACCATACCCCTAAATACATCCGCGATACCCGGGAGGCTATTGAGGATGTGGGCATTCCGTTGGTGATGGTGACCACCTACCCGGATTTTACGCATCCCGATCTGCTGCAGCGGGAGCGTGAATTTGACTTTTTGGTACACGATATTGCGCTGGCTTCGGCAGTCGGTGCGCAATACCTCCGGGTGACGGCCGGTCAGGCGCATCCGGAAACCAGCGAAAAGGATGGGATCGCTTGGGCTGTAGCCTATTTGAAAAAGGCTGCACCAATCAGTGATAAATATGGGATCACCTTGGTATATGAAGACCATTCCAAGCCGGGAGCCTGGGACTATATGGACTTCAGTAATCCGCCAGCCATCTTCTTGGAAATCGCCCGGCAGCTAAGGGGTACCTCCATCGGAATCAACTTTGACACCGCAAATATTTTAGTAGCGGGCGAAGATACAACGATCGACGTACTGGATCAGGTGATCGATCAGGTGAAGACCATTCATGTGGCCGAAACGGCCACGAAGGGCAAGATGGATCCAGTGGCTATCGGCACGGGGATCGTACCTTTTGAAGAAATATTCAGGTATCTGAAAGCGAAGCAATTCGATGGATGGCTATGCCTTGAAGAATGGGGAAACCAAGGTACAGAAGGCGTGAAGCAAGCGGTTGCGTTTGTCAAGGAAACTTGGGCAAAAGCATGAAAATCAAAAACCTCCGTTGGTGGATTGTCGGCTTGATTGCGTTAGCAACGGCGATCAACTATTTGGATAGGCAAACGCTGCCGGTGGCTATCGGTGAACTCCGGAAGTCCTTTTCGGTCACCGACTCACAATACGGGATGATTAATAGTCTCTTTTTATTTGCCTACGGCACCATGTATGCCGTAGGCGGACGGCTGCTTGACGTATTGGGCACCCGGGTGGGATATGCCATCATGATCATTTGGTGGTCGCTCGCCAATATGTTACACGGCTTGGTCTCGGGCGTATGGGGATTGGGTGTGGTACGCTTCCTATTGGGCATTGGCGAAGGAGGAGGGTTTCCCGGATCGGCCAAAGCGGTCTCGGAATGGTTCCCGGCTAAGGAACGGGCATTCGCTTTTGGTATTTTCAATACCGGGTCCAGTGTGGGCGCGGTGCTTGCCCCACCGTTGCTTGCGTTGATCATTACTGCCCTCGATTGGCGCTGGGCATTTGTGTTGACCGGCCTGCTCGGATTGATATGGGTAATCCTATGGCTTAAGGTTTATGAACAGCCTTCGCGGAATAAGCTGCTTACCGAGGCGGAGAAAAAGCATGTTATCCGTTCGTTAAAAGCGGATACCCGAAAAGAACAGGTAACCCTCCCGTGGATAAGCCTATTTAAGTGCCGTCAGGTGTGGGGATTACTGACGGTTAAGTTTCTGACAGATGCAGGCTGGTTCTTTTTTATCTTTTGGCTGCCCAAATACCTGAATGATATACGGGGGTTGGATATCATCGGCATAGGATCGTATGCTTGGATACCCTATGCGTTTGCCGGTGCAGGAAGTTTTTTAGGGGGGTGGTTTAGCAGCTACCTGCTCAAGCGGACCGGCTCGCTCAATATATCCCGAAAAATACCGATGGCTATCGCGGCCTCGATGCTGCCCCTATCCTTGCTCATTGTCGATGCGCCGTTGACGGGAGCAATTGTGTTCTTTGGCTTGGCGATGTTCGGTCATCAATTGTGGTCTACCATTGTGCAGACGCTGGCCGCAGACATGTTTCCCTCCAGTATCATCGGATCGGTATCCGGATTGATGGGATGTATTGGGACCTATGGGGCGATGTTGTTCAGTTTTTGCATCGGTTTTGTGATTGAGCAATACGGGTATGGGCCTGCTTTTCTGATTTCAGGCACACTCCACCCCATAAGTTTGCTGATCATCCTACTATTAATCAAGAAAGTTGAATCTGTTAAATTATTGAAAAGCATATGAAGTTATCCGTTGCAATTGCAGGCGAACACGCCCTACCAAGTGCTTTTGTCGTTTTTCGTGGCTTTGAAAAGAGCATTCAAAAGGCCGCTGAACTTGGTTTCAATGGTGTGGAATTGGCATTAAGAAGGGCCGAAGAGATCAGTCCACCTTACCTCAGGGGTTTGCTGGATAGGCACGGTTTGGAAGTGTCCTGTATTTCAACAGGCCAAGTCTATGCGGATGGTGGATTGCGTCTGACGCATGAAAATGCCGCCAAAAGAAGTGATACCATTCATATTTTTAAGGAGCTGATTGACTTGGCCGCAGAGTTTGGACAAATTGTCAACATTGGCCGGGTACGAGGCTCAATAGGAGATAAGCCACGTGAAGAGATAGAAGACTTATTTGTGGAGGTAGCCCGTGAATTGTGTACCTATGCGCGCAAGCGTGATGTCACGCTGATCCTTGAGCCAGTCAATCGGTATGAGATCGATTTTATCGTATCGGTCAAGGAGGGGGTCGCATTGATGAAAAAAATCGGGATGCCTAACATGATGCTGATGCCCGATGTATTCCACATGAACATCGAAGATGTCACCATCGGTCCCGAACTTGCCGAAAACATTGACCATATCAAATATATCCACATTGCAGATTCCAATCGCCTGGCCCCGGGGCAGGGACATCTGGATTTCAAGAACATACTGGATAATCTGCTGCACGTAGGCTACGATGGGTGGCTTTCCCTGGAGATTTTGCCTAGCCCTGATCCGGACACCGCCGCCAAGCAAGCTGCTGACTTCGTACTTCCCCTGATTAGGGAATATAATGGTGCGCTATTAAAAAGCAAACAGAATGATCTCGCCTCTTGATGTTGCTAAGATACTTTAACAACCTGCAAATTTCATTTAGGCGATGTATCCGAACGATCGGTAGTTTAGCGTGGTAAAATAGACTGACCAAAATATTATAGACCAATAAACCGGTTATACAAAGAGGGAACAAGGTATGAAACGTAACTTATGGAATGTAATCATCTGGATGGGATTGAGTTGCCCAGTTAACCCGTTGGCGGCCCAGCAACCCCCCACTATACCGGTGGGCCTAGATGCTTACCGGATGTGGCATCAACTGCCGCTGCAACGTATCGGCGAGCGCGCGTATATGGTGAGCACCTATATGCGTGAAGGGGGAAACAGGGATGCAGATTCGCGCAATTTCCTCTGGATGGGTGAAAATGAAGATTATAACGTGACGATGGATGTAATGGGGCCGGGAGTGCTTTATTTTAAACGGACAAACCACTGGCATGGAAGCCCATGGCACTACGTGGTGGATGGCAATGATTACTTGATAAAAGAAACCGGAACGGCCACCCCTGAAACCGCAAAAAAAGAAATCAAACACGCCACGTTTATACCCGAAAAATCGTTCCCTGAGCCGTTGGTTTTTACGTGGACCAAAACCAAGGGGGCGGACCTGATGTGGGTGCCTATCGGGTTTGAAAAATCGTTCCAATTGGCTTATGGGCGTACGTTCTATGGCACAGGGTATTATATTTTTAAACGGTATGCGAATGAAGAATACCTTTCCCAGCCGATTAAAGCATGGGATGTCAACGATGTGCCGGACCCCGCCGTCGTCGATTTGCTAAGCCGTTCGGGGAGTGATATCGCACCAAAAAATATACCCACGAAGCAAGGTACCATTGCGCTTGATCATTCCCGCAAGGTTTTTGCCGAAATCAGGGATGCCGGCCCATCGGTGGTCAGGGCACTCAAATTCACCCTGCCGATTGAAAAGGCGATCGACTTGGAAGATCTGCGGTTATTGGTGACGTGGGATGACCGTGTCGACCCCTCCATAAATGCCCCCTTGGCATTATTTTATGGCACTGGAACACTTTATAACCGTGAGCAACAGGAATATTTGGTTAAGGGTTTCCCAATCAACGTCCGCTTTGACTATGGCAGCCAACAGGTTGAGTTATCCTGCTATTACCCCATGCCTTTTTTCAAGTCTGCCCGGTTTGAAATAGCTGGAATCGATCCAAGTGATATCGGAATCCAATATGAGATCCGGTATGAACCTTATCAGGATGTGGCCCCCAGCCAAAGTAGTTATTTCCATGCCACCTATCAGGATTTTTCAAACCCAGCGCTGGGGAGGGATCTGACCTTATTGGATACCCGGGGGATAGAAGGGGAAGCGGTATGGTCGGGGAATTTCGTGGGCACTTCCTTTCTGTTTACCAAGCGCAATTTCCTGCAGACACTGGAAGCCGACCCCCGTTTTTTCTTTGACGGAGCCCGAAGCCCTCAAGCGCACGGCACGGGAACCGAAGAATGGGGTGGCGGGGGTGATTATTGGGGCGGAGAAACCATGACCCTGCCGTTTGCCGGTCACCCGGTGGGTGCCCGCAGGGGGGATGAAGCCAAAAATGAAAAAGACCTTTACCATTCGGCCTATCGGTTTTTAATTGCCGATGCGATGCCTTTCGGGAACCGGGCCGTGATTAATTTGGAGCATGGCGGATGGAACCTATCCAAGGAGCATTACCGAACAGTAGCCTATTGGTACGGATTGCCAGCAGCCTCGTTGATTCAAACCGATGAGGTCAATATCGGCAATGTCAAAAGCGAAGATTATCATGCTTATCATTCACCGGATGCTTCGGAAGTACAGGAGATCACGTCGCGTTACGATGGTTTATCCATCGATACGTTTCCGGCAGAGGCTTGGGAGTTGCCGAAGGGCCAACGCGGCTACTACGATCGATATGTAGGCGGCGAAGTGTTCCCCGCCCACACCGAAACCGGCAGGTATACGCAGGGCGTATCCGAGTTTTCGGTACACGTGGATTCAGCCAATTATGGGGCGATGTTGCGCCGTGCATTGGATTACAGTTTTCCCAACCAGAAAGCGGAGGTATATATTGCCGATGCCAGCAGCGCATTCAATCCCGAAAATCCCCAATGGGAATATGCCGGAATCTGGTATACATCGGGTGCTAATACCTATATGTACTCACCGCCCAAAGGTGAGCTGGGCGAGCGGGTTTATAACGTCATGACATCCAACAGGATGTTTCGCGACGATGAGTTTTTAATTCCTGCACGGCTCACACGGGGGCGCTCCGCAATACGGGTACGGATAAAATTTGTTCCAGAAGATAGAGCGCTGTATCCTGGCCATCCATATCCTAAAAAAAGTGCGTGGAGTGAACTTCGATATGAGGTTTATAGTTATGTGATGCCTGACTTTGTGGTCAAGTAACGCTTGATCGGCTATCACGTTCCCTAAATACCTGAAAAATGCTCAATGTAAACCATTGAGTAACCAATTATTGCTTAACCATAACCGAATGTATGATGAAACAAATGAGACGATTGTTATGTGGTGCGTTTGTGCTGATGTTATACGGCCAAGCGACTTATGCACAGACCAAAACCATTGCCGGTAACGTTGCGTCCTCGGTAGACAGCATTGGCATTGGCGGTGTGACGGTCCAGGTAAAAAACAGGGCCCAGCGGACGGTGACAGACAACGGGGGGGATTTTTCCATTGAGGTCAATGCGGGGGAGACCCTGGTCTTCAATTACCTTGGTTACAGCACCAAAGAGGTCACGGTAAGCAACGAAGCAACGAAGCTGGTGATTTTCCTTGATGCCTCAAATGACCGGCTTGATGAGGTGGTGGTCATCGGGTATGGACAGCAGCGGCGGCGCGATCTGACGGGTGCCATCGCATCGGTGAGCGCTGAGGAGTTCGAAAACGAGCGGCCACAAAATGTTGCTGATATCCTGCGCAACAATACGCCGGGTCTAGCGGTCGGGATTTCGTCTTCTGCCCAGGGGGGCGGGAGTTTCGAGATCCGGGGAAACAACAGTTTGCGGACATCCACCGATCCGTTGATTGTACTGGATGGTGTGATCTATGTGGGTAATCTTTCGGATATCAATCCGAATGATATCGAGTCGATAGATGTGATGAAGGATGCCTCTTCTGCGGCCATTTACGGCGCGCGCAGCGCCAACGGGGTCATCCAGGTCACGACCAAGCGGGGGAAGGAGACTGGCAAACCGGTGATCAATCTTAACTCCAGCATAGGCCTGTCACAACCAACAGGCTACGGGGAAGTATATGGCGCCCAGGAGTTTGTCAATTGGCGTTCAGCATTGATGAAATCATTGAATTATTATAACCCCGCAACCAAGGATAAGCTGTATTTGTATGATCATCCGGATAACCTCCCATCCGGTGTCAGCCTGGATGACTGGCGCGAAGGACTGAGCGGTGAGCCGTTGGATATCTGGCTTTCACGGCTGGGAATGAGACCATTGGAGATCGAAAACTACAAAGAAGGCCGCTCCATTGACTGGGCGGACATGGTGTACCATAACGCATTCAGGCAGGACCATAACATTTCCCTATCGGGTAGGGCCAGCGCACTTAGCTATTTTGTATCGTTGGGCTATAATAACAATGAGGGGGTAGTGGTTGGAGACCGGTTCAAAACCATCAGAAACCGGATCAATATCGATGCCGATGTAACTAGGTGGCTGAAGGTCGGGATCAACTCGCAATTTGCCAGACGGGATGAAAGCAACGTGAACGCGGGGACCGATATCCGGGTTATTTCTCCTTGGGGAAGCCTGTATGAAGATGATGGGACGACGCTGCGGCTAAGTCCGGTGGATGATTTGGTCGCAGCGCGCAATCCACTTTATGATCGCGCATTTACGGATCGGTTATTGGACATCACGACGCTTACAAGCACGTTGTTTGCGCATGTAAAATTGCCATTGGGAATCACCTACCAAGCCAATTACACCCCCCATTTTAACATGCGGCGCTATTTCAACCACCAGTCCGCCGCACATCAAGAATGGGGGCGGTTCGGTGGTCAGGTCAACCGGGAACACAGTGAGAATTTCACCTGGCAACTGGACAACCTGATCAAATGGAGCCGTGCATTCAATAATCACCAGCTGGATGCGACGGTCCTGATCAATGCGGAGAAAGTGCAGGGATGGGGCGACAACCTCAGCGTGCAGGAGTTTGCTCCATCGGACGTACTGGGTTATCACAATGTCGGTGCGGGGAGCAGCGACACCCGCAATGTCGGAAGCGACGACATCTACAGTACGCGGGATGCGTTAATGGGGCGCCTGAATTATTCATTCAAAGACCGGTATATGGTTACCCTGGCGCTCCGCAGGGACGGGTTTTCGGCCTTCGGTGTCAGAAATCCACGGGCCTATTTCCCGACGGCAGCATTGGGATGGGTGTTGAGCGATGAGACTTTCCTCCGGAACGACTTCCTTACCTATGGGAAACTGCGGCTTTCGTGGGGCGAAAACGGGAACTCGGCCATCGGCATATATGATGCATTATCACCGATAGGTATCAGCCAGTACCCGTATTATGATCTGGTCACTGGCGCGGCGTATGAGGTGAATCGGATGTTTGTTACCCGAATGGCGAACCATGAGCTGAAATGGGAGCGGACCCAGCAGTTGAACGCCGGTTTTGATTTTTCGATCAAAGAAGGCCTGTTTGACGGTTCGATCGACCTGTATCGCTCGACCACACTTGATCTGCTGGTAGATCGCAGTCTGCCGCTGGTTAACAGCTACGCCAGCGTGACAGATAACTTGGGGAAAGTGGAAAACCGGGGGATCGAGTTTATCCTGAATGCCGCGGTCATGAATCGCAAGCATTTTACGTGGAATTCCAGTTTCAACTTCACGTTAAACCGGAATAGGATCGTTAGTTTGTATGGCAATATGGAAGATGTGCTGGATAGCGGGGGAAATGTCATCGGTGAGCGCGAATCCGATGATATCCTCAACAGGTGGTTCATCGGGAAGGCCATTGATGCCATATGGGCACCGCGTGTGCTGGGCGTGTGGCAGTTGGGAGAGGAAGCACAGGCGGCGGAATACGGACAATTTCCCGGTGATTTCAAGCTGAAAGATGTGGACGGAAACGGGGTGATCAATCAAGCGGATTACGAATTTCAGGGCAATCGGGAGCCCCAATACAGGTGGAACCTCCGGCAGGAATTCAGGTTGTTCGAGCAACTGGAGTTTGCTTTCAACCTGTATGCACAGCTGGGATATAAAGCGATTTTCAACCAAGCGAAAAACAGCGATGGTTTCCCCGAACGGCAGAATGCGTTCGTGACAGCCTATTGGACCCCCGAAAATCCGACCAATGCGTACAGCCGGCTCTATGCGCTGACAGGCGGTGTGCCCTTTGATATCTATCGGAACAAATCGTTCATACGCCTCGACCGGGTGAGCGTGGCGTATTCCGTTCCGCAACGTTACCTCAGTAGCATCAGCCTGAAGAGCCTGAAGCTCTTTTTTAATATTCAGAATGTGGGCGTTTGGGCGCCGGATTGGGAATTGACAGATCCGCAGGCGGAAGGTTTATATCCGCGGAATTATACGTTCGGTATTAACCTGTCGCTGTAATTATATGACCATAAAATGATGACGTTTATGAAAACGACAGCTAAAAAAATTAAAACTGCTATATTGGCGCTTATGTCGGTAGTTGCCCTCTTGATCATTCCATACGGCTGTAATAAGGAGTTTTTGAGTCCTAAGCCACTATCTATTTTTACACCAGAGAATGCGATGACCAGCGTGGCCAGCTTGTATAATGCGCTTGCCGCTTGCGACATTCAGGTCCGGGAAGAGATTTACGGGGATTCGCCTCCCTATCTTACCGAACTGATGTTTTCTGACCTCTCTGTAGAAGGGATGAATGATAACCCCGGGACCAACCAGAATGCGACGCTGATGGTGACACCTACCGCCAATTTGGATAATGGCAATGGTAACCGGATCTTATGGCATATCGAAAACGGATACCGAGGGTTGCGGAATGCGCATGTGGTGATTGATGCCATCAATAATTTTGAGATGGAAGAGGCGGAGAAGAATGCGATATTGGGCATGGCGTACTTCCATCGGGCCATGCGGTATTACCGCCTGACACATCAATTCGGCGATGTGCCGTACGTGGGAAAGCATATTATATCTCCGCGGCTGGATTTTCATTCTACCCGACGCGAAGCCATTTTGCGCAAAATGAAACAGGATTTGGAATTTGCCGTACAATGGGTGCCTGATCAGGTAGATCGGGGGCGACCGACAAAAGGGGCTTGTGGGCACTTATTGACCAAAATCAATCTTGCATTGGGCGCATTTGATGATGCCATTGCTTCTGCCAATGCGGTGATTAATAGTGGAGTATATGCCTTGATGCGGGAACCTTTCGGCGCCGTGCCTCAGGAAGAAGGCAACTATTTTTCGAGCCGCGGTATTGTGAGGGACGACGTAGTTGCCCGGCTGCATTGGTACGCTAATAAACATATTCCCGCCAATAAGGAGGTGCTGTACATGGTCAATTCGGAGGAGAGCTTGCCGAGTTCACGCGCAGATCTGCAGATCATGCGGCAAGCGCTGCCATTCTGGAGCAAGACGGCTGCCAAGCAAATCTATACGCCAGACGGCAGACCTGGCATGTCCGATCAGGCGGGACGGGAGATCGATTTGGTACGGTCGTTCGGCCGGGGCATCGGCCGTACGCCGCCTACGGTTTATCATGCTGTTGAGATATGGGATGATCCCAATGACCTGCGCCACAAGCAGTATAACTGGATGCGCATGGAAGATTTGGTTTATAATCACCCGGACTTAAAAGGGACAAGCGCTTATTATGGCCAGCCATTGCAATTACAGACTGAAAACGGCAGGGTGCTGACATCGGATACCATCGGCAATTGGTATGGCTGGCCGCACTATAAAGTGTATACACCGGATCCAAGGAACGTACAGCCCCGTGGAGGGGCGGGTGACTGGTATATTTTCCGTTTGGCCGAAACCTACTTGCTACGGGCCGAAGCGTATTGGTGGAAGGGGCAGCCCGAACAGGCCATGGCCGACATCAACGAGGTGAGGACACGGGCGCATTGCGCACCCTATACCGATGCCAGCCAAGTGGATATCGGTACGGTATTGTCTGAGCGTGCGCGCGAGTTGTATTGGGAGGAGCCGAGAAGGACCGAGCTGACCCGTATCGCCTTTATCTTTGCGCAGACTGGGACCGCATTCCACGGCAAAACGTACTCCATGGCCGATTTCGGGACCAGCAATTTTTATTATGACTGGTTGATGGAGAAGAATAACTTTTTCCGGGATAATGTGGTTGCCTTTAATGGTCAGACTTATGATATTAAGCCTTACCATGTACTTTGGCCAATCCCACAGCGTATGATTGATGCGAATACGCTGGGCATCATTAACCAAAATTTTGGGTACGACGGATATGAAAATAATGTTCCGCCGTTGGATGAAATACCGGCAGAAGAACTATAGATACCGCTTGGCAACCCATGGGAATCGCGATGATGGCGGATACGGCGCTCGGAAGTAATGCTTTTTGCTAGAAGACGGATAAAAAACAGGTAGAATAGGATAGCAAAAGAGTGGTCGGTGGTATGCGACGACGCTATATTTGATGTTTGGATTGATACTTGATATTGAGAATAGACATGCGGTTGATTTTGTTATCTTTTGTGGGAGCAACAGTGTTATTCTGTTCAAATGCCTATAGCCAACAACGGACACAGGCTAGCCAACCAGCTAAAACAGTAGCGCTTTTTGACGGCACGACACTCAACGGCTGGAAACCGGTGAATCTGGATGATGCGAAGTATTGGACAGTGGCCGATAGCTTCCTAACCGGGGGGGATGGCGTAAACAATGTACCGAAAAACACGTACTTGCAGACCACGAAAGAATACGGCGATTTTGAGTTCAGGTGCTTATTCCGACTCACCGGCGATCCCGGTACCGGCTTTATCAACAGTGGCATCCAATACCGCTCGCACGTGGTGGACAATGACATCGTGGGGTACCAGGCTGATATCGGTGATGGGCATTGGGGGGATATCTATGACGAACATCGGAGGGCATTATTGGTGGCCGGTGAGTTGGGTACCTTGCAGCATCTGATCAATAAGGGTGACTGGAACAGTTACATTGTCCGCGTGCGGGGAGATCACCACGAGCTTTACATCAATGGTGTAAAAACGGCGGATTATGTCGAAAAGGATCCGAATATCCCCTCTACAGGCGTAATCGCTTTTCAGCTCCATGGCGGTGGGGCAGCGAAGATCCAGATAAGGGATGTGACCCTTACGGAATTACCTTGATGACCAGATTATTATATCCTAAATTATTAACTTTTACAGCATAACCAATTTAAACATGCATTTACGTTTATCCCGTAGTTATTTCTTGTTTCTTTTTGCTACGGTTGTTGTGGCTTGTACCGGCGATTCGGATTCGGCGGATTCCAACCAGATCGATCGTGAATATGTATTAAACGCCAAAATGATTGGCTATACGGGCATCGGCGGCGACATCGATGGTCAGCGCAATCCCCTGCTCCGCGCAAAAAAAGGCGAACGGGTGAAGGTTTCGCTCGTCAATGGCGAACTGATGGCGCATGACATCACCTTGGAAAAGCTCGGCATCAAGAGTGAGACGATGCTGGAAGAAGGGGATACCACCAGTATCGTCTTCACGGCGACGGAAGATGACTCCTATTTTTGCAGCTTGCCGGGGCATCAGCAGGTGATGCGTGGCCAGTTTAAGATTGTAGAACATTTTGAACCGGTGGTAAGTGACAATTGGGGAATCTCACCCCGTAAGGACGGTCGCCCGCTGAATCTTGGTTTTGAACGCGGCAACCTCCAGGACTGGAAGGCAACGGGCGACGCGTTCGGCGCCCGGGCGGTGACCTATGATCCAGCACCTTGGTATCCAGACAGCGTGGTGCTTAAGCAGTCGGGCGACTATTATGTGAGCAGCGGTGGAACACTGAATTATAAGGCCATCGGTACGTTGACTTCGGCAACGTTTGCGGTGACCCATCCCTGGGCATCCTTTAAGATCACCGGTGGTGCATTGGCGGGGTTGCGGGTCGAACTGGTCGATGCGGCGACAGATTCGGTCATTTTCAAGATGTCTGGACATATCAATGAAGATCATGCGAGCGACCCTGCCCATGCGGCTTTCCGTCCGGTGGTGGTCGATTTGACAGGGCATAAAGGTAAGGAGATCTACATCCGCCTGGTCGACGAGGAAGCCGGTACCGTGCCAGAAATTGCTTACATCGGGGATAATCCATGGGCGCATATTTCCTTTGACGATTTCCGTTTTCATGAGGAAAGGCCGTCTTATCCGAACGAGTTGCGCCCGGATGATGTAATCATCCTGCCTCCGCGGGATCCCGTGCCGCACGCAGGGCTCTCGGGTGCAGAAGCAGCCAAGGTGATGGATGTGCCTGATGGCTTTTCGGTAACACTGGCCGCATCCGAGCCGGATGTGATACGTCCGATCGCCTTCACGCAAGACGACCGGGGCAGGCTATGGGTGGCCGAGGCACATACGTATCCGGTGCGCGCGCCGGAAGGACAGGGCAAAGACCGTATCCTCATTTTTGAAGATACCGATGGCAACGGTACATTGGATAAGCGGAAGGTATTCATGGAAGGGCTCAACATGGTGAGCGGCATCGAGCTGGGTTTCGGCGGGGTATGGGTCGGAGCGGCACCTTACCTGATGTTTATCCCCATAGATGAAGAAAAGGATGCTCCAGCCGGTAAGCCCCAGATCCTGTTGGATGGCTGGGCCTATGAAGATACGCATGAAGTGCTCAACACGTTTAAATGGGGGCCGGATGGTTGGTTGTATGGTACCCACGGCGTATTTACCCACTCCAATGTGGGTAAGCCGGGTACGCCGGACGATGAGCGCACACCCATCAATGCGGGGGTATGGCGGTATCACCCTACCCGCCATGAATTTGAGGTATTTGCGCATGGCACAAGCAATCCCTGGGGCATTGATTTCAATGATTATGGACATGCCTTTACCACGGTATGCGTGATCCCTCACCTGTTCCACATGATCCAGGGCGCAAGGTATCATCGTCAGGGCGGCGAGCATTTCAACCCCTACACCTACGAAGATATCAAGACCATTGCTGACCACGTGCATTGGCTGGGTGATCAAGGCCCTCATGCCGGCAATTTCCGGTCGGCGGCCGCCGGGGGCGGACACGCGCATTGCGGTGCCATGTTTTACCTGGGCAATAAGCATTGGGGCATCGACCGCAATGCGATTTTCATGAACAACATCAACGGTTTTCGGGTCAATATGGATATCACCAAACGCCTGGGGTCGGGATATACCGCAAGTCACGGTAAAGACTTCATTGTCACCAATGATTTTTGGTCGCAGTGGCTCAATTTCCAGATTACGCCGAGCGGGTCGGTGTTCGTCATCGATTGGTATGATAAGAACCAATGCCACAGTCCCAATCCGGATGTGCACGACAAGACCCTCGGCCGTATCTTCAAAATTACGCATAAGCAGGATCAATGGGTGAGTGTAGACCTCGCCAAAAAGACGAGCAAGGAGTTGGTGGAATACCAACTCCATGAAAATGAATTTTATGTGGCTCACAGCCGTCGTTTGCTACAGAAAAGGGGAGCCGACAAGGAAGTGCATGAGGGGCTGTGGAAGATTTTCAACGACAATCCGGATGTTACCCGCAAGCTGCGTGCGCTATGGGCATTGCACGCGACCGATGGAATTGACGTCAAGCAGGCGTTGGATTTACTGGGCCATCAAGATGAAAATGTACGGGCTTGGGCGATACAGCTGATCGCCGAAAAGAAAAATGTACCAGACAATGCGCGTAAGCGGTTCGAATCCCTCGCCAAAAGTGATACCTCGGCCCTGGTACGGCTATACCTTGCTTCGGCGCTCCAGCGGATGGAACCAAGCCAGCGGTGGGAGATCGTAAAAAACCTGAGCGCACATGAGGAAGATGCTGCCGATCATAACCTGCCGTTGATGGTGTGGTATGCGTTGGAGCCGTTGGTCGCATTGGATGCCGAACGCGCGACGGAACTCGCACAACGCGCCAAACTGCCCAACCTGCAGGAGTTCGTTTCAAGACGCATCGCAGACGGAAAAAAATAGGATGATGACCATGCATACTGTTGGACGATATTATGTGGCCGTTTACCTGCTGCTCGTTTCTGGCGTTATCTGCAACGGGCAGCCTCGCGAGGAAGTAGGTGCCGCGGATGTACGTTTCAAGAAGCATACGCTTAGCACCGAGTTTATTTCGGAAGGTGTTGCCGCGGCGGATGTAAATAATGATGGCAATACGGATATCATTGCAGGCGCCCATTGGTTTGAGGGCCCGGATTGGAAGCAGGTGCATGACATTTATCCCGAAGATCAGGTATTTGACGGCACGACGGGCTACAGCAACTCCATGCTGAACTTTACGATCGATGTCGATCAGGACGGTTGGGTGGATTACATCCGTGTCGATTTTCCAGGGAAAGAAGTATGGTGGTACCGAAATCCGGGCAACAAGGGAGGACATTGGCAAGAGCATGTGGTCTGCGAAACGGCAGGCAACGAATCACCTGCGTTTATGGATATCGATGGCGATGGCCGCAGCGATTTGCTGTTCGGTGATACCAGCACCGGGGAAATGGTCTGGTACCGCTGTCCAGCGGGCAAAGGGGATACTGAGTGGGTACGCCACGTCATCAGCGGACCGCGCGCACCCGGCACGGAGATGTTCTCCCACGGACTTGGTGTTGGTGATGTCAATGCGGACGGACGCAAGGACGTCATCGTCAAACAGGGATGGTGGGAAGCGCCTGCTGACCCGACACAGCCCGATTGGGTATTCCACGGTGCAGAACTGGGGCTTGACTGCGCCCAGATGTATGTAATGGACGCAAACGGCGATGGTTACCCGGATGTCGTCAGTTCTTCGGCCCATCGGTTTGGGATGTGGTGGTTTGAGCAGGGCCGCGACCCGGGGGGCAAGATGACCTGGAAGCTCCATGAGATCAACAGCGAATATTCCCAGACGCACGCATTGTCGCTGGTGGACGTTGATGGGGATGGCGATTTGGATTTGGTGAGCGGTATGCGTTATTTCGCCCATCAGGGCCATGACCCCGGTGAGACCAATCCGCCGACGATCTTCTGGTTGGAGTTTGTGCCCGGCGATGAGCCGGCGTGGATCATGCATATCATCGACGAGGATTCGGGCGTCGGACTGAATAATGCGGTCACCGATATCAACGGAGATGGCCTATTGGACATCGCGGTGGCCAACAAGAAAGGGGTGTTCTATTTTGAGCGGGTGGCGCCGTAGACCGCTCGTTGCCTCAGTTTCAGGGTGTTTTTACGGTAGTCGATGACGCCGCCGTACCGGGTGAGGATGTCCCCGCCGATCACACCGATTACGGGTTCGATATCCAACTGTTGGTAAGCATAGTTGATCGTAGAAAGATCGAGTACTGCCACGTCGTAGTGCTTGAGGTGGAGGCCGCCGATCTTCAGGTCCGGCACCGTCAGCGTAAAGCTTTGCATCGAAGTAGTGCCCAATCCGGTAGAAACCATGTCCGTATGCTGCAGTACCATGTCCTGATGAAGATAGGTCTCCACAGTAGCTTTGTCAAATACGGTTTTGGAAGCACCGGTATCCAATACGGCTTTGAAAGGTTTATCAAAAACAATGACTTCCAACAGTAGGTGGAAGCCATCGTCCTGTAAATTCAACAAGGTCAAGGGTATGTACACCATTGGCTAAAGTGCCCCGATTTCTTTCAACACGTTATTCATGTTGCGCACCGCGTCGGCGCTTTTGGCAAAGGCAGCCTGCTCTTCCTCATCAAGCGGAAGGTCGAGGATTCGTTCCCAACCGCTTTTGCCGAGGACAACGGGCACCCCAAGGTTGATGTCTTGCTGTCCATATTCGCCTTCCAAATAGACCGAGGCGGTGAAAAGCTTCTTTTGGTCGCGCACAATGCTCTCTACCACCGCCGCGCTGGAAGCACCTGGGGCATACCAAGCGGAGGTGCCGATGAGTTTGGTGAGCGTGGCCCCGCCGACCATGGTATCCGCTACGACCTGTTGCTGCTCATCTTCCGATAGGAATTGCGTGACAGGCAGGCTGTTCCACGTCGCGTGCTTGATCAGCGGTATCATGGTGGTATCGCCGTGGCCGCCGATAACGATGGCATTGAGATCGGCAGGGGAGGCGCCCAGCCGAAGGCTCAGTTGATAACGGAAGCGTGATGAATCCAGTGTTCCGCCCATGCCGATGATGCGGTGCTTAGGTAGTCCGGTAGCCTTCAGCGCCAGGTAGGTCATGGTATCCATTGGATTGGACACCACTACCAATATGACTTCCGGCGAATATTTCAGTAGATTTTCGGCGACATTGCGCACGATATTGGCATTGGTACCGATGAGTTCCTCACGGGTCATTCCCGGTTTGCGGGGTATGCCCGAGGTGATCACGGCAACCGTGGAACCCGCTGTCTGGCTATAATCGTTTGTAACGCCCGTGATGTTGGAGTCGAATCCCAACAGTGCTGCGGTCTGCGAAATGTCTTGCGCCTTGCCTTCGGCAAACCCCTCCTTGATGTCGAGCAATACGACTTCCTCGGCAAGTTCCTTGCGCACAATATTGTCAGCGGTAGTGGCGCCTACTGCTCCGGCACCTACAACGGTTATCTTCATAAGGTCTCTTTTAGTTGGTTTTTTAAGCTATTCATCGAATGGTAGCTAAGGTAGTGATTTTAGAATGGATATCCAATTGCCAAGTTGAATACCAGGTTGCGTCTTCGCCAGTCGGGGTCGCGGAAGTTGATTTCATCGAACACCCAGCGGTCGCCACGAGCCCGATAGGGGATGCGCAAGGGGATAGCCAAATCGCCGCGGAGCACTAAGAAACTCAGGTCGAACCGCAATCCAACGCCGGCACCTACCGCCATTTCGTTGACAAACTTGCTGCTGAACGCGGCTCCCGGTTTTTCGGGATCAGTATTTTGCAGCCAGATATTGCCCGCATCGATAAACGCGGCCCAATGGACGATACTGGCCAACTTGGCGCGGTATTCGGTATTGAGTTCTAGCTTGATATCCCCGGTTTGGTCGGCAAAGAAATTGTCTTCTCCATAAAATTCAGGAGTATAGGAGCCAGGGCCCAATGTCCTCGCCCGGAAGGCGCGCAGTCCATTTGGGCCGCCTGAGAAGAATTGCTTTACGTAGGGGAGCATTGTTGAATTGCCGTATGAATAGCCGACACCTGCCATGATGCGTGAAGCCAATTGCGTGTTTTGTCCGAGGCGCATATAATGCCTGAGATCCGCTTCTAATTTGACGTATTGCGAAAAATTGGCATTGAAGATCTGGTATTGCCGACCTTCCCTGACGTTGGCACCGCGAATAATTCCGTATAGGTTGGCCGATAGGTCTACACCGCCCTTGAAATAGTAGGTATGCTTGAGCTCCGTTTGCGTGGTATTGGTGCGGGTATATTGATAGATAGGGCCAAACGTAAATTGGGGTTCAATCGCATGCCGGAGCGGAGGCACCGTATCCATGAGCGCCTGATAGGCATCTGTGATATTCCACGGCTGCACATAAGCGACCTCCAATACTTTCAGGCTGTGCTCTTTTTCGATGTTTTCCCGCCACATGTATCCAAATGAAAACCGCATGGAATTCAGGCTGTATGCCGTGCGGCGGTTAAGAAATTCGTAGCCGGCACTAAAGGTGGTGCGCGGAACGAACCGGCGTGTCGGACTCCAATCGAAGGGCGCAATCATACGGGGAAAGGACAGATTGGCCTCGATGCCATAACGGTAAAAGCTAGAGTTGAGGTTTACATTGCCGCCGGTCTGTGTTTCAAAGCCACCGTATACAGTGAATGTAAGCAGCTCCGCGCTCCGGAAGGCGTTGCGGTGTTGCCAGTTGACGTTCACTTCCGATCCGTTATATACCGCTGCCGTTTTGCCGAGCAGCTCCACTCGGAGTCCGCGTTTGGGCAACGGCGTCAAGTAATAATAAACATCCAGCCGGTTTGTTGCGCCGGTGTCGACATCCACAAATTCATTGCGGACAAAGCGGAAGCTGCCCATACCCACCAGCTGCCTGATCGTGCGGTTGTGGTTGCCCCGGGTATACAGTTCGCCTTCTTTGAAAATCATGGCGTTTGCTAATGCAAACCGCCGGAAAGTATGCTCGGGGTCAATAAAGTAGTATCCTTGGTAGCGCTCCGCGCGGCGGGGATCGGTACGCTGGTATCCGCCCTGTGTGAGCGTATAATCCGGATAGATGTAGATATGGTTGATGTAGTACGGCTGTTTGGCCTTTGCGGGGGTTTCAGCCTTGACCATGACATAGAGATCCACTTGGTGGTCGCCCGATACGCTGTCTACTTCGGTGATCAGGTAGTCGGGACTGAAATAGTAGTAGCCCTTGTTTTTCAGTTCGTTGTCTATCCGCTCGCGTTCGGCGATGATGTTGTCCAGGTTATAAGGTCGCCCTACTTGGAGCAACGACTCGGACTCGGTCGATTTGATGGCTTTTCCCAGTTCACTGCTATCTACATCGAATGTGACGGACTTGATCCGATAAATGATATTCGGAGTGGCGGTGTAGGTGACGGTTGCCTTCCGGTTGTTGACGCTCGTATCCGATGTCACCTGGGCTTGAAAAAAGCCGAGGTTTTCCAGCCGGTTGCGTAAGAGGTTTTGGTTGTATTCACGATTGACATCGCTGAGCAGGACCGGCGGTTGGCCGACTTTGTTTTTTAGCCAGTTTTTGAAGCCCCGGTCGCTCTTGGGCTCGCCTGCGATGTTGTAGAGGTATAGCTGCGGCCGCATGCCCAGAATGGTGGTATTGGGTTTTGGCCGCAGCAGCTCTTCCAGGTTATCACTCATCGGCTTAATGTATCGTTCCGGAATGGTATCGGAGTCGATCGTTACCTTGCCTTTTACATACAGGTTTTCTCCTTCGGGCAAGTATTTGATGTTGCTGCAGCTGGCGAAGCACGATAATGCTGCAAGGGCGCAGTTCAACCACATGAATTTATTGCGCATTCGCCCTCCTTCCTTCTCCTGGTGTGTCTTCATCTTGCTCGTTACGTATCGCGATAGGCTTGGCCCCTGTGTCCGATGTAGGCGGCACATCGTCTTCCGGTTGGCCTTTGGATAGTTGCTGTCCTTGCCGTTCCTTGCGCCTGCGCTCCATGCGTTCCTTGAATTCGGGATCGTTTCGCAGGCTATCCATGATCGCTTTGCGCACGCTGTCGCGGTATGCGGTGTCGGTTTCCATGCGTTCGACATCCCACCGTCTTCTGAATCGGCGGCTTTCGGTATTGAACTCATCGGCCTCGCGGGTGGTGCGGTTGAAGATCTCCCTGAATTCATTGTAGTCCAGATTGACGATGAAACCAAGACCTGTTTCAACAAACTGGCCCTGCAAGGTGATCTGGTATTGATTTTTTCGATAAGCCCGTACCAGGTACCTGCCATCCTCCGTGAGCTGATAGTCTACGGCGATATCGCCGGCGATATTGGTGGTCTGTTCCCCGGGCCGCGCATTCCCCTCCAGCTCAAAGTTCGAGCCGACCGTCACTTTCATGCGGTCGTTGAAAAGCATTTTGGATACGCCAACATTGAGGTCTGTACGGTTTTGACCGGTGCCCATGCTGTAGTCTTCTTGTGATTGTAGATTGAAATCAAACTCAATGCCTTGGACAAGGTCTCCCGCCAAGCGATTGAGCTGGCCGCTGAGAAACGAACTCATGGTGCTGCGCGCGAGGGCCTCCGCACCACCTCCGCCTGAGAGGCTTTCGAACGGATTGGACGCCATGAAACGCCCCAAAACGATCAGCGAAAACACTTGCTTGTTCATTTCAGACTCGTTTTCCTGCAATTGAGACAATCCCGTGTTGACCCTGCTGGCCACATCTTGTGAGATCATCGCGTTATCCTCATCCATGTCGATGTCAAACCGCAGTTGGGGCTGGAATAGCTGTTCAGAAATATGCAGGTTGACATTAAACGGTACCCGCTGTTTATAGAGATTCGGCGATTCGGCCCCGATTTGGTTTTGTACCAGCTCCAAGGTGGGCGCCTTCACGTTATACACGGCGGTGATGGCCATGCGCGCATCCAACGGATCGCCCGACCACGTGAGCGTACTGCCCTGCCTGAACTGGAATAGGCGTTTTACCGGACCGAACGAAAAAGAGTAACTCCCCCGGTCTACCGTGTAGGTGCCGTTTAGGGTAATGTCACCGCTGGGGTTGATGCCTGCATTTAGTTCGGCTTCTCCCTGCACGGTTAGCGCATCCTGCGTCCCGGGGTCCATCACGATGGTAAAGATGGCTTCATTGTCGGTAGCGATATCCACCGATGCATTGATCCCGCTCAGTTCCGTATGCTTGAGGGAATCCACTTTGGCAAATATATTAGCGCTTGTGGTATCGCTTCGATCGACAAACCGGACAATGCCCTCACGGTCTACCATTCCGGGGTCGTCGTTGGGCATCACAAAAAAGACGTTTGTCCCTTCATCCACACGCAGCGTCCCGCTGACGATGGGGTTGTCCATATCGCCCCTTATGCGCAGGTTGCTGGAAAAGAAGAGTTGCCCGTAGTACAGGTCATTGTCTTGCTGAGTAGAATTGAGTACCTGGAAATCGTTAGCCACTAAGTTGAGCGCAAACGCGTAGTCCGTATAGGTCTTGGTATTGACCGTGCCATTCAATACCGCGGTATTGCCTTTGCTGTCCTGAAGCTCGAAACGGTTGAAACGCAGTCCATTGTCATTGAAGTTGATGCTTTGCCCATCAATGTTAAACGTAGCATTCAGCATCGCCACGTTGAGACTTGCCTGATCAAAGTCGAGTGCACCGTTGATACGGGGTTGATCGGGCGAGCCCGTAATCAGGAGTTTTCCGTTGATCGCGCCGGAGGTATTTTGCAGATACCCCAAGCTGAAGGCTTCCAGTGTATGCATGGATAGGGGCTGTACATCCAGCACGAAGTCCAATTGCGCATCGCCTTCAGGCGGACTGATAAAATCGCCAGTCAGTTTTACATTGTTGCCGTTGCCCGTAATGCCAATATCCGCAGCATAGACGTTTTCACGCTCATTATTGACCTTGAGGCTGATATCCCCGACGGTATCATTGCCGAAATAAAAGCGGTCTATGGCGATGTCTGATACAAATACCGGGGAGGATTCGAGCCGGGAGACCGTCGCCGAGCCGTTAATGCCGCCGCCCATGTCGAATAACTCGCTTTCGAGCATCTTACTGAAGGTCTCGATCCTGAAATTGTTGAAACGGATGTCGATTGGTGAATTCAGGGAGGAATCCTGCGATTGCAGGGACATTTCCTGCCCTTCGTTGCTCAGCACAAATTGATTCGTGCGAAGCCCGTCCTTGCCGAATGAAATGGCGTTTTGCGGGTCGACCTCCCACTGGTCATAATTGAGCATCAATCCATCTTCCAATAGCCTGAACACGAAATTGCCCGCATCTACATGCAGCCCCATGCCCAGGTGGTAGCGTTCCTTATCGGCGCTGTCTTTGATCCACACCCCAAAATCCACTTGATTATGCTGTACGGTGCCGCTGACCAGGGTGTTGGTCAATTCTATGTTGCTCACGCCGACGCGGTTGATGAGCGCGGAATAATACAGGGTACTGTCAACGGTATTGATGTCCAACCCTACGGTGTCAATAGTGGTGCCCGCATATACGATCCGCGGAGCGGTGACCTTAGCCAGCAGCATCTTGTCGTCACTGTTGAATGAGGCATCCAGCGTGACGTCTTCCATTTCCGTCAGGTCGGGTACCAGTCCCTGGATAAAGCGGGAGCGGGTAAACTGCGCACTGAAATCAAACTGCTGTGGGGAATATTCAAATTTGGGCGCCACCGAATCCGGCTGGTAGTATACGGAAATGATGTCCTGCATGGAAGCAGGCAGTTCGCTGAGTTTGTAGTTGCCGACGAGGTGGGCATTCAAAAATTCAGACTGCAATTGCAGCATATTAGAAGAATCCTGCGCCACCGCCCGCAGCCTGACGGTATCGAGCATATAGCGCTCATCATTGTAGGCAATGGATGAGTTCATGATATCGATGGTTCCGTTTAAATAATCGATGTCCGCTGTCTCGAAGTCAGCCACGAGTCGGCCATGGTAGCGGAATTCATCATCCAAAAGACCGAGGTTCTTGAGGTTGATGCTGTCCATCATCAGGTCGAGGTTTACCTTCGGGTACTGGCCCTGTAGGTTGGCATGCGCCTGGAGGTCAAAGTCGATATTGGCATCGTCGCTGGTTACTGAGGCGGTGATATCCCCGCCTTTGGCAACGACGTCCATCCCGATGTCCGTATATGCGTATCCCATGGCCTCTAGGCTGATCAGGTTTGCTTGGATATCTGCAACAGCCGTTGCGGGGTCAAGGCCCCTGCCTTTGGCATGTGCAGCGAATGATACCTTGCCCAGCACCGAGTCCATGTTCATCAATTGCCCGATATCGATATCCATGATGCTCACCTGCGCATCATAGACCGTATCCCGGGCAGTGGCCCGGTAGTCGGCATCCACGGTAGCACTGCCCATAGTGGTGGCGAGTTTCATATCAGTCCGGAAGCCGTTCAGTCCGCCATTAAAGGTGCCCGCAAGCCGGATATCGGCTGGAAAGGTGAGACTGTCCGGCAAGAGACTCGGCGCAATCAGTCGGTCCAAATCAGCTTTCCCCGTCACCAATTCCTGTAAATCGAGGTCAATATCCAACCGATCGATGTCCGGCAAGCCCTTGATATGGGCGCTGCCGGCAATGCGGGTCTTGTCAAGCATACTCAACTCCAGGCTGGGGATTTGGAGGTCATCCAATCGGCCGTGAATTTCGGTATTGATATAAAATGTATGTGGCCACAGAGGCTTCATGACCTCCATCGTATCCAGGTCGGGCACAAAATACAGCACGTCCTCCATGCCGAGGTGACTCTCCTTGATATCGGCGGCTACTTCGATGCTGCCAAGCTGTTCGGTGAGGGTTTCCAGCGAGGGGTAGGTGATCTTAAGGTAATCGCGGATGCGGGTATTGGGTGTTTCTGCGTACAGGTCATCCAATTCAACCCCCTGGTTCGTATAACTAAAGTCCGCCTGTAGGCGGTTCAATACAAAACCGCTGTGATCGCGCGCCTTGAGTCCCTCAACGCGTCCGCTAATGGTATCGGCCGAATACCGCAGCGCGGTCAATTCGCCCTGTAGGCCGGTAATGCCGATGTTGCCGTAATCGAAGCCTTTTTCCATGCGGGGCTGGTTGGCATCTTCAAAGGCTACATTCGTGTTGGCTATCCGGATCGCCGCCGCATTTACCCGCCAATTGATGGGTTCGGCAGCAGCCGTATCCGCCGCGCTGGCAGGAGACGCCTCCGTCTGTCCGAAGAAAACGCGAGCATCCGCACGATCCAGGTCAATCTCACGGATGTCGACAAATTCGCCATTGAGGTCCAGTTTATTGAGTCTAGCCAATAGTTTGCTTATCCGAAACCGGGTATCCATTGCACCGGCCTCATCGATGTAAGCAATATCAATATGAGCAAGGTTGAATGTTTCGAAATCCAGCTCCGGAAGCAGCGAGGTAGCAGCGGTATCCACAATGCCGAAATCAGCGGCATCCGGCGTCTCCTCCGGCTGGGCCACCGCCCATTGCCTTACCGACCCTTGCAATCCGTCAACATTGATCCGGGGTATACCAAAATGCATGTTGCCCTCTAGGTCGAACGTTTCAATGCGGGTGTCGAGGTGATTGAGGTCGACCGCCGCGGCCATGCCGATCACTTCGTCGTTGTAGCGGAGCCGTATACGGTTGAGGATCACCTTGTCGATATTGAATTTCATAGGAGCGCTGCTGTCCGGTTGTGCAGATTCCGTCTGTTCGCCTACAAAAGCGTTGATGATGTAGTCGAAATTGAATGCGCCATCCGGTAGCTTCCGGTTGATTTTTGCGGTAATGCCCTCCAAGTCGATTTGGCTGATCTCTACGGTATTCCGTAGCAGTTTCAACATGCTGATGTCTACCCGCAATTTTTCGCCAGCCAGGAGGGTATCTTGCGATTGGTCTTCGAAATACACACCCTCAAGCACCAGCATTTTCGGTAGATCCAGGCTCACGTGTGCAATGCGTACAGGGGTTTTGATTTTGTTTTCGAGGTATGACGTGATCTGCTGGACGATGTAGTTCTGGACGGCAGGGATACGTATTAAAATGAAGACAGTTAATACTAAGCCAATGATGCTCCCGATAATCCAAAGGAGTGTCTTAACCGCTATCCTGCCAAATCTATTCAATGCTTCAGATGTAAATATAGTTATCCTTGTACGATAAACAGGTATACCTTTCAAAAGGTTTAGCGAAGATGCTTAAAACTTTTTAGATTTGGAAAAAGCGGTGGTCAAACCACAGCCATTCTGGTGGTCAAGTGTAATTTTTTTTGTTCATTTGCGTTATACTTAAAAGTTGGATTTCGTCCGTATCGTTATAACGTATCGTTATAAAGAGTGGTTTAGTACGAAATCCATCATAAACGGCCAATTTTGCCAAACCTTTTTAAACAAAATATGTATGAGCGTAATGGGATATGATCCGATATAAATGTGTCATTGGAGTGTTAAGGGAACAAATTATATTCGGATAATATATTTTTCCTACTTTTGGAGCAAACGCAATTCAGATGATGTCTAATACCGATGTTAAAAGCGAACAACCCACTCACAAACTTAGTTTTGACGATTTCAAAGCGATTGTCATCGAAGACTACCGCGTTGCGGTAGCAAGCAGGTTTGTGAGCTTGTTAGGTCGCAAAGAAGTGCTGACGGGTAAGGCAAAATTCGGTGTTTTCGGCGATGGCAAGGAGTTGGCGCAAATTGCCATGGCCAAGGTATTCCAGCTTGGTGATTGGCGTTCGGGTTACTACCGTGATCAAACGTTTATGTTTGCAGCGGGTATCATATCCGTTTATCAGTTTTTTTCGCAGTTATATGCACATCCGGATGTGGATGCGGATCCATCATCGGCTGGCCGACAGATGAATAGCCATTTTGCCACACGGATGCTTACACCCGAAGGGAGGTGGCTGGACCAGACCTTGATGAAGAATGCCGCTTCGGATATTTCCACTACAGGCGGACAGATGCCGCGACTGCTGGGGTTTGGGTTGGCCTCCAAGCTGTACCGGAGCAATCCTGAGCTGGCGGGAATGAGCAATTTCTCTAACAACGGCAACGAAGTGGCTTTTGGTACGGTGGGCAATGCGTCGACCTCCGAAGGCGTATTTTTTGAGGCGGTGAATGCAGCGGGTGTCCGGCAGATTCCAACGGTCATTTCCATATGGGATGACGGGTACGGAATCTCCGTATCCAACGAGGTGCAGACGACCAAGGCGGATATTTCCGAAGTGCTCAAAGGATTCCAACGGGATGAAAATGGAGAAGGATTCGAGATTTTCAAAGTGAAGGGCTGGGATTACCCGGGACTATGCGAAACCTACGAGCGTGCTGTAAAGATCAGCAGGGAGCAGCATATACCGGTGCTCATCCACGTGACGGAGATGACCCAACCACAGGGACACTCCTCATCCGGTTCGCATGAACGTTATAAGCCCAAGGAACGGCTGGCGTGGGAACAGGAGCACGATTGCGTCACGAAGATGCGGGCTTGGATGATTGAATCGGGCATCGCGACAGAAGATGAACTGGCTGCTATTGAACAGCGGGCAAAAGAGGCTGTGCGCGCCGAGCAGCGGCGGGCATGGGCCGACTATAATAAAACCCTAAAAAAAGAAGTAGACGAGGCCATGGCGCTATTGGCGCCCATCACCGACGAAACGGTGCTGCTATTGCTCAACGAATTAAAATCGCTTGCCGAGCCGTCACTCCGCGAAGTATACAGCACGGTACGGCGGGTTATTCGGTTGTTGCGCGGGACAGAAAGCACGGAGAAATCTGCGTTATTGGCTTGGTATGAGCAGAAACAGCAGATCAATCGAGACCGGTATAATTCCCATTTGTTTTCTGACACCGTCGAATCGCCCAAGCACTTGCCTGTCGTCTCGGCGGAGTATCATTCGGATAGTAAAATGGTCGATGGCAGGGAGGTGCTCAATGCCTGTTTCGACGCTAATTTTAGTCGGGATGTGCGATTGGTGGCTTTTGGCGAAGATGTGGGGAAGATCGGAGACGTCAATCAAGGATTTGCCGGCTTACAGGCCAAATATGGTGAACACCGCATTTTCGATACCGGTATCCGGGAGTCGGCCATTATCGGGCAGGGGGTTGGACTTGCCATGCGTGGCTTGCGTCCCATCGCCGAAATCCAATACCTGGATTACCTGGTATACGGCCTCACGGTATTGACCGATGACTTAGCAAGCCTCAGCTACCGTACCAAAGCCGGGCAAAAGGCGCCGCTAATCATTCGTACGCGTGGCCATCGCTTGGAGGGGATCTGGCATTCCGGATCGCCGATGAGCATGATCCTGGGTTCGCTGCGGGGCATACACGTATGCGTACCCCGCAACATGACCCAAGCGGCGGGCATGTATAATACCTTGCTCCGAACGGATGAGCCTGCCTTGGTGATCGAATGTTTGAATGGATACCGGCTGAAAGAACGCATGCCGGCGAATGTCGGGGAGTTTACGGTGCCGTTGGGAAAGGCTGAAATCGTCAGGGCGGGCAGGGATGTAACGATCGTATCCTATGGCTCTACGCTGCGTGTCGTACAAGAAGCGGCTGGCGAACTGGAAAAACTGGGCATCTCCGTTGAAATCGTAGATCCCCAAACATTGCAGCCGTTTGATGAAGAACACGTATGCGCCCAATCATTGCGTAAGACCAATAAACTGTTGGTGGTTGATGAGGATGTGCCGGGCGGTGCTTCGGCGTTTATCATGCAGCAGATACTGGAAGTTCAAAACGGATACTACGACTTGGATGGGCAACCCCGTACGTTGGCGGCCAAAGCGCATCGCCCGCCATATGGCACAGATGGCGATTACTTCTCCAAACCGGCTGCAGACGATGTCATTGAAACCGTGTATGCCATGATGCATGAAGCTAATCCAAAGACCTATCCGGCACTGTTCTAGTCAAAAATCGCCGCGGCTCCGATCAACGCCGCATATTCCCCCAATTGACTGATGTGGATATCAAAGCGGTCGAATGATCCGGCATTGAACCCGCGGAAGATATCCCAAGCCCTGGAGATGTTGCCCCCGATGATGAACTTATCGGTTTTCTCCTTTTCGCTGAAAAAAGTAATGAACTGCAATAGATGATGGCTGTATTCGGCCAATATGTCTTCCACAAAGGCATGCTGTCCGCGCAGTTGGAGGAGTTCACGTAGCCCGGTTACTGTTACACCATGTTGCGCCGTTTTGCGGACAAACCACCGGGTCACCAGGTGTTCTTCCATGTTGCTTTCGAGGTACGGCGTTTTCCACAGGTCGGCATCTACGGCGTTGCTTCCTTTTTCCCAGATGGCGCTACCCAATCCCGTACCCAAGGTAATGCCGAGCATTTTGGCATGCCCGTTATGCTTGCCAGCGAAAACCTCTCCTTGCAGGAATGCCGCCGCATCATTGATGAAACGGATCTGTGGGCCATCCACACCCGTCCGATCAGACAGTTCACGGCGGATATCCATCCCATACAGGTTGTCGTACTTATCTTGGTCACGCATACGCGAGATGCCTTTTTCGTAGTCAAACGGTCCGGGCATGGCGATACCGATGAGGGGCGCAGCGATCTCCGGATGGTTGCTGATCACGGTGCTAAAGGGAGCGGCCCACGCAGACAAAATCGATTTAGCATCTGCATGCGAGTCGACATGGTGCCGGGCGATCGATTCCGTGACCACTTGCCACAGCGTGGTGTCTACCAGGGCTGCCGTGATATGGGTGCCGCCGATGTCAGAGGCAATTACGAGCGGGTTATTGTGTATCATACGTTCGGTTTTTGAGCAGGTGATCGGCAATGACCAGCGCGGCCATCGCCTCTACGATGATGACGGCGCGGGGCACCACGCAGGGATCATGCCTGCCTTTGCCGCTGATTTCCGTCGCTTCGCCGGATTGGTTAATCGTTTGTTGGGAGCGCATCAGGGTGGCCACGGGTTTGAATGCCACACGGAATGTGATTTCCATCCCATTGGAAATGCCGCCTTGGATACCTCCCGAGAAATTGGTCAATGTTTGGAGTTTTGCAGGGTCGTCTTCGGGATTGACAAAGGCATCATTGTGCTCCGACCCCTGCATTTCCGAACCCGCGAATCCCGAGCCATATTCAAAGCCATGCACGGCATTGATGCTCATCATGGCTTTTGCCAGATCCGCATGTAGCTTGTCAAATACAGGCTCACCCAAACCCACGGGGACGTGCTGGATCACGGCGCTGATGCGCCCGCCGACCGTATCGCCCGCCTTGCGTATGGCATCGATAAAGGCAATCATCTCGTTGGCCGTCGCCGGATCGGCGCACCGCACGATGTTGCCTTCGCGGATGGCAGTGAGTTCGTCGATATCATGGGACACCAGGTTAGGCGCCTCGATTTTTCCGACACCGGAGACGTGCGCGAAAATCCGGATACCCGATTGTGCGAGGAGGCTTTTGGCCACAGCACCTGCCGCCACGCGAGCAGCCGTCTCCCGTGCCGAAGAGCGCCCGCCGCCGCGATAATCGCGGATGCCATACTTCATTTGGTAGGTATAATCGGCATGAGAAGGCCGGTATTTGTCTTTGATGTGGGAGTAGTCCTTCGAACGTTGGTCTTCGTTGGGAATCACCATGGCAAGGGGCGTACCCGTGGTCTTGCCTTCAAACACGCCGGAGAGTATTTGAGCAGTGTCGCTTTCTTTTCGCTGGGTGGTGATCTTCGATTGTCCCGGACGGCGTTTATCCAATTCGGACTGGATAAATGATGCATCCACCGCGATATTGGGCGGACAGCCGTCGATGATCACACCAATTGCTTCCCCATGCGACTCACCGAAGGTAGTGATGCGAAAGATATCTCCGAATGAGTTTCCTGCCATTCTTTTTTAGACATTAGACATTAGACAACAGACATTAGACAACAGACATTAGACAACAGACATTAGACTTTTGGTCCCCGGGTTTTCTAATTTTCGGTCTTCCCGACCCGCGGCTAAGATATAACAAATCCCTGTTGTTTCAAATGATTCCAGAAATCGGGGTACGATTTTTCGACCACGAGCGGTTCGTTGATCTGTACCTGTTCAACCACCAATGCAAGCGGGGCAAAGGCCATGGCCATCCGGTGGTCTTCGTACGTATCAATAGTCACCTGCTCAGGTTGCTTCCATCCCGCTGTATGCAGGTGGCAGACTTCTCCTTCCGCTACCAGCGCTACCCCGAATTTGCTGAGTTCGTTTTGCAGGGCCGCAATGCGGTCTGTCTCCTTGATCCGCAGGGTATGCAACCCAGTGAAGGACAGGTCGCGTTTCAACGCCGCTGCGCAGACCATCACCGTTTGGGCCAGATCCGGGCACTCCTTGAAATCAAACAGCGTTTTCGCCGAAGGTTGGTCCATTGCCGCTTTTTGGATGCGCAGTCCGCCGTTTTCAAAGGAAGATGCCACCCCGAAGTGCGACATGATCTCCACGATGGCGATATCGCCCTGTAGGCTATTGCGTTTCAGGTTGGGCAGGAACAGGTTGGCCTCTTCCGCCAACGCGGCCATTGCATACCAGTAGGAGGCAGCGCTCCAATCGGGCTCAACGGTCAGCGTACAGGTGTTCAGCTGCTGCGGGACGACGGAGATGGTGTCCCCATTCCATTGGTGTTTGATTCCCGCTTCGGCCAGCATGTTGAGCGTCATCGTGAGGTAAGGGCGCGAAGTGAGCTCACCCTCGATCTGCAACTCCAGTCCCAGCGGGAGCGAATGGGCAATGAGCAGCAATGCCGATAGGTATTGACTGCTCACATTGCCCTGCACCTTGACCCTCGGTGTTTGCTGGGCAAATCCACCCCGGATAGCCAGCGGTGGGTACCCCGCCGCTCCAGCGTAGGTGATGTCAGCTCCTAGGGTGCGGAGGGCATCAACAAGGATGCCGATGGGGCGCTGTTTCATCCGTTCGCTACCGGTGAGGTGGTATCGGCCAGGGCGGGTAGCGAGGTATGCAGTCAAAAACCGCATGGCGGTGCCGGCGGGACCGATATCGACCGGTATTTCGGTGTCCGCTCGGGATGCTGTGTTTCCCGCCGCATCGGCGATTGCCTGCCGGAGCATTACCGTATCGGCTGCCGAAGACAGGTTTTCGATGTTGACACGTCCTTCGCTAAGCGCCTGAATGATCAGTGCCCGGTTACTTTCGCTTTTGGACCCCGTAAGTTGTACGGTTCCCCCAATAGCTTTCGACGGATGAACAAGTCTGACAGCGTGATTTCCCATTACGCCTCGGTTACCGGTTTGGTGTTCATGATCTCATTCTGCTTGCGAATGGACTCGTTGTGGATCAGCTCCAACAATTTCACCGTAAACTCTTTGTCGAGTTTCAGCGCCTGGGCCACATTGCTGCGTTTATGGATGATTTCATCCCAACGGCTCACCTGCAAGATGGTCACGTTGTTGTCGCGCTTGTATTCGCCGATCTTTTCCACGATTTTCATCCGGTCGCTCAGTATTTTGATGATTTGGTCGTCCAATTTATCGATATCTGTACGCAGCTGCGCCAGTTTATCTTCAAAGACCGGATCATCCGATTTCGCGTGGCGGTAGGTCATGTTTCCGAGCATATCGGCCAACGCCTGCGGTGTTACCTGCTGTTTGGCATCAGTCCACGCCACGGACGGATCGATATGCGACTCCACGATCAGGCCCTGCATGTCCATATCGAACGCTTTTTGCGCAATGTATGGAAGAAGCTCGCGGTTGCCACAGATATGGCTCGGGTCGTTGATCACCGGGAGGTCAGGCACCATCGTCTTTAATTGGATGGCGATATCCCACATCGGCTCATTGCGGAATGCCGTCTTCTCGTATGAGGAGAAGCCCCGGTGTATGGCCGCCAGCTTCTTGATACCTGCGCGATTTACGCGCTCCAGCGCACCAAGCCACAGGGATAAGTCGGGATTCACCGGGTTTTTGATGAGCACGGGTACATCCACACCTTTCAGCGCATCAGCAATTTCCTGCACGGTAAAGGGGTTGGCCGTAGAGCGGGCACCGATCCACAGGATGTCTACCCCCGCAGCCAATGCTTCTTCCACGTGCTTGGCGGTGGCCACCTCCGTGGTGATGGGCAGGCCGGTTTCTTCCTTCGCACGGCGCAGCCATTGAAGGCCGATGCTGCCGATGCCCTCAAATTCGCCCGGACGTGTACGCGGCTTCCAGATGCCCGCGCGCAATACATTTACCTTGCCCGTATTGGCCAGCAGGTGCGCTGTAGCCAATACCTGTTCTTCCGTTTCCGCACTGCACGGTCCTGCGATGATCAGGGGCGCTTCGCCCGTGTCGAACCATGATTTCAAGGGAACGATGTCTAATGTCTGTTTCATTGTTTTATTTGTTAATTGTCTATTATTTTTAGTGATCTGTGATTAGTGATCGGTGGTTGGTGACCGGCGGTCTGTGACGTGTGCACCGACCACTCACCGCTGACCACCCATCACTGCTACACCTTATCATTCTTCACATATTCCCCCATGATGTTGAAATTGCTGGTATATTTCAGTACTTGGCGGATGGCGGCATCATAATCCTTCTGATTCTTCCATTCCACGTCTACATAGAAGTCGTATTCATTTCGCTTGCCCAGCACGGGCATGGACTGTATCTTGCTGAGGTTGATGTGCTGCTCGGCAAAACAGTGCAATACCGTGGAGAGTGAGCCTACCCCGTTACCGGTTTGAAAAGAAAGCGAGGCCTTGTTTACCTTATCCGTTTCTTCGGGCTTGCTAGCCAAGATGAGAAAGCGTGTATAGTTTTTCTTATTGGTCTCGATGCGCCGTTCGAGGATTTCGAGGCCATATAATTTAGCTGCCAATTGCGGAGCGATAGCAGCCGTGTCTTTGAGCTGCTGCTCGCTCACTTTGCGCGCACTGCCCGCAGTATCTTCCGCTTCGGAGACCTTAAGCTGGGGGTTTTCCTCCAGGTAGTCATTGCATTGCTGCAAGGCAATGGGGTGAGATTCGACAAACCTGATATCCTGGAACGCTACACCCGGCAGCGCCATCAAATGCAGCTTGATATGGAGGTAGACTTCCCCCACAATGGGAAAGCGATAGTCACGAAGCAAATTGTAATTGGGGAGCAGGCTGCCCGCAATGGAATTTTCAATCGCCATGGCGATATAGGTTACCTTGCCATGTTTCAACAGTTCGCATGTTTTCTTGAATGATTCGCATTCGACCGTCTCGATGTCCTCACCGAAATACTTATAGGCCGCTTCCTCGTGGAACGAACCCTTAACGCCTTGTATGGCTACTTTTATGCTCATATATCACTTAAATGGGACAATAAAAAAGTCCCGGCTTTTCTGGCCGGGACTTTTTACATTTATATCTTTCGTTATCAATGCATATTAATCCCGGCCCTTACTGCTAAAGTAAAAGAAACCAAAAAATCGATATGCGTTGTGCGGTGTTAACATCTTTTTGTTTGACGAGCCAAATGTACACCAATTTTTTTTATTGTCAAGAGAAAAATGAAAAAAGGGTGTCAATCTCGAATGCAACGCAAATACCACTCCTCCCACGTCTTCATCCAGCCTACTCTGGCTTTGATGAATGCGGGTGTGAAGAAGAGATTTGACCAGTCCTCGAAATTTTCATAGTGGAAACGGAAGTAAAACAGCCAGAAGAGGTACCCCCAATAGGGGATGGAGGCCAATTCGGCCTCGCTTACCGGCCGCCGTTCACGGTAACCTTTTATAAACACCGCGAATTGGCGGTCTGCTTCCGGCTGCGTCATCTTCTTATGGAGCACATCCAAGAAAAAGTGGACATAGAAAGACGCCAGGTCATTCACGAGATAACCTTCGCCGGCAAAGTCAAAATCAAAAAACGTGACCTTTCCGGTGGCGTCAACGTGGAAATTTTTCGGCAGAAAATCATAATGGCAATATCCGTGGCTGAAGGTGTGCAGATCAAAAGACAGCAATCGCTCCTTTACCCCGGTAGCGACTTCCTGCAAATAATCGTATTCGGCTTCCAGTCCATCATCGAATGCAGGTTTGATGACACGCAACGGGGCGTCTACGAGTGCCTCCATATCCAGCGGCTGTCTGCGGTGAGCCAACTGCAATCCTGCCGTTAGGTGGTGAATATCGGCCATTCCATGCCCCACTTCGATCAATTGTTCGTCGCTCATGACGGGACAGACCTGGCCGGGCGCGTAAGTGAATAACACGCCATAACGGATACCTTCCGCCGCTTGGAAAGCCTGTAAATACTTCCCTTTTTTATCCGCTAGCGGATAGCTTATCGACGCTCCACCAGCATGCAGGATGTTCAGCAATTCCACTTCACCGTTGATCTCCTCCATTTTCCGGTGCACATCCCGGTAGATTTTGAAGATATACCGAGTGTTGGTACTTTCGATCAGATAGGTGTCACTGACATTGTGGATTAACAAGCGGCAGTTGGAATCGGTGAATCCATAGCGTTCTTGTAGGTATCTGTTCAGGGCGGAGGCGGCAAGCAGGGAGTAGCGGGTGGGGAAAATGTCCATGAGTGCAAAGATAATAGTATTCCTTTGCTAACATTGGTGATCTTCCTGCCTGATTTCATATACGAAATCGGGGGTCTCGGCTATTTTCCGGGCACCGAGCTTTTCAACAGCTTTTTGCGAGCGGTAATTGGTGGCACCGACATGTAGGTGTACAATGCGCACAAATTGAAAGGCGTAATCGAGCATCAGCTTTTTTACAGCAGGATTCAGTCCTGTACCCCAATACCGGGTTGCATAGAAGGTGTAACCGATGAGGATATCCTGCTGGTCGGCTCCGCCATGGTAGAACCTCGTGCTGCCGGCCACCATGCCGGTGTCCTTGTCGACGATTTTAAAAGCGCCTTTGCTGCGCATCGCACCGTCAAAAAATACGCGGAATATGCCTTCCTTCCAGCGGTCGGACTGCGGATGCTGTTCCCACACTTTCCAATCGGACGCTATGGTGTACAACGCATCGAAATCGGCTTCCTGCAAGGGCAGGAGGATAGCGCGGTCGTTTTCCAGCTGCGGGGGGAACGGGAAGTCGGCTGTCTGTTGTTGTAGGTATTCGTTCATGCCAAAGTCTCTTGATATATGCGGCGAGGTCACGTTCAACCCCGGCTGAGCTCGGCCCCAGTTGCTCCACAATGCGCGCCCGTTCTGCAGCCGTCTTGCGAATGGATAGCGCCGCATGAAGGTGATTTTTTCTGCTTCGTTGCCGAGTTGGAAATATTTGGGGATGTACATGAGTTTGAAAATTGTTATTCGTTCATGCAAAACTACTAAGCAATTGGACTATCTTTATCATCCAATATCGATAAAATGGATAGTCCAATTTTGCACTTCCTATTTTCGGAGATTACACTCCGATCTCAGTCCGGCAAGGCAGTATACCTTCAATTGGCGGAAGCCACTATTTTACTCATTAAGCGTGGCCGGATACCGCCCGGAGCCCGATTGCCCAGTTCCCGCGAACTAGCTGGCATCCTACGGCTGAACCGGTTGACCATTACGAAAGCATTCCAGGAGTTGGAGATGCAAGGGTGGTTGGAAAGCCATAGGGGTAAAGGCACCTTTGTGGCGGTCAACCTCCCCGAATCCCGGCCGCAGCGACTGAGGGAAGTTCAAGCTACCCGTGATGCCGGGCGCACTGCGGGCTTCGAAATCTGGCCGGCCGATTACCTCCGTCCAAGCGTAAACCCCGTGACCACCAGGCTGCACCTTGACGATGGTTTTCCAGACCCTTCATTGGCTCCGTTGAAGGAACTGTACCGGGCGTATCGCGCGCAACTGGCGCGGGGTAATCCATATGAGCGGTTCGGCAGTTATGGCCATGCCGAAGGGTGTGCACCGTTTCTGGAAGCACTGGCCCGATACCTCCGCCTAACGCGGGGACTGAACATTACCGAGCGGAATGTCCTTTCGGTGCGGGGAACGGTTATGGGCATCAATCTGGTCTGTAATGGACTCATCCAGCGGGGCGACGTGGTTGCCGCAGGTGTGCCCGGTTGGCGGCGGGCGGAGGCCAATTTCCAGCACGCGGAAGCACGGCTGTTAAGCATTCCGGTTGATCAATTCGGGATACAAGTGAATGCATTGGAGCGGCTGTGCCGTACCACAAAGATCCGGATGGTGTATGTAACCCCGCACCATCACTACCCGACGACGGTGTCCCTGCCGATGGACCGGCGGTTGGAATTGCTGTACTTGGCTGGTAAATATGGCTTCATCATCTTCGAGGATGATTACGATTATGATTTCCACTATAAACATAAGCCACTCCTGCCGCTGGCCAGCGCAGATGACCAGGGTATGGTTATCTATTGCGGCTCATTCAGCAAAACATTTTCACCTGCATTCCGTTTGGGATACCTGGTCGCTTCGGAAAACGTAGTCTCCCGGCTGTCTCTGATGAGGACTGTGCTGGACCGGCAGGGCGACCACATCCTGGAACGAGCGATGGCTGAATTGCTTGATGACGGGAGCATACAGCGCAGTCTCAGGAAGGCCATGGCCGTGTACCGCGAACGAAGGGACTATTTCTCCGGCTTGCTGGCTGAGGAGTTGGATGGTAAGGTGCAGTTTACCATTCCAGAAGGTGGCTTGAGCCTGTGGGCGCAGTTCGACAGGCGCATCGACCTCGCTAAACTCGCTGTTGATGCCCGAAGAAAGGGACTGTACATTTCAGATGGAGCGCCACACCGTTATCCATCTTATGACGAACACGCCATCCGGCTCGGATTTGCGTCGTCCACCAAGGATGCGCTGGAGGAAAGTGTGGGGATATTGAAAGGATTGATGGCGTGAAAGATGATAATCGCGATCGTGCGTAAAATGACTATATGTATCGGAGAACCGTGTTGGAAAAGCCAAATATTTGCTACCTTTGAGGTAGTGAATTTAAATGGCAACGGAATATACGAAAGAATATATTATCATTTCCGAGGCACGCGATATTGATATTTAATTTTTAATTATGGATACCATCACGCTGAAGATAAAAAACAAAAAAAAACTGAACCATCTCCTTTCTTTTCTTAAGGATTTGGACTTTGTTGAGGTCTTGCAAGATACATCACCCACTAAAGAGAAAAGAAACGTGAAGCGCAATGAAGATGATTTTTTTGCTTTGGCAGGCATGTGGGAAGGGCGTGACATCTCCGCGGAAGAACTAAGGGCGAAAGCATGGCCGGGGAAGCATTAGTATTATGCGATACTAACATTTTGATTGAGCTGTCCAAAAACAATAGCATAATCGTGGAAAAGCTCAGCAAAATAGGTGCGAACAAAATAGTCGTCAGCGCCATTAGTGCCGGAGAGTTTTTGTTTGGCGCGCGCGATCGACACGAACTCGCCAAAATAAAGCGGTCGTTGAATAGCATAAAAATCATGCATGCCGATAATGAAATATCCGAATTTGCGATTCGCCTGATTGAAAAATATACGTTGAGCCATCACTTAGATGTACCTGATGCGTTTATCGCAGCCACTGCTATAATTAAAGGGGCCAATCTGTACACGTTGAATTTAAAGCATTTCAAGTACATCGAGGGATTGAAATTACATATATAAAGGATGGTATGATGATGGTATAAGTGGAATTTTATTCCTCCAACATCTCCACCAACAACACTACCCACCCCGCCACCAGCAACAGCCCTCCCAATGGGGTCACCGGTCCGAGGAAACGCCATTTGGTGCCGAAGGCACCGCTCAAGCACAATCCATAGATGCTGAACGAAAATAGAATAGTGCCGCTGATGAATAACCACACATATGCACCCGGTTCGATTAAACCGGCCGACTGGGCGAAGCCGGCGAAAAGCAGGACCAGCGCATGGTAAAACTGATAGCGCACACCGGTTTCGAAGCTGTCCTGTTGTTCTGGTGTGAACTTCTTCTTGAGGGCGTGGGCCCCGAATGCACCTAAAATCACGGCGGTGGCCCCGAAAATCGTACCGAATAGTTGAGCTATCATAGCATCGCAATTATGTCCATCGGCAAAGGTACATTATTTTGGACTGTCAGCTGCCTGCCAGCTGCCGGGACGCGTGCGCATATACATGCTCATAGATATTCAGCAGGTCTTTTTTGCCGAACGCGCCGAATTGGAGCATGTTAGGCGGCTCAAAAAACAGATCACATTTGGCCGCGTTATGGGCCACGGATTGACCAAGGGCGAGGTGGATGATGCGGTCGAGCGTCTTAGTGGGGGTCAACTGTTCCGATGCCACGTGGTCCAGTGCGTTGACGTGCACGCCGATCAGTTGATCGCATTGACCCAATAATGGTTGCACGGGCAAGTTGTCCAGCACACCGCCATCGTAATAGACCGTATCATCGCGGTGTACCGCCGGAAACATCAGCGGAATACTGGATGAAGCGAGCAGCGCATTATCTAACGGGCCGGTGTGGAGGTAGGCAGTTTTGCCAGTGATCAGATTGGTGGCAGCGACATATAGTGGGATCTTCAAGGACTCGAAGGTGTTATCGGGCAGGTGTGTTTGCATCAAACGCATCAGGAACCGCGTATCGATAAAACCTGGTATGCGCAGGCGAAAACTTGTGGCAGGAAACAAGTCATTGCCCTGTACGATGTCCAGCAGTTCATCGATGGTATACCCCGCCGCATAGAATGCGCCGATGATGGCTCCGGCACTGCATCCGGAAATGACGGAAGGTCGGATACCGTGCTCTTCCAGCGCTTTGATGGCTCCCAGGTGACCGATGCCTCTTAGTCCCCCTCCCGAAAGGACAAGCCCTACCTTGAAAGGTCGTCGTTGCACTAATTTTTTCTGCCAGAACGCCATGCAGTAAGGTTACGGATTTTTGCTGAAGATAAGGGAAATTATTTGGCAAATGGCTAAGTTTGCTACGATGATGAACAGCCGTTATGCCGTATGGGCATTATTTCTAGGATTATTGATGATGTCTTGCCAATCCAACCGGCAAGACGGTGCGCCCGTCGTAGGCTTTGTGGAAGCTTTTGAGGATGCAACGATCGCTGCAGCCCGGCAGGGATTTATAGATGCCTTGCGGGATAGCGGGTACCAGGAGGGGGACGGTACGCTGGAGGTTATTCACCGGAACGCGCAGGGCGATGCGGCAACCCTCAACCAGATTGTGAGTTACCTGAATAGCCAGCAGGTGGAACTGATCGGTACCAGTACCACGCTGGCTACACTGGCTGCGGTGCAGCGAAGCAAGGATATACCGGTCTTTCAAACGGTAACAGCGATGCCGGATATCCTGGGTGTATTGGATGCCAGCGGAAACCCGCCTGCTAATCTGTTCGGTACGGGTGAAAACCTGAATTACATTGATACGTCCTTTGCGATCATTACCGAAACGGTAAAGCCGAAGAACGGTAAATTGACTGTCGGTATGATTTACAACCAATCCGAGCCGCAATCGATGGAGGCGTATGAACGCATTGCCGCGCTCGCGCAACGCATGAATGTACAGCTGGAAGCCCTGCCGCTCAACGGTTCGGCGGAGGCACAGCTGGTCGTCCGCGCGCTGCTGGCCAATAACATCGATGCTTTTTTCGCCAATCCTGACAATACGGTGTTTGCGGCATTTGAAACCCTTCTCAAAAACTGCAATGACAGGGGAGTGCCGGTGTTCACGAGCGAATCGGGCTTAGTGGCCAGGGGGGCCGTTGCCGCTTTTGGCGCTGACATTTACCAATGGGGATACCAAAGTGGTGCGCAAGCGGCCACCTACTTAAAAACGCAGTCCACCGAGGGTTTGGGGGTTGAAATGCTTAAGGTGAGAAAACGCGTATACAATCCCGTTGCAGCCGAGCGGTTCGGATTTACGTTTCCCGAAGCGTTTGAAGCCCTGTAGGTCATCCCTGTTTAACGGTTATTGAAGTAATTAAGAAATTCAGGTAACTATTTTTTTATATAACAGGAATTTACCTAAGTTTGGTGGAGCTGACCGGATTGGCTAATAAACACATCATCGTTGATGAAAACCAAATATAACCGAAAATACCGTATCCCGTATGTTAGTGCCGAAAGAGAAACCTCTTTTTCGATGCTGTATGATACGCATTGGGAACGGTTGTTCCGGTATGTCGTGCGTATTCTTCCTGACGAAGAGGATGTCGCCGATGTGGTACAAGATACGTTTATCATGTTTTGGGAAGGTGATTTCGATGCGAGTCAGTTCAAGTCGGTAAGGTCTTATCTACTCGTGATTGCCCGTAACCTCGCATTCAAACGTTTTCGCGAGCGACTTAAGCGTACCCAATTTGAACAGCGGCTTATGGACCATTTTGGTGGAGGCAACACAGATATGTTGGCGAGTATACATACAAAAGAATTGGCCCAACTTATTGATGTAGAGGTTGATAAATTACCGGAGCGGATGCGCGAGGTCTTTACATTGAGTAGGAGGGAGCATCTCTCGTACAAAGAGATTGCCGAACGACTCAACATATCCGATGAAACCGTAAAAAAACAGATCAGTAAATCTTTGAGACACCTGCGGCTGAAACTGAATGACGGGTATATCCCTTACCCCCTCCTTTTGACCATGTCCGATAATTTCTGTTAAATTTTCTTTTTGATTACCAATTATTTAGCAGTTTTTTTAACGAATGGATACCCCAATGGGCTAGTTTTTATACTCTCTTTAGTGCAGCACCAAATATAAACCCATATGAAACACGAGGCATTCAGAACGCTATTGCGTCGCTACGCAGATGGTGACTGTACCGAAAACGAGCGTATGTTTCTAGAGGATTTGGTTCTTCATAACCCCATCGTGGGCGATTGGGAATGGAGCGGTGAGGAAGAAAAGGTGTTAATGGGAATCCGGATCAAACAAGCCATCGATGAGCGACGGTTTGGCTCTAGGAGGTCGGTAAGGTATATGCATTGGTATTGGCCAGTCGCCGTATCCCTCTCGGTTGCCATTGGTAGTTGGTGGTTTTTCCGTGATGGAACTACCGGTCCTGTTGACAAACCACTTCGGATTACGGAAACATCGGCCTTCCCTGCCGACGGTGTCCGCTTAACACTGGCCGACGGTTCGGTGATCAGCTTGGACAGTCTCGATAGGGGGGTAGTTGGCGTAGCAAGCGGGTCAGAAATCATTAAACTTGATGCGGGAAAACTGGTATATGCACACCCTGAATCGGGAGAAGTGGTACCGGCTAATGGAAAGCAGCCCATGAATACCATCCATATCCCTAATGGCAAGCAATTCCAGCTCACATTGCCCGATGGTACGGACGTGTGGGTAAACACGGCTACGACCTTGACTTATCCCGTTATCTTTACCGGAGGCAAAAGGAGCGTGGAACTCAACGGCGAAGCTTATTTTGAGGTCGCCAAAGATGAAACACGTCCATTCGAGGTGGTAGCCAATGGAACTTCGATCGTCGTAACAGGAACCCGGTTTAACGTTTCGGCTTATGCTTCCGACAACGGGGTGACCACCACGTTGGTGGAAGGTGGTGTGACCGTCCGGTCGGGCGCAAGGGAGGCGGCGTTATCGCCCGGCGACCAAGCCATTGTAGGAAAAAGCGGGGAAATCGAGAGACGGCGTGGCGGCGTTGAACAGGCGCTGGCTTGGAAGAGCGGTTATTTCATTTTTGATGATATGGATATCCAGGCGGTGATGCGGAGTGTAGCACGTTGGTATGACATACGGGTCACGATCGGCGCAGACGTGTCGGCTAAGCGGTTCGGTGGGAGTTTTCCCATTACAGCTGGTGTAGACGAGCTACTAGCCGATCTGGAGACCGTGGGTCAGATAAAATTTGAACGAGACGGAAAGGAGGTACAGCTCAAATGATCGTGTAACGTTTATCCTCTACGGCAAAAAGCCGGAAGTGCTGCTAACACATCCGGCCGGTTTGGCAGAATCGCCTACACAGGCTAACTACGAATGGATCTGTTAATCATTATCGCAATTAAAAACTGTATTGCAAATGTATATATTTTGTATTGCACTGGGGTGCAAAATATTCGCTAATCATCAGCTTATTAAGCTTTTGATCATGTTTAAAATAACTATCGTTTTGATTATGGCCGCCATGGCGCAGGCGGGTGCTGCGGTTTACGCGCAAAAGGCAACGATTGATGTCAGCAATGCGCCGATCCGCGAAGTCTTTGCCGAATTACGCAGGCAGACGGGCTATCATTTCCTGTTTTTGACTGATGATCTGAAGGCCGCGCAACCGGTCAGTTTGGATGTCCGCGGTGCTTCGCTTAATGAAGTCCTCGACCTTTGTTTTGATGGCCAACCTTTGGACTACCGAATCCGTGGCAAGCGGGTGCTGATCTCACGGAAGGAACAGCGAGCTGCGGACGGGAAGCCACTGGTCCAAGAACGGGAGATTACGGGGACGGTTACTGACGAAAAAGGTGTGCCACTCCCGGGAACGACCATAGCGCTAAAAGGCACTGCATTGGCTACTTCTACGGACGAGTCGGGTAGCTACCGGATAAAAGTACCGGATCAAGCGGCCGTGCTGGAGTTTTCGCTGATGGGATTCGATGCCCAGGAAGTAGCGGTCAATGGTCGGTCGACCATCAAGGTAGTTTTAAAAACGTCGGTTAGCGACTTGGATGAGGTCGTGGTTATCGGATACGGAACGGTCAAACGGAGTGACTTGACGGGGTCGGTATCCACCATTAAAAGCGAAGATTTCAACCCCGGGCAAAGCGGCGGCGTACAGGGACTGATCCAGGGGAAGTTACCCGGTGTGCGTGTGGTCGAAAGTTCGGGGGAACCGGGAGGGGGCTACTCGATCAGTGTCCGGGGGTCCGGTTCCATCAGCGCCGGCACGGGGCCGTTGTGGGTAGTAGACGGATCACCGATGGCCGGCGGCTTACGTACGTTTAATCCGGATGATATCGAGTCGATCGAGGTGTTGAAAGATGCTTCGGCTACGGCAATCTATGGTTCGAGGGCAGCAGGTGGCGTCATCATGGTGACCACCAAAAAGGGGGGCAATTCCCCTTTGCAGGTAAATTATCACGGTAGCGCGAGTTTTAATCAGCCGGTCAATAACATCACCCTGCTCACCCCAGAACAATATCAGACGGTAAGTAATGCGATTATCGACGATGGCGGCGGCAATCCGGAAGACAGGATAGAAAGTACCGGCGCTAGAACCGATTGGATGGCTGAGATTTTCAATCCCGGTGCGCTTGAGCATAACCACTCCCTGTCATTCAGTGGCCGGGTAAACGACCTTAATTACTACGTTTCGTTGAATGCCACCGATGAGACCGGCGTGATCCACAATTCGAGTTTTCAACGTTATGGTGGGCGGATAAACCTTAACTATGGCGGTTCAAACAAATTCAAGTTTGGTACAAACCTCCGATTTGCACATATAGAAGATCAATTAATCAATAAAGCGGGTGTTAACGAGAATGCAGGTGCGGTCTATTCTGCCTTATTTTTTGATCCCACGCTTCCGGTAAGGAATGAAGATGGCTCATTTACGTCAAGTGACCTGCTGACGATCAATAATCCGCTGGCAATACTTGAAGGCGAAGACCGCGGCCGGCGCATCAACCAGTTTGCCGGCAACGTATACAGTGAGTATGACTTTCTCCCGAACTTAAGTGTCCGTTTGAACGTAGGGTTCGATATCGGGGATAATCGTAACGATAACTACATCAGCAGGCAAACCCTGGTAGGCGCTGCCAGGAGCGGCGTTGCCGACATCGGTCAGACCCAAAACTTCGATCATGTGGTCGAGGGGACCATCCGGTATTCAGAAACATTCAATGAGCATCAATTTGGCCTGTTGGCGGGCGTTGAAGTACAAAAATTTAAGAGTTCGGGATTGTCTATGCACGCAGAGGGTTTTCCTGCCGATGGCACAGGTACAGATAACATGGCGCTTGGCAATCCTGAAACCTTTACATTGGGAAGCAGTAGGGAAAGCAACAGCTTAGCATCTGCTTTCGGGCGAGCTAATTATACGTTTAAAGATCGGTACCTCATTACCGCTACCATGCGTGCGGATGGGTCCACACGGTTCGGTACGAACAATAAGTTTGGGTATTTCCCGTCCTTTGCGTTTGCTTGGCACCTCGGCAAGGAGTCCTTTATGGAGCAGGTTTCTTTTATCAACGAGTTGAAGCCAAGAATCAGTTGGGGTCAAACCGGAAATCAATCGATCGGCAACTTTTTATCAATAACCACGTTCGCCCGTGGTGCGACAGCGATATGGAATGATGCACAGCAGGTTGGACTGACACCTGCCCGGCTACCCAATGAAGATATCCGGTGGGAAACATCCCAGCAGTTGGATGTCGGCCTTGATTTTGCCTTGTTCAACAGCCGCGTGGTTGGCCATTTTGATTATTTCCAACAGAAGACCTTTGATATGCTGATGGCGGTCCCCCTGTCCGTGGAAACGGGTTTTCAATCACAGATCCGGAATATTGGCAGTATCGCCAATCACGGTTTCGAATTTGATGTCGCAACCAGAAATATCGTCCGCCAAGACTTCAGGTGGACAACCAATCTGAATATGGCTACGGTCCATAACGAAGTCACCGACATTGGCAATACCTTGCAGGTTATTTCAGGTGCATCGGGCTTCACCAATAATTTTTTGATTACCCGGGTTGGGCAACCCCTCCGGTCATATTTTGGGTATGAGGTTGAGGGAGTGTGGCAGACCAATGATGATTTTTCGCAGACCACACAAAACGTTAAGCCCGGCGATCTCAAATACGTCGATCAAGACGCAAATGGAGAGATCAATGCCAATGACCGCGTAATTTTGGGCAACGCATTCCCCGACCTCACGTTGTCGTTTGGCAATACAATTTCCTATAAAAATTTCGGCTTGGTGGTATTTATAGAAGGGGTTCAGGGAATCAACATGCTTAACAATAACCTTGTTGATACTTATTTCCCACTTCAAAATAGACGGAATAAATACGCCGAGCCCTACCTGAACCGGTGGACGCCGGAGAATCCATCTAATAAATATCCCTCTTTTGTGAGCCCCGGAAGCCAGGGTCAAAATGTGGTCAATTCGTTGACGGTTGAAGACGCCTCCTATATCCGGCTCAAAAGCGTGCAGCTGAGCTACGATTTCCCGTCGCGATTGTTCGGCAATGCGTTGCGGAGTGCACAGCTGTACGTTACAGCGACAAACCTGAAGACATGGAGCAATTATTCAGGGTTTGATCCGGCGCTGAATTCCGGTGGTGATCCGAATGCAATGATTGATTACAACGCCTATCCCCTGGCGCGGAAATTCCAAATCGGCGTGAGGGTGGATTTTTAGTTTAAAAAGATAATAGACATGAAAGACCGCTCCGGCTATGAAGATTCCGGAGGCGATTGACAAATAATTAACGACCATGAACACGAAACATTTTATCCCGTTTATGATATTGCTGTGCTCAATATTCGCAAGTTGTGAAAGCATGCTTGAAGAGCAACCGTATTCGGAGCTGGATCCGGGCGATGTGCTGACCTCCGCGAATGGTATCGAGAAGGTACTGGTTTCCGCCTATGGGAATATGGTGTGGGATAATGTCAAATTCAGGCTAACCCGGTTTGAGGGGTGGCCGGCAGATCTTTCTTGGCAAACCGGCGGCGTGGAGAATAGGACCGCCCTAACCATTATGAATTGGACGTGGGATGCCTCTCAGGATCAATTTATTGGTGCCTATAGGAAGCATTATGATGCCATTCGGGATGCCAACATCATCTTGGGCAACCTGGATCTGATAGCCGGAATTGCCGACGATAAAAAGGCCAGTCTTACTGCCGAAGCTAGGTTTATAAGAGCTTGGGCATACTATCGGCTATACATTTATTTTGGCACCACACCGCTCCGGACCAGTATAGATGATCCGGCGGAAATGCCCAAAGCTGATCCGGCGGAAATGCTCCAATTTATCGAATCGGAGCTCTTAGCGGTGATTCCAGATTTGCCTGATCCGGGATCGGAAGCGCAATATGGTCGGGTTACGAGTGGCGGAGCTAGGGCGTTGCTTGCCAAATTTTACCTCAACAGCAAACAATGGGAGAAAGCGGCCGCAGCCTGCCAAGACGTGGTCAGTATGGATAAATATCGTCTTTTTCCAAGCTTTGAAGATTTGTTAAAGGCGGAGAACGATGGCAACAGCGAGATGATTCTGGTAACTCCCTTGAGTCCGGACGGTCCTGCTTTGAATTACATGGAAGGGGCCTTCCCCCCGGGCTTTGCAGCGTGGCCAGACAAAAACGTCGTCAACACCTCTTGGGAAAATCACGGCACCCAGCATCGGCTCCGCGAAAGTTTTTATAATTCGTTCGACCCTGAAGACAAGCGCCGGGAACCGATCCTGACTGCGTATGTAAATGACCAGGGAGTAACGGTTGACCTCTTGAATGATGCGGCAGATAACATCCGTTCGTTCCGGTTTTGGCCGGATGTGAATGCGCAAGGCAACCGGCACGGCAATGACTTGCCTGAGGTCCGGTATGCCGATATCCTGCTGTCCAGGGCGGAAGCATTGAACGAGCTGAACGGCCCGAGTGAGGAGGCAATCAACCTGATCAACCAAGTGCGGGCGCGTGCAGGTGTGCATGATTTATCCTTAGCAGACTTTACTACGAAAGAGGCATTAAGAGATCATATCTTGCAAGAACGTGCATGGGAATTCTACGAAGAAGGCCACCGGCGAACCGATCTCATCCGGATGGGAAAATTTGTCGAATTTGCCAAGAAGCGGGGAGTAGAGAACGCTGAAGAGTACCGTACACTGTATCCTATTCCGCAAGCAGCACTCGATGCGAATCCGCTGCTGAAACAAAATCCGGGCTACTAGGCTATACGAAAACGGAAGATGAAAACAAAAGCAAATTCACGATAACCGATCATGATACGTTTTAAAGAGCTAATAATTTATTTACTGACGATATGCACAGCGGTATCCTGCCAGCCAAAAACTGAACGCAGTAAGCCAAATATTATCCTGATCATGTCAGATGATATGGGGTATTCGGATCTCGGTTGTTACGGTGGTGAAATCGAAACACCAGTGCTAGATGGTTTGGCCGAAGGGGGGGTAAGATTCACGCAATTTTATAACGGTGCGCGGTGTTGCCCAACAAGAGCATCGCTGATCAGCGGGTTATATCCGCATCAAACCGGAATCGGGCACATGACCAATCCGTCCGAAAACTTCGAAGTGCATGATTATCACATACCGGGATACCGCGGAGAACTCAGCCAACAAACACACACGTTGGCTGAGGTGCTTAGGACGGCGGGATACCGCACGTTGATGGCCGGCAAATGGCATTTGGGAATGGAGCACCGCGAGCAGTGGCCATTGCAGCGGGGATTCGATCGGTTTTATGGTATATTGGATGGGGCCAGTAATTATTTTCAGCCGGTACATCCGAGGGGAATTACATTAGACAATGATCCGGTGGACGTGCAGGATTCGACGTATTACACGACAGACGCGTTTACGGACTATGCCATCCGCTTCATCAATGAAGGACAGGACGTAAACAAGAAATCGCCTTTTTTCCTCTATTTAGCTTATACAGCGCCCCATTGGCCCTTACAGGCGCCGAAGTCGGTTATCGACAAGTATCGCGACCGATATGATCAGGGCTGGGCAGCTCTGCGAACCGAACGGTATGAGAAAATGATCGAATTAGGGCTGGTTGATTCGTCGTGGCGATTAAGTCCCGCTGACGGGCTGGGCTGGGATACGTTGAGCTCGGAAAAACGGACCGATTTAGCGCTCAGGCGTGCCATTTACGCCGCACAGGTCGATCAGATGGACCGTAACATCGGTCGTTTGGTCGACTACCTGAAGACGAACGGATTGCTTGAAAACACATTGATTGTCTTTATCAATGACAATGGGGCCTGCGCTGAAGGAGGGATGCTGGGAGGGGGCAAGTCTGAGCAGCTGGAAACAAAAGAGGGGTATTTCCTGACTTATGGTCAGAGTTGGGCTAATGCATCCAATACACCGTACCGGGAATACAAGCATTGGGTACATGAAGGCGGCATTTCGTCGCCGCTTATAGCGCATTGGCCGGCAGGGATTTCCTCTTCTCTCCGGGGGAAACTGATCAGCGAATATGGCTTTCTCCCCGATATCATGGCAACGTTTGCTGATATCTCAGGTGCATCGTACCCATCAGAGCGAAATGGCAAGCCGGTGCCTTCAATGGTTGGAGAGAGCTTCCTTCCATTGTTGAAAGGAAGTGATGAGCCAATTCATGATCAACCGATTTTCTGGGAGCATGAGGGGAACAAAGCCGTGCGCTTGGGCAACTACAAAGCGGTGATGAAATGGGAGGAAAACAAACCGGAAAAATGGGAGCTTTATGATATTTCGAAAGATAGAACCGAATTAAATGACCTGAGTGAGAAAGAGCCGGATCGTCTGGCCTTACTCGTCACTGCCTGGGAAGAATGGGCTCGGACACACCAAGTGCGCCCGTGGGAGGAGATACTGGCTAGTCTGCGGGCAAACCAGCGCCGCGCAAACGAATAACTGGGACAACTGTCCCTGCTGGATCAACGATCATCGAGCGCAGTCCGTATTTTGGGTGCGATCTTCGTGCCATAGATTTCGATAGCCTTCATGAGGTCCCGATGCGGCGGCGCGCCGACATCCAGGTGTGCCGCAAATCGGGTCAGCCCAAATAGTTCCTGATAATAAAGGATCTTGTCGACCATCGCTTCAGGTTCACCGATAAACAACGCGCCGTGTTTAGACATTCCAAAGTCAAATTGCGAACGCTGATAAGCTGGCCATCCGCGTGATTTTCCTACCCGGTCCATCTGCGCCGCATATAAGGGGAAATAATGGTTACTCAGTTTGGAAGCATCCTCACCAAAGAGGGCGTGGGAGTGAATACCCACTTGGAAGGCTAGGGGATCATGGCCGCTTTCCAGGTACGTCTTTTTATACAGGTCGAATAGCGGCTGAAACTGGGCCGGCGACCCACCGATGATGGCAATCATCAACGGCAGGCCGAGTTTGCCCGCTCGTACCACCGATTGCGGTGTACCCCCCACCGCTATCCAGATGGGAAGCTCGTTATCGACGGCCCGGGGCAGCACCGCCTGGTCGGTCAGTGAGGCCCTGAATTTCCCCTGCCAGGTCACTCGCTCCTGTTTATTGATGGTGAGCAGTAGGTCCAGCTTTTCGGCAAACAGCGCATCATAGTCCTCTACGTTGTATCCGAATAGCGGAAACGACTCAATGAAGCTGCCACGGCCCGCCATCAGCTCCGCCCGCCCGCCGGATAGGAGATCGATCATCGCGAAGTTTTGATAGAGCTTGACCGGGTCTGACGAGCTCAATACCGAGACAGCGCTCCCTAATTTGATTTTTTTCGTCACGGAGGCAGCCGCTGCCAACACGATTTCCGGACTGGGTACGGCATAGTCCGGACGATGATGTTCGCCGATGCCAAAATAATCCAACCCCACTTCATCCATCAGCCTGATCTCCTCGATTAGTTCCGTAAGCCGTTGCTGTGTAGACTGAAACTTGCCACTTGGCGAATCCACTTGTAGATCGCCGAACATGCTGATGCCTAATTCCATGATTATTGCTTGTTTGAACACAAACTTAGGAATGTTGTTTGAATATACTGCTAATGTAGGTTAAGAAAGTATGGAGGTAAATTGCTTTTGATCATTAGGGCGAAATTTTCTTTTTTCTTTCTATGCATTTGCATTACTTTTACGACTGGATAGAGGAAATGCATGTCAGACACCCATACTATGACGGAGGAAACCCACCTGCTATTGCGGTTGAGAGATGGTGATAGTCAGGCATTCCAGCGGATCTATGATAAATATAAAAACCCATTAGGGCGAAGCCTGCTCCGGTTACTGAAATCCGAAACCCTGGCAGAGGAACTCTTGCAGGATCTTTTCCTCAAAATTTGGGAGCATCGGGCATCGATTGATCATACGAAATCGTTCAAATCCTATCTATACCGGGTGGCCGAAAACATGGTGTATGATTTATTCCGAAAGGCCGCGAAAGAAAAGGAAGTTCTCCAGACGATCGTTGCCGCAAACACAGAGCTGTACACCCATGTGGAAGAGGCGCTACTGAAAAAAGAAGACAGCGCTTTCTTAGAACACCTGCTGGCGCAATTGCCCAGCCAGCGAAAGAAGATATTCTTGGCCTGTAAGCTGGAGGGCAAAAGCTATAAAGAAGTAGCCGAGGAGTTTGGCATATCCACCACTACGGTAAATGACCATATCCAAAAAGCCATGCAGTACCTCAAAGCCAACGTCCGGCGGATACCTACCATACACATGTTACTTATCCTTTTTCGGTTTTTTTCAGAAAAATAAAAAAGCAGCCGTGATTTTTTTTACGCCGTCCGTATTAGCGTAAATAACCATTTTATAAACGCCATGGCGCATCGCGGATCTCGTAATGCCTTATTCGAAAAATATTTGTCCGGTGCGTGTACTCCGGAAGAGATCGAAATTCTTTTCCGCTGGTTCGGTTTGAATGATGACGAAGCGGCATTAAGGAGTCTCATTCGGGAAGCGTTGTTCCAAGAGGACGAAGGAGACGCCATGCTGGATGCAAAGGTGGCCGCGTTTACCGATAAGGTGGGCGAGCGGCTGTCTGCTCAAATCAGTAAACGACGGTCATTTCCGCGAAGATGGCTCTCCATTGCGGCGGCCATAGTGACCATTCTTTCGGTCGGTATCACGGCTTATTTGGTAATAGGAAGAAACGATCAACCATCCGAACAATTAATCAGCGAATATGGCGGTGAGGTGCTGCCTGGCGGGAACCGCGCAACGCTCAGGTTGGGGGACGGGCGCATAGTGGAACTGAATGCTGCCCAAAGTGGGGTGGTGGTGGGCGACGAGATCACGTATGTGGACGGAAGTATAGTGCTGGCAGCTGCCGATGCCAATAAGCATACCGGAGATGACATGCCCGCACAACCCATGTCCATTGCTACCCCGAAAGGGGGTACCTATCAAATTATTCTGCCTGATGGCTCCAAGGTGTGGCTCAACTCTGCTTCTTCGTTGACCTATCCTGTTAAATTCAGCGGCAAAACACGGGCGGTAGCACTGGAGGGCGAAGCGTATTTTGAAGTCACTAAACAAGCAATTCCGTTCATCGTCAAAACCCGTGGGCAGGAGGTTGAGGTGCTGGGGACACAGTTTAACGTGTCTGCATATGCAGATGATGAGGAAACGAAAACCACCCTGGTGGAAGGAAAAGTGAATGTGGTGAGCGCCGGAGAGCGCACATCAACGGTATTGCAGCCAAACCAGCAGGCCACCTTGCGGGGCGCTGAATTGTCAGTGAAGGACGTAAATGTGGCCCCCTTTACCGATTGGAGAGATGGACTGTTCAGCTTCCAGGAAACGAGTCTGCGCGATGCGATGAATCAATTGAGCAGGTGGTATGACCTCGAGGTAACATATGACAGAGCGGTTTCCGAAACGTATTTTTTCGGAAAAATTAAACGGAACAATAGCCTAAGTAAGGTGCTCAATATTCTGAAAAAAAGTGGATTAAACTTCAGGATCGAAAGTAGCGACAGCCAAAAAAGGTTGATTGTACTACCATAGCCGAAGGCATGATGAATAAATAAACCAATTGTTGAACCAATAAATCGATGATCGCGTATGAAAGAAGCAATGACTTAGCTCAAGTATGAAAAGCAGGTCCAAAAAAGGCCGAATAGTGGTTACGACACTATCCGGCTATGCATTGGATTTGCTACCAAGTTGGTGGAGCCCAACAAGCGTATAAACATTTAGTAAACACATCCAAACAGTACAAACATATGAATTTTTACTCATGTGTTAAAGGTGGATATACACCTTTGACTAACCAATTACTGCTGATTATGAAATTGGCGATTTTATTGACATTATTGACGGTATTGCAAGCTTCGGCCTTCAGTTACGCTCAGCGGGTCACCATGAAGGCAAACAACATCGCGTTGAATGAGGCCATGGAAACCGTACAGAAGCAGACGGGCTACCTGTTTTTCTTTCGGGGTAAGGACATCGCCTATACTCGGGTGAGCGCCAACATTGCCGATGCTGACCTGACGACAGCCATGAACATGCTTTTAGAAGATCTTCCATTGAGTTGGTCACTGGAAGAGGAGACGATCATCATTGCGCACCATGCGATGAAGGGATTTAGCAAGGGGCCAACATTAGCAGGAATCCTGTCGCTCCAGGCGTCGATAAACGGCCGCATTACGGATGAAAGCGGCAATCCCTTACCCGGTGCAACGGTAACCATTAAAGGCACATCGACAGCCGCCACCTCAAATGAAAATGGTAATTATCAGATCACGTTGCCAGGCCAAGGGGGTACCCTGGTGTTTACCATGTTGGGGTTTGACGTACTGGAGCAGCCTGTTAGTGGATCATCTGTGATCAACGTCACGATGACAGCCTCCATGAGCGATTTAGAGGAAGTGGTCGTGGTGGGGTATGGTACGCAGAAGAAAGTAAACCTGACGGGCGCCGTATCGGCTATAGACGGCGAAGCGCTGGCGATGCGCCCTTCGGGGCAGACCTCGGCGGCCCTGCAAGGGCTTGCACCGGGCGTGACCGTGACGCAGCGTTCGGGTAAACCGGGCAGCGACGGAGCTGGTATCCGTATCCGTGGGATAGGGACCATGGGCAGCAGTGCGGATCCGATGGTGCTTATTGACGGCATAGAAGGTTCGATGAACAATATCGACCCCAACCTGATTGAGTCGGTATCTGTACTTAAAGATGCGGCTTCTGCCTCTATATATGGCTCGCGTGCGGCAAACGGCGTCATTCTCATCACGACTAAACGGGGTGCCGGCGACCGGATTTCTCTGTCGTATAATAATTATGTAGGCTGGCAAAGTCCGACGAACATGCCAGACATGGTGGATGCGCTGGATCATCTATTGCTGACCAACGAAGCATATGTCAATACCGGGCGTTCCCCATTATATCCCGATGCATTGATTGAGGAGTATCGGGCTCAAAACGGAGTGAGCAGTGACGCATATCCAAATACGGATTGGCAGAAAGAGACACTCACCGGCTCAGGATTGCAACACAGCCATTTTTTGACGGTAAATGGGGGGACGAATAAGGTGAAGATGTTGGCGTCGTTTGGCTATTTTGATCAGCAGGGACTTATCGAGAGCACGAGTTTCAAGCGGTACACCATACGCAACAACATGGATATTACGTTTTCGGATAAGTTAAGCGCGCGTGTCGATCTGCAATATGTCAACCCCATTACCAAGGCGCCTGCGGTTTCCGTAAATGATATCTTTCAATGGATGAATGGCATTCCGGCCAACGAAATCGGCATCAACGCCAATGGAACATGGGGTGTTGGCTGGAATGGGAATAATCCGATCTCCGCAGCGGTAGATCGGGGGTTTAGCTTGAATAAAGGCCCGTTTGGCAGTATCAATGCGTTTTTGAATTATAAACCGTTCGAATGGTTAAGTGCCGAGATTAATTATGCACCCAAATACGCTACGACAGTTTCCAAAACGTTTCATAAGACTGTTCAGTCTTATTTGCCAGATGGCACGCCCAGCTTTGCTGTTCCCCAACGGACTTCGCTTACGCAAGGGAATAGCCAGCAGCTGTATAATAACATGCGCGCTACACTGACGGCGAGTAAATTGTTTGGCGATCATGATTTTCGTTGGTTAGTGGGCGCATCCCGCGAGGACTTTACCAATGAATTCATCAACGGCTTCCGCGACATTTATGTACTGCCGGATTATCCGGTGTTGGATGCCGGGTCCGCTGAAAACCAACGGGCTACCGGAAGCGGCGAGGACTGGGCGCTGCAATCCTTCTTTTCCAGAATCAACTATAATTACCAGGAGAAATACTTGCTTGAATTGAATGCACGGTATGATGGATCATCGCGATTCGCCAAAGGAAATCAGTACGGTTTCTTCCCGTCAATGTCTGCCGGTTGGCGCTTTTCGGAAGAAGGATTCATGGCCGGCACAAAAGGCATCCTTAGTGAAGGTAAGGTTCGCGCTTCTTGGGGAAGGTTAGGTAATCAGCTGATTGGAACATATCCGTTCGTGGTGGCTTTGGATATGGGATCGACCGCACTGGGAGGACAAATTGTGAACACCGCGGCGTTGAATAACATGGCCAACCGCGATATCTCTTGGGAGAGTACCGAAGAGCGGAATATTGGTGTCGACCTGATCTTTTTCAACCGCTTGAGCTTAACAGCAGATCTTTATCATCGCCGTACTTCTGATATCCTGCTTGAGTTGGATATCCCGTTGATTATCGGGTTAAATCGGCCCCGCCAAAATGCCGGTGCGGTGGAAAACAAGGGTTGGGAAATTGCGTTGGGTTATAACAGTTCGCCCAACAGGGAGTTTCGGTATAACCTGATCTTTAACTTGTCTGATGTACACAATAAAATCACCGACATGCGGGGTATTAATCAGACGTCTATTACCGCAGACCGTGAAGGTCATCCGATCGCCTCCCTCTTTGGTTATCAAACTGCGGGCTATTTCCAAACGGCCGAAGAGGTGAGCGAACATGCCACCCAGTTTGGATCGGTGGCGCCGGGTGATCTGAAGTACGTTGATCAGAACGGGGACGGATTCATCAACGAAAGCGACAAGGTAATCATCGGTAGCACCATCCCCAGATTGACCTACTCGCTGATTGGTGGTTTCCGATATAAAGGTTTTGATTTCAATGCCATGTTTCAAGGCGTTGGTAAGGCGGATGGTTATTTGTGGGGTGCGGGCATTATGCCGTTTTCGGTGACGGGCGCTATCGGCGGTACGATACGGGAAGATAATAAGGATCGTTGGACCCCGGATAATCCCAACGCGAAGTACCCCCGGCTGGCCTTTGGGCAATCCAACAATGAACAGGCTTCGGATTTCTGGCTACGGGATGCCTCGTATCTGCGTCTTAAAAATCTGCAGCTTGGCTACTCATTTCCCCAGCATTGGCTGAGTGCAGGCAAACTCCAGCAGTTCCGGATATTTGCCAATGGGACGAACCTGTTTAGCATCGACAATTTCTGGGATGGATACGATGTGGAAGCCCCTGTTGGCAATGGTAATTTTTACCCACAGGTTAAAGTATACACATTTGGTTTAGAAGTGACCTTTTAAATGAAAAGTTATGAAAATTAAAAGATTCAATCGATATTTTTATGTCATGATGAGCTTGATTATGCTACAGTCATGCGATGATTACTTGGATAGGAGCCCGTGGGGAGGCCCTTCTGATGAAAATTTCTTTTCCAACCAGGAAGAACTCATGCTGGTAGTGAATGGTCTATATAGCGCAATGGGATATCATCCATCAGATGGCATGCCTACCAATTTATTGTTGGATAACGTTACAGATCTAGGATGGGATCGTAACGTATCGGCTATGCAAAGTGTAGGCAGGGGAGATCACGACAGTAATAACGGTTTTGTGTTGGGGATTTGGCGTGAAGCATATCGGGTGATCGGCAAATGCAACTTTGTGATCAATAACATGTCGAAATTGGAAGGTAGCATGGATGCCAATTTATACGCGAGATTACAGGCGGAGGCGCGTTTTGTTCGTGCGTATACCTATCAATATTTAATTGATTATTTTGGAGAAGTACCACTGCTGACCGAAAACTTGGGACTTGACAACGCGCAGGTGCCGAAGACGCCAAAGGCAGAAGTGGTTGATTTTGTATTGCAGGAGCTGGAAGCCATCGCGCCGAGTTTGCCACCGAGCTACACAGGTGCGGACATCGGACGCGCAACGCGTGGCGCAGCGCTGACCATCCGTGCCCGTGCAGCGCTGAATAACGGCCGCTGGGAAGAAGCCGCATCTTCTGCGAAAGCGGTGATGGATTTAGGCGTTTATAGCCTTCATTCCAATTACGGCGATCTGTTTACCTATGCGGGAGAAAATGCGCAGGAAATCATTTTCTCTACGCAGTACCTGAGGTTGCAGAACGTCAAAACACATAATACGCCGACCTGCCTACTGTCACGGAATGCACAGGGCCATACCAACAAAAAGCCATCGCAGGCCCTCATAGACTTATTCTTATGTACAGACGGATTGGAAATTGATGACTCGCCATCGTTTGATCCTGCCGCTCCGTTTGAGAACCGTGATCCGCGGTTGGGCTTCACGGTGGCTTTGCCGGGTTCTGTTTTTTTTGGTTATCAATTTGAAACCCACAAGGATAGTACACAGTGCTGGAATTACAACGTCACCCCGGCTGTGCGGGTGACGAATCAAGAAGCGATTCATGCATATGCTTCTTTTACCGGGTACTGCTGGCGTAAGTATACCGACCGCGGCGATGTTGGCTTCTTGGCCAACTCCGAACTGAATGTCATCCAGGCACGTTACGCGGAGGTCTTACTGATTTATGCGGAGGCAATGATTGAACTGAACCAAATCGATGAGACTGTCTATGAAGCCATCAACGAGGTAAGGCAACGCCCAAGTGTGGATATGCCCCCGATTAGCGCGGGAAAGACGCAACAAGAAATGCGACAGTTGGTTCGTAAGGAGCGGGTATACGAATTGGCGATGGAGGGTTTCCGAATGGTAGATCTCCGTCGCTGGGAACTTGCTGACAAAATCATGAATTCAAATGTATATGGCCGTATTCCCAAGGGATTGCTGGCATCGGCACCGAGCATTGATGAGGATGGTATGGTCAGTTACAGTAATGTGCCAAATGTGTCTGAAATGCGCGTGGTAGAGGTCCGCCATTTTAATCCTGAACGGGACTATCTATGGCCCATTCCCAATATTGAGACCGTTACCAATCCGAATCTGATCCAAAATCCAAATTATTAATATGATCATGCTTAAAAACTTCAATCGAGGTATCCGATCGTTCTTCGTTATTTCATGTTGCTTGCTTTCATCGTTTTTCTCCTCGGCGCAGGAGAAAGAAATCGAAGCGGACCTCTGCATCTACGGCGGCACTTCCGCCGGCGTCATTGCGGCCTACACTGCCGCCAAGGCCGGCAAATCCGTCGTCCTGATCGAACCCGGGCAACTGCTCGGTGGGATGAGCTCGGGAGGGCTGGGTCAAACCGACATCGGCAATAAATACGTCGTCCGTGGCTTGGCGCTCGACTTTTACCGGAAGATCGGTAAACACTATGGCGCCTTTGAGCAGTGGATATTTGAGCCCAAGGTAGCGGAGGCAATCTTCAAGCAGTACATGGAAGACTGCAATGCCGACCTGCATTACGGACAGGTGCTGCTGGAGGTAAAGAAATCGGGAACCGCCATCCAGGAGATTCGCTTGCAGTCGGCCAGTGATTTGGGGAAACCGACCATGACCGTAAAAGCTAAGGTATTCATGGACTGTACCTATGAAGGGGATCTGATGGCTCAGGCAGGCGCATCTTACCATGTCGGGAGGGAAGATAATAGCGTATACGGCGAGACCCTCAATGGCGTACAGCTGATGACTGGGCATCAGTTTCCGGATGGCATCGATCCGTATGTGAAGCGCGGTGACGCAAGCAGCGGGCTGCTGTGGGGGATACGCCAAGGCGAGTTGTTGTCTGATGGTACGGGAGACAAGAAGGTGCAGGCTTATAATTACCGCATTGCGCTCACCAACGTGCCGGAGAACCGGATACCCATCTCCAAGCCGGATAATTATGACCCTAAGCGCTATGAGTTGCTGAAGCGACAGAAGGAAAAGCAGCCCTGGAAAGGGTTGAATGATGTGTTTATCTGGAGCCTGATGCCGAACGGGAAGACGGACATCAACAACCGGAATGGGTTTTCCACCGATATGATCGGCATGAACTGGGATTATCCGGAAGCGGACTACCAGCGACGCCAGGAGATCATCAAGGCGCATGAAGAGTATACCAAAGGGTTGCTGTATTTCGTGGGAAATGATCCCTCCGTTCCGGAGTTCATCCGCAAGGAGATGCAAACCTGGGGATACCCTAAAGACGAATATGTCAATAACAATCATTGGAGTCCCCAATTGTATGTCCGCGAAGCGCGGCGGATGATCGGCGAACTGGTCATGACCCAACATCATTGCCAAGGCAGGGAAGTGGTAGCCGATGAGGTGGGTTACGCAGCCTACACGATGGATTCGCATAACTGCGACCGGCTGGTGGTAAATGGGATGGTCAAAAACGAGGGGAATGTAGAGGTGGGCGGCTTTCCGCCCTTCCCGATCTCGTACCGGGCCATCGTACCCAAGCGCGGCGAAGTGACGAACCTGCTGGTGCCGGTGTGCCTGTCGGCCAGCCACATTGCCTTCGGCTCTATTCGCATGGAGCCGGTATTTATGGTGCTGGGGCAGTCCGCCGCAGTGGCGGCCTGCTTGGCCATTGATCAAGGCATCGAGGTGCAGCGGGTTTCGGTAGATCAGGTCAAGGAAATCCTGGCGGCTAATCCCAAAGCAGACCGTCGGCAGCCGGATGTACTGATCAGCAGCACCGATACGGAGGCCGCGCAATTTGCCGGAAATTGGAAGGAAGGCAGCAGCAAAGGATACGGCCGTACCTATGTTGAAGCAGACGGCAGGAACGGGGTGAGCACGGCAAAATTCATTGCGCCATCCTTGCCTCCGGGAGAATACAAGGTGTACACCTATTTTCCGAAGACGGCGGAAAGTGCCAAGAAGTTTACCTACACCGTATTTGACGGCAAAACCAGTGATGAACAGGTGTTGAACCTGTCCAGTGTGGAGATCAAAGGGCAGACATCCAGTACCTGGGTGGCTTTGGGTAGCTATACGGTGAAGAAGGGTGCCCAATCTCCATTTGTGGAGATCACCACGAAAGATGCAGACGGAATAGTAGCTGCGAATGCCGTGCTTTTTGTACCTTCGAGCGACCAATAGTTTTACATTAACCATTTTGCTTGCTATGATCAGAGCTATTTTTCTTTTCCTGCTATTATGCTGTCACTTGGCGTGCAGTACATCCGATCCGAACGCACATGAGGCAGACCTCATTGTTTACGGGGGTACCTCCGCTGCCGTCATCGCCGCGGTACAGGCCACGAAGTCCGGCAAATCCGTGATCGTTGTTTCGCCGGACCAACACCTGGGTGGCCTTTCATCGGGCGGCTTGGGTTTCACCGATACCGGAGATAAATCGGTCATCGGTGGCCTGGCGCGCGACTTTTACCACCGCCTGTATCTGCACTATGCGGATAGCGCGGCTTGGCGATGGGAACGGCGGGCGGACTATGGCAATGCGGGGCAGGGGACGCCGGCGATTGATGGCGATGCCCGCACGATGTGGATATTCGAACCGCACGTAGCGGAGAATGTATTTGAAGATTACGTGAAGGAATATGCGATCGATGTGCATCGCGATGAATGGCTTGACCGGGAAACGGGTGTAGAAAAGGAGGGCGATCGCATCGTGTCCATCACCACACTGAGCGGCAAAACGTACCGGGGGAAGATGTTTATCGATGCCACCTATGAGGGTGACCTGATGGCCGCGGCAGGCGTAAGATACCACGTGGGCCGCGAAGCAGGCAGCGTGTATGGAGAGCAATGGAATGGCGTGCAAACCGGCGTGCTGCATCACCGGCACTGGTTCATGTCGGACATCAGCCCGTATAAAATTCCGGGCGACTCCGCCAGCGGGCTGCTGTTTGGCGTATCGGACGAGCATCCCGGCGAATATGGCGAGGGCGACCACCGTGTGCAGGCGTATTGCTTCCGCATGTGCCTGAGCAACCATCCGGACAACCGCGTGGCTTTCCCTAAGCCCGACAACTATACCCCAGAGAACTATGAGCTGCTGGCGCGCGTGTTTGCGGCTGGCTGGCGGGAGACATTCGATAAATTCGACATCATCCCCAACAAGAAAACGGACACGAATAACCATGGTCCGTTCAGTACGGACTTTATCGGCATGAGCTACGACTATCCGGAAGCGAGCTATGAACGGCGAAAGGAAATAATCAAAGAACATGAAGATTATCAAAAAGGATTGATGTATTTCCTGGCCAACGATCCGAAGGTACCGGAAGAGGTGCGGACCGAAATGGCCCAGTGGGGATTGGCTAAAGACGAGTTTACAGACAATGGCAACTGGCCCCATCAGCTATACATCCGTGAGGCGCGCCGGATGGTGGGACAGTATGTGATGACGGAACACGACACCTTTAGCGAACGGGAAATTGCCGATCCGGTGGGCATGGGCTCTTATACATTGGATTCACACAATGTGCAACGGTACGTAAAGGACGATGGCTTCGTACAGAATGAGGGGGATATCGGTGTCTCAACGAAGAAGGGACCCTATCAGATTTCGTATGGCTCACTGGTGCCCAAAAAGGAGGAATGTACCAACTTGCTCGTGCCGGTCTGCCTGTCCAGTTCGCATATCGCTTTCGGCAGTATCCGCATGGAGCCGGTCTTCATGATCTTGGGGCAGAGCGCGGCATTGGCTGCGTCGCTGGCCATTGACAATCAAGTGGGGGTACAGGACGTGGAATATGCCGCCTTGGAAGAGCAACTGCTCACGGAGAAACAAGTACTCATCAAACCCGCCAACTAAGATGAACCAGAAGACCAAACTCATTGCGGCCATCGTGGTGGCTGCGCTGGGTTATTTCGTTGATATTTATGATCTGTTGCTGTTCAGCATTGTCCGGGTAGCCAGCTTGCAGGACCTCGGTTTCAGCGGTCAGCGGCTCACCAATATGGGGATCCTCCTGCTGGATGTCCAGATGGTGGGCATGTTACTCGGGGGGATCGGATGGGGGATGCTGGGCGATAAGAAGGGACGGCTTTCTGTGCTTTTCGGTTCCATCCTGATGTACTCGGTGGCCAACGTGGCAAACGGTTTTGTCACGTCGATCACCGAATATGCCATCTGGCGGTTCATTGCTGGCCTTGGCCTCGCAGGTGAACTCGGCGCAGGCATTACCTTGGTGGCTGAGCTGATGCCACGGTCGAAACGGGGCTATGCCACCACGCTGGTGGCCTCGGTGGGGATATCCGGCGCGGTGGCCGCTTACTTCGTATCCGACCTGTTCCACTGGCGCACTGCTTATTTTATTGGGGGTGGACTGGGACTTGCCTTGCTGCTGCTGCGGATAGGCGTTGCCGAATCGGGTATGTTCCATCAGGCGAAGACTGCGGAAAACCGGGGGAATTTCCTGAGTTTATTCCGTTCACGGAAGCACCTCTCGAAATACCTCCGGTGTATTCTCATCGGTATGCCGCTGTGGTATGTGGTGGGCATATTGGTTACCTTATCCCCCGAATTTGGTAGGCTGCTAGGGGTCACAGGCGATATCAGCGGCGGGCTCGCCATCGCCTGGTGTTATGGGGGGATGGCATTGGGCGACGTGGCCAGCGGATTGCTTAGCCAATTGCTCAAAAGCCGGGTAAAGGTGGTGTATGTTTTCCTGGCACTGGCGGTGATGAGCATTTCCATTTATTTCTTTGTTCCGGGTCTCAGCCTTTCGCTGTTTTATCCGCTATGCGGCTTGCTGGGCTTTTCAGTTGGTTACTGGGTCATCTTCATGACCATATCGGCGGAGCAATTCGGCACGAATATCCGGGCAACGGTGACGACAACGGCGCCTAATTTTGCCCGCGGGGCGCTGGTGCCATCAACCATTGCGTTCCACTGGTTTAGCCAGCTGACGGATTCGATGATCGCAGGTGGTGTCATCGTGGGCGTGATTTTGCTGGCATTGGCCTTTTGGGCGTTGGCCCGGATGAAGGAAACCTTCCACAAGGACCTGGATTATATCGAGGGGTTTGATTAACGATGCCTCCGCTCGGGCCTGAAAGGATAACTAAAATTTTGGGATAAGTCCAGTTTTCTATAAACTTGCATATCAAAGCAATTTTATCTTAGTTTGCAGGGTGAGAACTTTTTTTAGCCGTTTAACTGTTTATGTAGTTATATTCGTTATACCCATTGCCTTTACCTGTTGCCGTAATCACGATGAAAAAGGTGTACTCGACCCTAGGGCTTCTCTGAAAGCCATGCAGGTCGAAGAAGGCTTCGATGTGGAGCTGGTCGCCTCCGAGCCGCTGGTCATGGCCCCTGTGGCCATGACGTTTGATGGGCAGGGCCGCATTTGGGTAGTGGAGATGGATGGATACATGCCGGATTCGCTGGGCACGGGTGAAGATGCTCCGGTGGGCCGTGTCGTGGTGCTGGAAGACAAGGACGGAGATGGCAAGATGGACGAGCGGTCTATCTTCTTGGACTCATTGGTGATGCCGCGTGCGCTGTGCCTCGTGAATGGCGGGCTGTTGGTGGCCGAACCGCCGAATCTTTGGTTTTATGAAATTGAGGAAAACCGACCTGCCAAGAAGGTTTTGGTAGACAGCGCCTACGCCAAGGGCGGCAACGTGGAGCATCAGCCGAATGGACTGTTGAGGGGGCTGGACAACTGGATATACAGTGCCAAATACGATCAACGATACCGGAGGCTCCAGAATGGGACGTGGCGGAAAGAAAAAACCCATTTCCGTGGGCAATGGGGGATCAGCCAGGATGACTGGGGGAGGCTTTACTACAACGATAATTCGAGTAACCTTTCGGGCGACTATTTTCCGCCCGGTCTTGGCGCGGGTAACCCCAACCAGCGCGCCGTGGCCGGATATGGACAAAAAGTGGTTGCTGATACGCGGGTGTATCCCATCCGCCCGACGACGGGTGTAAACCGGGGATACATGGAAGGCGTGTTGGACAGCACCGGTCGGTTGGTGAATTTCACCGCAGCTTGCGGCCCCCTGGTCTATCGCGGCGGCTTACTGTCTGGCAAGAATGCGTTTGTGGCGGAGCCCGCTGCCAACCTGATCAAATGGAATTTACTTGCCGACGAGGGTTTCCGGATGACGGGAAAACAGGCCTATGAAGGCAGGGAATTTCTGGCCAGTCGCGACGAACGGTTCCGGCCGGTAAACCTATATGATGGTCCGGATGGAGCGATTTATATCTTGGATATGTACCGGGGCATCATCCAGCACAGCACCTACTTGACGCCTTATCTAAAAAATGAAATTGCAGCGCGGGGACTGACACTGCCGCTCAGCATGGGAAGGATTTATCGGGTATATCCCAAAAAGGCCAAACGGACCTCCGTAATAATGCCACGGCAGACAGATTCATTGATGGCTTTGCTGGGCCATGCCAATGGCTGGGTACGGGATGAAGCGCAACATGCGCTGATCGACCGGCGGGCAATTGATGCGGAGACGGTTTTACGTACCTTTCTACACGATACTAGCCTGCCCCTGCGGAGTATCCATGCGCTGTGGACGTTGGAAGGACTGGGACTATTGACCGTGGCGGATGTACGCACGCTGCTGAAACAGGCACCATGGCAGGTGCGCGCCCAGGCATTGGCAACCCTCCCTTCATTGAAGGGGGCCGTTCCTGCTGAACAACTGGCAGGGATCATCACGGAGACCGTAGGCAGTCGGGATAGCCTGCTTGCACCGCATGCGGCATTTGTCATGGCGACGCTGCTGCCCCAGGGGTCTCCGGATATAACACATTGGATAAAGCAAATGGAAACGGGCTATGTCGATGACCCCTACCTGAGCGATGCCCTGATCAGCAGCTTGGCAGGCCGGGAAGCACCGTTTATGCAGGAGGCAGTGCGTCAGGGACTCGACACGGCATCGGTATTGTACCGGCACCTGTCGAATGTAGTAAGCGGAATACAGGGTAAGGCGGAACGCCAATACCAAGCGGAGTTGGCCAAGCGCTATCCGGCCGGTGCCGTGTTATTCAAGGCTGCATGTCAACCCTGCCATGGGCCAGATGGCCGGGGTGTTTCGCCCATTGCTCCGCCGCTCGCGGGCTCCGAATGGGTAAAGGGAAACAAAGAGCGGTTGATGGCGTTGGTGCTGTACGGCCTCACCGGACCGGTAGATGTCGCCGGAAAGACCTATAAAGCACCGGAGGTCAGTGGGGAAATGCCCGGCATTGCGCATAACTCGGCGATCGGAGAAACGGAGTTGGCGGAATTGCTGAGCTATATCCGTAATGCGTGGGGAAATCGGACGGGAGATGAGGTGTCACCGGAAGACCTGGGTGCCATCAGGGCGAAATTTGGTAACCGAGCGGCACCGTTTACCCAAAGCGAATTGCATGAATTGTATGGAGTGGATTAACTAAGTTTGCATTGCCATGTCTACACTAACTAAAATTACCGAACACCAGATCGTCGCCATTATCAGGGGCCTGAACCCCAAGAATATGCTGGAAGTAGCCGAAGCGCTGTATGCGGGCGGCATCCGGATCATCGAAATCACGCTTAACTCTGAAGAACCGCTGGCTGCGATACGTCAATTGGCGGACACCCTGGGCGATCGTATGGTTATTGGGGCCGGTACGGTGCTTGACGCCGAAATGGCAGAAGCTGCGGTATCTGCCGGTGCAAAATTTGTGCTTTCGCCCATCATTGCCGTTGATGTGATTAAAAAGGCGAAAGATTTGGGTGTGGTGAGCATACCGGGAGCGTTTACCGCGACAGAGATCTACATGGCCTATAAAAGCGGGGCGGATATCGTCAAAGTATTCCCGGCGACGTCACCCGCTTATATCAAGGATATTGCCGGTCCATTGCCCCAAGTGCCCTTGTTGCCTACAGGGGGGATCACGCCGCAAAACATCATGGAATTTAAACGTGCCGGCGCAGTGGGCTTTGGCATCGGCAGTGCGTTGGTGGATGCCAAACAGCCGATTACCGCAGCTTATCTGGAGCAGATCACGACCAAAGCGCAGCAGTTCGTCGCGGCGATCGCCGATTGATTACTGGTCATGGTGTGCTGCCATGCAGGACGCATCAGGACACTGCTAATTGGATTTTTTTTACTATTGTAGGGAATTTCCAATTATACCTTAATGAACAGGAAACTGCATTACAGCCTGACGCTGGCCTTACTTTCTTTCTTGTCTTCTTGCGGTAAGAAGGACATCACCGCGCCTTTTCGCCCCGAGCCAAACAGCCGCATTGTCGTCGTGGGCAATTCATTTGGCGTAGGGCTCCAAGAACACAACTATTTTGAGACGCTCTTATACCAAAGTTTTCCGGAGCATAACCTACAGGTGCGGAACTTAGCCTGGAGCGCCGATGAGGTGACGCTGCGTCCCCGGCCGCTGAACTTCGGGACGCTCGATGAACACCTAACGCAACAGGCGGCAGACGTCATTTTGGTGTGTTTTGGCCTCAATGAAGCATTCAAGGGACCGGATAGCTTGAGCAGCTTTGCAAAAGACCTCCGGGGTTTTCTTTCTCATTTGAAGCAGCAACAGTATAACGGAACGGAACCCCCGCAGGTGATACTGGTCTCGCCCATTGCGCATGAAAAGCTGGGCGGTTTTCTGCCGGATCCGGCGGAGCACAATAAAAATCTGAAGGCTTATACCCGGGAAATGAGGGAGGTGGCCCATGAGCTGGGCATTTCATTTGTCGATCTGTATGGGCCTGCCCGGAAATTGATGGATCGCAGCGATGCCCCGTTGACCACCAATGGGGTCCACCTCAACGATCGGGGATATCGGGAAGTCAGCGAGGTTATGGCGACTGCACTCGGCCTTCCGGTGGCCACGTGGGAGGAGGATGCACATGCTGTGCGCCTCAAGGAACTGATCACCAAAAAAAACCAGCATTTCTTTTACCGGTATAAAGCCCAAAACGGTGAATATATTTACGGCAGGCGAAGAGACTGGGCAGGCGGAACAGCACTTCCCGCGGAATTGCGGGAGATCGACCAGATCGTGGGCAGGCTGGATAGCCTGATCTGGGCGGGCAGCGGGGCGCACGCACCGGTCGACTTGGAGAAAGCCACGGCCATCACCAGCTTCAGCCGGCCTTATGAGCCAGCGGTCCCTTCGGAAGCGGGCAGAAAGGCCCTTGAAAAGGCCAAATCGCAATTCATACTGCAAGATGGTTATCAGATCGAGCTATTTGCCTCCGAATTGGATTTTCCGATTGCCAACCCGGTGTCGATGACCTTCGATGCGCAGGGGAGGATGTGGGTCGCTACCATGCCCACTTATCCGCATTACTTCCCGGGCAACCCGCCCGGCGACCGCATCGTGGTACTGGAGGATGCCGATCAGGATGGGAAAGCCGACGGGCACACGGTGTTTGCCGACAGCCTCTACCTCCCGCTGGGCTTCGAGCTGGGGGATGGAGGGGTTTACGTGACACAGGCACCTGATCTGATCTTCCTGGAAGATACGGATGGGGATGGACGGGCCGACGATCGGAAGACCCTGTTGAGCGGGTTTGGAACGGAAGATGCGCATCACACGCTCAATACGTACACATGGGGACCGGACGGCGCATTGTATATGCACACGGGTACGTTCCTGCACTCCCAAATTGAAACGCCTTATGGACCGCGGAGAGGCGCCTATGGAAATACCTGGCGGTACGAACCCCGTACCATGAAGTTGGATGAATATATTTCATATCCCTACGCGAATCCCTGGGGGAATGTGTTTAGGCGGGATGGTACGCACCTGATTGCGGATGTATCTACGGGAATGAACTATTTTGCGCCGCCGCTGACCGTTGCCATCGACTATCCCAAAAAGCATATGGGCATGAAGGATTTCCTGACCTCAGCAGCCAAACCCAAAACCTGTGGGCTGGCGGTGGTGTCCAGCCGGGCTTTTCCCGAGCGCGCACAGGGAAATGTTCTTTTCAATACGTTTATCGGATTTCAGGGCATCCGGCAGCACACGGTCTCGGAGGAGGGCAGCGGCATTGTAGGGCATGAAATCGAGCCGCTGTTGCAGTCCACCGACCCGAATTTCCGTCCGGTTGACCTGAAATTCGGTCCCGATGGGGCCTTGTATGTGCTCGACTGGTACGATCCGATCATCCAACACGGGGAACAAGATTTTCGGGATTCGCTGAGGGATCATACGCGTGGCCGGATATGGCGGATAACCTATCAGGATAAGGATGCATTGCCGGTGACTGATCTTAGTCGATTACGTGTGGATGAACTGCTTCACCAACTGACGGTATATGAAGACGGACTGCGGTATCGGGCTCGAAGGCAGCTCCGGGAGTTTACCGCGGATGAGGTGTTGCCTGCGTTGAAAAAATGGCTTGACCAACTGGATCCCAAAGATCCTGAGGTGGACCAGCATCGGTTGGAGGGACTTTGGGTGTACCAGCAATTCAATCACCCCGACGAACGATTGCTGGGCGAACTGCTGGAGAGTGAAACCGCTTCCGTGCGGGCCGCAGCTACCCGCGTGCTGCTGTACTGGTCTGACGGCATCGATGATGCACAGGAGAAACTCATCGCCAGGTCTGCCGACCCCGCCCCGAGGGTGAGGCTCGAAGCCATCGCGGCATTGAGTCATTTTGAGTCGGAAGCGACGGTAAACGCGTTGTTGGCGGCGACCGAATTGCCGGTGGATGACTACATTGGGTATGCCTTGATCGAATCCTTCAAGCACCTGAAGCCGGTGTGGATGGCGCTATTCAAAAAAGATAAGAACTTTTTGGCCGATGCGCCCGAAAAGGCCGATGCGCTGCTCCGCCCGCTGGCCGTTGCGGCGGAATTGCAGGTGCCCGGGTTCATCACCGACGATCCCGATTACGCGCAATATGGCGTGGCGCCGCTTTCTGCTGCAGATTTCCAGGCCTTGTCGGGTGTCACCGCCGTCGAACAGTTCCGCGAGCGGCACCGGGAGTTGCTTAGTCCCCCGGTTGAAGAAAAGGCACCTGCTCAGGAAACGCCTGTTCAGAAAATGGGCGAGGTGGTAGTCAACATCGCGGCCCTGCCGGGAAAAATGGTTTTTGACAAAGAAGTACTGACCGTACCCGCCGGTAAATCCGTTTCATTGATCTTCGATAACCGCGACCAGATGGCGCATAACATCGTTATTGTGAAGCCGGGAAGCGAGGAGAAGGTGGGAACGGCCGCCGACGGCATGGCCGGTCTTCCGGATGGCTATGAAAAGCATTTCGTGCCGGATATGCCCGAGGTGTTGTTTGCGACACCGCTGGTGAATGCCGACGAGACGTTCCAGCTGAATTTCACGGCGCCGGAAAAACCGGGCGATTATCCCTTCATCTGTACGTTTCCAGGGCACTGGCGGATGATGAAAGGGGTGATTAAAGTGGTTGCCAGATGAAGCGATGGGATGTCAACTTGTATAGATAAGTTCTGATAAGTTGACTTGCATTTAAACGTGATTTTAAGTAGCTTTGAAAACAGATACCAACGTTAGCAAATTATGAGGCGCTTCCTTTCGCCCAAATATCTTATCGGCATAGCCATCGCATTGATCGTGGTGGCAATTTCGGGTTATTTTTTCAGGGAAGGTAAGGCGAGCGGTCTTGGCGGCTCGCCCCCGTTGCCGGCAGTAGTCGATTATAATTTCCATATCCGGCCTATCCTGTCTGATAAATGCTTCTCCTGCCACGGTCCCGACAAGAATACGCGCGAAGCGGACCTCCGGCTTGATACGAAGGAAGGCGCTTATAAGGCATTGGTAGAAACCGCCGGTATGCATGCCTTCGTGCCCGGTCATCCGGACCAAAGCGAAGCTTATCGGCGCATCACCAGCACGGATGAGGGTCTGCGGATGCCTCCTGCATCATCTAACCTGACGCTCTCGGACTATGAAGTGCGTGTGATTGAACGGTGGATCCGGCAAGGTGCGGAGTATAAACCCCATTGGGCATTCATGCCACCGGAAAAGGTGGAAGCCCCGCGTGTCGATCAGTCGGAATGGGCGACGAATGAAATCGATCGTTTTGTGCGCGCTGCGATGGAGATCAAGGGATTGAAACCCAATCCCGAAGCCGAAAAGCATCACCTGCTCCGCCGGGTAAGCCTCGATTTGACGGGACTGCCGCCTACGGAAGCGCAACTCGACCGTTTTCTGGCAGATGACTCACCCAAGGCGTATGAAAACATGGTGGACGAGCTGATCGCTTCGCCGGCATACGGCGAACGGATGGCGATGCACTGGCTGGACTTGGCCCGGTATGCCGATTCATACGGCTACCAGGACGATGATATCCGTACGCAATGGCCATGGCGGGATTGGGTCATTCATGCCTTCAACCAAAACATGCCCTACGACCAATTCGTTACCTGGCAGCTGGCCGGTGATATGTTGCCCAACGCCACGAAGGAACAGGTGCTCGCATCGGCCTTCAACAGGAATCATAAGATCACCGAGGAAGGCGGTGTGATCGAAGAGGAGTATCGGGTGGCCTATGCGATCGATAAAACCAACACGTTCAGCAAGGGCATCCTGGGCGTTACGATGGAGTGCGCGCAGTGCCACGATCACAAGTATGATCCCTTCTCGCAGAAGAATTACTTTCAGCTATACGCATTTTTCAATAACTCGTTGGAGAAGGGGCTTGAAGGCTTGGTGAATTCGGGGCCTTCAAAGACGCCGAGAATGACCATCACGCAACAGGATGTAGACAGCATCCTGAAATTCATCAACAAGGGCGATGATACTTCGGCGGTATCGGTATCCGTGATGGGTGAACGCGATGAGGTACGGCCAACCTATATCTTGGACCGGGGCGTTTACGACGCGCCTGCGGAGCGCGTGTATCCCAGCACGCCCGAGTCCATTCTGGCATTTGACAGTACACGGTATGCGCCGAATCGATTGGGACTCGCGCAATGGACGTTCAGCAAAGAAAACCCACTGACCTCGCGGGTGCTGGTCAACCAGCTTTGGGCGATGGTGTTCGGTCGGGGTTTGGTGGCTACCGCGGCAGACTTTGGCAACCAGGGAGAACTGCCGAGCCATCCGGAACTGCTGAATTGGCTGGCAGCCGACTTCCGCGACAATGGGTGGAACATCAAGCGGTTGATGAAGCAACTGGTGACGACGGCAACCTACCGCCAGTCATCGCTCATCACGAAGGAACATTTGAAGGAAGATCCTGAAAATGTATACTTGGCACGCGCCAAGCGGATACGGCTACCGGCGCAATCCATCCGCGACTTAGCACTTGCCAGCAGTGGCTTGCTGAATCCGGAAATCGGAGGCCCGAGTGTAAAACCTTATCAGCCCGACGGTATATGGGAGGTCACGAGCTCGGGAAGGGGCGCCTTGGCCAACTATGTGCAGTCCCATGGGAATGACCTGTACCGAAGGGGAATGTATGTATTTATCAAATTGACAGTGCCCCCGCCGAATATGCTGATTTTCGATGCCAGCAACCGGGATGTGTGCGAGGTAACCCGCCAACGGACCAACACACCGCTCCAGGCATTGGTGATGCTGAATGATCCGGTCATTCTTGAGGCATCGCGTGTGCTTTCGGTCAAGTTGCTGAAGGAATCACCCAAGGCGAAACCACACGAATATATTGATCACGCGTTTCGCCGGATTCTGAGTAGGGGTGCCGATGAGCGAGAGCTGGCGTTGCTGGAGGCCTATTATGCCGAAGAATTGAAACGTTATCGCAAATCGCCTAATGACGCTCAAGCATTTGTACAGGTGGGCGAGGCTGCGAATGAAAAATCGGTGCCGGTCGTGGAGCAGGCTGCATTGATGGCAACCATCCATGCATTATATAACTTGGAAGAGACCATCACACGGATATGAGGTGGCTGATAGCAGGAAAAGGAGACTAGTCGCATGAAAAAAGACAAAATGATCGAAAAGGAGGTTGAACAGGCCCGTTTATATCAAAATCGCAGGCAGTTTTTGTCGCAACTGAGCGTTGGCATCGGTAGCGCGGCCTTGGGTTCGCTGTTGATACCGGATCTGTTTTCCGGACGTGGCGGTGATGAGGGCGATACGGTCGCCGGGCTGCCGCATTTTGCGCCGAAGGCCAAGCGGGTGATTTACCTATTCCAGAGCGGTGGCGTGTCGCAGTTGGAATCCTTTGACTATAAGCCGAAGCTGCGCGAAATGATGGGACAGGACTTGCCGACATCCGTTCGCGGCGATCAGCGGCTTACGGGGATGACGGCCGGCCAAGCAACTTTTCCCTTGGTGGGATCGTATTATGATTTTGCCCAATATGGCAAAAGCGGGACATGGGTGAGCAGTGCTTTCCCGCACATGGGGAAGATTGTGGACGACCTTTGCATTATCCGGTCGCTGCACACCGACGCCATCAATCACGATCCGGCCATTACGTTCTTCCAAACGGGCGCCCAACAGGGCAATCGCCCCAGTATGGGGGCTTGGCTGAGCTATGGACTGGGCAGCGAAAATCAAAACCTGCCCGGGTTCTGCGTGCTGGTGTCTAAAGGGAAGGGCAATGGCCAAGGGGTTTATTCGAAGTTGTGGACCAACGGTTTTCTGGATTCGGTGCACCAGGGGGTGCAGCTGATGGGAGGTCCGGATCCGGTACTGTACCTCAGCAATCCACCGGGGACCGACAAGGTGAGCCGCCGGGCATTGCTGGATAAGCTGGCTGAATTAAACCTCTTGCAGTTTGATGCCTTTGGAGATCCGGAGATATCAGCAAAGGTGCAGCAGTATGAAATGGCCTACCGGATGCAGACCTCGGTGCCGGAAGTCACCGACCTGTCGAAGGAGCCGGATCATATCGTCAAGCTGTATGGCCCGGATTGCCTTGTGCCGGGTACCTATGCCGCTAATTGCCTGCTGGCCCGCAAGTTGTCTGAGAACGGCGTTCGCTTCGTGCAGCTGTATCACCAAGGATGGGACCATCATGACAACCTGATCGGACAGATGGACGGGCAGGCAAAAGATGTAGACCAAGCATCGGCAGCGCTGGTGACCGACCTGAAACAGCGGGGTCTGCTGGATGAGACCCTGGTGATCTGGGGAGGGGAATTTGGCCGGACCACCTACTGCCAGGGCAAGCTGGAGCGTAACAATTACGGCCGGGATCATCATCCGCGCTGTTTCAGTGTCTGGATGGCAGGCGGGGGCATCAAACCCGGCATCGTCTATGGCGAGACGGATGAATTCGGTTATAATGTCGTCAAAGATCCGGTGCATGTGCATGATTTTCATGCAACCATTTTGCACCAGCTGGGGTTGAACCATGAGCAACTGACCTATAGACATCAGGGTAGACGTTATCGGCTTACCGACGTGTTTGGAAAAGTGGTAAACGATATCTTGGTGTAAGGGGAATGAAATCAATCCATACGGTACTGCTGAATGCGCTGATCGGGCTCCTTTCATTCATTGTTTTCCTGCTGTTTTTTGAAAACAGGGTGGCCGTCCCGGCGGCATTGCAGGTGGTAGGACGTGCCCACCCGATGCTCTTGCATTTTCCGATTGTGTTATTGGTGCTGGCTTGGGTGTCGGCTTGCTTTGGCAGCCGGCTGTACTTTTCGCCGGTCGCCGCTAGGCGGATCGTCTATGTCTTGCTGCTGGCCAGCGCGTGGACGGCCGCCATCACGGTGATTGCCGGTTTGCTGCTGGCCAAAGAAGGCGGATACGAAGGCAGCGGTTTCCTGTGGCACAAATGGATGGGGGTGGCGGTATGCTTTCTGGCCGCGGTACTGCTGTGGCATCATCAGCGGACGGGTGATCAAACGGATCGGTATCGGCGGGTCTTTCTCGCCGGACTGAGCCTCTCTTTGGTCATCCTGCTGGTGGCGGGCCATTATGGGGCTGCATTGACACACGGAGAAGACTACCTGTTCGAACCGCTGCGGCAAGACGAGCGAAAGGAGCTGGATGTGCAGACGGCCATGGTATACCAGGATGTGATCTATCCCATCCTGGAAGCAAAGTGCTTGAGTTGTCACGGCGGCAGCAAGACCAAAGGCGGACTCGTATTGGCTGATACCGCGGGCCTGCTGAAAGGAGGCGAGAGCGGTCCCGCATTGGTGAAAGGTTCGCTGACGGAAAGCCTCATCATCGAACGGTTGCTGCTGGATATCGACCATGAACACCGGATGCCGCCCAAGGGCAAGCCACAGCTGACCGCGGATGAACTGGCGCTGATGCAGGCGTGGGTCGCCTCGGGTGCCGACTTCAATATGCCTTTGTCGGCGGTGCCTACGGACGACTCGGTCTATCGGCTGGCGCTGGCCATTTACGGTAGCCCCGCCGAGGAGACTTACGATTTTCCGCCCGCTGACGAGGAGGCGATCGCGCGCTTGAATACCCCTTATCGGGTCGTCAAACCGGTGGCTCACGCGTCACCCGCGCTGGCCGTGAGCTTTTTTGGAAAGGCATTCTACACCGAGGGTTCTTTGAAAGAACTGGCCCCCGTTGAACGGCAGGTGGTTTCCCTGACCCTGAGCGGAATGCCGCTGTCGGCAGCTGACCGGGACGCATTGAAAACGTTTGTCAACCTCCGAGAGCTGATCGTCAATGATACTCCGGTAGACGACTCTTGGGGTGATGCCATAGGAGCGCTTCCCAACCTGCGTTCCGTGAGCGTGAGCGGCACCAAGATGACCGAAGCCGGTCTTACCCAGTTGGTGGCCGCCCCTAAGCTGCAGGCCGTATATAGCTGGAACACCCCTGTCAGCGCCGATGCATTGACCGCCTTTCGGCAAAAACATCGGCATATCGTCTTCGAAACGGGGTATGTAGATGACGGCAAGACGATGCTGGTACTCAATGACCCCTTGATCACACCCAAGAGTAGTTTCTTCCGGGATAAGGCCCAGGTGACCCTGGAGCATCCCATACCAGGCGTCGAGTTGCGGTATTCCTTGGATGGCAGGGAGCCGGATAGTATACATGCGTTGGTTTATCAGGAACCCTTTACCCTGGATCATCCGGCGGTCATCCGTGTAAAAGGATATAAGTCCGGCTGGCTGTCAAGCAGGGAGGTTACGCAGGTCTTCCATCGAGCTGCCTATACGCCTGATCGGACTTACCTAGCCGATCGCCCGGACCCGAGATTCCGGGGTCGGGAAGCCATTGCGCTCACCGATCTGGAGAGCGGAAGCGGTAACACAGCCGATGGAAAATGGCTGGGGTACCATGGGAAACGAATGGTCGCCTCCATGCATTTTGACACCGAAATCCGCACGGACACCGTTTCGATCAGCGTCAAACAGGATTACGGCAGCCATATCTATCCGCCCAAGTCGGTGGAGATATGGGGAGGTGCAGATTCTGCGAGTGCACAGCTGCTTAGTCGATACGAGCCTGTGCTTGATAAGCCGGAGCAGGTCTCACCGATCCGCTTGATCAGCACCCCGATGCGGCAGGCCACGAAAATCCGGTATTTGCGGGTGGAGGCAGCACCCTTTTTACCGATACCAAACGGATACCCCGCGGCGGGTAACCCTTCCTGGCTTTTTGTCGATGAAATTCTCCTGCGTTAACCGATTGTGGACCATCAGCCGAAAAATCAGGTACATCGAGTGAAGCGCATCAAAAACGCACTTTTTTTAACGCTTTTTACCGCATTGGAAGATGTTTTATAGCCAATGATGTTTCGGAAAGGCGGCTTTCTTTACTTTTGCTTGTGAGCGGAAAAGACCTGTAATTCACAAGGAAATTTAATCAATTGAGGTTCGTATTCCAGTTGTGGATGATTGACCAAGTCCAATAACAATGAAGCTGCTTTTTGCCCGATGTCAACGGGCCGTTCTTTGAGTGAAGCGAGCGGTGGCCGCTCGAGGTACTGGATCATGGGATTGGCGCCGTAGCCAATAAGTTCGACGGAGTCGGCCTTTGAGGGAAACTCCTGGCGCAGGCAGCTCAGCGCATCAAGCATGACCTGGTCTTTGAAACACAGCACGGCCGTAGGCGGACGATCAAGCTGCATCAATCGGCGCATGGCGAGGAAATTATGCTCTTGGGCGAAGTCGCTTTCTTGCACCAAAGCTTTGTCAAAAGGGATATGGTATTGGATCAGCCCATCCCGATAGCCGAGGAATCGGTCACGGCTGGTGGTCCAATGGGTAGACGCGTTGATAAAACCGATCCGTCGGTGGCCTTTGGAAACAAAGTAAGCAACAGCGTCGATCGCGCCCGTGTATACATCGCTGCACACACAATGATAGTCTTCATTGATGGGCTTGCGCATGAAATAGACGATGGGCGTACCGGCGTAAACAAATTCGCTGATATGGGAGGTGTCGACGGTTTCCCGGGATATGGCGATGATCAGCCCGTCGACCCGGTTGCTTTGCATCGTCAGGAGCAGTTCTTTTTCCCGTTGGAGGCTTTCATGACTTTGACCGATGATCACGTTATAACCATTGTCATAGGCAAATTTTTCAAAACCTTCGACGGCAGCCACATAAAAGTGATCGAGCATGCTCGGTATGAGGATGCCAAGTGTAAACGATTTTTGCTGTTTGAAGCGGATTGCCGTTTGATTGGGCACAAAATGAAGCCGCTGGGCGAGCTTTTTGACACGCTCCTTCGTCACTTCACCAATGTTGGGGTGGTCCCGTAACGCCTTCGAAACAGTAGAAGGAGAGAGCTTCAATTCGAAAGCAATATCTTTAATCGTAGCTCGTTTATGGTCCATCGGGCTAATATAAGGAAAAAGCTGAACGTAGTGAAGTCCCGATGCAAATCGGGGCCAAGACGTAGTGAAGTCCCGATGCAAATCGGATTTGATAAATACAACCAATATGTTAGTAAAAACTTAATAATTGATGGAAACAAGAAGAACATTTATTCAGAAAGGGCTGCTCGGTGCGACAGCCGCAGCAACCCTGGGTACCCCCATCGCGTGGGCGAACCAAATCGACCGTAATAAGGCCCAGCATAAGGATAAATTTGACCTCGGCATCGCCGGTTATAGCTTCGTGAAATTCAAGTTGGCAGAATCCCTGGCCATGATGAAGCGCATGGATGTGCACTACCTGTGCATCAAAGACTTTCACCTGCCCTTGACCAGCACGGAGGCCGAGATCGCAGCATTTCACCAAACGTTGGAAGAATCAGGGGTGACCGGTTATGCGGTGGGACCCATCTATATGACCAAGTCCAAAACCGAGATCGACAACGCATTCGAATATGCGAAACGCGTGGGCGTGAAGCTCATGATCGGGATACCGAATAAAGCGGATCTGGGATACATCTCCGATAAAACCGCCGAATATGACATCCGCTACGCGATGCATAACCACGGGCCGGAAGATAAATTATACCCCAATGCCACCAGTATTTATGAGCTGATAAAGGAGTTGGATCCGCGCATGGGACTGTGCTTTGATATGGGGCATAATATGCGGGACGGCCAGGATCCGATCAAGGACCTCGAGCGGTACCGGGACCGGATTTTCGACATTCACCTCAAGAATGTCACCTCAGCTACGAAAGAGGGGAGTACCTGCGAACTGGGACGGGGTGTCATCGATATTCCCAAATTTGTGAAGACCTTGCGCAAAATAGGCTATGCCGGAAAGTGCAGCCTGGAATTTGAGAAAGACATGCAAGATCCGCTGGCCGGACTCGCCGAAAGTGTAGGCTATTTCAAGGGCGTGGTGGATGCATCGGCCTAAAGGACGATGCCGCTAATCAATTAGTTTCAAATCGATAAAATCAATTATAATGAAGAGGAATGAATATTCGAGAAGGGTTTTCCTGAAACAGGCGATGCTGGCATCAGCTGCTGCGGCCGTTGCGCCAAGCCTGTTAATGGCCAAACCCAGGCTGGCCGGAGCCAATGAGCGCGTAAACCTGGCATGCATAGGCATCGGAAATCGGGGTGGTGAGATCATCGGCGAACTGTACGCAACCGGACTGGCTAATATTGTCGCGCTGTGCGACGTGGATATGGGCGCCCCGCACACCGAAAAGGTGTTGAAGCAGTTTCCAGATGTGCCGCGTTTCCAGGATTTCAGGCAAATGTTCGATAAAATGGGTAATGAGATTGATGCGGTTTCCATTGGTGTTCCCGATCATTCGCATTTTCCCATTATCATGCATGCGATGGGGTTGGGCAAACATGTGTATGTTGAGAAGCCGCTTGCACGTACATTCAATGAAGTGCAACTGATGATGAAGGCTGCCAAAAAATACCGTAAAGTGGTGACCCAGATGGGCAACCAGGGACACTCCGATGCCAATTATTTCCAGTTCAAGGCTTGGAAAGAGGCCGGTATCATCAAGGATGTGACGGCCATCACCGCCCACATGAATTCTCCCCGGCGTTGGCATGGATGGGATCCCAACATCAAGTCTTTCCCCCCGGCCGAGCCCATCCCCAGTACATTGGATTGGGACCTATGGCATTCGGCGGTCGCCGAGCAGCACGGGTACAATAAGGACTTTATCAACGGACAGTGGCGTTGCTGGTATGATTTCGGTATGGGGGCACTCGGCGATTGGGGTGCGCATATCATCGATACGGCGCATGAGTTTCTTGATTTGGGCCTGCCCTATGAGGTGGAGTGCACCAAGGCCACGGGCCATAACGACTTTTTCTTCCCCATGTCGTCCACCATTGTCTTCCGGTTTCCGAAACGCAGGCGCATGCCGGCACTTGACATCACCTGGTACGACGGGTTGGACAACCTGCCGCCCATTCCAGAAGGGTATGGCGTATCCGGGCTTGATCCCAACATTCCGCCGCCCAGCACGGGCAAGCTCGAGCCGGTGAAACTGAATCCGGGCAAGATCATTTACGGCAAGGACCTTACCTTCAAGGGCGGTTCGCATGGCAGTACGCTCTCCATTATTCCCGAAGAGAAGGCCAAAGACATGGCTTCCCAATTGCCGGAGGTGCCCGCAAGTCCCTCTAACCACTTTGCCAACTTCCTGAAAGCCTGCAAGGGCGAGGAGAAAACCCGCTCACCGTTTGAGATATCCGGACCGCTAAGCCAGGTGTTCTCCCTGGGAGTGATGGCGCAGCATCTCAACACCAAGTTAGCATTTGACCGGAAACGAGAGGTCATCACCAACAATGAATTGGCCAATCAACTATTGGTCGGTCCCCCGCCGCGCAAAGGCTGGGAACAGTACTACCAAGTGTAACGTAATAAGCAGAATGCAGACGACACTGAAAAACGTGTTGTCTGCATTCTTTTTTACTTTTTACTTTTTACTTTTCACTTTTCACTTTTCACTTTTTTCCCTATCTTCACCTCCCATGGTTGGAAGGTGTCTCATACTCCTCCTGATCTCCTATGAAAGCCTTGCCCAAACCTACCTAGGTCCGCGTTATCAAGCCATGGGGTATACGGGCACCGCCCTTCAGGGGATTTACAGCATGACCGCAAATCCGGCAGGCTTGGTGGGATTGGTACGCACCACCGCCAACATAGACTACCAGCATCATTTCTTGGCGACAGACATCACGACGCAGGTCGCCTTAGGAGCCGTGCCCACCCGTTTGGGAGTGTTCGGGGTGTCGGCGTATCGATATGGATTAGCGGATGCGTATGACGATATCAAGCTGGGTTTTGCCTATGCCAAGCGTTTCGGAAAATCCCTGGCGCTGGGCATGTCTGCCAGTTACCATCAGCTTTACATTCCGAATTACCTGAGCACCGCTTCCTTATCGGTCGATATGGGCGCGCAGTACTGTTTTGAAGAGGGTGCGATCATCGGATTTCAGTACACCAACGTCGGCAATGCCACCTACGGGCAGGATGTATATGGCGTCATTCCCGCCTACATGCGGTTGGGGGGCAGTTATCCCATGGCGCAGGTGACCGTGACGGCTGATGCCATATATCGGTTGGAGGGCACGTTAGGCGGGCATTTCGGTGTTGAATACGGCTTGGGGGAGGTATTTCACCTGCGGGGTGGCCTTTCCGTCAATCCGATGCAGCAGCATGCAGGCTTTGGCGTGGGTTGGCATCGGTTTCTGTTTGACGCCGCGGCCACGTTCCATCCGCATCTCGGTACATCACCACAAGTGGGTATTGGCTATGCGTTCTAGCCTTGCCATCCTATCGATCACAGGACTGCTGCTGGCGGGCAGTGTCCGGGCACAGACGGACCCGGATTTGCTGGTAGAACGGCTGACGGAGCTTGTCGCCGAGGACCTGGCGGAAGATTTCGATTTCTCCGAGCTGGCGGAGCGGTTGGATGGCTATCGGCGTCATCCCATTGACCTCAACCGCACCGATGGCCGCGAATTACAGGAACTGCAATTCGTGCCGCAGCTGTTTATCGACAACCTGTTGGCGCACCGCGAGCGCTCGGGCAAGTTGGTGGACGTACATGAGCTACAGACGATCGAAGGACTGGATGCCGAATTGCTCCGTTTACTGCTGCCCTATGTCACGGTAGGTGTTTCTCGCACGTTGGCCGGTGTCCGTGTGGGTCAGCTGCTGCACGAAGGCGAACATGACCTGATGACCCGGTACGGGCGTACCCTGCAACAGCGGCAGGGATACGCCATCACTGACACGAGCCGCTCGCGCTACCTGGGTAGCCCGGACCAGTTATTTGTCCGCTACCGGTATCAGTACACCGAAGACCTGCGCGTGGCGCTCAATATGAAGAAGGATGCTGGCGAAGCATTTTTCGGCGGCGCGCAACGGCATGGGTTCGATTTTTATTCGGGCAGCCTGTACATCCGGAACCAAGGCCGGGTAAGGGATGCGGTAATCGGTGACTATGCGCTGCAATTCGGGCAAGGCCTGGCCATGTGGAATGGGGTAAGCTTCGGCAAAGGGTCGATGATCCAGAGCGTGGCCAAGCAGGCGACGGGACTGCGTCCGTATACGTCTTCCAATGAAGTGCAGTTTTTGCGGGGCGGGGCGGCTACCATTGGGTTCGGCCGCGTATCGGTGACCCCTTTTTTCTCCTGGCGGCAGTTGGACGGCGCGGTATCCCACCTCGCGGAAGGCACCGCGATCGTCGGGTCGCTCGGCCAAACGGGATTGCATCGCACGCCGACGGAAGCGGACAATCGTCGCGCGATACAGCAGTGGGTATATGGTGCCAATATGCAGTACCAGCACCGGCGGCTGCGGATAGGAGCCACGGCTTATCATACCCATTATGACGCGGTCATCGACCCGGCAGCTCTCCTGCGCAATCAATATGCTTTTCGTGGAAATGCACTGTGGAACACCAGCCTTTACTATAATCATTCTTGGCGTGGAATCTATCTTTTCGGCGAGGCCGCCCACAGCGTAGGCAGCGGTGTTGCGTTTCTCAATGGATTGATGGCGTCCTTGCATCCCCACCTCTCCCTGGCATTGCTCCACCGTCATTATCAGCGCGACTACCATTCGTTTTTCAATCAGGGCCTTGCCGAAGGCAGCGCCGCTGCCAACGAACGCGGATTTTATTCGGGATTAGTCTACCATCCGAGCAGGGCGGTGGAGTGGGTGCTGTATACGGACGTCTTTCGGTTCCCCTGGCTGCGCTACCGCGTAGATGCGCCCTCTTCGGGGCTTGATTTGCTCACCCAGTTTACCCATACCTGGTACAAAAAGGCGAATGTATCGGTTCGGTACCGCTATCGGCAGCGGCAGGAAAACGCATCGCTGGGATTGCCCTATGATGCTGTTGTAGACGTGGTGCGCCAACAGGTGCGCCTGGCCGGTCAATATAAACTTAACGATACGTGGAGCATGCGCAGCCGTGTCGAGCTGTCGCATTACCGCAAGGAGGGCGACTCGACCGAAGTGGGGTGGATGGCTTATCAGGACCTGATCTGCAAACCGATGAGCGGACGGCTGAGCGGGAATGTGCGCTTAGCGGTGTTTGGCACCCCGGGCTATAATTCGCGTATCTACGCATATGAAAATGATGTGCTCTACGCCAGTTCTTTTCCGCTCTATCACAACGACGGCATCCGTACCTATGTCAACCTCCGTTGCCGCATCGGACGTAAAATGGATATCTGGATGCGGTATGCGATGTTCATCTACCGGAACGTGGAGGAAGTAGGCAGCGGGTTGGACGTGATTGCTGGCAATCGGCGATCGGATATCCGGTTGCAGGCGAGGTGGCAGTTTTAATTTCATTTGGAAACTTCGTTATTTTCATTAAGTTTGTCATGGTATGTACCAGCCTTATCGAAGGATGCCAGACATGCTAACCAATTCGCTAAAAGATGGCAATGATTTACCTTCCCGAACCCACCCTTTGTCACCGTTTAGCAAATGACGATGAAAGCGCCTTCAGATGTTATCCTCACCTGTGGTCATTCGCCTTGCGGAAATGTATTTGATAAAAGCCGAAATTTGCGCAAGGGACGGGAGAGCCGAGGAGGCCATCCGGCTGGTCAATATCCTTAGGGAGCGAGCGGGCTTAACCGGTTCACAATTGTTTGAAGCGCATGATTTGCAGGGGTATGAAACAGTACTTGATGTGTTGACTGTTTCCGTAAAAAAGCATTGTTCACCTAATCCCCGAAAACGAAATGACGTTAAACCCCAATTTAGTCCAAAACCCATTATGATGCAATTCAAGCGAATAGCCGTTGTTTTTTTGGGGATGTTATCGCAGTCTGTGCTGTGGGCCGCGGAGGCGCCACAGCAGAAACAGCGGCCCAATATCATCTGGCTGATGGCGGAGGATATGTCGCTGGATTTATCGTGTTACGGCATGGAAGCAGCCAAAACACCTCATTTGGATCAACTGGCGGCATCGGGATGGCGCTTTACCAATTGCTTTGCGACTAGCCCGATATGCTCACCCAGTAGGTCCGCCATGCTGACAGGGGTACACCAGACGGCGATCAATGCCGCTCACCATCGGAGCAATCGGCAACTTCCGCTTCCTGAAGACGTCAAGCCATTCACTTATTGGTTGCGGGAAGCGGGTTATACATGTGTGCTGGGCAATGATCTGGTTAAAGGGAAGGGCAGAAAGATCGATTGCAATTTCAAGACCTCTCCGTTGGGTGAATGGGACGGGAAGGAAAATTTTGGACTGTTTGATAAATACGATGAGCTATTGCCGGAAGATCAGCCATTTTTTAGCCAAATCCAGTTGGATGTGACCCATCGCGGTGATTGGTGGGATGAGATCCGTGCAGCATCGGCCTCGCCTACCGACCCGGATTCGGTGGTCCTTCCGCCATACATTGCCGACAATGCCATAAACCGATTGGATTGGGCTAAATACCTCGATCAGATCGCATATATGGATACCGAGGTGGGAAACCTCATACAAAGCCTCAAAAGAAAGGGGCTGTATGAAAATACCGTTATTATCTTTATTGGTGACAATGGCCGTTGCAATATCCGGGGCAAGGGGTATTTGCATGATTCGGGTATTCACGTTCCCCTGATTATTCACTGGCCACAGGGAATCCGGGAAGCAGCGGTCCGCGAAGAGGTCGTATCCACGCTTGATCTTACGGCCACCATACTTGCCTTGGCTGATGCCGAAATGCCGGCATACCTGGATGGTTCGTCTGTGATGCAAGCGGATTTTTCACGCGAATATGTGTATTCGGCACGCGACCTATGGGATGAGGTGATGGACAAATCGAGAAGCCTGACTTCGTCGCGTTTCAAATATATCCGCAACGACATGCCCGAAGTACCATGGGACGCCCATCAGGCTTATCTCGAATTTTATAGGCCAGCGCTGCATTCGATGAGGAGGATGCTATGGCGAAATGAGCTGGGTGGCGAGGCGCGTTTGTTTTTCATGCCGACGAAACCAGCGGAAGAGTTGTATGATCTGATGGAAGACCCTTATGAACTGAATAACCTAGCTGAGGATCCCGGCAGCCATGCCCAATTGGAAAAACTAAGGGAATTGCTCAGGCAGCATGAGGCGGCATCATTACCGGATACATCGGTTTTCGTTCCAGATTTCCCGATAGCGGTCAATGTGTTGGAATGGGTGAAATACAATTACCCTCAGGAGTACTTGCGCATGTTGGAAGGTGAAGAGATCGGGTTTCAGAAATACAATCGACTATACCATGAATCAATCAAAAAATAAAAGGGCAGCGATCCTTAAAATTAGTTGTTTCATCGGACTGCTTGCTGGAGTCACCTTTGGATGCGGACCAACGCCAGCTAAGCAAACAAGACGTCCGAACATCCTGATTTGCATTGCGGACGATCAATCCTTTCCGCATACGGGTGCTTATGGTACAAGTTGGATTAAGACACCTGCTTTTGATGAGATCGCTCGTGAAGGGATTTTGTTTGACAGGGCCTACACACCCAATGCGAAGTGTGCTCCTTCACGCTCCTGTTTACTGACTGGGCGGAATTCATGGCAACTGAAAGAGGCCGCCAACCATGCTCCGTATTTTCCAGCAACGTTCAAAACGTATGCGGAGGTGTTGGGCAGTCACGGCTATGCGATCGGTTTCACGGGCAAGGGCTGGGCTCCGGGAGAACCGGGAGAAGTGGACGGCCGCCGCCGCGAGTTATTGGGACCGGCCTTCAACACGCATAAATTGACCCCGCCTACCAAACAGATTTCGCCGATCGATTACGCAGCAAACTTTCGGGAGTTCCTGGAAACCAAAGGAGAGGATCAACCATTTTGTTTTTGGTTCGGGGCATTGGAGCCGCATAGGCCGTATACGTTCGGCTCGGGACAGGCAAAAGGAGGAAAGCAGTCGAATGAGATCGATGACGTGTATGGCTTTTGGCCGGATCACGATACAGTCCGCACGGATTTGCTGGATTATGCCTATGAGATCGAGCATTTCGATCGGCAACTTGCCCAGATATTGGATATTCTGAGGGAAACCGGCGAATTGGATAACACACTGATTGTGGTGACGGCTGACAATGGGATGCCATTTCCGCGGATCAAAGGGCAGGCGTATGAGCGTTCGAACCATCTTCCGCTAGCCATCATGTGGAAGAATGGCATTCAGCATCCCGGCCGCCGGTATGCACAGTATGTGAGTTTCACTGATTTTGCACCGACGTTTTTGGATGTTGCTGGGGTTGATACCGCCGGCAGTGGTATGGCCAGGTTCGAGGGCAATAGCCTGAAGCCGGTTTTGGAAGACCGGAAAGACCGGCATGCAAGGGATTATATGGTCATCGGCAAAGAAAGGCACGATGTGGGCCGTCCGCATGACTGGGGGTATCCCATCCGGGGCATCCTGAAAGACGGCTACCTTTATTTGCGGAATTTCGAGCCCCAACGCTGGCCAGCTGGAAATCCGGAAACGGGATACCTGAATACCGATGGGTCGCCGACCAAGAGCTTCGTGCTTAATCAACGGAGGTATCACGGAGCACCGGCATTTTGGGAATTGAATTTCGGTATGCGACCCAGCGAAGAATTGTATGATGTTTCCGCAGATGCGGACTGCCTGAACAACCTTGCCAAGGACGGGCAGTATCACGATTTGAAGGCCCGTCTATACGAAACGCTAAAAACCGAACTGGAAGCAGAGGAGGACCCGAGGATTTTAGGACACGGGGAGGTCTTCGATCGATATATATATGCTGAAGAGCGATCGCGGAATTTTTATGAGCGATTCATGTCCGGCGAAGCTATCCGGGCGGGTTGGATCAACCAGAACGATATTGAGCCAACATGGAAGGGAGGAGAATGAAGGGAGGAAAATTTTGAATTTGTTGATCCGATCGTCAAAAATTCTTTTTATTATTAGGGGTTGAATAACAAACCCGATTATGAAAATCATTGTATTAGATGGCTACACCCTCAATCCCGGAGATCTGAACTGGAACGGTTTAGAAAGGCACGGCGATGTGAGCGTGTACGATCGGACCGCTCCTGATGAAATCGTAGACCGAGCGAAGGGAGCCGAAGCGGTATTCACCAATAAGGTCCCCTTGGATGCGCAGACCCTGGAGCGGCTGCCGGACGTAAAATACATTGGCGTATTGGCCACAGGATACAATATAGTGGACGTTAACTATGCGAAACAACGGGGGATCGTGGTGACCAATATACCGGGATACGGCACCACATCGGTCGTGCAATTGACGTTTGCGTTGCTGTTGGAACTTTGTCATCGTGTACAGCGGCATAGCGACAGCGTCATGGAGGGCAAGTGGTCACGCTCCCCTGATTTCTGTTTCTGGGATTATCCCCTGGTGGAACTTTCAGGCAAGACGTTGGGTATCGTTGGTTTCGGTGATATCGGCCAAAAGGTGGCGGATGTTGCCACGGCATTTGGGATGCATGTTTTAGGGTATAGCCGCACGCAGACCGATCAATCGCACCGGAAAAATTTCAGCTGGACCAGCCTGGACGAGTTGCTCGCGCAGGCAGACGTGGTCAGCATCCACTGCCCGCTGACGCCGCAAACGAAGGGACTGATCAACGCCGGTACATTGGCGCAGATGAAGCCGGGCGCTTTTCTGCTGAATACATCCAGGGGTCCGATCATCGTGGAGGAAGACCTGGCAGAGGCATTGAATAGCGGTCGGCTAGCGGGGGCTGGACTCGACGTGCTCACGGCGGAGCCGCCACCATCGGGTAATCCCCTATTCGGGGCCAAGAATTGTATGATTACCCCGCACATCGCATGGGCGACGGCGGGGGCACGATCGCGACTGATGGGTATGGCGGTGGATAACCTGTCGGCTTACGTGAACGGGACGCCGATAAATGTGGTTAATCCATAAGTCATGCGCATCCTGATCGCTCCCAATGCTTTCAAACATGCACTGGATGCCCAGGAGGTGGCCGTAGCCATCCAACAGGGCCTCTTGGCAAGCAGGTTGTCCTGCTCGTGTGAATGTTTTCCGATCGCCGACGGGGGCAATGGGACGGGTGCACTGCTGGTCGAGCGCTTGCACGGTGAGCGGGTGGAGGTGCTTGCGAATGATCCCTTGGGGAGGCCGCGTCGGACGTCATTTGGATGGATTGAGGAGGGGCATACGGCGATTATCGAGATGGCTGATGCATCGGGATTGCATTTACTGGCGCCGGATGAATTGGATCCACGCCAGGCCAGTTCGTATGGAACAGGTCAATTGATAAAAGCGGCGTTGGACCGCCACGCCCGGAGGATAGTCGTCGGTATGGGTGGCTCGGCTACGGTGGATGGCGGTGCGGGTATATTGGCCGCACTGGGTGTCCGGTTTATGGATGAGCGGGGGCAGGAGATCACGGATCTGCCGATCGGACTGCAACGATTGCAGGCGATCGACCGTTCGGCGATGGATGAACGGCTGCACCACTGTCAACTTATTGTCCTCTGCGATGTGACGAACCCCTTGCTGGGGCCAACCGGTGCGGCCCGTGTTTTCGGTCCGCAAAAAGGCGCGACGCCTGAACTGGTGGAGCAGCTCGAAGCCATCCTGCAACGATTTGCAGCGGTGGTGCAAGCGGAAACAGGAACGGAAATAGCCGATATGATGTATGGGGGCGTAGCAGGGGGCGCCAGCGCAGGGTTAAAAGGGGTGCTGGGCGCCGAGTTGGTCAATGGCATTGACTATTTTCTCGAACTGACCCAATTTGAGCGATCGCTAAAAAAAAGCGACCTCGTGATCACAGGCGAGGGAAGTATTGACAGCCAGACGCTGCAAGGCAAAGCGCCCTTCGGTGTTGCCAAGATGGCGAAACAGCTCAACCTGCCGGTCATCGGATTGGCGGGATATATTCCGGCGGAAATCGAACCCGGGTTAAATGCGTTTTTTGATACGCTGTTGCCAATCGGCAATGCACCTGCGACGTTAGACGAAGCCATCACGTCGACCGCTACCAACCTCACGCGGACCGCTGAGCAGGTCGGCAATCTGCTTCACGCGCTACGTTCCTGACCAGCTGTTGCAATAACTGGTAAGAGTCCCTATCTTCGCAATAGATACAACCGTCAACCGGTGAAAACGCGACACGACAGCTACCGTGGTCACATTCCATTTGTACGTTTTCTGTTGGCCTTGCTGACGGGGATCGGCTGTGCGTACGCGCTGGTTCCGACACCGGGGCGATACACCTTCGCCTGGATCCTGATCGTCATCACGCTGCTCGCTTTTATCGGAATCGCGTGGATGACCCGTCTCCGCCAGCAGCGGTATTATGGTTGGCTTGGTCTCCTGATCCTGACCGCGCTGGCTGCCACGGGCTGTGTGCTGACCTGGCAATCCCATCCTTCGATTGCGGCTTCGCATTTCAGTCGGCATGGAGCACGTGTTATCCTGGGTTATGTGGATGATGAGCCGGTGATACGGGGCGGGTACCTGCGCGTTCCTTTTGCCGTGACCGACGTATATGATGGAAACGAACTCGTGAAAGCATCCGGCAGGCTGATGCTGACGGTGCCTGTGGGGGATAGCCTCGAGGGATGGTCATTGGACTACGGCGATGAGCTCATCCTTCCTGCGGATGATCAGGAAGTACCGCCTCCGTATAATCCGGGCGAGCGGAATTATAAAAGCTACCTCGCAAATCAAGGGATGTGGCATCAAGCCTATATAGCGCCCGATGAGGTGGAGAAAATAGGAGAAGGCAAGGGCAATCCCTTGATCGCCTCCGCACTTGCCCTACGAAAACGGATGGTGGCGAAGTTTTCGCGCCACATTACTGATCGCGATGCGCGTGCTGTAGCAGCTACATTGATCTTGGGCTACCGCGCTGACTTGGAGGCCGAATTGCTCCGGGCGTTTTCGGCGACGGGTACGATTCATATCCTAAGTGTGTCGGGGATGCATGTGATCATGGTGTGCTGGGTGATGGCGAAGCTGCTTTGGTGGATGGGACGCAACCGCACCCTCCGGAGGGTGCGGTTCATCGTATTATTGACAGCTGTGTGGGGCTATGCATTGCTTACCGGATTTTCGCCGTCGGTGTTGCGGGCCGCTATCATGATCAGCTTTGTCATCGCAGCCACCGCTTTGGGTCGGCGCAACCGGATATACAATAGCATTGCCGCGTCGGCATTCTTCCTGCTGTTATACCATCCTCCGTTCATTGCTGATATTGGGTTTCAGTTGTCATACCTCGCGGTGACGGGCATTGTTTTCCTCCACCCGCGATTGCAGCGCGCCTTTCCGATCCGCAACCGCCTCGTTAAGCCTATTTCGGATTATACCTGGATGTCCGTCGCTGCCCAGGTGGGCGCCGGACCGTTGGCTGCTTATTATTTTCACCAATTTCCGTTGTATTTCTTGTTCGCAAACTTATTTATCGTATTGCCTGCCAGTGGCATCATGTATCTCGGATTTGCGTTGTTGATGATGCCATCGGGACCCATAGCTGCGGGTATCGGTGCTGCGTTGGAGGAGCTGATTTTGCTGGTCAACGCCGCATTGCGCTATATTGAACAGTTGCCCAAAGCAAGCATCCAGGGGATTTATTTGACCTGGTGGCAAAGTCTGCTGATTTACCTGATGGCGGTTGCGGTCACGTTGGCGTTGACCACCCAACGGAAACGTTGGGTTTATGGGTCATTAACGGTTATTTCCCTTCTGGTGTTTGCTTCCTTCGTGACCGCTATCCAGCGGATCGGCCATCGGGAAGTGATTATTTTCAATGTCCGGCGGGCGCTGGCCATCGGTTTTATCGCCGATGGAGAAGCATGGGTGTACAGCAATTTGGATTCCCTGGATGATCGGACGATCCGCTATGCGGTGCGACCCAAATTGGAAGCCAGCGTTCCGCTGGATGCCATCCACTTTGTGTCGCAGGATAGCCAATACCGTGCTCGGCAAGTGTACATCAACCGGCAAATCTTGCAGTTTGGCGGCACGCGGCTAATGGTGTATGATGGCGAAAAGATTTATAACGGACAGCTGGATGTGGATGTGCTCTTGATTCGAAATAATCCAGCCGTTTCCCTCGACAAGCTATTGGTCACCATCCGGTGTAAACAGCTGGTGGTGGATGGATCCAACTACGATTCGACGATCAGCCGCCTGAAAGATGAGGCCAATGCCGCGGGTATCCCGCTTTATGTGTTAAAGAATAATGTTGCCTATACATGGGCGGTACTCCACTGATGATGCTCATCCCCGTCGCCGGCTCAAGGTATAACCAACGGTCCATTCGGCGAAATCGGCCACCATCTTGTGTGCTTTGATGGATACGCCCGCATACGCATTATCCAGAAAACGGTAGCGCACACCCATTCTCAAAAAAACAGGATCCGTTTCGCCATTGAAGCGGTTGCGATGAACGTAGCAGCCCACGTTTCCGCTCAGGTAGAGCCTGCTGGTGAGCAGATGGTCAACAACAATGGCCGGTCCGCCGGAAAACAAATCATCAAAAGATGCAGCATCATCGCCACTCATTTGCCGATCCTTTCCCGATTGGGAATAAAAAATATTGGCACCCATGCCCAAGCGCCACTTGTAGTTCAGTGAACGGTTCCAAAACACACCCAACGTTGATTTGAAATACCGCTTGCCGCCCTGATGGAGCTGTTTGACACCGGCGGCATAGGACAGGTCTATTTGATCGGCTGTTTCAAGCGGTGGTATCGTATCCGTACTGAAATCGATCCGCCCGGGCCGTGGCACATAGGTAAGGGCCACGGTCAGTGGCACCAGGTTGATGCCGGTATTCGGTTTTTTGATGGCACCGTTCGAAAAATGATGAAACGCGAAACCCGCTCCGAGCTGAAAATAGTCGCTCAGTTTGTAGTTTGCTTGTAGGCCAAGGTCGATAAACACGTTTCGATGAGTTCCCAATAGTCCGTTGAACGGATTGTGTTCGGGGTCATAAGGTTCGAAATTGCTGGCTAAGCCCAAGGATATCCGATAGTTGAAATCCCATCGACGGAGTAACGCCGGTTTGATGGGAACAGCCACAAAGCCATATAAGGCATAGGGCGTGCCGATAGCTGCTTTACGAAAGGTGCTGGAATACAAACCAATACCATAAATCGGGTAATTGAACAGCTGGTGATAGATATCGGTCCCATGTTGGGTCTGCCAACCGATCTTGAGGTTAAGCCCATTGTAATAGATCTCACCCAGCTCTTCCCTTATCCGGTTGTTTTTATACAACATGCCGCCATTCTCGATTTCCAGCTGCAGGAGAATATGCGACATTTTAGTTCCCGACAGTTTGGATGATGCGTTTTTTGAATGCTCATATCGGGGAACGACCTGTGTCCACGCGGAATCGGGTATCAGTGAAAAGCAAAAAAGCAATGCTAATACCGCAAAATTTGATAAGCTCGGTAGCATATATATGGATTTCGGGATGTGCCTTATGACTGCGAAGATATTGCCTTTTATGAAAATATTCGTCTTAGAAATGTATTTTATTGGCTTAGCAGCGCGTGATGTGCGTACCAAATTACATTTTGTGTATGTTTGGGTGGTGGAAGTTTACGGGCAATGAAGAGTATCGCTATTCTCCGAAAATACTGGAAACATGAGTCGTTCCGACCCCTGCAGGAAGCGGTGATCGATGCGGTGCTCGCGGGGCGCGATACGTTGGCATTGATGCCTACGGGCGGCGGCAAGTCTATTTGTTTTCAGGTACCGGCCTTAGCCAAAGAGGGGATATGCATCGTGGTGACGCCGCTCATCGCATTGATGAAAGATCAGGTAGAAAACCTGAAGGCCAAGGGCATCGAGGCGATGGCCATCTTTTCGGGTATGACCCGGCGCGAGGTGGACATTGCCCTCGATAACTGCATCTATGGCCCCATCAAATTTCTGTACCTTTCGCCCGAACGGCTGGCGAGCGAGCTGGTGCAGGAGCGGATCCGCCACATGAATGTCAACCTATTCGCAGTCGATGAGGCCCACTGCATTTCGCAGTGGGGGTATGACTTCCGGCCCTCGTACCTGAACATCGTTTCCTTGCGCGCCCTGCATCCCAAGGTGCCTTTCCTGGCGCTCACCGCCACGGCCACGGCTAAGGTGGTGGATGACATCCAAGTGAAACTGGCCTTTGCCGACAGGCATGTATTGAAGAAAAGCTTTTTCCGCGAGCACCTCGCCTATATGGCGTTCGATGAGGAAGACAAGATGGGACGGCTATTGCGCATCATCCGCAAGCTCGGGGGGAGCGGCATTGTATACGTGCGCAATCGGCGCGAGACACAGGAGGTGACCCGCATACTCCTGCACGAGGGGATTTCGGCCAGCTTTTACCATGCGGGTCTGGAGACGGCCGAACGGGCGCGCAGACAGGAGGCGTGGAAAGACAACAGCGTGCGGGTAATCGTGGCCACTAACGCTTTCGGAATGGGCATCGATAAGCCTGATGTACGTTTTGTCGTTCACCTGGATTTGCCTGATTCGCTTGAAGCATATTACCAAGAGGCCGGTCGCGCTGGTCGCGACGGCAAAAAATCATATGCCGTGCTGCTGCATCACCCGAGCGACCGAGATCGCTTGCGGGCAACCTTCGACCTGAACTTTCCACCGATCGAATTCATCAAGCAGGTGTACCAGCAGCTGGGCAATTATTACCAGCTGGCCTATGGGGCGGGGGCGGGACTTACCCTGGATTTTGATGTGGCCGATTTCTGTGCCCGGTATGCGTTTGATGTCATCATGACGCTCAGCGCCCTAAAATTCCTCGAGCGCGACGGCTGGGTCGCCGTGAGCGAAACGGTGTACCTGCCTTCGCGGGTCAAATTGGAGGCCAGCCAGCAGGATCTGTATCGGTTTCAGGTGGAAAATGCAGCCTATGACGGATTCATCAAAGTCCTGCTACGGAGCCATGGCGGTGCATTTGACTATTTCGTCCCCATCCGCGAATACGATTTGGCCCGCAAGATGGGCAAACCCGTGGCGGCCATCATGGAGACGCTGGCCTACCTCCAGAAGATGCAGATCTTGACTTATCTTCCGCAGACGGATAGCCCGCAGCTGCAGTTTCTGCAGCCGCGCGTCGATAATAGTCGCCTGCATATCGACCGTCGATATATCGAGGAACGGAAGGCAACCAAACGCACGCAACTGGAGGCGGTCTTCCGTTACCTGGACGGGGCGCGTTGCCGTAGCGTGGAACTGCTGGCGTATTTTGAAGAGCGGACGCCGAAGCCCTGCGGCATATGCGACCGGTGCTTGAAGGCCGACCAACAGAAAAACCTCGCCGACCGCCTGATGGCCGAACTGACGGAGGTGCTGGCCGGAGGCCCGATGACCATCGATAAGCTGGTGATGGCGATGCGCGCTGGCGACGAGGACGCCCGATTGGCGTTTATCCGCGAGCGGCTGGATGAAGGGCGGCTCAAGGTGAATGGCGATCGGTATTATTTAAGTTAGGTGCGGGTTTTTCTGTTGATTGACCATCATTTTTTGACTACATTTCATCTGTCAAATATGCACTCAGTGGCAGATGAGAGAGCGATAAATTGCCGCTTGCATATGCAGGGCAATTACTCACGTTGCATTTTGTTTTTTTAAACAGGTGTTCGTGAATACAAAGCATTTTACCTAAGTTTGCTCCCATTCATGAAGACAAATAACCTTTCGCACTACTAATTTTGATTAATACGTCGTATGTCTAAAAACGCCACCATTCATTACACCAAAACAGACGAGGCTCCGTCGTTAGCCACCTATTCGTTTTTACCCATTGTCAACGCATTTACCGCCCCGGCCAATATTTCGGTCGTGGAAAAGGATATTTCATTAGCAGGCCGGATCATCGCCATTTTCTCGGATCACCTCACCGACGCCCAGAAAACGGGCGATGCCTTGAGCGAACTGGGTCAGCTGGCTACCACGCCGGAAGCCAATATCATCAAACTGCCCAATATTTCGGCGTCTATTCCCCAATTGAAGGAGGCGATCACCGAGTTGCAATCCAAAGGATACGCCGTGCCTACTTATCCGGAAGAACCCAAAACAGACGAGGAGAAGGAGATCAAGGCCCGGTACGCCAAAGTACTCGGCTCTGCCGTCAACCCCGTATTGCGTGAAGGAAATTCGGACCGCCGCGCACCGCGGGCGGTGAAGAACTACGCCAAGCAGCATCCGCATTCCATGGGCGCGTGGACAGCGGACTCCAAAACCGGAGTGGCGTCAATGGCTGATGGCGACTTCTATGGCAGCGAAAAATCGGTTACCGTGCAGCAGGAAACCACCTTTACCATCGAGTTTGTCGGTGAGGATGGAACGAAGACACCGCTGAAAGCGCCGGCCAAACTGCTCGCGGGCGAGGTAATTGATTCCGCGCGGATGAGCATCAGCGCATTGAAGGCGTTTGTTGCGCAGCAGATCAAGGCAGCTAAAGCGACGGGCGTGCTGTTGTCGGCACACCTGAAAGCCACCATGATGAAAGTGTCCGACCCGATTATCTTCGGCGCCATCGTGGAGGTATATTTTGCGGAAGTGTTTCAGCGATATGCGGGTTTATTTGATGCGTTAGGCGTGGATACGCGCAACGGTTTAGGCGAGGTGTATGCCAAAATCGAAGGCCATCCGCAAGCCGAAGAGGTGAAGGCTGCATTGGCCGAAGCCATGGAAAACGGACCGGACTTGGCGATGGTCAATTCGGATAAGGGCATTACCAACTTGCACGTGCCTTCTGATATCATTGTAGACGCTTCCATGCCGGCGATGATCCGTAGTTCCGGCAAGATGTGGGACAAAAACGGCGAATTGCGGGACACCCTTGCGCTCATTCCCGATCGTTCGTATGCCGGGATATATGTGGCTACCATCGACGATTGCAAGCGGCATGGCGCGTTTGACCCGTCCACGATGGGTTCGGTGTCCAACGTCGGCTTGATGGCTCAAAAGGCAGAAGAATACGGGTCGCATGATAAGACCTTCCAAGCCACCGCGAAGGGCACCATTCAGGTCACCGATGCCAACGGCAATGTGCTCATGGCGCAGGAGGTGGAGACCGGCGACATTTTCCGGATGTGCCAGACCAAGGATGCTCCCATCCGCGATTGGGTAAAGCTGGCGGTGAACCGGGCGCGTTTATCCCATACGCCAGCCGTATTCTGGTTGGATGAAAACCGCGCGCACGACCGGCAGATCATTGCAAAGGTCACTGCTTATCTGAAGGAACACGATACGGATGGCTTGGATATCCGCATGCTGAACCCTGTCGAAGCCACCAAATTCTCATTGGAGCGCATCCGCAGGGGAGAAGATACCATCTCCGTGACGGGTAATGTATTGCGGGATTACCTGACGGATCTGTTCCCGATCCTGGAATTGGGCACCTCGGCCAAGATGCTGTCCATTGTTCCCTTGATGAATGGCGGCGGCCTGTTCGAAACCGGGGCCGGCGGTTCGGCACCTAAGCACGTGGAGCAGTTTCTCCAGGAGGGATACCTCCGCTGGGATTCCCTGGGCGAGTTTCTCGCGCTGGCTGTTTCACTGGAGCACGTGGGACAAACCCTCGGCAACGCCAAGGCCTTGGTACTGGCAGAGGCGCTGGACACGGCGACCGAGAAATTCCTCGAAAACGATAAATCCCCCGCACGCAAAGTCGGGCAAATTGACAATCGGGGCTCGCACTTCTACCTCGCATTATACTGGGCGGAAGCCCTGGCAGCACAGGAGCAAGACACCGAGATCCGGACCATATTCACGCCGATTGCCGACGCATTGAAAACCAATGAACAGCGGATCAACGACGAACTGATCGGCGCACAAGGGAAACCGCAGGACATCGGCGGATATTATTTTCCGGATGATGCATTGGCCAGCAAGGCAATGCGGCCAAGCGCCACATTCAATGCCATCATCGGCTCATAATGGTTAGGGTTTTACCTTCGTTACCTTGTCGCTCAGCTTCAGGTAAGTAGGTAAGGCAGCAGAACCATACCATTCAAAAAGCTCCACTTCAAGGAGCTTTTCTTTTACGGCGGGATCCGTCTGCAACAGGGCGGATACCTCCTGTTTGTCCTTTGAATCAAAGACAAACAGTCCGCGGTAGGCGCGGTCATTTTCGCCAAATGGTCCGGCGATGATCAATTTTTTCATTTCGACAAGCCGGTTGATATTATCCATATGCCCCCTGAACAGCTCACCGATTTTCTGTTGATCGTCGATCTTGGCCGGTCCGGTTTTCAGGATTACGAAAACATAGGATTTCATACCATATTCGTCCGCGCCCAATGAATCGGCCAGCGCCTTGTCGTAACCGGGATTGGTGGTTTGTGCCACTGCGGCGCTGCACCACAGTGCGCCGATAGCAAATAGTAACAATGATCGTTGGCTCATAGTTTTGTTTTATACTTGTCATGCAACCCCACACCCTGTAAGATGAGCGGCTTGATTTTCTCAACTCTCGAAAATTTCGTAGTTTCCTGCTTGGCTTCGTTGATGTATTCCGCGTATTCATTTTGCTTATACGGCGTCAGGAGTTCAAACTGCTGCTTTAGTGCATCATCCTTCAATGCTTCCTCAAGCGGTGGCGGGAGGGGCAATTTCCCCTTGGGTTGAGGCTTCAGCTGTTTGCCTGATTTTTCATTGGCGATCGCTTCCTCGATGTAAGCAAGGATCAGCGGTTCATCGATTTGTTCACGCGAGGTAAAGCGCCATTGCCGAAGGGCTTTGGTTTTGCCCTCCTGTGCGTTGGTCAGTACCTTGCTTTCGTCTTTGAGGAAGACTCCATTGTAAAACCACAGGGTAAAATGGGTTTTGAAACCGGCTACGCCTACCACATTGCGACCATTGAAGGTGAATACCGGTACACCCCATTTGCGGGTTTCCACCAACGCCGTCTTTTGAAGGATAGACAGCAATATGGACTGTTCTTCTTGCCAGTAACTTTCCATTAGCAGCTGGGGTTAGTTGTTAAACAAAGGTAACAAAAAAAATCCCCCAGCCACAAGGCTGGGGGATCGTTTTATCAAAGCTTACGCGATTATTTTTTGGCCTTTTTGGCACTTTCTTCGTCTTCCAGCTGCTCTTTCAACTGTGCCAGAACGTCGAGGTCGCCCAAGGTGGACTTCTCTACTGATTCTTTCACCTTCTTCACAGCAGTAGAAGCTGCTTTCGCTTCTTTTTTGCGGTTGTTGAACTCTTCCATCCGTGCTTCAGCCCGTTGATCTTCCCAAATACGGGAATGCGAAATGACAACACGTTTGTTTTCCTTGTTGAACTCGATGATTTTGAATTCAGCGGTTTCATCCAATTTCAACACACTTCCATCTTCCTTCACGCTGTGTTTAGCGGGGCAGAAGCCTTCAACACCATAAGGCAACGCGACGATGTTCCCTTTTTCACCTACCTTGATGACCGTTCCTTGGTGGAGGGAATCAAGCGTGAAAATCGTTTCGAACGTATCCCATGGGTTTTCTTCCAATTGCTTATGGCCGAGGCTCAATTTGCGGTTGTCCTCGTCAAGCTCCAACACGACCACTTCCAACGCTTCGCCCACTTTGGTGAATTCATTCGGGTGGTTGATCTTCTTAGACCAAGAGAGGTCGGAGATGTGGATCAACCCGTCGATACCTTCTTCCAATTCCACGAATACACCGAAATTGGTCATGTTTTTCACCACTGCTTTTTGCTTAGAGCCAATGGGGTACCGCTCAGCGATATTCTTCCAAGGATCCGGGGTCAATTGCTTGATGCCAAGACTCATCTTGCGGTCGTCGCGGTCCAGCGTAAGCACTTGGGCTTCCACCTCGTCGCCCACCTTCAGGAATTCTTGCGGGCTACGCAGATTTTGCGACCAGGACATTTCCGATACGTGGATCAATCCTTCGACACCGGGGGTGATTTCGAGGAATGCACCATAGTCGGCCACGGTCACGATCTTGCCTTTCACCTTTGAGCCCACTTCCAATGACGGATTGAGTGATTCCCAAGGATGCTCGGTCAATTGTTTCAAGCCAAGTGCGATGCGTTTTTTCTCGTCGTCGAAGTCCAATACCACCACGTTGATGGTTTGGTCGAGCTGCAATACCTCTTTCGGGTGCTCGATACGGCCCCACGAAATGTCGGTGATGTGCAGCAAGCCATCCACACCGCCGAGGTCGATGAATACACCGAAGTCGGTAATGTTTTTGACGGTACCTTCCAATACTTGTCCCTTTTCGAGTTTGGATACGATTTCGGTTTTTTGGTTTTCCAGATCGTCCTCGATAAGTACTTTATGTGATACGACCACATTCTTGAATTCATGGTTGATTTTAACCACTTTGAATTCCATGGTTTTACCCACGTAAATGTCGTAATCGCGTATCGGTTTAATGTCAATTTGTGATCCTGGCAAGAATGCTTCCACACCTTTGATGTCTACGATGAGGCCACCTTTGGTACGGCTCTTCACGAAGCCATCAATGATGGTGTCATTTTCAAGTGCTTCGTTGATCTCTTCCCAAGATTTCTGGGTTTTGGCGCGTTTGCGCGAAAGCACCAACTGTCCGTTGGCGTCTTCTTGTGATTCGACGAAAACGTCTACCGCATCACCCACTTTTAGATCTGGGGTGTCACGGAATTCAGAAAGGGATACCAAGCCATCCGACTTGAAACCAATGTTGAGCACCACGTCTTTGTTGTTGATGGATACGACGGTGCCCTTTACAATTTCCCCTTTGTTGATGGAATTGAAGGTGCCTGCATAGAGGTCTTCTAACTTGGCGCGTTCTTCGTCGCTGTAGCTGCCGAAACCTTTCTCGTCCCGATCCCAGTCAAAATCATTGTCGGGGGTGTTCCAAGTGGTCGATTTGATTTCGTCAATGAACGTCGAATCGGCTTCCGACTCGATGTCTTCCTTCTCCTTCACCAAGGTGTCCTCAGCGTCTTGAAGTTCAGCTTTTTTTGCTGCTAGTTCCTTTTCTGCTTCTTGTTTTTTTGCCATTAATTCATTTTTCTCCTTTTTCCTGATTTTTATCAGGACTGCAAAGGTATGAAAACTTTTATTTATGGGGAGTTATTATTTTAATTTTGTTAGCGTTCGTATACCTGTTATCAGTCTCATAGTTGCCGTTTTGATATACAGAAACTCAGCCAACCTTGCGAAACCACAATACGGCGCCAAGTACATAGCCAAAGCAACACGCCAGCAAAGCGATGCTGGCCCCGATGCCAAACTGTGTATTGAGCAGGCCCATTATAGGCGGAATGAGTGCTCCTCCTACAATAGCCATTACCATCAGACTGGAAAGTTCGCTTGCGCGTTCGGGCGTGCGATTGATGACAATCGCAAAAATCACCGGGAATAAATTCCCTGCACCAATTCCAATGGTAAATATACCTGCCAGTGCCCAGAAACCGGTGGGTGAAAAATAAAGGAGTAGAACGCCGCCTAATGCGACGAATAGGGTAACCACCAAAAAACCAGTGGTCGATACATACGGCAGTACAATGCCCCCAAGAAACCGGCTGACGACCAAGGCGGTGAAATAGATACTGATGCCGTATGACGCCTGTTCAAGTCCATACGCATGCAAGCTCATCAGGACGCGTTGAATATTGGCGTTTAACCCTACGTCTGCGCCTACGATAAGGAATATGGCCAGCACCATGCCGAGCACATAGCGGTCCCGCAGCAAGGAGAACACCGTGCGGAAAGTAGGCTTGGGCGAGATAACCGCCTGTTTGGACTCTTGTGCCGGCAAGGCATATAGCCATAGCCAACTGATTAGCGAGACGGCTCCATAGATAACAAAAACGAGTTTCCAATTGCCGTATTGTACAGCGAAGAACGTGGTAATCAGCGGACCGGCAAGTGAGGTGATGGCCTTAAGGAACTGCGAAAAACTGAGCACACCCGGCAACTGCTTCTCCGACACCATCTGCTGCACCAATGGGTTGGCCGATACCTGCACGATCGTATTGCCCACGCCCAATACGACAAATGCGATCAGCATGGTAGGAAAGGAATAGCGGACGAATGGCAACGATACGCCGATTGCGGTAAGTACAATACCGAGCTGCAGAGCATTTCGTTTTCCAATACGTTCCTGTAGCATGGCTGCCGGAATGGAAAGGAAGAAAAACCACAGGAAAACCATCATGGGAAGGAGTTGAGCCACTTGATCATCCAGTTTAAAATCCTGCTGGACATATCCGGTTGACACGCCGACGATATCGACAAATCCCATCACGGCGAAAGTCATGAGTATCGGGAATAATTTACCGGCGGCGGTACCGTTGGTGGATGCGTTATTGCGATTCATTGAAATGGAATAAGCGGTCTAATTTCACGATTTAATCTAAGCAAGCCTCATCCTTTACAAAAGCTACTACGACTTTGGCTCGGTTATTTCCTCGATTTACCAACGTATATTGTTCGGCAGCAGCCGGTATCGCAAAAGTCTCGGCATAGTGGAATGTCACACACATGTCATTGGCTAATTTTAACTCAATAGAAGTGCCCTCCACTAACATTAAGATATGGCATTGGCCGTTGGTGAAGGCCGTAAACGACGTATCAAATTCATATCGGTAAATGTCGTAAAAATGTTTCGGATGCGTCGGCAAGTGCATGAGCAGCCAATCCTTGCCCTCATCCACCTGCCGGGACTTGGCAATCAACGTGTCTCTAACGACCTGTCCCTGTCTGGTGAAGTCTAAATTGTCCATCGCGCGGTCGATATTCAGTGGTCGCGCATGGCCATCCAAGTCTAGACGTTGCCAATCGTACATCTTGAACGTAAATATATATGGTGTGGCGCTAATTTCGAGCACCAGATTGTTTTTTCCGGAACTGTGTACTGTGCCATGTGGTATCAAAAAGAGGTCATGTCTTCTAGAAGGAAAGTGCTGGATATAGTTGTCGACATCCAATTCGATATTGTACTCGTAACTTTTAATCAGCGCTTCCTTAAATTCCGTTGGTTCAATTCCCTGTTGGAAGCCAAGGTATACCACTGCGTCAGGAGCCGAATCGATGATATAGTAGGTTTCATCCTGTGTGAAATTCTCTCCAAATTCATGGTATATATACTCCGGTGTAGGATGGCATTGAATTGACAGATTGCCACCATTGAATGTGTCTAAAAAATCAAATCGGATCGGAAATTCGTAGCCGAAGCGATTGGACGCCTTACCCAATATCCGCTCATGCTGCAAATACATAAGCATGTCAAAAGAAACTTCCAGCCAATTATTCCCGTCGCTTAAAAGAAGCCCGTTTTCAGGAACGATCATTTCAAAGGACCAAGCATAATTGGGGACATCCTTGTTCAGTTTTTCAAACCTATTCAGCATCCAATCGCCGCCCCAGACACCGGGTTCGAACCAAGGACGTACTCTAAAGTAAGTCCTGCTCATGTTGCTGAGCGTTTTGCGAAGCGAGTCACCGTCCATCCACGTAATGGTGCCTTGCCACTGTTGATCGGCGATACGCGTTACCTTAGGTAGTAAAGTTCTCTTGTGTTCATTTAAGATCACCCAATCTACGAAGTAAAAACGTTTGTAGGTAGCCTTCTGATCGGTCAGGTGCAAGGCCCCCAAGTTATATACTTCATCATTGCGCATTCGCAATTGCAGTTCGTATTTCGGTAGATCGATATAGGTGATAGGAGCATCCCAATTACATAACGCTGCTCCGCAGCCATATATGATGTGGATGTCGGTGTCAGATTCGGTAGAAAGTTCGCCAAGATCCCCCATTTCAAAAAAATCGGGTAATCGCAATGACGTTTTGCGTCCGAAAACCGGGTCGTTTCCACCGAGGTACGGCGATACGATTTCTTCAATAGTGTTAGCGGACTTCAGGTATGTTGTCACAGGCGTAAATGAAACGGTTTTCCCCTTGTCCACGATATGGTGCTTGATATTAGCAACCACTTCCTCCCAATTTACACCGATATAACCTTCAAGAATGTGCAGGGGGTACGTCAGTATAGCGTCAGCAATGGCAGGATACCCCTTATATATGATGCCGTCAGCGGGATATAGTGGATAAATGTCGTAATTCGAATCTGCTGCAGAGTTAGTTGGCAATTGATTTAATACCTGATTTTCTTGTTGTTTCATGCCGTGAATTAACGTTATTAATAGATGAAGCTATTTTTGTAAATATGTTGATACATTATGTCTGTATAGCAGCTTACTTACACTTATATCGTGCTATTTATATAATAAATTGCTTTTATAATGTAACTATGTATGTACATATGTCATTGGCAAATTTAGAAATTAATGTCAACAAACAAACTTTTTTGTATAATTTAGCGAAATAAACAAAAGAGGTGTTGCCTTGAATTTAAAGATAGACCACAAAAGTCCTGTGCCACTGCATGTTCAGGCCGAGATGTTGCTGAGGAAGCTGATCGAATCGCCCGAATACCAAGCCGGTAAGTTTTTGCCCAATGAAGTGGATTTAGCGAAACGGCTTGCCATATCACGTACTACGCTTCGCCAGGCAATCAATAAGTTGGTGTACGAAGAGTTGCTTATTCGCAAAAAGGGTGTCGGAACGAAAGTTGCCGGCGCAAAATTTAGCTCGAAATCAAAAAACTGGCTTAGTTTTTCGCAAGAAATGCAGGCCCGGGGCATTAGCATTAAAAATTTTGAATTGCATGTGAGTTGGGTGCTGCCTGATGAAGTGATTACACATTTCTTTGACATTCAGCCGGATAGAAAAGTCCTGAAACTTGAACGGCTTCGTGGCCGCGACGAAGGCCCCTTTGTTTATTTCATTTCTTATTTTCATCCAAGGGTCGGATTGACTGGCGACGAAGACTTTAAAAGACCGTTGTATGATATCCTCGAAAAGGATTATGGTGTGGTAGCCGATCTATCTAAGGAAGAAATCAGCGCGAAATCGGCTGACAAGTTCTTTGCATCAAAATTTGACATTGAGGTCGGTGAACCGATATTGTTCAGGAAGCGGTTCGTTTATGACCAGGCGGACCGGCCCTTGGAGTTCAATTTGGGCTATTATAAGGCGGATAGCTTTGTGTATACGGTAGAAAGTAGGCGTGAATAAATAACGGCTGTTCTGCTTTCTTTCTAAATGTATATACATGGTATTGCCGCTATAAGCATTGCCTGAGCGAGGCTGATTCGCTTAATGCTGCACTTTCAGTGGGTACTCAAACCCGATTCCTCTTCCTGTATCGAGTCAGTATAATCTTTAAGTCTCTAATATTTTAAAAAAAGTTTGCGATTTTAAATTATTCATCTAACTTTGTATGTACATATTGAATATATGTGTACATATGATCAGTGATGAACCTTAATAAATTGTAAACGATAACATTACACAATGCGTAAATTGACCAGTAACCTGATTACCTTGGGTTTGCTTATGTGCGCCTGTTCTGGTTTCACCCAAACCGAACGCCGAGACTATGTCGACTATGTCGACCCAATGATCGAGTCGGCCAAGTCGCGATACTTCTATTTCAACTCCGCTTGTAGGCCTTTCGGAATGGTGAACCTTAGTCCTGATAATATATTGGAAAAAGAATGGAATTCCGGCTACAAATATCAAGAACCCTACATCAGAGGGCTCACGCATATCCACGACTGGGGCGTGGGAGGGTTATTGATCATGCCTACTACTGGCCAAATTGATCCTACGGCTGGGCCCGAAGGGTGGAAATCTCATTTTACGCATGAGAACGAACAGGCCGAGGCTGGTTATCATCAGGTTTATTTGGATGACTATCGTTTAAACGTGGAGCTAACATCCACTACCCGTGTGGGATTCCATCGGTATACATTCGATGAGCAGGGTGAGGTGAGGATATTGGTCTACCTCGGCGGTCAGCTGGGGGGCGGTATCATGAAAGATGCGCACCTCAAAAGAGTTAGCAATACCGAATTGGAGGGTTGGGTCATTCAGGAAAGCTCAGTAGGCGACGTCAAGCTTTTTTTTGTCATAGAGTTTGATAAACCATTTGCTGACCTCCAGGCATGGAAGGATAAAAAGCTGTCGGGCTCAGTGGCCGATACAGTGGCGGGTCAACAGTTGGGAGCATTCGCCGTCTACCCGGTTTCCAAGGGTGATCAGCTAAAGGTAAAGGCGGGCGTATCATGGTGCGGTATAGCGCAGGCGAGGTTAAATTTGAAAACCGAACTAAACCACTGGGACTTTGACCGGGTGAAGCAGGAGTCAAGGGATGATTGGAATCAATGGCTGGGCCGTATAGTGGTTAAAGGCGGATCTGAACAGCAAAAAATCAAATTCTACACAGACTTATGGCGTTCATTGCTTGGAAGAAGGCAAATTCAGGATGTGAACGGTAAGTACCCCGATTATTCCAAGGGTAATCTGAACGTCAAGCAGTTGCCGTTGGATAGACAAGGTAGGCCTCAGTTTATGCACCTCAGTACGGATGCGCTTTGGCTCACCATGTGGAATTTGAACATCTTATGGGGCATGGCTTACCCCGAGGTCCTCGAAAGTTTTGTCAATTCGGCTTTGGTGTACCACCAAGATGGTGGGCACCTTCCCCGTGGGCCGGTCATTGGCCGGGAATCCTGGATCATGACCAGCAGTCCGATAACCGAACTTATCGTTGGCGCGTATATGCTGGGAATTCGTGGCTATGATATTGATGCGGTGTACACTGCCTTGAAAAAAGCGCATATGCCCGGCGGAACGATGGATATGGGCGGTGGTTTTGTCCAACAATACATCGATTTAGGTTACGTACCGGAGACTGTCCCACCGCAGGGGTGGGGCGGAGCCGGACGTGTGATGGAATATGTCACTCAAGACTGGGCGTTGGCTCAATTGGCCGAAAAACTCGGTAAGAAAGCGGATGCAGCTTATTTCCTCAAGCGTTCGGCTAATTGGTATAACATGTTTGACCCATCCATAGGCTTTGTCAGGCCGAAGAATGAAGACGGCTCATGGACGGAACCTTTCGATCCAGTACTCAATGCTAACTTCGGTGGTTTTGTGGAGGCGAACACTTGGCAAACAACTTGGATTGCAGTACACGATATCAAAGGGCTTGTCAATTTGCTTGGAGGTGTGGATAATTACTGTGACAAGCTAAACTTTGCGTTCGAAAAAGCGCAACCCGACAACTTTGTCGGCGGGTATGGCGGAAATTATGTCAACTACTCTAATCAACCGGGGTTGGCCATGGCGCACCTTTTTAACTACGCGGGCAAACCCTGGCTTTCCCAGTATTGGGTACGTGAGGTTTATGAAAGAACGTTCAGTGACATCACCCCTTTCGGCGGATACGGTGGCAACGACGAAGACCAGGGACAGATGGCAGCCCTCAGCGCACTAATGGCTATGGGATTGTTCGATGTCAAGGGAAACTGCGATCCCGAACCGATCTATCAAATCACTGCCCCGCTGTTTGATTCCATCACTATCCATCTCAATCGTGATTATTATCCAGGAAAAACATTTACCATCACTACGAAGAACAATGCACCTGAAAACCGATATATCCAATCCGCACGGTTGAATGGCAACATACTGGAACAATGCTGGTTCCATCAAGATGCGTTGAAAAAGGGCGGAACACTGGATTTGGTTTTAGGACCGCTGCCGAATGAATCATGGGGCTTGAAAAATCCACCACCTTCAGAAACCAAAGGCAATCCGGATTTTGTGTTATCTGAATTGTCCTATCCCAAAGAAGTCGGGGCTGGCGAGGCCGTAAATATTACCTATAAGGTCCGGAACACTGGCAGTGTGGGCACCTACTTTGGAAAAGTTATGCTAGGGCAACGGGTTATTGATCATCAGGAACAGATCATTCGGCCAAATGAAGAACACCAAATTAACTATGCGCTCCGATTGTACAATCCGGGCAGGCAGGAGCTTGTTATTGATGGTCAGATTTACCCCATCCGCATCGCGCACCGCAAAAGCAGTTTGGATTTGCAGCGTGTCGACCTGTACAATATAGGTGAGCAGATCTATGGAAGCGGCTGGCTATTAAATACGGGAAGTGATACGCTCGACAGAACGGTTGATGTCAAATCCAATAACGTTGTTGTCCGCCAGGAACGGATAAGACTGTTGCCCGGAGAGTCTAAAGAGCTATCGTTTACATATAACGCGCCAGCTTCCGGTATATATCGGATTATGATCAACGAGCAGGAACAGCCACCCCTTACAGTGGTGATTCCCGAGGAAAAACCCCAAGCCGGTATGGTCTTACACTACGATTTCGATAACTCGTCAACGCCATTGCTAGACCTCTCCGGCAACAAACATCATCCACAGCGGCAGCGTTTGCCTGACGTTGCAGATACCGACTTCAAGGGGGTTAAGTTTGAGAAAAATAACCACCTGAAAATAGGCAGTTCGGCTGACTTGAATGCGGATAATGCCATAGCCATCAGCTTGGTGCTGTATCCAACCAATTGGTATAGTTTCGGCCGTGTGCTGCAAAAAGGGGCATCAGATGACCAATTTATGATCTACCGAAACGGTGGAGAGGACCTGGAATTTAAACTCACCGGCGTCCATCAGGGGACAATTGCTGCAAAGCTACCAGCGGTCAACCGAGTGACACATTTGGTTTGCCAATACGATGCAAAAAAAGGCACGATCGAAATTTGGTCGAACGGCGAATTGGTCGCTCAAAAAGCGGCATCAGGAGCCATCCATCGGACAGATGACCCATTATACATCGGGGTGAAAAATGAGCGTACTGGTCTTGAAGATAGTTTCAGCGGCATCATGCAAGATCTCCGGATTTACAACCGAACGCTTTCCCAAGACGAAATAAAGGCCATTTACCGCATGGTGCAGGTCCCCAGAAAATAACTAAGGTTACGCAAATCCAATTATAAGCGATATGAAAAATACAGCGTTATTTTTAATAACATTTTGCCTGTCCGTGTTGTGTGTCTGCGGTGCCAATGCAACAGGATTTCACCAAGTGGACACCATTACCGTGGAGGGGCAGGTCACCGGACTGGAAGGCCCGTTGATGGGGGTCTCTGTTTTGCAGGAGGGAACCGATTATGGAACCAAAACCAATGAAGAAGGTCGCTTTTCAATAAAGGTGCCCGGAAACAGCAATTTAATCTTCAGCTCAGTGGGCTATCTTAGCCAGACGATTTCCGTAGAATACCGGGTATTGATCGATGTGCGGCTTGAACCGGGAGATCAGGCGTTGGACGAGGTCGTGGTAGTGGCATTCGGAAAGCAAAAGAAAAAAGAGTTGGTCGGAGCCTCCACCACCATTAGTCCGTCGGAACTTAAAGTGCCGTCGAGCAACCTTACCACCGCGTTAGCTGGTCGGTTGGCTGGCATGGTAGCCTACCAGCGCAGTGGCGAACCTGGCAGCGACAATGCCGAATTCTTTATCCGCGGGGTGACGACGTTTGGCTACAAGAAAGACCCACTCATCCTGATCGATAATGTGGAGGTTACCCCCACCGACCTAGCCAGAATGCAGCCGGATGATATTGCAAGTTTCACCATCATGAAGGATGCTACTTCAACCTCCTTATACGGCGCCAGGGGTGCAAATGGCGTTATCCTCATTACCACCAAGGAGGGCAAGGAAGGAGCTGCAAAAGTTTCCTTCCGTTTGGAGCAATCGCGGTCGACAAATACCCGTCAGATCGACCTGGCCGACCCGATCACGTACATGAAGCTATCCAACGAGGCCGTACTTACCCGCAATCCAATAGGGCGCCTCCCATATTCGCAAAATAGGATTGATGCCACCGCGGCTGGCGTAAATCCTTATCTCTATCCGGCTAACGACTGGATGGAACAGCTGCTCAACAAAACCGCGCTGACGCAGCGTGCTAACCTCAATGTGAGCGGTGGCGGTAAAGTTGCGCGTTATTTCATCGCGGGCTCCTATAATCAGGATAACGGTATTCTAAAGGTCGATAAGCGCAATAATTTTAACAACAATATCAATCTCCAAAATTTTCAACTTCGTTCAAACGTCAACATCAACATGACTTCCACTACTGAAGCCATTGTGAGGCTTTCTGGTGTTTTTGACGATTATAACGGGCCGATTGACGGGGGGGCGGGGATGTTCCGTAAGATCATCTCTTCCAATCCGGTGCAATTCCCGGCTTTCTATCCCTCCAGTGCGCTCTCCAGCGCCCGCCATATTTTATTTGGCAACAGCAGCGAAAGTCCAACAGGCGGCGGTACCAGCGGCATCCCGTCGGCCAATTATATCAACCCATATGCCGATATGGTGAAAGGGTATAAGGATTACACAAGGTCGCAGATGTATGCCCAGTTTGAGTTGAAGCAAAATCTAGGATTCGTCGTGCCGGGCCTATCGGCACGCATGCTTTTCAATACCTCGCGTTATTCTTATTTTGATGTTTCGCGGGCCTATAGCCCCTTTTTCTATAATGCAAACCCCATTGATCAATCGCATAGCCAGTATCGGCTGAGCCTGCTGAATGAAGCCAGTGCACGAGACTATCTTGACTATTCAGAAGGCGAAAAAGAAATCCGTACCATCACTTACTATGAGGTGGCTGTGGACTATAATCGTGCATTTGGTGACCATACCATCTCAGGATTGCTGGTTGGCATACGGCGCAACCAGTTGCTGGCCAATCAGGGTACGTTGCAGAAATCACTCCCTTACCGCAATGAGGGGGTTTCGGGTCGGCTTAATTATGGCTATAAAAGCCGTTACCTTGTCGAATTTAATTTTGGCCTCAATGGATCTGAGCGATTTTATAGGTCACAACGCTACGGCTTCTTCCCTTCAGCAGGCTTGGCATGGAACGTATCCAGCGAGCCCTTTTGGGAGCCGTTGAAAGATGCCGTGTCCGAACTGAAAGTCCGTGCTACTTACGGACTGGTAGGTAATGATGCCATTGGAAGTGCGGACGACCGCTTCTTTTATCTATCGGAAATCAATGCGGATAACGTCGACCGGGCCATGTATTTCGGTACGCTTTATAATTACGGCAGACCCGGCTTTACTGTATCCCGCTATGCCAATAACGATATTACATGGGAAGCAGCCCGAAAGTTGAACCTTGGAGTGGATGTTCAGGCCTTTAACGCATTTACATTTACAGCAGATTTCTTTACCGAAAGCCGGAGCAATATTCTGATGACACGTTCTTACATTCCGAGTACCATGGGATTAGCGGCATCCGTTAGGGCAAATGTCGGCGAGGCAAAGGCCTACGGCGTCGATGCCTCATTGGATTATAATAAAGCCTTCGGTAGTAATTGGTGGCTACAGGGGCGTCTTAATTTCACATACGCGCACAGTGAGTACTTATATTATGAAGAACCTGAATATCCGGATAATCTGAAACACCTCTCTAGAAACGGACAGCCCCTCAATCAGACCTGGGGGTATATTGCTGAGCGTTTGTTCATCGATGAATATGATGTCGTTAATTCGCCGCGGCAGAACTTTGGCGAGTATGGCGCGGGGGATATCAAATACCATGACGTAAACGGGGATAATGAAATTACGGAATTAGACCGTGTGCCCATTGGTTTTCCGACGGTACCTGAAATTATTATTGGTCAAGGCCTTTCGATAGGGTACAAGGCGCTCGATTTCTCGTTCTTTTTCCAAGGGTCTGCGCGTTCCTCATTTTGGATCGATCCGGTACGTACTGCTCCTTTCGTTCCAAACCCTGATTTGGGCAATGGCTCCCAAAATGCCCTTCTACAGGTATATGCAGACGATTACTGGTCGGAAGATAGTCGCAATTCCTATGCGCTATGGCCACGATTGAGCAGTACACAAAGCAACAACAATTCGCAGACTAGCACCTGGTTTATGCGCAATGGATCTTTTCTGCGGCTTAAATCCGTCGAATTGGGATACAGCATTCCTTCGCGTCTGCTGGATCGGATCCAATTGGACGGCATGCGGATTTACCTAAGTGGCACCAATCTGTTAAGTTTTAGCGGCTTTAAATTATGGGATATTGAAATGGGAGGACAAGGATTGGGATATCCCATTCAACGCGTATTTAACGCGGGCATCAATATAAATTTATAACAAGAGAACCTAGTCAAGTATATCGATGAAAACGATCAAACTTTTCTCACTGACGGTTGCGTTGGCCATGGTGGCCTCCTGCAACTACCTGGATGTCGTGCCGGATAACATCGCGACCATCGACAACGCATTCAATAGCAGGGCTGAAGCGGAGAAATTCTTGTTTACCTGCTATTCGTTCCTTCCCAAAGATGATCATCCCGAAGCTAATCCCGGTTTCAATGCCGGTGATGAATTTTGGATTTATTGGCCTATTCATATTCCGGATCGTTACGCACTCGATCCCTACAACATCGCGCGGGGCCTCCAAAATAAGGTCAACGTAAACCTCAATTATTGGGATGGAGGATTCGTGCCATCGCTTTGGCAGGGTATCCGGAATTGCAATATTTTTCTGGAAAATATCGATCGGGTGCCTGATCTGGATCCCTACATGAAAGACAGGTGGAGAGCGGAGGCCATTTTTTTGAAGGCTTATTATCACTGGTGTCTTTTCCGAATGTATGGGCCCATACCCATTATTGACGTCAATTTGCCCATCTCTGCCACGACGGACGAAGTACGCGTGAAACGGCAGCCGGTGGACTCCGTTGTCAACTATATCGCTGGTCTGATAGACCAAGTTACCGTAGGTGAACACCAAGATGCGCTTCCCAGCGTAATCACCAACGAAGCTATTGAGTTAGGCCGCATTACACGTCCCGCTGCACTGGCCATTAAGGCGCGTGTATTGGTGACAGCCGCCAGTCCGCTTTTTAATGGCAATCAGGATTTTGCCAATTTCAACAATAAAGATGGTGTGCCACTGTTTAATACCACGCCGGACCCGACCAAATGGGCAATGGCTGCCGAGGCCTGCCGAATAGCGATCGAAGCGTGCCACGCCGCGAATATTGAATTGTATGAATTCAATGCAGGTGTAATGGAGGTGAATGAAGCAACCGAAACCGAGATGAGTATCCGGAATGCGATCTGCGAGCCATGGAACAGCGAATTAATCTGGGGTTATACGTATTCAGGCGCAGGCGACCCGCTATTGCCATCCAAACTGTTGCAATTGTATACCTGTCCGCAACTCGACCCCAATAATATCAGCTTGAATCTGCGGGGACAGATGGTTCCCACATTGAAAATGGCCGAACTGTTTTATACGCGCAATGGCGTGCCGATTGAAGAGGACAAGGATTGGGATTACAGTAATCGGTATAACCTGCGCACCACGACTGCGGCAGACAGCGCAATGCAAACCGGGTACACCACCGTGGAATTGCATTTCGACCGGGAGCCCCGCTTTTATGCTGATTTGGCATTTGACGGCGCCAAGTTTTTCATGAAAAATGGTGTCTGGCCCATCCAAAACAAATCCGGTCAGACTTCTGGTATCAAGCAAAGTCGATTATATTCCATAACAGGGTACTACGCGAAAAAATTGATCAATTGGAATCTAATTCCCTATACAGGAGGGTTTGTGGCCATGGAGCTGTACCCTTGGCCGGTTATGCGCCTGGCTGATTTGTACTTGCTTTACGCCGAAGCATTAAATGAGTCCGGTCAGTCTGCTGAAGCCATACCTTATCTAAACCTGATCAGGGAACGTGCTGGCCTTCCTACAGTTGAGACCTCGTGGACCAATCATGCTAAAAATCCGGGCAAATATACCAACCAAGCCGGTTTACGCGCCATCATCCAACGTGAACGGCTTATCGAAATGGCGTTCGAAGGCAGCCGTTTTTGGGACTTGAGGCGATGGAAAGAAGCCGTTACGACGCTGAATCAACCAATCTATGGATGGGATGTGCTGGGAGAGGATTATGCGACCTACAATCGGAAAGTACTGCTTTTCGACCAACGCTTTGTGAGCCCGCGCGATTACCTCTGGCCGATAGCAGACAATTCCATCACGGTCAACCCGAATCTCGTGCAAAACCCAGGATGGTAACCTTACTCAAACTAGATTATGAATCACATCATTGAAAACAGGGATAGCATGAAACAGTTTAAGCTGATCACGATAGTGGGACTGAGTTTCATTATGGCCGTGGCCTGCCGCCAAGACAAATTGGAACCGATCGAAAATGATGGTAATCCACCAGGCGCGGTAAAACATGCGGAGGCCGAGCCACTGCCGGGGGCTGTTACCATTACTTATACACCGCCTGAAGACCCTGATTTGCTATACGTCAAAGCTACATATGCTACTAAGCAAGGAGTTATACGGGAAACCAAAGCATCCTATTATACCAACGAAATAACCGTCACCGGTTTCGCAGATACCAGCGTTTATGACGTTATGCTTTATGCGGTGGACAAGGGGGAGAATGTTTCTGAACCATACACCATTCAGGTAAAACCGCAGAAGCCACCATACCTGATTGTGCGTGACAGCATTAAGGCGCTTGCAGACTTCGGCGGGATCAATGTGAGTTTTGTCAATGAGCTGAAAGACAATATCGCTATCATCACCTTAGGCAATGACTCCCTTGGCAATTTCGTTCCACTAAACACCTTTTATACCAATGTAGAACGGGGCAACTTCTCTACCCGTGGATTCCCCGCCGAGCCGGCGACTTTCGGCGTCTGTGTGCGCGACCGTTGGAATAACGTGTCAGATACCGTGCTGTTCGAACTCACGCCTTACTTTGAAATGCGGCTAGACAAAAGCAACATAAAACCGCTGACATTGCCCAACGACGCGCCGCTGGGATATGGCGGAGATGTCGTCTATCTTTTTGACGATGTGTTTGGCAATGCCGGTTGGTACCATACTTCAGACCAATCGCGTATGCCGCAATGGTTTACGTTTGACTTGGGAGCGAAAGCTAAGCTCAGCCGTTTGGTATGGCGTATGCGCGATGGCGAATTTTACAATCTCCATAATCCGCGTACCGTAGAGATTTGGGGTTCGAATAATCCGTCACCCGATGGCAATTGGGATAATTGGATACTCCTTAAAGAACACGAACAGATTAAACCCTCGGGCCTCCCTCCGGGACAGCTTAGCCAAGCAGATACCGAGGCAGGGCTTGCAGGAGAAACCGTTACCTTCTCCTTGGATGTGCCGGAAGTACGTTACATCCGGTTTAAAACAGTTCGGAACTGGTCAAATGGAACGTATGTCAATTTTAATGAAATCACCTTATTTGGATCACCGGAACAGGCTCCAACCAATTGATTAAAGAAATGAAAACTGTCAAATTTTTCCTTAGCCTGTCATTGCTTTTTGCCGGAATGCTGTGGTTCTCGTGCAGTAAAATGGATGACTACAAAAAATACATAACGGACCGTAAATATACGGGGAAAGTGGATACCGTTATCGTTCAACCGGGTTATAAGCGTTTACAATTGTCAATGGTACTCAATAGCGATCCTTCCATCACGAAGGTATTGGCATATTGGGCCAATCGCAGTGATTCTCTCGAAATTGCAGTTCAGCCTACGTTGAACGCCGATACAGTGCGTATGATCATCAATGATTTGGAAGAAGGTAACCACAATTTCGAAATCATGACCATGGACGGTGCCGGTAACCGATCCATCGCTACGTCTGCATCCGGTCAGGTTTTTGGGGATAACTACGCGAGCACACTCAACAACCGTGTGCTTCGCAGCACATCCCTCACGGATGATGGCAGTAAGGTAATCCTGCAATGGTCGTCGCCATCGTCCGGTGAAATTGGTGTCGAAGTTCAATATCAAGACCAACAAGGGGTATCGCATAACATGACTGTTCCAGGTGATCAGCTAACGAGCGAGATACCGGACTGGAAAGAAGCCAGTACAATACGCTATCGGTCTGTTTACCTCCCAACCGTACTTGCTATTGACACGTTTGCCTCCAGCTATGCGACAGCTACGCTACCGTTATTTGAACGTAAAATGGATAAACGCCAGTTCAGACCCTTGGTGTTACCTACCGATGCGCCCGATGCATACGGTTGGGCAATGCCTTTTCTTTGGGATGAAAATTATGGGGAGCCGGGCTTCCATACCCCTCCTGGTGGGGGATTGCCCCGTTGGTATACCATTGATATGGGTGAGTCGACCAAGCTACATCGGATGAAATTCTGGCAACGGGTTGAAGGCAACTTCGTATTCGATCGGGGGAACCCCAAGCGATTCGAAATCTGGGGAAGTAACGATCCTGACGCCGATGGCGGGTGGAACCATTGGACCAAGCTGTTGGACGGCGAATCCATCAAGCCTTCGGGACTACCTTTGGGCACGGTCACCGATGCCGATATTGCGTATGCACGTGATGGAGATGAGTTTCTGTTTGAGGGGCAAATACCCGCTGTCCGGTATATCCGGTTCAAGGTGGTAGAAACCTGGAGCGGCGAGGACTTTACTCATTTACTTGAACTTTCGCTGTGGACAAGAGACAGGTAATGATATATGTTGTCAGTTGCGCATTAGGGGTTATCCTCTCCTTGTCGGCCGCATTTGGCCAATCGCGGCTTGTCCGCAACTTACGGCAGGGGAAGCCACAGGTACTTGTCGTGTATGGTACGAGCCTTTCGGCGGGCGAAGGGGGCAAAGTCTGGGTAGACACTATAGCCGATCAACTGAATAAGCGATACGGCAATCGACTTTCCTGCTATAATACAGGAAAGTCCGCAATGTGGTCCACCTGGGGCGTGCAACACCTTGAAGACAGTGTCGTCAGCAGGAAGCCTGATGCAGTGCTCATCGAATTTGCTATCAATGATGCCTTTATCCACTACCATACGTCACCGCAACTCGCGCAGCTTAACCTGGAATATATGATCCAGCGGCTGATGTTGGACAACCCCGACTGTGAAATCATCCTACAGATCATGAATCCGCCTATCGGCCAGCATGCCGCAGATCGGCCGGGATTAGCCGACTACAACGCTATCTACCGGAAGATAGCAAAGAAATATAAGCTCCTGCTCATCGACCACGAAGCATATTGGCAGGATATCCTGTTAGCCGGAACCGACGCTTTCCTTATCCAAGTGCCGGATGGCATACATCCCAATGCCGAGAGTGCCCAGTCGCTTATCGCACCTCATATTCTACGGGCATTGGAGAATACGAATCCTTAAATATGAGAAGACATCTATCCATCTCCTACTCTTCTCCGATACTGCTTTATGCTATTCACAAAAATAGTACGGAAATAAAACGTAGTTTATTCGGGGTTTGTTCGGAGATTATTCGATAAGCACTGAATCATCTCCAAATAATCTACAAATAATTTGACGCTAAATTTAAAATAATAATTAAATTTGGGTTAAAGAAGTTACAAATCAAACGTAAATCAATATGGGAAAACTAACAGATGGAATCCATGGTCATGTGCACGGAAAGGTAGGCGGCGTCGTTTTCTACACGGCGAACGGACAGAACATTGCACGTTCATTACCGCGTGCCACTCGGAAAAAACGCAAGCCGACGGCGCTGCAAGCGTTGCAGCGTGAACGCTTTAAAGTCATGCAGGATTGGCTCCGGCCACTGCTCAGGGTGGTTAAAGTCGGATTTGGCAAGTATGCGCCGCCCCGAACGGGGCACAATGCAGCGATGTCGTATAACCTCACCCACGCGGTGGTCTATAACGAAGAAGCATCCCGGTACGAAGTCAATCCCGAGGCATTTGCGTTCAGTGGCGGCCCGCTTGCGGCACCCCTGAATGCCAGTGCCGTGCAGGATGGAAATACCGTGCGGTTTTCTTGGGAGAATCCCGGCGGCCGGGATATCCGATATACCACGCGGACGATGCTGCTCCTGTGTAAGCCCGGCAGCGGCACCTGCCACTACAAAACCTATGGGAATGCCGCTGGCGTGGGCATGGATACCTTGGATGTCCGGGGATATTACCTGCCGGGGGATACCTGCCATGCCTATATGGCCTTCATCGATGAAGAAACCGGAGCGGTATCCGATAGCGTCTATGCCGGCAGCTTTGTGTTGGGGGATTTTGAAGCATGATCGGGCTGTTGCTCCCGCTAAAATGAGGAAAAAGTATTTTTGGCATAAAGTTAGCATAGTATTACTTGAAAAAAGTAAAAACTATTATGAAACGATTGTCAATATACGCAGGAGTGGCCTTTATGGCTGCGGCGTTGTTTTTGTCTGGGTGTGTGAGTAACAGGAAATTCAAGTCACTGCAGGCAAATTATGATGAGTTGAGCAAAAAAGAACAGGAGCTCAACCAGCGCTATCAGGATGCGCAGCAACAACTATCTTCTTCGGGTACTCGTGTAGAGAGCCTCGAAGATCAGATTGCCTCGGAGCGTGAAAATGTGAAAGCATTGCAGGATGCGCTCGACAAGTGTCTGGCGTCATCCAACCAAGGTGGCCTGAACATTTCGAAGCTGGTGGACGAGATCAATGCGTCTAACCGCTACATCCAGCACCTGGTGAACGCTAAAAACAAGAGTGACTCGCTCAACATGGTGCTGACCAACAACCTTACCCGCTCTCTGAGCCGGGAAGAGATGCAGGATGTGGATGTGCAGGTGCTGAAAGGGGTGGTCTATATTTCCCTTTCGGATAACATGTTGTACAAGTCCGGAAGTTACGAAATTTCGGAAAGGGCAGGGGAGACACTTAGCAAGATCGCGAAGATCATCATGGATTACAGCGATTATGAGGTGCTCGTAGAGGGTAATACCGATAATGTGCCCATATCACAACCCAACATCCGCAATAACTGGGACTTGAGTGCGCTGCGGGGCTCATCGGTCGTGCAAGCCTTGCAAACGCTGTATGGCGTGGATCCCAAGCGGCTTACCGCTGCCGGACGGGGGGAATATAATCCCATCGAGACCAACGACAGCGAAAGTGGACGGACGCGTAACCGCCGCACGCAGATCATCATTACACCCAAACTCGACCAGTTTATGGAACTGATCGATAAGGCGCCTGAAGGTGGCACTGCCACAGATACGGATACGGCACCTGCCGATACAGCTGAAGTATTGCCGATTCAACCGGTTCAGCAATAACGAAAAAAAAAGCTCATTTTTGTACAGCCCGCATACTCTGCGGGCTGTTTTTTTACAATTATTTTATCGTAATATTGCTTTTATTTTACATACGATCAATAGCTTTGCCCGATTAGCTTATCAAGTTCTGCATCGCCTTCATGTGGTCCGCTATCAACTATCCTTCAATCGACTGTGCTTAATTATACATTATGAACGATACATTATGAAAAAAAAATCGCCCGTTAAATTTGCACGCCTAAGCATCGTAATCCCCTGGGTCTTGGCTTCGGCAATAATCCCATGTAGTTATGCCCGCACGCTCTCCGCATCGGAAACCATTTTTCCCCCCGTTACTAAACCCATTCAGCAAACCGTTACCGGACGGGTCGTCGATGCCGCTGGCGCTCCGCTACCGGGAGCTACGGTAGGCGTAAAAAACACCAGCACACAAATACGTACCGATGAAGACGGACAGTTTTCCATCGCCGTAACCACCCAAAAGGCGGTATTGGTGGTCAATTATGTCGGCTATGAAACGGTGGAAGTACCCATGAGCACCACCTTTATGACCATTACCCTCAGCGAGCAGCAAAACGCGCTTGATGAAGTGGTGGTGGTTGGCTATGGCACACAGCGGCGAGCAGACCTTACCGGTGCCGTCGCGACCATTGATGCGGCGGAAGTAAACAGGGGCATCAACCAGACGGTTTCACACGCGCTGCAAGGACAGGCACCGGGTGTGACGGTCGTGCAAAACTCTGGGGAGCCCGGAGCCGGGGTGGAGATCAGGATCCGCGGCGCGGGATCAATCAATGACAACAGCCCGCTGTACGTCGTCGACGGCATCATCGGCAGCATAGGCAATCTGAATCCCGCCGATATCGAAAGCATATCTGTCCTCAAAGACGCCGCATCTGCCGCTATCTATGGCGCCCGCGGTGCAAACGGAGTGGTGATCGTCACCACCAAAAAGGGCACGAGGAATCAAAAGACCACCATCAGCCTGAACACCAACCAAGGGATACAGCAAGTGTGGAAAAAACCCGAATCGCTTCGAGCCGAAGACATGGTGCTGGTGCATAAAGAAGCGCTGACAAATGACGGTACACCCGCCAGCGAATCAATATGGGAGTACTACAACAATCCGCAAAACGGCATCACCCGCACCGATTGGTTCGATGAAGTATTCCGTACCGCCTACAGTTCCACGCAAGACCTGTCTTTTGCGGGCGGCACCGACCGCTCCAATTTCCTGTTCAGCATGGGCAATACCAATAACAACGGCGTGGTAAACGGTACATACTACAGGCGGTTCAACTTACGTATCAACAGCCAGCATGAGTTGTTCAAAAACTTTTCGGTGGGCGAAAACATCATGTTGGCCGTCACCACAGCGAAAGCAGCCGAATTGCGTGGGGCGTTTGATGGTGTACTCAGCTCGGCATATTTCAATATGCGGAATATCCCCGTATGGCAAGATGAGGCAAACGACATTTACGGTGCGCCATCGGGCGATTTCCCCAACCCGGTTGCCTCCCTCAATAGCCGGGACAACCGCAGCAGGGGCATCGATATCCGGGGCAATTTCTATGGCGAGTACAAGCTGCTCGACTTTATCACGCTCAAGTCGGACTTTGCCTACAGCCTGGGCCAGTCAAAAGGGAAGTATTTCCTGGCCATTGCCCAAAATGGCGGCCGCGGCTTGAATCAAAACAGTTTATCCGAAAACTTCAACAACAGCGACACCTGGATCTGGAACAATACCGTCAGTTGGGACAAGCAGCTTGGCGGCCACCACCTCTCCGGCACTGCCGGCATGTCATTGGAACGCGGGAACAACGAATGGACATCCAGCGGGACGGCCCAGCAATTCAGCAATCAAGATCCCAGCCTGCGCTATTTCGACAATGCCGGAGCGTTTCCGGACAACGTGGGCGGAAGCGCTGATGATTATTCGCTGATGTCTTATTTCGGCAGGGTATCGTATGCTTATGATGACAGGTACCTGCTGACGGCCAATATCCGCAGGGACGGTTCATCAAAGTTTGGCCCCAGTAACCGTTGGGGTACCTTCCCGTCCGTTTCTGCGGGATGGCGGATTTCAAACGAAGCGTTTTTCTCGCCGCTCCGCTCCGTTATCAATGAGTTCAAGATTCGGGGAAGTTGGGGCCAGCTTGGCAACGACAAGATTTCCAACTACCAGTATTACAGTACCATCAGTAGCGTAGGATCGCCTACCTTGAACGGAAGCATCGTCGCCGCAGTTGCCCAAAACCGGTTATCCAATCAATCCATCAAATGGGAAGTTACCACGCAATCCGATGTCGGCGTAGACATTGGCCTGCTGAACAATAGGCTATCGCTGGCGTTCGACTATTACGACAAGCTTACGGAAGATATCCTGGTGCGCGTGCCCCTGCTGGCCTCCTATGGGGTTTCCACCGCACCTTTTGTCAATGCGGGCGAGGTATCCAACAAGGGCTTTGAAGTGTCCGCGAGCTATTCGAGCACCAACAGTAAAGACTTCACATACCGCATCACCGGCAACGTCGGCCATGTCAAGAATGAACTGGTGTCCATGGGCGTTTCCGGATCCAATGCGATATTCCTGTCCGATTACAAAAATACCAGTGTAGGCCGGATGGCCGAAGGCGAGCCCCTTGGCCATTTCTATGTGCTGCGTGCGCTCGGCCTGTTCCAAAGCGAAGCGGAAGTTGCCGCGTATACGAACGCTTCCGGCGGATTGATACAGCCCAATGCGAGGCCGGGCGACATCCGATTCGAAGACGTCAATGGCGATGGCGTCATCAGCGCTGACGATCGGACGATCGCCGGAGACAGCTTCCCCTCACTCACGTATTCGGCAAATTTCGGGGCCGCGTACAAGGGGTTTGATTTCGATATGATGTGGCTGGGTAGCAGTGGCAATGAGATTTTCAACGGGTTGACATTGGGCGGCAAGCTCATGCAGGGCACCAGCTACAACAACGGTACGGACATCCTCAACCGGTGGACGCCAAGCAACACGGGTGCCGACGTTCCACGCGTATCCGTGCGGGACCTGAATAACAACCGGGCCTATAGCACATTCTTTATCGAAGATGGCAGCTTTCTACGGATGAAGTATGCCACCTTGGGCTATACCTTCCAAAACGGACGGGTCATCGGCGATCGCATCTCACGGCTGCGACTATTCATGACCGCGCAAAACCTCGTTACGTTCACTGACTATTCAGGTTTTGACCCCGAAGTCGGCGCCGACTCCGGAACGAGCGGCAACATGTACGGGGTAGACCGTGGCGCGTACCCACAAGCAAAATCGTTCATTTTTGGTGTAAACCTCAATTTTTAACGTTACAGTCATGAAAAGATACCTTCATATATTCCCTATTCTGATGCTCGCATTCGGTTCATCTTGTTCCGATAGTTTTCTGGAAAACGAGCCGCACGAACTGACCGATGCCGTATTTTGGCAGACTGCCGCCCAGGCCGAAAGTGCGTTGGCCGGGGTCTACACCCCCCTACAAGACGAGGAAGCCCTCGGTGGGGAGGAGTGGTGCGGCATGGAAGCCTTCAGCGATATCGGCTACATGAACGATAATTATTCGGATTTCATCGCCATGAGCGAGTTCCGCGCGCTCCAAAACACGGAAAACGACCTCAGTTTAAATAGCTACCGCTCCTATTTCCAGGTTATCAAACGGGCCAATGATGTCTTATACAACGTGCCCAACATCCAAATGGACGAAACCCAGAAACGGCGGATATTAGGTGAGGCCAACTTCTTGCTCTCCTATGCGTATTTTACATTGGTCCGGCGGTATGGCGGCGTGCCGATCTACCATCCTGAAAACAGCGACGCCGCGACGGTGAGGGGTTCAGCAGCTGACGTGTGGGCGGCGATAGAAAGCAGCCTCACAGCCGCAACAGGCCAGCTCGTGATGCAGCATGAACCAGGACGGCCCGGGCTAGGCGCCGCCTGGGGCTTATTGGCCAAGGTGTACGCCTACCAGGGGAAATGGGCCGAATGCCGAACCGCCGCTGAGCACGTCATCAGCGATGGTTTCCACAGCTTGCACAGCTCCTATGCCGAACTCTTCTCCCTTGAACATGAGACCGCAAGCGAGCACCTTTGGTCACTGGGCGCACGGTTTGGTTCCTATCCCATCACGCCCATCCTTTACCTGCCAAACGACGTATGGGGCGGCAATCACGAAGAACAATTGGGTGCCGGCTGGCGGTTGGTGAGCGCCACTAACGCGTTTTATGACAGCTATCAAGCCGGTGATATCCGGCGGCAGGCCACCGTGGCGAAGCGCAATGTCGACGTCGTCACCTACAACGGTACCACGGACGTGCTCCGCGCACCAAACAACCAGTCGAATGTCGTATGTATTAAGTTTATGCAGCCCTACGCCATCCGGTATGAAAACTGGGATCCCGGTCTGGACGTACCCGCCTTACGGCTGGCGGATGTCCTGCTCCTTCATGCCGAGGCCATCATGAACCTCAATGGCGGCGGCCCCACCAATCGCACGGTCGGCGTTGCCGAAGCCGCAGCGTCATTCAACCAAGTGCGCACCCGGGCAAATTTAACGCCTATCGACGCACCTACGTTCAACGACCTAATGTACGAACGCAAAATGGAACTTGCCTTCGAAGGCGGCGACCGGCATTTTGACCTCGTCCGGTGGGGCTTGGCGGCGGAGGTGTATAACAACGCACCCGCAGAAGGAAGCTATAAGCCTGCGCGGACGTTCAATCCGGCCGTGCACAGCCTGCTGCCCTATCCGCAAAACGAAATCGATGTCAGCAATGGCACGATTCTTCAAAACCCCGGATACCAAAACTGATAAGCATCCGGTCCACCAGGGGCTGTCTAAAAAGGCAGCCCTTTTTTATTGGGCCAGTGCTTTTAGTATGGTCTTGACGATCTCCGTCTCGGTAAAGGGCTTTTCAATGAAGCCGTCAAACGCTTCGGCATGGTTTTCTTCAGCATATTTCAAGGTCGACATGTCAGCGGAAATGGCCAATACCTTAACGGCCTTGAACCGTTCGTCGTTTCTGATTTTTTCAAGCAACTGCACACCGTTCATACCCGGCATATTAATGTCTGTGATGACCATGTCGAATGCGCGCTCGTCTAAAAGGGTTAATGCGTCTGCCCCGCTATTGACCGTATGCACATTTCCGATGCCTTTGAAGAACTGCTTCATGAATAGGATGTTTATCGGATTGTCATCCACCACCAATAACTGAAGATCAGCGGGTAGGTCCGCTAATGTGGCTATGCGTTGTTCCTGAGCTTCTATTCGGCTTTCTGCACACGGGATATCAGCAAAAAAAATGGAGCCTTTTCCATATCTGCTCTTCAATCCGATTGTCCCGCCCAATTCATCGACCATCATGTTCGTAATATATAGCCCCAGACCGATGCCCCCGGTGTGGGGATTGGCCGTGAAGTATTTGCGAAAAATCTGGCGTTTGTCTTGCTCCTTGATGCCTATACCGCTATCTTCAACTTCAATATGCAAGTAGGGTGTTCGGTTTATCTCCGATACGGAGGCCCTGAAAATGATCTCCCCTTTTTGTGTATATTTAATGGCGTTGCTCAAGAAATTCGATGCGACCTGTTTTATCCTGAATTCATTACTCAACAGGCTCAACCGCGGATCAAGGTCAATTTGGGTGTGAAGCAACAGTTTTTTCAGTTCAGCCTGGTCCCTGTGCAGGGCGACAAGGTCGTGAAATGACCCGCTTGGATAAAAGCTTTCTACGGCAATATTGCCTTTGTTCGCTGCTTCCAGTTTACTCAAACTCAATATATCCGAAACGTTGTTGCTGATGATGTTAATGCTATAGTAGGCCGAATCGATTAATTTTTCGTCGGCGTTATCGGATTTTGTTCGGTTTTTGAGCAAATCGATAATGCCGAGCAGGGAATTCAGCGGGGTGCGGATTTCATGGCTGATATTGGCCAATACGCTGGTTTTTTCCTCCGCTAACCGGGCGGCATAGTCTTTCTCGTCCCGCAGCTGGCGTTCATACGAGGTGGCATAAACTTGGTAGTACACCAAGGCTACGATCATCAGGAACATGAGGACCAACGCAAAGATCAGTTGTTTGCCGAATAGATTAGTGTTTTCTTTGTACAGCGAAAAGTCGTTTTCTTTGGCCTGGCGCAGCAGGTAATGATCCAAGTTTCTAATACTTTCTACACTTTCTTTCAATCCGTTAAGCAAATCGAGATTGGTGGTGATCAACTGCCGTTCCTTTTCCCGAAGGCGCAAAAATGTGTTTCGAAGCTGATTGATGTTGCTTACATAGGATTGTGTGAGTCCGGACTGCGCGACCGATAGGTTTTCTTTGAGTAAGGACACCTGTTTGACATCAAGTTTATGATACTCACTCGGTATGACGATCGTATCGTCTTTTGAATTGAAAATCCGTTGAAGCAAGCCGGGCCTTTTCCTGACGATGGTATCTCTTGTGGTGATTTTCGTGGTATCGATCAGCACCTGATCAACGATGGATTCGAGCTTAGGCCGCGCAGTCGGTGCTAGGTTGACGGTGCTGTTTAATAGGTTCAATGAATCATGGGTATGCAAGACCAGCATGTCGACCCGTTTTTTGAGTCTGGCGAATTCGAGGGCAATTCGTTGTTGATCTGCTACTTTCAGCGCTGAACTATTCAGTGGGTAGTTGACGATAGGCAGCGATTCCATCGAATCTACGAAAGCCTTGAGCAAGTTGAGCTTTTCAATATAGCTGTTATAGCTGCTATCACCGAAGTCTAACGTATATAAGCGGAAGTTATTTTCTGCTTCGCTGTAGGTCGAAAACAGGTAATTCAGATTCTCCGTGCCCGCTTGTCGATTTTGGTATGCGTCCTCCAGCCGGTTTTCGAGCGCCCGGTATTGGCCGTACTGGTATACGAAAATGGCCCCGATGATGAGGAACAGGATTATAAAGCAACACAGTAAAGCAATTCTTACCGTGGGGGTATTTTTAGTGTTTTGTTTCATGGTCAAGCGGTTGACGTATCTAGGCACGGCCAACTTACCGCTAAGGAGGGCAAAAGTATGCCAAAATTTCCTCTATCGCAAAAAAATTAATTGTGCGATGGGGGTTTTACCTACGCGCAGTATCTTCTTCAGCCGTTTTGCCCGATTTGAATGCGTTGAAGGGGCGGGGCCGCACAATCTTGATGCTTTGCTTGGAGAGGGCAATGGCGGCGTTGAGTTCGAATCCGACCAGCAGGATCAGTGAGTTGAGATACAACCAGACCATGATGACGATCAGGGTGCCAATGGAGCCGTAAAGCTTGTTGTACGCATTGAAGTTGTTGATATAAAAGGCAAAACCCGAAAAGGTCAGTATGGCTAAAATGGTGGCCAGCGTGGCGCCCGGACTGAAAAGCTTCCATTTCCTCGACGATGCCGGTCCGAATTTATACAGGATGCTGACCGTCAAAAAATAAATACCGAAAAGGATAAGCCAACGGGAAGCAGCGATGATGAATGCCCAAAATGCCGCGTTGAACTCGATATTCTTTCGCAAATAGCCAATAACATAATCGGCAGCGGTAAAGATGGTCATGCCGGTGGCCAATGCGATGACGATCATCAAGGTCAAGCCGATGGCTACCAAGCGCTGAAAGCCCCAGCTGCGGCTTTCGATAATCAGCGATGCCTTGTTGAAGGCGAGCATCAACGAACTCACCCCGTTGGTCGCAAAGAAGGTAGCCAAAATAAAACCAATGGATAGCAGTCCGCTATTTTGGTTCTTTACAATATCTTCCAACGTGGATTCGATCGCCAGGAATGCATTTTCAGGCATCACCACTTCCATGAAATCGAGCAGCTGCTGCTGAAAATTACGAATGGGGATGTATGGTATCAGCGTAAATACGAAAATGATGCCTGGAAAGATCGCCAGCATGAAGTTATAGGCCAGGGATGATGCTTTATTAAGGATAGACTCGCGGGCAATTTCCTGAAAAAAAAATGTCGCAACGGTATACAGGGGTAGCGAGCCGAACCCAGGCAGCACGGCGACCTTCGTCCATTCGATCAGAACATAGTAGGGCTTGAACCTCAATAATGTGCGATGCGCCCAATTCATTTGTTTGGTTATTCAAAATATGGCTGCAACTTACCGATGAAATCGGCAGGCGCCGGACAAGGTTTATTGCGCTTCATGTCCACGAAAACCAGTGTGGTGCTGCCCGTATTCAGCAACACCCCCTGTTGGTTGGACAATTCGTAGTCAAATCGGATCTTAACGGTGGGTTTTTCTTTCAAATGCACCGTTACGATAACTTCCTCATCATACCTCGCCGGTTTAAAAAAGCGCGAATGCAACTCGGTTACAGGCAGCATGATGCCGCTTTCTTCGAGTGCTTTATAAGAGAAGCCTAAGCTCCGAAACAGCTCAACCCGGCCCACCTCATAGTACGTTGCATAGTTGCCGTAATATACATACCCCATTTGGTCGGTTTCGGCATAGCGAACTCTCACTGTTGTCTCAAACGTATACATTAGCGCATGATGTTTCGTTCGTTGAGTGCTTGCTGGAATTTGCGGGCGTTTGCGTTGTGTTCAGCCTGTGTCACGGCAAAATTGTGATAACCCGAAAAATCATCCTTGGCGACCATATAAAGGTAATCATGCTGCCGGTAATTCAATACGGCGTCGATGGATGCGATGCTGGGCATCATGATGGGACCGGGGGGCAATCCCCTATATAGGTACGTGTTATAGGGCGAGTCCATCCGCAGGTGCTTATACAGCACACGCCGTATCGTGAAATCGTTGTTGGCAAAGATGACCGTCGGGTCGGCCTGGAGCAACATGCCCTTCCGCAGCCGGTTCAGGTACAATCCGGCAATGGTCGGCATTTCATCGGTGTGCAAGGCCTCGCCTTTCACAATAGAAGCCAATACACTGACCTCCTGTGGGGTCAGGTTGAGCTGGGCTGCTTTTTCCTTGCGCGCGGCGCTCCAGAATCTTTGGTATTCTTCATGCATCCGTTCCGCGAAACGTGCCGTCGACGTATTCCAGTAAAACTCATAGGTGTTGGGGATGAACATGCTGAAGAAGTTCTCGCGGTCGAATCCGTATTGCCCGGCGAGGGTGTCATTATTCAGCAGGTTGATGAACGCGAGGGAATCCGGTTCGAGCTGCCCCGCCAAGACCGCCGCCAGGTTTTCCTTAAGCCTGACATTCTCGAAGCGGAGGTTCACCGGTTCCTGAAAGCCCCCGCCCAGTTTGTTGACCAGCGTCCGGTTATTCATGCCGGGTTCCAGCTTGTATTTTCCCGGCTTCACACGGGTGGGATAGTCCATCTTTGTGGCAGCCCAGCGGAAAGCGGCCGTATCTTCCACCGCATGGAGTTCCCCGATGCTCGTCATCACATCTTCAAAGTCCCAATGCGTATAGACGTACAGGTATTCGGTTTCCGCCGTGACATTAGGCGCGAAAAAACCTTTATAATATCGATAGGCGACGATGCCTCCGGCAACCACCACCACGGCGGCGATCAGCAGCAGCACCCTTACACTTCCTTTTTTCTTCTTTTCCATATATCATTTATACCCATTCACCGATCACCCATCACTGATTCGCCAGCGCGATATTAATCGGCGTACCGATGCTCACGTTGGGGTCTTCCGGTGTAGGCGTCTGCGTGATCACCACTGCGCTGAGGCTGTCAGAGATCAGTCCCATGTAATTGACGTTTCCCAGGGTCAGCGAATTTCCCTGAAGCGTAAAACGTACCTGTTCCAGTGTTAGACCGGTCAGGTCAGGCACCGGCACTTCGCTGGACCCCCGGCCATCGCCCAAGACCAAATCGATGGTAGATCCCTTTGGGATCGGTCGCCCGGCATTCAGCCGTTCGCCGCCGAACTTCACGTCGAGCACCACATCGCGCGCAATATCGGGGATGTAGGTGGTGTCGCCCAGTTTAAGGCCATAGCTGTTGATGACCGCTCGGGCTTCGACGAACGTTTTTTCCACCAGGTCGGGGAAGGCCACTTCCGGTGCGGTGCGGGTGATGATCGTCAGGTAAAGGGTACGGTTTTTCTTTACTTTGGTGTTGGGATCGGGGTCTTGGTCGATGACCGTACCGGGCCGTGCATCTACCTGATACACCGAGTCTACTTCGTATTCAAAGCCCTGGGCGCTCAATTTTTTTACAGCCTCGTCAATGAGGATGCCCTTTAATTCGGGCACCGGCACCGATTCGTTGTGACGCGTATATTGGCGGAGGCTGAAAACGATGAGCAGAAAGAAGACCGTTAGCCCAATGAGTGCGGCAATGAGGTTTTTCCTAAACGTCTCTGTCCGTAGGTACTCGAAAAATTTTACCATGGTTTAATCCTATTCATATCGGCGCTGTGCGCTATTTCGTCTACCATTTAGCAATATTAGCGCCATACTTTGCCCGCCGCTATTTAAAACAGTATAGCCGCAGCAAACTTAGATAAAGTTGCTTTGATATGCAAGTATACCGGAGGGCTTCTGCGGCTTGCATATCACCGTCAAGTTAGCTAAGTTTGCCGAATTATGAAGACAAAAATTGCCTTGATCACCGGCGGGTACACAGCCGAATCCGAAGTTTCACTGAAGAGCGCATCATTTGTTTACCAACAATTAGATAAGTCGAAATACGAGGTTTATCCCATCACCATCACGACCACCAGCTGGTTCTATGTAGCGGATAATGGGGTAAAGTATACCATTGACCGTGATGATTTTACACTCCCGTTGGACGGGCAGGTCATCCGTTTTGACCTCGCCTTTATCATGGTGCATGGCTCGCCGGGAGAGGATGGCCGTCTGCAAGGGTACTTCGACCTGGTGGGACTGCCTTACACGTCCTGCGATGCACTGACCTCGGCCCTGACGATGAACAAGGCATATACGAAGGCCGTGTTGGCAGGGATACCGGAGTTGCACCTTGCCAAGTCGGTACAGTTGTTTGAATCCCAGCGCGCGGAGGCTGCCGCCATCGTGCTGCGGGAACTGTCATTGCCCTATTTCGTGAAGCCGAATGCAGGGGGAAGCAGCATCGGGATGACCAAGGTGAAGGCGGCGGACGAGCTGGCTGAAGCCATTGAAAAGGCCTTCAATGCGGAGAATACGGGTAAACAGGTGATTGTGGAAGAGTTTGTAGAGGGGAGGGAATTTTCTGTCGGGGTGTATCGGCGCGCGGATGGCCTGTTTGTGCTGCCGGCGACGGAAGTGATCACCGAGCGGGAATTTTTCGATTTCGAGGCGAAGTATACACCGGGACTGACCGAGGAGGTGACCCCCGCAAACCTGTCACCGGAGCAGCGCACCCGCGTCGAACGATTGGTGAAGGCGATTTATACCCGGTTAAACTGCGGGGGCATGGTGCGCATCGATTATTTCCTGGAAAAAAATACCGACCGTTTCTTTTTTATCGAAATCAACACCGTACCCGGACAAACGGCCCAAAGCTTCATTCCGCAACAGGTCCGGGCAGCCGGTATGACGGAAACCGAATTTTATGGCGAATTGATCGAACAATCGCTCCGTGGTCACTAATCACCGACCACCGGTCACCAATTACCGCACCTGTTCCCACCAGGGGGCAAATACCTGCGTGCTATCCTGAAGGTAAACGGGTTGGCCGATCATGGGGGTCAGCAGCGATGCACCGGCGGCTTTGCCTGCTGCTGCCACGCGGATCAAGGGCTCATCCCACGCATGCATAGCCAACGAAAATTTGCTGTTATGGACGGGCAAAAGACGCTTGGCACGCAGATCTTTCGCCGCGAGCAGTACTTGTTCGGGGAGCATGTGGATGTATATCCAGGACGGGTTATACTGTCCGTCTTCGAGGATCGCCAGATCAAACGGACCGTATTGCTTGCCGATGGTTTCAAAATGGTTGCCATAGCCACTGTCGCCGCCGATGAAGATGCGGTAGGAAGGACTATTCAGCACAAAAGAAGCCCATAAGGAGCCATTACGCGTGAAACCGCGACCGGAAAAATGCCTGGCCGGTGCAGCGGTTAAGCTAAATCCGGCATCCAACGATGTTTGCTCATGCCAATCGAGTTCCGTGATCTTGGAGGCCGGATAACCCCAGTATTCGAGGTGCGCCCCTACGCCAAGCGGACAGATCACCCGCTTCACCCGCGGCACCAATTTTTTCACCGTATTGTAGTCGAGGTGATCCCAGTGATCATGCGTGATGATCAGGTAATCAATGTCGGGCATGTCTTCGGCGTGATAGCTGGTGGTGCCGGGGAAGCTCTTTGTGGTAAACGATACCGGCGATGCGTTGCCATTGAAGACCGGGTCGACCAAAAACCGCTTGCCATCGGCTTGGAGAAAATAGGACGAATGCCCAAACCAGATCAGCGCGTCCGTTTGCAAATCGAGTGCGTGGAGGTCGGTTTTAACATGCGGAATGGGGTCTACGGGCACCTGCCGCGGTGTTTTGTCAATCAGAAAACTCCATAAGACGGTCAGCATATTAGCCCCTTCGGCAAGGCTCGGCGTATTCTCCAGGTTTTGGAAGCGCCCGTTTTTGAAGTTAGGTGAATTTTTCATCCGTTCCAAGCGTTCGCCTGTAGGCGCTTTGCCAAAGGGCGGCTGCCGGGTGAAAATAAAGACAATAAGCGCAAAAACGGCGAGAACAGCAAAAAGGTATAGCAACATTCGCTTGATGGTTTTTATCATGTCGGGGTAAGGCATCGGCACAAATTAACCATACGCGGGTAAAAAACAATGGATACAGCGGATTTTTACATTGGGTTGATACGATGCAAAAAAGCATTCATCTCCGCATTGAAGCGATCGGTGTCTTCCAGGTTGGGCAGGTGACCGCATTCAGGAAATTCGACATAGGTGGCGTCCGGTATCTGCGATACCAGGATGTCGGCCTGTTCCCGAGTGCATAGTTTATCCTCCTCACCGCGGATGACCAACGTAGGAACAGCGATATCCTTCAAGCTGTCTGTGGTATCGGTGCGCGAGGCCAGCGCAAGCAAGGTAGCGCAGACGCTGCTCTCCGTATTCCGGCGTATGCTGCTTTTGATCAGGTCCACGGCCATGCCGTTTTCCGCAAGGCTTTTTTGGGAAAACACATTATTGACAAAACCGATGGAAAACGCGCGGTTGCCGTTCTTAAGGACGGATTGGATGCTGTCAAATCGTTTTTGTTTAGCAATGTTGTCATCCGCCAGGGAGTTGGTGTCACTCAGGATGAGGCCAGCGAAGGCATCCGGCTGGATCTGATAGGCCCGCAAGGCGATGTATCCACCCATGGAGACTCCGCAAAGCACGGTCCGGGCAATCCCCAATTTCCGCAGGAACACCAGCAGGTCCTTTGCAAAGACATCGATACTGAAAAAACCATGACCCATCGTACTGTTGCCATGGCCGCGCACGTCTATCGCGATACCCATCGTATCGGCGGGCAGCGATTCCAGTTGCGGTATCCACATGTTCTTGTTGAAGGGGAAACCGTGTACGAAGACGATTGTTTTTTCGGGTTTAGCGGCTTCTTTGGATAAATAGCTTATGCTGATGTCTCCGATGCGAATGCGTTTTCTTTTGATTAGGTTTTTATTGTATTCCATGTGTGTGACAACAACAAATGAGCAGATTAGTTTTAGCTCTTTAAAAGTAATAAAATCAGCGCAATGATCCAATATAATTCCATTAATACCCTGTTTTTTCCAAAAATATTTCAGTTATATCAATCAAGTTTCTATCTTTGCAGACCGATTCGGGAAATGCGCTTGTAGCTTAATTGGATAGAGCACCTGACTACGGATCAGGAGGTTAGGGGTTCGACTCCCTTCAAGCGCACATGTTTCACTCAGATAGCCTAATCAGAATTGCGGTTAGGCTATTATTATTTACGCGCAGACTATGCTAAACCTTGTTTTATTTGGCCCTCCGGGAGCAGGGAAAGGTACGCAATCGCAAAAGCTTATCGATCACTATCAGTTGGTGCACATTTCAACCGGCGATTTATTCAGGGCACACATCAGCAAACGGACCGAATTGGGACAGCGGGTGAGCCAGCTGATCGCCGATGGCGAATTGGTGCCCGATTCGATTACCATTGCCATGCTGGAAGAGGAAATCGATAGGAATCCCCAAGCGAAGGGTTTTATCTTCGATGGGTTCCCGCGTACCGTGGCACAAGCCGAGGCGTTGGACCGTTTCCTGGAGTCGAAACGCAGCCGTATCACCGGTGTGATCGCGCTGGATGTTACGGAGGAAGAATTGACCGAACGCATTGCCAAACGCAAAGCCACCAGCAACCGCGCCGATGACGACAGCGAAAAGCTGAAAAAACGGATCGAAGAGTATTTCAGCAAGACCATTCATGTACTCCCCTATTACGAACAGCAGGGCAAGCTGACGAAGGTAAACGGCATCGGTGAGATCGAAGCCATATTTGGCGAAATAAGGACAATCATTGATCGGTGGTCGGTGGCCATCACATAAAAATGCCACAGGGTTCAAATTTTGTTGATTACGTAAAAGTATGCTGCCGCTCGGGAAAAGGGGGGGCTGGCTCTGCGCATTTGCATCGCGACAAATTTACGGCTAAGGGCGGACCCGATGGCGGCGATGGCGGCCGGGGCGGTCACATCATCTTAAAAGGAAATGCGCAGCTGTGGACCTTGCTTCACCTGAAATACCGCAAACACATCATTGCAGAAGATGGGTTGCCGGGAAGCAGTGCGTTGAAACATGGCGCCAACGGCAAAGATGAGGTGCTGGAAGTGCCGCTCGGGACGATTGCCCGGCACGCCGATACCAATGAAGTCTTATTTGACATCACCGAAGATGGTGAAACGAAAGTGCTGACCGCAGGCGGAAGAGGTGGATTGGGCAACTGGCATTTCAAGGGGCCTACGCAGCAGACCCCCCGATTTGCGCAGCCGGGCGAACCGGGTAGCGAAGAGTGGATGATCCTCGAACTGAAGGTGTTGGCCGATGTGGGCCTGGTCGGTTTTCCGAATGCCGGCAAATCCACGCTGCTCTCGGTGGTATCCGCCGCGAAACCCGAGATCGCCGATTACCCGTTCACCACGTTGGTGCCCAATCTAGGTATCGTTTCCTATCGCGATAACAAGTCGTTCGTCATGGCAGATATTCCCGGCATCATCGAGGGGGCATCCGAAGGGAAGGGCTTGGGGCACCGGTTTCTGCGCCATATCGAGCGCAATTCGGTGCTGCTGTTTATGATTCCGGCGGATACCAACCGAACCATCGCCGAAGAATATGGGATTTTATTGAATGAACTGATCGCTTTTAATCCCGAGTTGAAGGACAAACCCCGTATCCTGGCCATTACCAAATCGGACATGCTGGATGAAGAACTCCAGCGGGAAATGGAGCGGGAACTCCCTCAAGGAATTCCCGTGGTCTTTATCTCCGCAGTCGCCGGTAAAAATATCCAGCAGCTCAAAGACCTGATCTGGCAGACCATCACGGGTTAATATTTGGCGGGTGCACCTTTTTCGGGTGTGCTTGCCTTGATAAAGCTACGGATATCCTCATTTCCCTTTTCAAGATCTTCCTTGCGTAAGTACATCATGTGGCCGCTGCGGTATCCCACGAAGCTCATCCGGTCTGCCAGCTTCCCTGACGGGTCCATCTGCCACAGGTTATATTGGGCATTGAAGTAATCACAGGCGCCATCATAGTAGCCCGATTGCACCATCACATGCAGGTAAGGATTTTGCGCCATGGCCTGCCGCAGGTTTTCGCCCGTATGGTCGTCGCTCCCGTCCCATGGGTGCACATCGCCGAACATGTTGTATTTCACATCCGTTTTGAAGTTGAGCTCGTTGCGCATGTAATGGTTGATGGCCGGCGTAAAGGCATGCAGCCAGGTGGTCAGTTCCGCATTGAAATCGGGGCGTTCGCCTGCATCCCGTCGGTCGATACCCAGGTAGCGCGAATCCAACCGCCCTACCGTATATCCACTGTCGCGCAGGAGTTCCTTCCAGAAGAGGGAGGTCGAGATGTCCAGGTTGTTTTGAAGGATGACCTTTTCGGGCAATCCTGAATAGTGCGCTATCTTGGCTGCCGCGGCCTGTTTTTCAGCTGGGCTCAGTGTGCCCCCTTTTACCAGGGCAGGCAGCAACTCGTTGACCGCATACTGTTCTACCCCGGGCAACATATCGGTGAGGTCCTGTTGCTGGAGTTCGGCAGGCAGCCGCTTATGAAACCAAGCGGTAGCCGCAAAATAGGGGAGCCGCAAGGCCACCTCGACGGGACCGCCCCGCTCAATGCCCAAGTCTGTCGGGGAGACGAGGATGACGCCGTTGAGGTACATCCATTGGCTGCTTTGCAGTTCCAGCGCCAGTCCAGATACGCGCGTGGTGCCATAACTCTCGCCGATGAGGTATTTGGGAGAGGGCCAGCGGTTCTGGCGGGTGACGAAGGTGTTTATCCACTCCGCCAAGTATTTGATGTCGGCGTTTACCCCGAAAAACGTGGATTTATCCGCTTCCTTGTCGAGGATGCGTGAGTATCCGGTGTTGACCGGATTGATAAAGACAATGTCTGCCACATCCAATATGGAATAGGGATTTTTCTTGATGCCATAGGGTTGGATGGGATACCCTTCATCATCTATTTCGAGCAGTGCGGGACCGGTATAGGCGATTTCCATCCATACCGAAGCCGAACCCGGACCGCCATTGAAGGAAATCACCAGCGGGCGTGTTGCCCGGTCGGCGATGCCATCACGTTCGTAATAGGTGTAATCGACTGTGGCGATGGCCTTCCCATCTTTGTTCCACACCGGTTGGGTACCTTTGTAGGCCGTGTAGTTGATGCGCTGACCTTTGATGCTGGTTTCATGTTTGGTCATGATCACCGAATCTGCTGGTATTGTCGGTTGCGCGAATGTAAGCAGGCTCACCGATACGGCGAGCAGCGTGGTTAGGTGGTACTTCATATCGTTAATTAATGCTGTTTCAATACTGTTCGTTTTCATTCGGAAATGCCGAAGACTTCACATCGCCGATGTACCGGCCTACCGCGTCGCCGATTGCTTCATACAGGTTGAGGTATTGACGCAGGAACTTAGGCTTGAATCCTTTATTGATGCCCAGCATGTCGTGCACCACCAATACTTGTCCGTCGCAACCGGCACCAGCACCGATACCGATGGTCGGTATCTGGAGGCTATCGGTCACTTCGGTGGCCAGCGCTGCCGGAATTTTCTCCAACACGATGCCGAAACAGCCGGCGTCTTGCAGCACCTTGGCGTCTGTCCGGAGTTTGTCGGCTTCCGCTGCTTCCTTCGCCCGGACGGTGTAGGTGCCAAATTTGTAAATGGACTGGGGTGTCAGGCCGAGGTGGCCCATCACGGGGATGCCTGCATTGACGATGCGCTGCACCGCTTCCCGGATTTCGATACCCCCCTCTACTTTGAGCCCATGGGCGCCCGTTTCTTTCATCACCCGCACGGCGGCTTTCAGCGCATCACTGCTATCGCCCTGATAGGTGCCAAAAGGCAGGTCTACGATGACCAGTGCGCGCTTGGCGGCGCGGACCACCGCCGATGCGTAAAACATCATCTCTTCCAGCGTAATGGGTACCGTGGTTTCGTACCCGGCCATCACGTTGGCAGCCGAATCACCCACTAAAATGATATCGATCCCCGCATCGTCCAATATTTTGGCCATGGAATAATCGTAGCCGGTGAGCATGGCTATTTTTTCGCCACGGGCCTTCATTTCACGGATGGTATGGGTGGTGATACGTTTGATTTCTTTGTTTACAGACATGACACAAACGTAGCAAAAAAACAGGAATCCCCGATTTTTTGCGGTATCTTTGTTAACACAAAACTTACCATTTAGTTGTAATACAGACCATGAATACCATATTAGTCCCTACTGATTTTTCAGAAAATGCGTTTGTGGCGGCGGAGTACGCCTGCGCATTGGCCAACGCGACGAAGCAAAAAGTGCAACTGTTGCATGTCTATATCGCCCTGTATTCGGGCTATGGAGAAGAGGGTAATAGTGTCAAGCAAATCAAATGGGCGGAGACCGAATCGGTCGAAGTGATGAAGGATTTGGTGGAGACCCTGGTGAAGCAGTTTCCCGGCGTGGAGATCGAAGGGGAGTGTGCCAAGGGGTTTATGATCGAGGTGGTCACCGAAAGACTCAAGAAAGGCGGAATTTCGCTGGTCGTGATGGGGACCAAAGGGGTGACCAACATTACCGAAAGTATCTTGGGAAGCACCACCTATGAGGTGCTCAAGAAGTCGCCCGTACCGGTGCTGGTTGTTCCGATCAATACACCGGATTTTGCGTTCCAGCGCGTGGGTTTCTTCACGGCTTATGATGATGATGAGCTGGATGCCCTGTTGGCACTCCAGCAGGCGGTCAACCTCCGGCCGCACCTGTCCATGCTGCACTTTTACCGAGAGGGGGAGGCAGCGCCAGAGAAGGAATTGGAGCGCTGGCGGCGGAAGGTGGAAGAGGCGTATGCCGACTGGGGCGTTTCCTGTAAGGCCATTCCGGTCGAGAAGGCCGACATCAACGCCGTCACCCAAGCCGCCAAATCCGAGCACCTGGATCTATTGGTGTTTGCGCGGCCGCACAGGTCGTTTTTCCAAAAGATTTTCGCGCCCAGCCTGACCAAGGCCGTGGCGAATTATCCGACGGTTCCGTCCTTGTTTATCAAGACGGGGCACTAATTAGTCCATCATGAACCGCAATTTATCATCCGCCGGTGCGCGCTGGCGCGCCGCCATGAACGTCGAACGACCGCTGCAGGTCGTTGGTGCGATCAATGCCAATCATGCACTGTTGGCCACGCAGGCGGGGTTCAAGGCCATCTACCTTTCCGGCGGAGGCGTAGCCGCAGGCTCGCTGGGGGTGCCCGATCTTGGCATTTCGACGTTGCATGATGTGCTCATCGACGTGGAGCGCATCACCAATGTGTGTGACACGCCTTTACTGGTGGATGTCGATACGGGGCTCGGTCCTTCGGCCTTCAATGTAGCCCGCACGGTGAAAAGCTTGGTCAAGGCGGGCGCCGCGGCGTTGCACATGGAGGACCAAGTAGGCGCGAAGCGCTGCGGCCACCGGCCGAACAAAGAGCTGGTCAGCAAAACAGAGATGGTAGACCGCCTGAAAGCGGCGGTAGACGCCCGTACCGATGAGCAGTTTGCCATCGGGGCACGTACGGATGCCCTGGCGAATGAAGGGCTGGAAGCGACGCTGGAGCGGGCGAGGGCCTATGCCGAAGCAGGGGCCGATTTCATCTTCGCGGAGGCCGTCTCCGAATTGACGCAATACCGTGCGTTCGTCGACGCAACGGGACTTCCCATCCTGGCCAATATTACCGAATTTGGGATGACGCCACTGTGGACGGTTGCCGAATTGGCCGATGCGGGCGTGGCCTTGGTGCTGTATCCGCTATCGGCGTTTCGGGCCGCCAATAAGGCAGCGTGGAATGTCTACGCACATATCCGGCAGGACGGTACGCAGCAGCGCGTGCTGGATACCATGCAGACCCGCGCCGAATTATACGATAGCATCGGCTATTATGATTTTGAACGAAAGTTAGATGAACTGTATGGCCGATGAAGGGTGGTCGGTGAAGGGTGGTCGGTGGTCGGTGATGGGTGGTCGGTGAGCAAAATACAAAAATGATGAGCGATAACAAGCAGCAAACGGCGTTCAAGCCGAAGAAATCAGTGGCCTTGTCGGGTGTAGCGGCGGGCAATACCGCCCTGTGTACCGTGGGCAGGAGCGGCAACGACCTGCATTACCGGGGATACGATATCCTGGATTTGGCCGAGGGGGCATCCTTCGAAGAAGTGGCTCATCTGTTGATCCATGGGAAGTTGCCGAACAAGGCGCAGCTGTTGGCGTATCAAAATAAACTGAAGGCATTACGGGGACTGCCCCAGATCGCAAAAAAGGTGCTGGAGCAAATACGGGCTGCCGCACATCCCATGGATGTGCTTCGCACGTATACATCACTGCTTGGAACCATCTATCCGGAAAAAGACGACCATCATCCAGTGGGCGCCCGGGACATCGCCGATAAGCTGTTGGCCTCCTATGCATCGGCATTATTGTATTGGTACCATTATGCCCACCACGGCAAACGCATCGACGTGGAAACCGATGATGAATCGACCGGTGCACATTTCCTGCACCTGCTGCACGGCAAGGTACCTTCCTCGGCCTGGGTCGATGCCATGGCCATATCCCTCAATCTTTATGCAGAGCACGAGTTTAATGCCTCTACATTCACCGGGCGGGTCATAGCGGGCACGGGATCGGATATTTATTCCTGCATTACGGGAAGTATCGGTGCCCTGCGGGGCCCGAAGCATGGTGGCGCCAATGAGGTGGCTTTTGAGATCCAGAGCCGCTATGCAGATGCCGAAGAAGCGGCGGCCGACATTAAACAGCGGCTCGAGCGAAAGGAGGTCATCATCGGTTTCGGCCACCCGGTATACACCATCGCCGATCCGCGGAATGTGGTCATCAAAAAAGTGGCCCGGCAGCTGTCGGAGGCATCGGGCGACATGAATCTGTATGCCGTTGCCGAGCGGCTGGAAACGCTCCTATGGGAAGAGAAAAAGATGTTTCCCAACCTGGATTGGTTTTCGGCTGTATCCTACCACCAGATGGGCATACCGACGGCTTTTTTTACGCCGCTTTTCGTCATTGCCCGGGTCACGGGCTGGAGTGCCCATGTCATTGAACAGCGGGAGGACGGCAAGATCATCCGGCCCAGTGCAAATTATGTAGGACCCGATAACCAGTCATTTACCCCACTCGAGCAGCGATAACCAATCACTATTCAACAATCACCATTCACCACTCATGTCTTCACCCATTTCAAACGTCCGTCCGGAAACAGATCGAGTTATTACCGATGTGGTAGACTACACACTCGGCTATGAGATCAGGAGCGATCTCGCCTTCAAAACAGCACATTACTGCCTGCTGGACACGCTGGGTTGCGGGTTTGAGGCGCTTACCTATCCGGCATGTACCAAGCTGCTGGGTCCCGTCGTCAGCGGAACCGTCGTGCCGCACGGTGCCAAGGTACCCGGTACACCGTATCAACTGGATCCCATACATGCGGCCTTCAACATCGGGACCATGATCCGGTGGCTGGATTTCAACGATACCTGGCTGGCCGCGGAATGGGGACATCCATCGGACAACCTGGGCGGTATACTGGCTACCGCCGATTGGCTATCGCGTACGGCCGTAGCCAACGGCAAGGCGCCCCTGACGATGCGCGAGGTTTTAGACGCGATGATCCGTGCACACGAGATACAGGGGGTGATGGCCCTGGAGAATTCGTTCAACAGCGTCGGCCTGGACCATGTGCTCTTGGTGAAGCTCGCCTCCACGGCGGTGGTGGGCAAGCTCTTGGGCCTGAGCCGCGATGAGCTGATCAACGCGGTGTCGCTCGCCTTCGTGGACGGGCAAGCCCTGCGCACCTACCGGCATGCACCCAATACCGGGAGCCGCAAGTCCTGGGCCGCGGGCGACGCGACCTCCCGCGGGGTGCGGTTGGCCCTCATGGCGCAGACGGGGGAGATGGGCTACCCCTCCGTGCTGACGGCAAAGACCTGGGGTTTTTACGATGTGCTTTTCAAGGGGCAGGCGTTCCGTTTCCAGCGGGCGTATGGCGCCTACGTGATGGAAAATGTGCTATTCAAGATATCGTTCCCGGCGGAGTTCCACGCGCAGACGGCCGCGGAGGCGGCGATGACGCTGCATGGCAAGCTCAGGGAATTGGGTAAGACGATCGCAGATATCGAGCACATACGCATCCGCACGCATGAAGCCGCCATGCGCATCATCGATAAGAAGGGGCCTTTGCATAATCCGGCCGACCGCGACCATTGCCTGCAATACATGATCGCGGTGCCGCTGATTTTCGGCAGGCTGACCGCGGCAGACTATGAAGATGCTGTGGCGGCAGACCCGCGTATCGATCAGCTGCGCGACAAGATGAACACCGTCGAAGACCCGCAGTTTACGCGCGACTACCATGACCCCGAGAAGCGGTCCATCGCCAATGCGCTGACGGTGACGTTGACGGATGGATCGGTATTGGATGAGGTGGTTGTCGAATACCCCATTGGCCATAAGCGTCGCCGGGAGGAAGGCATGCCGGTGTTGATTGAAAAGTACAAGACCAATCTGGCCCGGATATTTTCAACCAAACAGCAGCAGCGGATTCTCAACGCTTCCCTGGATATCGATCGACTGGCCGCGATGCCGGTGCACGAGTTTGTGGACCTGATGGTGGTCGGCGGCCGGTGATGGGTGGTCTTTGATTGGAGAATCCCTGCTTGATTTTGGTACTTTATTTTATTATCTTTGTTTCACTATGGTTATCGAGCGTACAGACAAAGAAATCATTTTCCGATTACCGGTGGACACCGATATCCGCGGTTTACAACGCATTGTCAATTATTTCAAGTATAAAGAAACAGTCAAGGCAAGCGAAGGAACGGAAGAACAGGCCAACAAGCTTGCCAACGAATCAAAAAAACGTTGGTGGGCCGAAAATAAGCAACGCTTCATTAAATGAATATCGTTGTAGACACTAATATCGTTTTCAGCACGCTCCTCAACCCTAAATCTTCCATCGGGGAAATCCTGATGAACCTACAAGACAAATTCATATTTTTCGGGCCGGAATTGTTGATTGATGAGCTGCAAAGATATGCACCCAAAATAGCCGCATATACCAAACTTACTCCGCATCAGCTTACTCAAATGGAACAATTGGTGCTATCTAGTATCACACTGGTCTCGGAAGAACTCATTAGCGAACGGTCTTGGACAACTGCTTACGAGCTTGCTAAAGATATTGACGAGGATGATACGCCATTTGTCGCTTTGGCATTGGAATTAAATACCAAACTATGGACGGGCGACAAAGTCCTTGCCAAAGGACTGCAGAAGAATGGATCGGACCTTGCCATCACTACGACAGAAATGAAGAATATTTTGAAATAAAGGTTAGTTACTATACTGCACTTATGCTTTTTGTTTTTCGGGTATGTCCAGCGTGATTGGTCATTGATGGACTGACCAAAAACCATTATCTTTGCCGGCGTAACGTGAAGATACTGAACTATGCCTATTACCGATAAAGACGTCATCTACGAAGATAATCACTTGCTTGCGATCAATAAGCGCGCCGGATACCTCGTGCAAGCCGATACCGGCGGTGATGAATCCATGGAGCAGATGATCAACCGGTACCTTACCCAAAAGTATAGCAAACCCAACGGAGCTTTCGTGGGCGTGGTACACCGGCTTGATCGTCCGGTAAGCGGCTTGATCCTATTTGCCAAAACCAGCAAGGGTTTGGAGCGGATGCAGGAGCTTTTCAAAGATCGGGAGATTCAGAAGACATATTGGGCGGTGGTGCGCCAGCCGCCCGCGGAACCGGAAAATAAATTGGTGCATTGGCTGTCGCGCGACCGTACGCAGAACATCACCAAGGTGCATGCCGAGACAGCCGAGGGCCGCGTGTATGCAGAGCTGTCATACAAACTGCTGGGGGAACTGGGGGGCTACTACCTGATCGAGGTTTATCCGGTGACCGGCCGCACGCATCAGATACGTGCCCAGCTTGCATCGATGGGATGCCCCATCGTGGGCGACCACAAATATGGCTACCCGAGAGGAAGTTTGCGGCGGACCATCTGCCTGCACGCTAAAAAGTTGTCGTTTGTCCACCCGATCAGGAAGGAGCCGATGGAGCTCCATGCGCCGCTGCCAAAAGATGGCTTCTGGGACCGTTTTGAGGTATTCGATGACAAGTAGGTGATTCTGATGAAATAATTGTACCTTTGTGATATGAACACAATCAAGCGGTTTTTAGGTGTATGGATGATGGTGTTTGCGCTGCTCGCGGCAATGCCCGATACCGCCCGTTCGCAATGTGCGATGTGTACGCTTACCGCCGAAAACGCCACGGAAAACGGCAACACCCAAGGCAAAGGGCTGAACAAAGGAATCTTGTTTTTGCTGGCCATCCCGTATCTCGCGGCGCTGGGAATCGGGGTGTTGTGGTATAAGAAATACCGCGGTAAGAAGACGGTCAACGTAGACAATGACCCCATCGTGCTGAATTAGTCCCCTAATGGCTGCGCATACCTCCAAGATCAACGCCGTCGTCGGTTCCAAATGCCCGAAATGCCGGGTTGGGAGGATGTTCGTCGGCAATACCTATGGCTTTAAAAAGCAGCGGATGAATGATGTGTGCCCGCATTGTGGTTTTCGGTTTGAGATCGAACCGGGATATTTCTACGCCGCGATGTATGTGAGCTATGCACTGTCGGTGGCCCAGGGGGTCACCGCCGGGATGCTGACATACCAACTCACCAAAAGTGAATCGCCATGGATATACCTCGGCGTACTGCTGGCCACCATCCTGATTTTTGCACCCTTCAATTTCCGGTACTCAAGGCTTATCCTCTTGCATTACCTGACCCCCAAAATTAAATATGATCCCCGGTATGAGGATGAACTCCCGGAGTAAGGGGGAAAGAAATCAAAAGGGGTTTGCGATATCGCGCAGATAGGGCAATTGCTGGTCCTTCTCGGAGACGATAAGCGCACCCTTATCCATCGGCCACTCGATACCCAGGTCGGGATCGTCCCAGCGGACACCCACCTCACCTGCCTTATCGTAAAATCCCGTCACCTTATAGGCAAATAAGGTGTCGTTTTCGAGCGCCAGAAAACCGTGTAGAAAGCCCGGGGGTATCCATAGCGATTTGGCATTATGTTCGTCGAGCACGAGGGAAAAGTGCTGCCCATAGGTGCTGGAGTCTTTCCGTATATCCACGGCCACATCCAGCACACTGCCGCGCAATACCCGCACCAACTTGCCTTGCGCATTTTCTCCGGCCTGGGCGTGCATGCCGCGCAATACGCCGCGATGCGAACTGGATAGGTTGTCCTGCACGAAAGTCTGGGCGATCCCCTGTGCTTCGAAGGGCCTCGCATTATAGGTTTCAATAAAAAATCCACGGTCATCTTTCCACACCTGCGGTTCGATGACGATCAGATCCGGTATTGGAGTAGGGGTAAACTTCATGATATAAATGCTTATTGAGCTTAATCCTTGAGGTATTTCATCATGCTATCGAAGAAGAGGACTTTCCCTGGATACTCCGTGGTGGCCAATTGTTGGATCGCTATGAGTTGATCCTTTTGGAAAGTTGCGATTTCTTCCTTATTTTCAGCGCGCAGCTGAACACAATACGTGGTGCCTTCATGCGGAGCATCCAGCAGTTGAAGCAAGGCGATGGAAGCATCCGCTTTCCGCTCGCCAAGCAACGCTTGTAAGCGCTGTCTGAGGGCTTCGTGGATGTCATCTTCAGCGATGATGGTAACGTTGTATAAATACATTCGGCGAAGATAATTAATCTGGCCAAAATAACCGCGTTACACGGGTGGATTTAGGGTTGGGACGGGCGATTGGCCGCGTAAAATTAACCGTGTAAAATTAAGGTTGCATAAAAGGCTTTTACGGTAAATTTTTCCACCTTTGATAAAACGAGGGGAGCATCGTCTATATGATACGGAATGTTGTGTTTTTGTTATTGGTGGGAGGCATCGCGGGCTGTTTGGGGAGCTGCGAGAGCCGCAAGGGACGTGTTATACCGGTCGAGGATTTTTTCTCTGAACCCGAAAAAACCGATTTTCAGCTATCGCCCAACGGCAAGTATATCGCTTATTTAAGGCTGTATGAAGGGCAAAAGAATATTTTTATCCTGCATCCCGATGAGCAAAACCGGGAGCAGCGCATCACGTCTGATCGCGATCTCGGTATTCAATCGTATTTTTGGGCGAATGATGATGAGTTGATCTTCACCAAGGACAAGAAGAACGATAGTCTCCAAGTGTTTGCGGTCAATCGGGCGACATCTGCTGCACGGCACCTGATGCCCCCTTCAGCGGTGAAATTGCGTTGGATCTCGCCTTCGAAAGTCATCAATAACGGGTTTCTGATTTCGCTCAATGAACGCGATTCTTCCGTATTTGACGTTTATCGGCTCCGCACAGACGCCTGCAAAAAGGAGCTGGTCGCCAAGAACCCCGGTAATATTATCCGGTGGTATGCCGATCTCAACGGCGAGTTGCGGCTGGCGATGGCCAGCGACAGCGTGAAGGAAACCGTGTTGTATCGGGCTCGCGAACAGGATGTGTTTAAGCCGGTCATGAGCAACAGCTTCCGGAATTCCATCATGCCCCTCGGGTTTTCTGCCGGTAACAGGAGCCATGTATTTGCACTTTCGAACATCAACCGGGATAAGATGGCCTTGGTCGAAATAGATATGGAGACCGGTAAGGAAGTCCGGGTAATCTATAGTCATCCCGATGTAGATATCGACCATGAGGGATATTCCGGCAACCGGGGGGAGATGTCTTATGCAAGCTATGCCACCTGGAAACAGCAACGCCATTTTCTGAACCAAGAGACCGAAAAGGTGTATCAAGCGATCGGCAAGCGGCTGGCGGGCTATGAGGTAAGCATATTGGATCGGGATACGGCCCGCAGTCGGTTTATCGTCCGTTCGTATACCGATAAAGATCCGGGCGCGATATACTACTACGACATGTCCAAGGATGAACTGGTGAAATTGACCGACAACAATCCGGCGCTGAAAGACTGTATGCTCGCGGAGATGAAGCCGGTCACCTATCGATCGCGCGACGGACGGCAGATACAGGGATATCTGACCATGCCTCCGAAATCAAACGGTAAGCAGGTGCCCGTCATCGTGTACCCCCATAGCGGTCCGTTCGATCGCAACCGATGGGGATTCGATCCGGAGGTACAGTTTTTTGCCAATCGGGGCTATGCCGTATTTCAGGTCAACTACAGAGGATCGACAGGCTATGGAAAAGAATTTTGGTCGGCCGGATTCAAGGAATGGGGCGGAAAGATACAGGACGACATCACCGATGGCGTACGATGGCTGATTGACGAAGGCATCGTCGATTCCGCGCGCATCGGCATTTTCGGTTCCGGTTTCGGCGGCTATTCCGCCTTGCATGGCGCCTGCTTCCATTCCGATCTATACGCCTGTGCAGCCTCCTATTCGGGTTTTACCAACCTGTTTACGTACCTCAAGGAATTTCCGCCGCACTTCAAGCCCTATTTGCAGATGTATTATGAGATCATCGGCAATCCCGAAACGGAGTCCGATCTGATCAAATCCATGTCGCCGGTATTTCATTCCGAAAACATCGATATTCCCGTGTTCATCGCGCAGGGGGGCAAAGACAGCAAGAGCACGCCCAATGAGATGAATCAATTTGTGCAGAAACTGAAAAAGCGGAAGATTCCCATCACCTATATCCTGCACGAAGAAGAAGGGCGATATTTCCGCAATGAGGAAAACCGTATCTCGTTTTACACGGAGTTGGGTACGTTCTTTGAGCAGTATCTGAAATGAAGCCCCAACGCAATACGTACCGCGCAAACTACCTATTGGTTGGCGCTTTTATTGTCGTGGTCGCTGCGTCGTTTGTATTGGCTATTTTTCTTGCGCGGGATTTGACCGATACCTATGTCGAAAACGAATTTGCATCCCGCAAGGTAGAAGTGCTGGAACACAACATCGGCACATTCAATGACTTTTTTCATAACCGGCTCCCGGAAATTTCATTCTATCAAGGCTATTTGGATTCCGCCACGGCAGCCACGTATGCAGATAGTGTGCTGCGAACCTATGCGTTCGTCGAGCACATCGTATTTTATGACGGGGCGCTTAGCAATAACGACAGCATCGATTATGGGTTTTCTGCCAATCATTTGGTCATCTATCCCAAAGGTGTTTACCAGTTCAGCCATCCGGCCGGGAGTGACAGCCTGTTATCCAAAACGAACGGGGGCGGACACCTGCCATTGGCCTTGTCCGACGACTTCAATAACATGGCGGTAAAATTTGCGGCATTTGTTGAGCGGGTCGATACGGCCAAGGCACTGCGCGACGATGACATCTTCAAAGTGTTTTATTCGGTCACGCCAGGCAAGATCTCCTACATGAATATTCCGCGCAGGGATGACCTGAAAACGTATAAGGAATTGATGTACGGGCAGCAGGTGCATGATGCGGCGTATGAGCAGGACATCCTGACCTATTCCATCAACCCGAATAAGCTGATGCTCACGAATACGGTGCCTGAGTTATATCAACACGTGCAGATCCAGCCGCTGGTGTACGAATCGATTGACACCGACCCGGATCTGCTCACGACGGAGACACCCCTGCCGGGCGCATTGGCCGATTATAAGATCTATTTCAGTTCGAGCCGATCGTTCCTGCAAACGGAAATCAACAGGCGGTTTATGCCGGTGATGGCAGGGGTGGTGACGATCTACCTGTTGCTGGCGTTAATCGCCTACCTGATCTATCGAAACCTGTATGTCAACGAACGCCTGTTCAAGCTGCAATACGATTTTATCAACAACCTGACCCATGAATTCAAGACGCCGGTGAGCGTGATTAAGATCGCGGGCAACAACATCGGGAGTGCCAAGCAGCTTTCGGACAAAGAACGGATGCATTATGGTAGAATATTGGACGAGGAAGCGGATAAACTCAATAATTTGATGAATACGCTGCTGTCTTTTACACAGATCGAAAATAAATCGATAAAAATAAAACGGGAGGAAGTCGATTTGCACGAATTTTGTGATAAAGTGTTGGCTGCTTCCAGAATCAAATATGTAGATTTGGATATCCGGTGCAAGGTAAATGCCACCAAAACGCTGTATATTGACCCGGTGTTATTGGGAAGTATCTTTCAAAACCTGATAGACAATGCGTATAAGTATTCCAAACCGGACAATAAGGTGCTCGATATACAAGTGACCCAGACAAAAAAACAGGCGACCATGCATTTTGCAGATAAGGGGATCGGTATTGCAAAAAAAGAATTGCCCCATATTTTCAAAAAATTCTACCGTGTGCAAAACCAATATAACCAGCAAGGCAGCGTGGGGCTTGGCTTGGCATTCTGCAAGGAGCTGGTCAATTTCATGGGGGGCGATATCACCGTCGAAAGTGAATTAGGCAAGGGGACGACGTTCAGGATTGTGTTGCCTGTGGATTGAGACGGGAGACGGGAGACGTGAGACGTGAGACAACAGACATGAGACGTGAGACAACAGACGGGAGACATGAGACAATAGACATGAGACAACAGGCATCAGACTTTATATAGGATATGTATAAGAATATTAAAATAGCGGTCATTGAGGACGATGAAAATTTACGTTTTTTGGTGGCTCATCGGCTCGAATCGGAAAATTACCAGGTCGTGCAGACTGGTAATGGGGACGAAGCGGAAAAACTGGTGTTGGAGCATCGGCCGGATATCGTATTGCTGGATTGGATGCTTCCCGGCAAACAGGGCTCGGAAATATGCACCAGCCTGCGCAAAGCGGGTTTTACCAACCTGATCATCATGATGACAGCCAAGTCGCAAGACGTGGATAAGATCGATGCGTACAGCTTCGGTGTTTCTGATTACATCACCAAACCGTTCAGCATGGATGTGTTGGTGGCCATGATTGAGAACAAGATCAAGTATTTTCTCAATAGCCAAGCAGCAGACCTGTATACATTCGGCGATACGGAGCATCATCCCAACATTCATTCGCTGGTGCGCAATGGCAAGAAAATCGAGCTGACCATCTTGGAAAACCGGATTTTGCTCTATTTCTTGCAACATACCGGACGGGTGATCAGCCGGGACGAACTGATGCAGGTGGTATGGGGATACAGCTCTAATGTAAACACGCGGACCTTGGATATGCACATCGTGCGTTTACGGAAGAAAATCGAGCTCAATGCCGATAAACCGGCTTATTTGCAGACGGTGCGGGGGATGGGATATAAGTTTGTGGATAATCCCTGATTATTCGCTTTCTTTTTGTTTATTCAAAAACAATTCCTACCTTCGTATGAACGAGCAAGGCCATACCACTCCAGAAGGTATGGTCTTGCTTCTTTTTTTGGACTTTATTTTTTATTAAATAGCGAGTAGATTATGGCAGATGTAACGTATTACACCAAAGAGGGATTGGAAAAACTCAAAGAGGAGTTGCAGTATCTCAAAACGGAAGGCAGGGCAAAGATTGCCAGGGCTATTGCAGAGGCGCGCGACAAGGGAGATTTGTCGGAAAATGCGGAATACGATGCAGCAAAGGAAGCCCAGGGACTGCATGAGGCCAAAATCGCCAAATTGGAAGAGACCTTGTCCAATGCCCGGATCATTGATGAGTCGACGTTGGATGCTTCCAAAGTGTTGGCGTTGTCGATCGTCAAGCTTAAGAATGTGAAAAACGGCGCGGTGATGACCTATCAGTTGGTCTCCGAAACGGAAGCCGACCTCAAAGCCGGTAAGATATCGGTGAAATCACCCATCGCGCAGGGGCTGCTGGGCAAATCAATCGGAGATAAAGCCCAGATACAGGTGCCGGCGGGCGAGGTGGAGCTGGAGATCCTGGATATTTCCAGGTAACGATACGTGTCGGTTATGTGCGGGTTTGCCATAACCGCACATCCCGAAAATAACATACGCGAACGGCTGTTGAGAAAAGGCAGCCGTTTTTTTATGCAAGCAAATTTGGCTAAGTTTGCAGGTAAGCAACATAAAGAAGTTAAACATGTCCACGATATTCTCAAAAATCCTCAACGGTGAAATACCGGCGTACAAGGTAGCCGAAAGCAACGACTACTTGGCTTTTTTGGACATCAATCCGCTGGTTAAAGGCCACGTATTGGTCATTCCTAAGCGAGAGACCGATTATTTATTTGACATGGAAGACGATGGCTATATCGGGCTTTGGATGTTTGCCAAGATCGTTGCGCAGGGCGTTAAGGCCGTATACCCATGCGAAAAAGTTGGCGTGGCCGTGATCGGCTTGGAAGTGGCCCACGCGCATATCCACCTGATCCCGATCAACCAGGTGAGCGACATCAATTTCAGCAGACCAAAACTCAGTCTCCGTCCCGAGGAGCTTGCCGAAAGCGCAGAAGCCATCAAAAATGCGATTCTAACGGTCACCCACAAATCCTAACACGCCTTCATTTTATATTCGTACTTTTGTAGCAGATACTATGCAAGAGTTTTGGGAGTCATTTTCACAGCTGCTGGATGCTGAGGCGCTGATAAGGTCTGGAGGCTTCTATCTTGTCATATTTATCGTATTTGCGGAGACCGGGCTTTTTTTTGGATTTTTTCTGCCCGGCGACTACCTGTTGTTTTTGGCGGGCCTGTTTTGTGCATCTGGACTGTTGGATGTTGATATCACCACGCTCTGCTTGGGCCTTTTCGCTGCCGGCGTGGCGGGCAATTTTACCGGATATTGGTTTGGTTGGCGGGCAGGTCCCATGCTCTTCAAGCGAAAAGATACCTGGTTGTTCAAACGGCGCTACGTGGTCATGGCCGAAGAGTTTTATCATAAATATGGCGGACCAGCCTTGATTATTGGCCGTTTCATGCCGATAATTCGTACCTTTGCGCCGATACTGGCGGGTGTTGTGCAGCTGAATTTTCGTAAATTCGTCTTATACAATCTCTTTGGCGCGGCCATTTGGGTCTGTCTGCTGACGTTATCCGGCTATTTCCTGGGGCGCGAGTTTCCGCAGATAAGCCATTACATCGAGTATATTATTGCAGGTTTTATCACCATTTCATTTACACCCATATTGATAGCGCTGATCAGGCGAAAATTACAATCGAACAGAAAAAAGGCCGAAATAGAAGAGTAACAAACCATAAATTACCATCCATAATGAGCAAGACACATCCTTGGCATGGCATATCTCCGGGCGATGATGTTCCGTCCGCGGTCAATGCCATCATCGAAATCCCAAAAGGTTCAAAGGCAAAGTATGAAATAGATAAGGAAAGCGGACTGATCAAATTGGACCGCGTTTTATTTTCATCGGTCATGTACCCGGCCAATTACGGCTTCATCCCCAAAACCTATTGTGATGATAAAGATCCGCTGGATATCCTGGTGCTTTGTTCGGTAGATGTTTATCCCATGAGCATCATCGAGGCCAAGGTCATTGGGGTGATGCACATGATCGACAATGGGGAGCAAGACGACAAGATCATCGCGGTAGCCAAGAACGACATGTCCGTCAACTACATCAATGACCTCTCGGAGTTGCCCCCTCACACGATGAAGGAGATCGTCCGTTTCTTTCAGGATTATAAAATACTGGAGCGGAAGAACGTGACCATTGAGCGTCTTTTTGGTCGGTCATACGCTTACCAGGTGATACAGGATAGCCTTGACTTGTACCAGAAGGAATTTGCTAATCTAACGACTACCTAATGGGCTGGGAGATTTTCTGGACATTTTTTTTGGTATTTGCCAACGGCTTCTTCGTAGCGGCTGAGTTTGCGATTGTCAAAGTGCGGGCATCGCAAATCGAAATCAAGGTCAAAACGGGCAGTCAGGTTGCGCAGGTAGCCAAACACATTACCAGTCATCTCGACGGCTACCTAGCCGCTACCCAATTGGGCATTACGATATCATCCCTCGCCCTGGGTTGGGTGGGTGAGGCCGTGATGACCGACATTGTGACCATGGTATTCGGATGGTTCAATGTGGAGCTCACGAGCGTCTTGGCCAAAAACCTGGGGCATGTGTTGGCCTTCAGTATCATCACCGTATTGCACATCGTATTCGGCGAGCTGGCCCCCAAATCCATCGCGCTCCAGCGCCCTGTAGGCACCACCATGAGCATCGCGCTGCCCCTGCGATTTTTCTACGTGGTCTTCAGACCGATTATCTGGGTGTTGAATGGGTTTGCCAATCTGCTGCTCAGGCTCATGGGGTTCCAGGTCAACATGGGCGAAGCCCATCATTCATCCGAGGAGCTGCAGTACCTGCTGGATCAAGGACGCGAAAGCGGTGCATTGGATACCGTGGAGCATGAGCTGATCAAAAACGTTTTTGATTTCAACGAGCGGATCGTGAAGAACATCATGGTACCGCGTACCAAGATCTCGGCGATCGAAATGAATTGCCCGATTGATGCCTTCATCGAGCAGATCACCAAAGAAGGTTATTCGCGCATACCCATCTATGACGACAACATCGACCAGATCATCGGCATCGTGCATACCAAGGATATCCTGCCCATCATTGCCAAAGGGAAGGAGCTCGTCTTGCGGAACATTATCCGCAAGCCCTATTTTATTCCTGAAACCAAGAAGATCAATGATCTGATGGCCGAGTTTCAGCAACGGCGCATCCAGATCGCCATTGTGCTGGATGAGTTCGGCGGTACGGCAGGCATGGTGACCTTAGAAGATATCGTCGAAGAGCTGGTCGGGGAGATCCAGGACGAATACGATGAAGAGACGCCCGTGGTCGAAAAGATCTCTGACACCGAATACATGGTCGATGCCAGCGCCAGCGTGCACGACGTCAACGAATTCTTGCCCAAAGAATTGCCGGAGAGCAATGATTATGATACCATTTCGGGCTTGGTGAGCGACCTGTTCGATAAAATACCCGATGTGGGCGAACATGCAGCGTTTCACGGATACAACTTCATCATCATGAAAAAGACCCAGCAGAACATCGAATTTGTGAAGCTGGAGCTTATTGAAATGCCTGACAGCAACGAAACGGAATAAGCGATCGCAACGGTGCACCTGTTTTATACCCCCGACATATTGCCCCACCACCGCAATTTCGTGCTCAACGAGGAGGAAAGCAAGCACGCCGTACGCGTGCTGCGCATGACCGAAGGCCACCGGCTCCAGTTGGTGGATGGCCGGGGCGGACTGTATACCGCGGCGATCATGGATGCCCATCCCAAACGCACCGTGCTGGAAATTTTGGAAGTCATACCCCACTATGGCAAACAGCGGTATGCCCTTCACATCGCCATCGCGCCAACGAAAAATATCGACCGGGTGGAGTGGTTTCTCGAAAAGGCCGCAGAGATCGGCATCGATGAGATCACCCCCGTCATCTGCGAACACTCTGAGCGTAAGGAAGTAAAAACCGAGCGGTTGACCAAGGTGCTGGTGGCCGCCATGAAGCAGTCGCTCAAGGCCCAGCTACCCAAGCTGAACGAGGCCGTGCGGCTGGGTGATTTTTTGGCACGGGATGGGAGTGGGCAGCAGTTCATCGCCCATTGTGCCGAAGGCGAAAAGCAGTACCTGAGCCAGCTGGTGCAACCAGCGGGGCATTATACCGTTCTGATCGGACCTGAAGGGGACTTCAGCGCGCCGGAGATCGACGCTGCGTTGGCGGCAGGATATCTGCCCATTACGCTGGGCGATGCGCGCTTGCGCACCGAAACGGCGGCACTGGCGGTGTGTCTGGAAGTAGCCGTGTTGAATCGGTAGAATCGGGTGAGCCGTCAGTTGATCAGCTCCGCATCCAAGATCTGTATTTCCGAATTACCCTCTTGCGTATTGGGGTTGAGGCGCACCCGGCCCTTGATTTTGATCGGCTCTTCCGTGAAGCGCACTTTGGTGCCTTTTTTCATGAAGATCTCGACCATGGGCGGCACGTCTCCCTGTCCGCAAAACATGCACTGCATGATGGGCAGTACCGAGAGCATAAACGTCTCGTGATCGCGCCCCCCCTGCATGGGTACCAAGTAGCCCGGGAGGTCGACCGTTTTCTTATCGATGGCTTTCAGCTCATCCGGAAAATGCGGTGTATACACGGTTTGATTATCCTTGTAGGTCACCTTATACATCAGTTTATTGATGGTTTCCCAGGTTTGGTTCATCATAGGCGTATGGTCGGGCACCTCCCCAAATGGGTTATCCTGCTGCGCGTTTGCCAACTGCACCCCCAATGCGATGAAAATAAAAAGAATGAATTGCTTGATCATGTGTCTAATTTCCTGATAACGTTTGCGATATCGAAGTCTTATATGCTTTGATGGCCGGGATCACGGCCGCCACGAACCCGATGGATACGCCGATGAGTACCAGCCAACCTTCCTGCGGCAACAGCAGGAACGCCTGCAATAATGTTGCCGTGCCACCGGTACTGGCGCCGATCAGGTAAAGGGCAATGTGGCCGATGATAATACCTGCTATCGCGCCTACAAAGGTAAGCAATATTCCCTCTGCAATCACAATGCCGAAGAGTTTTCCTTGCGAAGCGCCGAGCGTGCGCATGATGGCCAAATCATATTTGCGGCTCTTGAGCGCATTATACAGGCTGATAAAAACACTCAATGCCGCCATGAGCATGATCACGTAGGCCAATACCTGCAACGAATCGATGCCGATACCCAGCAGTGAAAACAACCGTGCACTTTCAATCGCGGGCGAAGCAGCCTGCAAGGCCGTATTTTGATTTACCAACCGCGGGAACATCCCGATCGCCGCGGGGTTGCGGTATTGGATCAGCATGCTGGTGATCTCCCGTTCACCGGAACTGAGATCGCCCATGATGCTTTTGACCAGGGTGGGTTCTTCATGGTGATCGGTGGTTGGTGACGGGTGATCGGTTTCGTCATCATCGTCATGCTGTTCGCCGTGATGGTGTTCATGCTCTTCCACTCCGACCACGTCGTGCTGGTGGTCAGCTTCATGGTCATGTTCCTCATCTCCATGTTCATGTTCCTCATCTCCATCATCCCCATGCATGCGCCACACACTGGCCAAGTTGGTCAGCACCAGGCGGTCGGCGATATGATGCGCAGGTTTGAAAATCCCCGTGATCGTGTAGGCATGCTCGTCATGCGCATGTCCTTCGCTGCTCAGGCCATGGGCCCCATAGATTTTGTCTCCGATGTTTAACTGATGCTTCTGCGCCACCTCGGCGCCGATCACCGCTTCGAAATCAGCCTGCCATATGCGGCCCTCGGCCAGTTCTAATCCGTATAGCTGCATGAACGTACTATCCGTGCCGACAATACGGTGCCCCCGGTAATTATCGCCCAATGACAGCGGCACCGCCAGCCTGACCATGGGATTCGCCGCCAGTTTCTGTGCCTCGGCGAGCGTGATGTTCCCCGTGGGGTTATCCATGTGATAGATGCTGCTCAGGATAAGCTGTATGGGGCTGCCCTTGGCACCCACCACCAGATCGATGCCCCGGCTGTTGTTGTCAAGCTGTTCCTCAATCTGGTGCGACGTCAGCAGCAGCACGCACAGTATGCCCGTTCCGAAAGCGGTGAGCAATATGCCCAGTATCGATGTTGCCGGGTTTTGGCGGATATTCTTCCAAGCGATTTGCGGTACATTCATGATCTGCCCTCCATTTCATAAGCATGGGCGATGCGCGTCTTTACGCGTTTATCGTGGGTGGCGATCACCAGTGTCGCCCCTTGCTGTTCCGCCTGGGTGAGCAGCAAGTTCAGTACACCCGCTGTATTGCGGTCATCAAGCGAAGCCGTCGGCTCATCCGCCACCAGTATCGCCGGTTTATTGATCACCGCGCGGGCGATCGCGGCCCGCTGCATTTGTCCACGGCTCAATTTGCCCGGATAGCTATTCGCCTTTTGTTCAAGGTTGAGCAATGTCAGTACCTCGTTTATCCGGTCATTATCGACCTTGGCACCCGCGAATCCCTGAGCGATTTGCAGGTTTTCCCGCACGGTCAGGCTTTTCACCAGATGCGCCTCCTGAAAGATCAAGCCGATGCGTTGTCCGCGGAACTCGTCCAGTTTGCGCGCAGGCAATTCATAGAGCTGCTGTCCGTCAATTTGGACTACCCCCGTCTGGGGTTTGAGCAGCCCGCTGAGGATGTGCAACAACGTCGTCTTGCCGCTGCCCGAATCGCCCAATATCAAGGTGTGTTGCCCCGTGGGTACTTCGAGATCGGCGAAACGCAACGACTCTCCCCGTGGGTATTGGTAGGTGATGCCGTTCAGGCGGATGACCGTATTTGCATGGTTGTCCTGCATGGTAATCGTGTTAAGTAAACCCAACGGACCGCGCCTGTTAGGTCACGCAAGTTTAAGGTATTCCGTTTAAATTTACAGCTTATTAATGCAACTTTATTGATATTGTTAGTGGGAGTGTTTTAGTCCATTGCTCCACGTCTGGATCCGGGGCGCTTCGCTTCCGTCTCCTAGGCCGTGTCTGTTTTACGTCCATTGCTCCACGTCTGGATCCGGGGCGCTCCGCTTCCGTCTCCTAGGCCGTGTCTGGTTTTATGTCCATTGCTCCACGTCTGGATCCGGGGCGCTCCGCTTCCGTCTCCTAGGCCGTGTCTGCAATGGACGTAAAACAGGTGGGGATGTGATGGTTGGTGGGGGTGTTTTAGTCCATTGCTCCACGTCTGGATCCGGGGCGCTCCGCTTCCGTCTCCTAGGCCGTGTCTGCAATGGACGTAAAACAGGTGGGGATGTGA
>NZ_JBLFFL010000002.1:394991-539374 GCF_051400755.1 Parapedobacter brassicae
CACGTCTGGATCCGGGGCGCTCCGCTTCCGTCTCCTAGGCCGTGTCTGCAATGGACGTAAAACAGGTGGGGATGTGAGGGTGGTTAGGGAGTATAAAGCCATTTTATGGGTTTATTTGGCCATATTTATATTATATTTTTGGTATATGTAGTAAGTTTTGTATTTTATGATGTTTATTTCATTGATTTTTGTTGATACTTTTTTAAAATATTAGTCATTCAATAGCTGATTTTATTGTTATTTTTGAGGTAAATTTCAATCTTAATCAAATATGACTATCGGAATACCTAAAGAAATCAAAAATAACGAAAGCAGGGTCGGACTAACAGCATCTGGCGTCTTCGAATTGAAGCAATATCATCACCATGTTTTGGTGGAACAAGGTGCGGGCAAAGGAAGCGGGATATCCGATGCGGAGTATGAAGCCGCGGGGGCCGAGATCGTGACCGATCCCCACGATATTTGGGCACAGTCAGACATGATCGTCAAGGTGAAGGAGCCCATCGATGAAGAGTTGCGATTGGCCCGGCCCGGGCAGATTATGTTTACCTACTTCCATTTTGCCTCGAGCATCACGCTCACCGAAGCCATGATTGGCCGTGGGGCGGTGTGCATCGCGTATGAAACCGTGGAGAAGCCCGACCGTTCGCTGCCCTTGCTTACCCCCATGTCTGAGGTGGCCGGCCGCATGGCCGTACAGCAAGGTGCCCGCTACCTTGAAAAGCCGGTGAAGGGCAGGGGCGTGCTGCTCGGCGGCGTACCGGGTGTTCCTCCTGGCAGGGTGCTCATCCTCGGCGCGGGCATCGTAGGCGTGCAAGCCGCCAAGATGGCGTCCGGATTAGGCGCGCATGTCACCATTCTCGACATCAATACCGATCGCCTGCGGTACGTAAACGATGTCTTGCCTTCCCACGTCGTCACCCAATATTCCAGTCAATATACCATCCGCAAACTCGTGCAAACCCACGACCTCATCATCGGCGCCGTGCTGATACCCGGTACCAAAGCGCCCAACCTCATCACGCGCGATATGCTCAAGACCATGCGTCCCGGTACCGTTATCGTGGATGTGGCCGTCGATCAGGGCGGCTGCGTAGAGACCTGTGTGCCCACTACACACGAAAACCCCACCTACATCATCGATGACGTATTGCATTACTGCGTGGCCAACATGCCCGGCGCGGTACCGTTTACCTCCACACTGGCATTGACCAATTCTACCTTGCCCTATATTATCAAGATCGCCAATAAGGGATGGAAGACCGCCTGCGCTAACGATGCCGCGCTCATGAAGGGGCTCAATATCGTAGAAGGCAAGGTCGTATACCAGGGCGTGGCCGAAGCATTTGATTTGCCACTGCATGATGTGGCTGAGGTACTGATGACCATGTAATCCACTCATAGCGAAACCGATACCCACCTCTTTCTTGAATGTGCTTAATAATTACTTAACACGAAATTAATCAAAAGATGATTTTCAGTGAATGTTGGCTTTATATTAAATAAAGTTCTTTGTATCGGAATATAGAGGAGTCAAAACATTAAAATTGAAAATCATGAAAAAGTTATTTTTACCATTCCTAGCGGTGTTTGCATTGGGATTTGTAACCAGCTGTAGCGACGATGATCCAGTAGATCCAATCGAAGAGGGCGAAGAGATGGTTAAATCGGGTTCCATTACCGCCAATGAAACATGGACTGCTGAAAACGTTTATATATTGGACGGCAAAGTGGTAGTAGACGCTGGTGTAACATTGACTATTGAAGCAGGTACTATTATCAAAGGTGAAGAAGGACAAGGAGACCAAGCCTCGGCATTGGTAGTGGCACAAGGCGGTAAGCTAATGGCCAATGGTACCGCAGATGCGCCGATTGTCTTCACTTCGGTGCTGGACGATATTCAACCTGGTCAGAAGGCTGGCACGAACCTCGATATTGAGGACAAAGGGGCTTGGGGTGGAGTAATTATCTTGGGCCGTGCCCCGATCTCCGTTGCATCGGATCTCCAAACCAAAAACGTGGAAGGGCTGCCGGCAAATGCTGCTTATAGCATTTACGGTGGTACAGATGCGGCCGACAATTCGGGCTCGATCAAGTACATTTCCATTCGTCATGGCGGTGTTGCTATCGCTACTGACAATGAGATAAATGGGTTGACTCTAGCCGGTGTCGGAAGTGGAACGGTTATCCAGAATGTGGAAATTGTAGGCAACCAAGATGATGGCATCGAATGGTTCGGTGGAACGGTAAACGTGACCAATTTGCTGACATATGGACAGGGCGATGATGGTTTCGATGTGGATATGGCTTATTCTGGTACCATTTCAAATGGCTTGGTCGTTCAAGGTCCTGAGCCCGGTTCTGCTTTCGAATTGGATGGGCCGGAAGGTACCGCTGCTACTGAGGCGTCCTTTACCATGGAAGATATTACGGTCATCGGTGGTGGCCAAAGCGCCATGGTTGCAGATTTGAGGGATGGCGTATTATGCGCATTGAACAATATCTTGGTGTATGATATTACTGCAACCTCTACAATAAATGTAGCTGGTGCTGATTCTCAAACTGAATTTGCCAATGACCGGATTACGTTTTCAAACTGGGAAGTTGTGCTTCCTACAGGGGTAGCCCTACCAGCATTACTGACTGGAGCTCCAGCTGGAACCGCAGCTAACTTCACCGGCAATGTAGCGACCATTGCTTCTGCCGATGCGGCTACTGTTGGCGCTGACCTCGCTGCATTTTCTTGGACTTACGCAGCAAGTAAGAGTGCATTTTAATTGCAATTGATGAAAGATTACGTGTCCATCTCCAGCATAGGAGATGGACATTTTTTATAAAATACAATACGCATTTATCCAAACCCTATGTTGAAGAAATTTTGGTTACTTTTTGCAGGGAATATCTGTTTTTCAGTTATACTTTTTGCCCAGCAGGGGCAGCTGGTCGGTACCGTGTCAGAAGGAGGAACTGGTGAAAAGCTTTCCAGTGTGACGGTAGCCGTGAAGAATTCCTCGATTGGTGCCCGGACCGACTTTGAAGGCGATTATGCGCTGGAACTTAACCCAGGCACGTACACATTAGTTTATTCTTTTATCGGCTATCAAACCCAAGAAATCGAAGCGGTGGAGATAAAAGCCGGAGAGGCGACACACCTCGATATCGTCCTGGAGTCGCAGGCAGACCTGCTGGATGAAGTCGTGGTGACTACTACGGCAAGGCGCAATTCCGAAATCTCGCTGTTGAACATGCAGCGCAATTCGACAACGCTGATGGATGGCCTTTCGCTTCAAAGCATCAAGCGAAGTGGCGCAAGCACGATTGCTACAGCGGTGCGATCGGTGCCAGGCGTTTCGGTGCAAGATGGAAAATACGTGTATGTACGCGGGTTGGGCGATCGTTATACCAAATCTGTTCTGAATGGGATGGATATCCCGGGTCTTGACCCGGATAAGAATACCATCCAAATGGACATATTCCCGACGAACATCTTGGAGAATATTGTCGTCGTCAAATCGGCCTCTGCAGAGCTACCAGCGGACTTTACGGGTGGTGTGGTCGATATTGTGACCAAAGATTTTCCGGCACAAGAGCAGTTCGGCGCTTCGATATCGGTTGGTTATAATCCTCAGATGCATTTCAACGATCGTTATCTGAGTTATTCCGGTGGAAGTACGGATTTCTTGGGTTTTGATGACGGCACACGTAAAATGCCCATTTCCGCAGGAACGACAATACCCCATCCGGCTTCCTCCAACAACGGTACCTTAGAAGGAATTACCCGGTCATTTGATCCGACGATGGCGGCGCAGCCGCAAACGAGTATGCCGGATTTCAGTGTAGGCTTGAATTATGCCAATCAATACGATGTAAAGGGCAATAAGTTGGGACTCCTTTTGTCCTTAGACTATAAAAATTCCACTGAGTTTTACGACGGATTCGAAAACGGTGTTTACCAGCGATGGTCAGAACGGGATCGATTTGATTTGCGCGATAACAGGCGGCAGTATGGCAATCTCGGGACAAACAATGTATTGGGTTCGGTGTTGGCTGGTTTGTCTTATAAGACGAGCAAATCGAAATATATGTTTAATGTCCTCCATATCCAAAACGGAGAAAGCAGAGCTGCATTTTTTGACCAATCAACGAGAGTTGACAACGTGATTAATGTGGTCAAGGACAACTTGGAATATTCTCAACGGTCCGTTTCTAACGTACTGATCAGCGGTAAACACGCCAATGAAGATGCTTCCTTCACCACCGAGTGGAAAATTTCGCCCACACTATCCAAGATTAACGACAAAGACGTACGGCTTACTACGTTTATCGACGGCGGCAACGGAACCTACACCATCGGCTCGGATGCGGGCTTTCCTCTCCGTATCTGGCGAGATTTGGATGAAGTGAATTTGGTTGGCAAGGTAGACTTCGTAAAAAAGCATCAATTCCTTGGGGACAACTCCACGTTAAAATTCGGAGCGTTATATAGCTATAAAGCAAGGGATTATTCCATTCAAAGTTACGAAATTGCTCCTTATAATACGATAACCTCAGCGTTGAATGGCGATCCCGATGCATTGTTGGCTGACGAGAATGTATGGACGCCAGAGGGCGATTCAGGATATTTTATCCGTGGAAACTTCCAACCTGCTAACACATACGATGCTACTCAACAAGTTGGAGCGCTATATGTGTCAAATGAATTTAGGTTACTAGAGAAATTGCAAGCGGTAATTGGGTTAAGGGGCGAATTTTTCATGGCAAATTTTACAGGGCAAAACAATCTGGGAGACGAAGTATACGACAATGAGAACGTTCTGGATAAAATCGATCTATTCCCCTCGGCAAATTTGATATATGGATTTACCGAAAACAACAAATTTAGGCTATCTTATTCACGGACGACTGCAAGGCCAACATTCCGCGAGCTCTCCGTGGTGCAAATTCCAGACTTGCTGACCGGCATCATGTTTTTGGGTAATATCGATCTACAACCCACTTATATTAACAACTTTGACATTCGTTATGAGTTGTTTGGTGACAATGCCCAAATGTTTGCTGTAAGTGGTTTTTACAAGCGGTTTAAGGATCCCATAGAAATTGTGGCCTATTCTGAAATCGACCCGAGCCAGTTCACACCAAGGAATGCGCCCGCTGCCGATGTTGTTGGTGTGGAGATTGAGGCAAGAAAGCATTTAGGCTTTATTTCCGATGGTTTGAGTGACCTTAGCATCAATGTCAATGCTTCGCTCATCCAATCACGGATTGAGATGCTCAAGGGTGCTGGTCAGGAGTACGATTCACGGCTAAACGCTGCACGTGATGGCGAGGAAATAGAAGATACAAGGGAGTTGCAGGGCCAGTCCCCGTACCTAATCAATACCGGGCTATTGTATAATAATGAAGATTTAGGATTGGAGACCGGATTGTTCTATAATGTACAGGGTAAAACACTTGAGGTAATCGGATTGAGTGTCAATCCCGATGTGTACACTCAACCGTTCAATAGCTTGAACTTTAATTTCTCCAAGAAGGTTGGCCAAGCGAAAAAAGGTACGATCAGCCTGAAAGTTGAAAATATCCTGAATGACGACAGGGAGAGCCTATATGAGTCATTCCGCGCTGAATCACAGCGGTTTCAGTTGAGAAGCCCGGGGCGTAATTTTAGCTTGGGATATAGCTATAGTTTTTAAGAGGATAAACAGTTCTTATGGAAGGCCCGGCATTCGACATGCCGGGCCTTTGTTTTTTGGATAGTTTAAATACTTAATCGAGTATTAATTTTAAACACATTTTACCCCTATTTATTCACTGCTTTTTAATGGTAGATTAATATTGTTGAGTTATCCTTGCGGTACAGATACTCTACAATTCATTAACTAAGTAATTTTAACCCTATGAAAAAAATTTGTTTTTCTTTATTGACCGTGGTGTTTTCTTTGCAACTTTCCGGTCAGGTCACGTCAAAGTATCATTTGGTGCGCTGGGTCAATCCGGATGAAGCCAATACCGTGTCGAATTTTTGCAACAACGGAATAATCCAAGCAGTCGGGGAACGAAGATTAAATATTCTGATTGAAGATAAGCTTCCTGTTAACACCGTATTTGTTGCGCAATTAAGCACTGTTCCATCCGGCTACAAGTATTTTATTGTAGTCGAATCTAGCGATTCTCCAATATCTAATCCGGACGTAACTATCACAGATTTTGCGAATACATGCGAAATTGTCGATTTTTGTGCTGGAAATTTGAAAACTTATAAGAGGCACAGAATTTATTATTTAGGTGCATCCATATCAGGTCTTGAGACATTATATTGTCAATATCTTCAAAGCCCTCCAAGTGGTAATGGAACTAAAGTAAATATTTTCAGAAGCACTCCGTTGGCAACAAACAAGGTGTATTATTTCGCAGCTGGTAGTGGGGTACAAGAGGGCTATTACTATGTCGGCTATTCCGGTTATACAAGAGATCCAGACGAAGATAGTAATGTACACGATTATACACTTATAAGCAGAATTGATTTGGCTGATTCAGATTATGACGGTGTTCCAAACATTTGTGATGACTGCGCTACCCAGTCCGGCCCTCCTAGCAACGGCGGATGCCCATTGCCACCTGCGGATTTGTCGTTAAATCCAGCATCCACCTTTGTTACCAGTAACTGCACTAATTGTCCTAGCCTTCTAGGTGATTTAGGGAATAAAAGATATGAGATCGCTCGTAATGGAGGAGGAATGACAGTGAGTGCTTATATCAGAAACACTGGGCAACAGGCATCAGGAAGTTATACCATAAAGGTTTATCTTTCATCAGACGCAACGCTAAGTAGTAACGATTTTAATTTTTACTCGTCAACAGTTTCTGCTTCACCAATTAGCGCGGGCGGTACTGACCAGGAAAGTATTTACGTTTATGGAAGTCAATTCGAATACAATCAAGCTTATGGAAATTACTATGTCCTCATAGTGTTGGATGCCAATAATGTTGTTCCAGAGGGCAATGAAAATAATAATTTGACGGCAATTCCTATTTTGTTTAAACAAAATTTTTAATCCCTACTACTATAAAAATTAAAAAAGTTATGAAAAATATTGTTTTGAAGTATGTTCTTATACTTGCAGCTGTAACGGTTGTGATGGGTTCCTGTGGTCAAATGGAAGAAGAACTAAATTCCAATAATGAAGAAGTAAATAGCGAGGTATTTAGTTACCGCTTTGGCCAGCAGATCGTGGACGGTAGCCAGCAGCTCAGATTGCTTATTTCTGAGCTAAAGGGTGATAGTTTATTTTTAACGAAAAAGGCGGTTTTAATTTATTATACCTTTGAAGGTGATAGTGTCGGTAACTGGCATTCAGCCTTAAACCCTGACCCAAATAAAGATTACAGGTTGCATTTTTCGTTTGGGGAGAGCGTTGATAGCGATACTTATGAGTTGAGAATCGAGGCCTTAGATGCTCAATCCGCTGAAGATTATGGACGCCCATTGAACTTTAGTGACATACGGATTTTAGCTCCGTTACATTCGTCACTCCGATCGCTTACCAAGTCTGATTTAGACCTTGCGGATTATTACGCTGTAACCAAATATTTCGGACTAGAGGAATAGCAACTATCCTTCCAATATTGATAAGAGGCTAGGCATGCTAGAAATGCCGAGCCTCTTTATTTCTTTTCCGCCGAAGGTCAACGAAAATTTTATAGCATACATACTAGGATGCCACGGGCTTTCATAGCCGGGGGTCAACGAGTTAAATCAGCAATAAGATCAGCAATATACTTGCCTCAAAGGGCATGGAGCCTGTGGATTTGGCCAATGCATGTGCACTGGGCGAAGATATCATTTTTGTGGAACCAACCATCCAAGCCAGTCAGCATTATCCCGAAATTATGTTTTTCTTCTAAAACCTTTTATCCAGTTCAACCGCTTCTTTTATCAGCCCGGTTAAAGCGGGAATATCAATGTCATCAACCGACTGATAAATCTTGTAGAAAATCTGTTTGTTCGTTCCGTGTGCCAGATAGTTGTTTTCATCTTTCAGGCGATTGCCATACCAAAAGCCAAATAATACTCCGTTTTTTATGCCGCTTCGGGGAACGGATGCTGGAAATATCAGGCAAATGGATTTTTTACCGTAGAAAAACGGGACATTGTAGGACAGTTTTTCCTTTCCGTATCCGTTTAAGGTTTCTATCGTTAGCTGACGCAGGACATCTGTCAGCAAGGCTTCATCCCCTGGAAGAAACTCAAACAGTTCTACCAGCGACCGGAATTTTACCTGCTCTTTTGCCATACCCGATATATCCTCTGTATGTTTCGTCAATCGCAGCCTTGCCCGGGAAGCTCCGTTCATTTCAGCTTGCCATACGATGAGTTTTTTACTTTTTAAAGGTCAATAACAATTCGTCCAACTGCTGGAAATCGATGGTCATACCTTCTTTAAAGCCCATCGCCAGCTCTTTTTCGAGGTCGTCAAGTGTGTCGTAAGTCAGCAGCATATCTACCTGTACTTTATTATCTTTCGGGATAAAGCTGTTTTCCCATAAATTTTGAGGAAACGCAGGATTTAACATGCCGTTTTCATCACTAATTCCACCTTTTGACGCGAATGATTCTTCTTTTACAATTGAAAGGAAGTTGGTTTTTGCCCAATGTTTTTCTCCTTCGGGACTTACCATTGCATACAACCAATATCCACCTTCCCGAAAATCCATTGTTTTCGTTTCGGCTCTCCACGGTTGCGGTCCCCACCACTGGTCGAGCAGTTCAGGTGTTGTCCATGCCTGCCAAACCAATGCAAGGTTTGCGGCAAATTCACGGGTGATGTGAATGGTGTTGTTTTCTTTGTTGACGGTAAAGTCAAATAATAATGTCGGGTTCATTTTATTTATTTTTTAGTGTTTGTAAAAATTCGTTCAGGTTTTTAAGATGCGACGAAAAGCCTTTTTTGTGGCTGACTGTAGCCATTTTTTCAAACATTTCGGGACTTCCGTATTTTTCAGTCATCGTTACGCGTGTTTTGCTCCCGATGGCTATCGGGATTTCGCTGAAGAGTAGGGTGCATTCGGTACGCGGGAAATCCGGACTAACCATTCCGTTTTCATCGCTGAATGCCCTCAACTCCGTAATGCTTTTTTGAGGTTCAATTTTTTTGTAATCATATCGGCTCCAATGTTTATTCCCCTCGGGGCCTACCAATGCAAAATGCCAGAAGCCACCTTCACGGAAATCCAACGTTTTTGTTTCTGTTCTGTAAGGATTTGGAGCACACCACTGGTCGAGTAATTCGGCCGTTGTCCACGCCTGCCATACCAACTCAAGGTTAGCATCGAATTTACATTCGATGTGAATGGTTTTATTTTCCTTGTTTACGGAAAAATCAAACAAGAGATTACTAGTCATTTTTTCTGTGTTTTAATCGTTGCCAATAAGTTGTCTAACTGATCAAATCTTGTTTCCCAGATTTTGCGGAACTGGTCCAGCCATTTATCGATTTCTTTCATTTTGTTTAGTTCAAGCTGGTAATAAATTTCCCTGCCTTGTTGTTTTTGCGTTACCAATTCGCATTCCGTCAAAATGCGTAAATGTTTAGATACTGCCTGTCGGGTAGTGTCAAAATGTTCGGCAATGGCGTTGGGCGTCATCGCCTGTAATGCAATTAAGGCAATAATTGCCCGTCTTGTCGGGTCGGCTACTGCCTGAAAAATATCTCGTCTTGTTTCCATTATGCAAATATATGGTTGCAAATATAAATGCAATCATTTGGTTTCGCAAATTTTTCAAGAATTTTTTTGGTTTGTGCTCGCAAATGTCCTGAAAAGCAAGTCACGATAAAACCATGGAACTCCTGTTTCAATATCTTGATGAGCTGAACGATAAGATTAAACGGTCACCACTACCGTAGCCAGTACAGCCGTTTTTGCGATGGATGATTTCGTAAGGTGATGGAGGTACTGGTAAAGAAAAGGAAGTTGACGCAGGATGAACGGCCTTTTTGCAACCTAACAATTTTGTATTATATTGTGTGGATTGATAACCCCATTGGTGTATGACGGCAATCACGGCAACGGTACCGAAGGAAAAGGATGTAAAAGTGCTTAAAGAGATTCTGGAGCGCTTTGGCATAGACTATACCATTGAGGAGTTTTATCAAAGCCTAACATCGTACTAACGCTGACTTAACCTACTGCAACTACTTTTGGCCTTAAATCAACTCATTGTCGAATGGATTTACGGTACATTTCAACCTAATTGAATTACTGCATGAAAGGCATTATCTGTTTATTGGGCCTCGGCCTGGCACTTGCTGCCATCGTACCCGCCACCGCGCAAATCCGCCCCACGGCGTACCTGGGCAACGCGCATTCGCATAACGACTATACCCGCAATCATCCCTTTAGCCTGGCTTATGGATTGGGCTTCGGTTCTATCGAAGCGGACATTTTCCTGCGCGACGGTGAGCTGTATGTGGCCCACACGGCCGGAGAAATCACCGAAGGGGGCACGTTTGACGCGCTGTACCTGCAGCCCATCCTACGCGCTTTTGCCGATGCATCGGAAGGGTGGCTGTATCCGGACAGCGGGCAGTTGCAGTTGCTTGTAGACCTGAAAACCGAGGGAACGGCTACTTTGAAAGCACTGGAGGAAAAGCTGCTGCCTTATAGGGCTTACTTTGATAGCAAACGCCATCCGAAAGCCGTGAAGATCGTGATCAGCGGCAATATGCCCGCCCCAGACCGGTTTGCTGATTTTGACGGGTTGTTCTTTTTCGACGGGCGGCCTGGTATGGCGTACACACCGGATCAGCTGGAGCGCATCGGGCTGTTCAGCGCCTCCTTTCATGATTTTTCGCGGTGGAACGGACTGGGCAGGCTTACCGAGACGGACCTCGGACGTGTGCGCCATGTGGTTGATTCGGTGCACCGACTGGGAAAAAAAATGCGCTTCTGGGCAAGTCCCGACACCAAAACCACGTGGTATGAATGGGTGAAATTGGGTATCGACTATATCAATACGGATAATCCCATGGGATTGGCAGCATTTCTGACTGCCTATCCCAAGCTTAGCTATCAGGCAGCGGCGCAGTACACACCCTATGAACCCCTCCATGCGGCCTTCCGCCCCGGCGCTAAACCGCGCAATGTCATCCTGCTGATCAGCGACGGCGCAGGCCTCTCCCAGCTGTGGGCAGCGGCTACCGCCAATGGGGGGAGGCTCAACGTGCTTGGCATGCCTTATACGGGCTATCTGTTTACCGGCTCGGCAGACAACTACCACACCGATTCGGCAGCGGGGGGAACCGCACTGGCAACCGGCTCCAAAACGCGGAACCGGGCTATTGGGGTCGATACCTTGGGGAAAGCGCTGGTTAACCTGCCGGAGCGCCTAGCGACAAGGGGTATAGTAAGCGGTATCGTATCCAACGATGGCGTTACCGGCGCGACTCCATCATCCTTTTACGCGCACCGTGCGGAGCGCGATATGGCCGACAGCATTGCCAGCGACCTGCTGCGCAGTCCGCTATCGCTGGTGGTGGGTGGCTTCGATCCCGTATTTGCCGCAGCGGACAGCGCGTTGGTACGTCAACTGCGCCAACAAGGGTTCGAGGTACAACAAGGCTTGGAAGGGCTGGGCCAAAGCAAGAGCAAACGCGTCTTGAGCTTTGCTGAAGATCAGGTAAGTGGCGAATGGGACAAGTTAAGTGCTGAACAGGGTAACCTGAATACGAGCTATCGGATGATCGAAGACGCTTTTGAACGCTCGGTAGCATTCTTGAAAGACAGGGCGGGGGATAAGGGTTTCTTCCTGATGGTGGAAGGAGCAAAAATAGACGGCGGCGGCCATGGCAACAGTGTGCCCTTTACGGTGACAGAGTACCTCAGTTTCGATAAGGTCGTAGGCAAAGCGCTCGAATTTGCTGATGCCGATGGGGAGACCCTTGTCATCGTGACCTCAGATCACGAGACTGGCGGTCTGATCGTTTTGGATGGCGATTATCGAACCGGATACGTGCTCGGCGATTTCGCTACGACCGACCATACGGGCCTCCCGGTGCCGTTGGCAGCCTACGGTCCGGGAGCCGAATATTTCCAAGGCTTTGTAGATAACTCGGAGCTCGCGGGGCGCATCGTTCAGCTGATACGCTAAAACTCCTTTTCTCCAAATTCACTGCCCGGCAGCTTGAGTTCGCGCGCCAACCGGTTCAGGTTGAACGACAGATTCAGCATGATCACATCGACTTCGTAAATGTAGTTGGTGGTGGTATAAAAATCTGGTCCCCATGTGGTGATCCGCTGTTCGTTGCTGGGTAGCAGGCCCAGATCGATGTTTTGCCATTGCACGAGCGCGGTGATCGCCCCATCCCAGAAGGTGTGTTTCAGCGATAGATTGGGTGATAGGAACCGCGAGTCTTCGCCTTGTACCGTCGGTCTGGCCGACAAATAATTCACATTGCCCTGGAGACTGAATGCCGGCGTCAATTGGATGTTTGCGTTGGCGTTGATCGCGTGTACCCAAGCTTGGTTTTCCAGCCGCTCAGCGTAGTCCAGTATCATGCCCCGCGTCGTGCTACGGTATACGTTGGCGCCGAGGTAAAGCTGTGCCCACTTCACCGGAGTATAATTGGCGCCAAGCTCAAGGCCCGTCCGCGTTGCCCGCTCGGCATTGGTAAACACCCGGTTCAAGATGGTGTCTGCATAGACATTATTCACCCGCTGGATGGGGTTCTTGACGTCTTGGTAGTACAGTGTGGTAAAAAAAGACCCCTGCTTGAACTCCCGGATGATGCCCAGTTCTGCCAAGTAAATGAATTCCGGTAGGAGGTTCGCGTCACCCTGCTCCAAGGTTTCCGAGTGCTCCCGCTCGGGAATGGGGTTCAACTCAAAATTGCTGGTTCGCTGTACACGCCTGCTGATGCCGGCTTTGGCCTTCCAGTGGTCATCGAGGCGATACAGGGCGCTTGCCGAGGGAAATAGGTTGTGCAGCGTCAGCCGGTAGTCTCCATCGTCGGTCGCGTTGACATGTAAATCCCGGTCGGCATATTCATAGCGCAGGCCACCCATATATTCCAGGCGCTCGGTCTTTCCTGAATACTGGGTATAAATGGAATGGATTTGATTGGTGGCCACCACATCACCCGTGAATGCCGGTACGATCGCGAAATCAGTGTCATCGCCCTCCCTTACCCGGTAGACAAAACGACCGTCTTGCTCATCCCGCCGGTACTGATAGCCGCTTTCCCACTTCCCGTGCCCAAGAGGAGTTGCAAAATCGACCTTTCCGCGGAATCCATTCAGGGGATTGGTATACGTGCTGACGGTGTGTTGCACCGTATCGGCTGATTCGATGTTGTGGTTGCGGGTAGCACCGTACAAGTCTGCGCGTTCGTACAGGGCAGAGAAGCTTAGGGATGATTGGTCTGCAAAGGTGTGCGTGTAGTCCAGGTTACCCAGTACAAAATCACCCTCTTTGTTTTGGAGGTTGGCATTGAAGTATTGACGCCGGCCAATGACCGTGCCCGTGGCGAGGTCCGTTTTTACATTGTCATAGTGGATATCGGCCACCCTGTCCTGGAATTTATGGCCAGCAAAGAATCCGGCAGTGAACCGGTGGCGTTCGTTGGGCGTGAAAGCCACATTAAGCCGCCCGCCATAATTGTATTTGTCAAAGCTGCGCTCGCCATGGGAAGGGAAGGAAGTCCGTCGGTCTGCGATCAGTGTGTAGACATCCCCATCCCGTAGGCCCGCATTGTCATTCCGTAGGTAATTGGCGTTCGCCGTCAAATCCCACTGGTTCCGGCGGTAATTTACCGTTACATCGGCGCCGTAGCGCTGTTGACGTTGGGCATTGTCATAGTCCTCAATGGATGGCAGACCACCTTGCAGGTTGGCCACCATCGCCAGCCCATCGTCGGCCCCCTGTTTGGTCGTGATGTTGATGATGCCGCCCCTGCCATCGGGGTCATACTTGGCCGATGGCGAGGTGATCAATTCAATGTTTTCCACCTGGTTGGCCGGCAATTGGCTTAGCATGGTCGTGGCATCGGTTTGCACCGGTTTTCCATTGATCAGCACCAAAAAGCCCTGGGCACCTCGCAAGGTGATCTGGCCCTGCCCATCTACGGAAACCGAAGGCATGTTGCGGATCACGTCGATGGCGGTTCCGCCTTTCGCGGCTTGGAATTGCTCCGCCCGATAGACCTGTTTATCGATCTTGTTGGCGCTTTGCAACGGTTGCCCCGTTACCTGCACTTCGTTTAAAAACTGTTGGCTGAGGTTCAGATCTATACGACCAAGGTCGATCTGCTGGTTGCCGGTGATGCTTAGCTGGTCGGATTCAACCGTTTCGTAGCCCAACGACTGCAACCGGATGAAGTAGCTGCCACGCGTTAGGTTTTCAAACCGGAATTTGCCTGCCTCATCGGCGAGCTGTCCATTCACCAGCGCGGAATCCTGGCTTTGGTATAGCGACACGCTGGCGAAAGCCAGCGGGCTTTGAGCCGCCTGATCAAACGCAATACCCGCTATCGATCCGGTTTGAGCAAACGCCTGTGTTACCATCAGTGTAGTCACCAAGCAGATGAGTAGTAAGTGTGTTTTATGCATCGGTAAACGTCATTTTGCAGCAAAGGTACTACAGCAAAATTCTGATAGCATGGTCTATTTGAAAATAACGCGGTATAAACCATACGCCAATCGGCCAGTTAGCCAAGTTGCCGGAAGGCATGGGGGGTGGTTTGGGTATGCCGCTTGAAGTACTTGATGAAATGCGAGGAGTCCCGGAAGTCGAGCTGGGCAGCGATCTGGCTGGCGGTCATATCCGTATAAAGCAGCAGGCGCTTGGCTTCGCCCAATAAGTGCCCGGCCAATACTACTGCTGCGGACTGCCCGGCGGCCCTGCGGCATACCGTATTCAGGTTCTGTGGGGTGGTGTTCAACAGCGAGGCATAGTGGGCTACGCTATTTCGCAAGGTGTCAGTCTGCCCGAGCAAGGTTTCAAAGCGTTGGAAAATGTCCGTAGTGCCAGCGCGCCATTGTTTTTCCGGCTGTGCTTGTTGCAATACCTTAGCGAGCAACGCCTTGAGCAACCCTTCGACCACATCACTTCGGTGGGCAAGCGCTTGCTTCCATTCCTGCAATAAGAGTCCGAAAAGCGATGCAATGCTGTTGGGATCGTGTATATACAGGCATGTATAAGCGCTTACGGTTGATAACAGCTCTTTGAGGGCCTTATCGAGGCTATCATCGACGTACTGTTTCTTGATGATCAGGACGTAACCTTCCGGTTCGCCGGTGAGTTCCCAATGATGTATCTGCTCCCTACGGATGATGAAGAGCACCGGGGGGAATATAACATACTGTTTTCCATCAATGGTATGCGAACCGCCTCCCTTGATGAGAAATACGAATTCGAAATAGCTATGGTGTTTATGGGGAGCTGTGGTCCGGATTTCCTTCCGGAATTCGGCAATCTTGATGAGCTGATGGCTGTCGATTTTGTTTTTTACTTCGAGCATATGAGCGTAACGTCTTCGAAGGTACAAATTTTAAATTTTTCTGCCGTTTGCTATGGCTATTTCTCCGACCACACGGGATTCCCTATACCCTTAGCGGCCTACCTTGTCATTCAAGCAATATTTCTTACCTGCGCGGTGGCCCAGCGGCTTACTGACTTTCGGAAATAATTGATAACTTTAACAAGGTATAACGAAAGCATAAGCAAATGTCTCGTTCCATCTTGCTGTTATTGCTTGCCTGCATGGCCTGCAATGGGGTTTTTGATAAGGGAAAGACGGATGCCGCGGCATCTCCATCAGGACAGCCCGTCCCGATCGGGGACCTGCCGGAATGGGAGCAGGTGTTCTACGATGATTTCACAAAGGACGCCACGTTGGGTTCCTGGGGAAGCGCGTGCGATTCCCGGAAGATCGTATACACCGGCGCACGGGGGCAGCAATGGAGGGCTTATCCCGCTTGTTTTGCCGATACGTACCAGGATCGCCCATATCGTTCGGACTCCGTATTATCCGTAAAAGACGGAGTGCTCAATTTTTATCTCCACCCGGTGGACGGGCAGCCTGCAGGTGCCAATCCCTCGCCCATCATCTATAATGGAAGCCAATATCAGACATACGGTAGGTATGCTGCCAGATTCAGGGTGGACAATCCCAACTTGGAGGAATATCATGTTGCCTGGCTATTGTGGCCCCAATCCGAAAAACGGCTGGAGGACGGTGAAGAGGATTTTCCGGAAGGATCGCTTTCCGGAAGGATAGGCGGTTTCCACCATTACGCCGCATCCGATCCCTGCTACGGCTGTCAGGATCCGGCGAAAACAAATGAAAAATTTACCGAATGGCATACGTTTATCATTGAATGGCGCCCCGGAAACATTCGGTATTATCTCGACAGCACCTTGGTGCTGGACTCGGATAGGGGAGTACCGGACAAACCCATGCGCTGGCAATTGCAGACCGAAACGAAAGGGTATGGCAACAATTCGGGCAACCTGATGCTCGATTGGGTAAGTGTTTACCGGTATCGTCCTTGATAAAAATTTGGAAGTTATCTTTATTAATCGTAATATTGCAATATATAATTATGGGACTCACGAAAACAGCTATTTTCACGGAGGAGCAGAACCGATTGGCGGTATTGCTCAAGGCGCTCGCGCATCCAGCACGGATTGCGATCCTCCAACACATCATGGCCTCCAATACCTGTATCTGCGGGGAGCTGGTGGAGGAACTGGGCTTGGCACAGGCGACCATTTCCCAGCACCTGAAGGAACTGAAGAACGCTGGGCTCATTCAAGGGACCATCGACGGGGTGAGTGTGTGCTATTGCATCCAGCCGGAAAACTGGGCGCTGCTGAAGGACCAGTTGAGTGGATTTATGAAGGCTTATAAGGGTGTCTCCAGTTGCTGTTGATTTTTTTTGAGCTTATTAATCGTAAAATTGCAATATTATGAACAATGCAGATTTAATGACCTGGGCGGCCTTTAAGGATCAGCTGGCGGCTCATCCGGACGCAGTGCTTCAATTCCAATATGCCGAAGGCAAATGGGTGGATGCTGCCTACCACATCACGGAAATCAAGCAGGCGCCGATCACTTCGGTGGATTGCGGCGGGGTGATGAATGCGTGGACGGAGATCATCGTACAACTATGGGAGCCGGAGGCAGCAGATAAGGAACGGGCAATGGCGGTAAGCAAAGCGCTTTCCATTGCCGATGTTGTGGAGAAGACGCTGCCGCTTAATCCTTCGGGAATCGTGAAAATCGAGTTCGGCAATTCGCAGTTCGATACCCGGCAGATGTATCCCGGCGAATTTATTGAAGCGGGCGAAAACCTGGTGGTGAATCTTATTCCCGATGCGACGCAATGCAAAGCCATCGGTAGGGGAGATAACTGCACGACGACAATAGGGGGCGATCCCTGCTGCGGAGCGACCGAGGGAGCTGCTACCAAAAAGAAGGTGGAGTTGGTGCAGCTGACTACAGCAGACGTGTGTACGCCGGGTTCGGGTTGTTGCTAATATAAATGTGATCGAAGATGCAGACGCACATGATGAAACATTCAGATTGGCCCGCTATCAAGGCAATTTACTTGCAGGGAATTGCTACGGGGCAGGCTACTTTTCAAACGGAAGCTCCCGACTGGGAGGAGTGGGACCGCTCGCATAGCCTGCATTCGCGTTTGGTAGCCGTAGTGGAGGATCAGGTGATTGGATGGGCGGCGCTTTCACCTGTTTCCGGTCGCTGCGTGTATGGCGGAGTGGCTGAGGTGAGTGTGTATGTGCATGAGCAGCACCGGGGCAAGGGAGCGGGAGCATTACTGATGGAACAGCTGATCATAAGCAGCGAGCAAAATGGGATATGGACGCTGCAAGCGGGTATTTTCCCTGAAAACAAGCCGAGTATCGAGCTGCATCGCCGCTGCGGATTTCGGCAGGTGGGCTATCGGGAGCGAATCGGTAAGCATGGCTCCCTGTGGCGCGATACGGTGTTGATGGAGCGGCGTAGCACGACTGTTGGCGTGGAATAAATATTAAATGAAAAACCAAAAGATAAAACTGTGAAAAAAATCCTTGTATTATGTACCGGCAACAGCTGCCGGAGCCAATTGGCAGAGGGTTACCTACGACACTTTGCCGGAGACCGCGCCGAAGTATACAGCGCGGGCATTGAAACGCATGGGGTTAACCCCAAAGCGGTGCAGGTCATGAAAGAAGACGGCATCGACATCTCGGGGCATACATCCAATCATGTGGATGAGTATATTGATATTGATTTTGACTATGTCATCACTGTTTGTGACAATGCCAAAGAAAGCTGTCCGGTGTTCCCATCCAAAGCCCGGCAATTCCACCACAATTTCCCCGACCCGGCAAAGGCAACAGGTACACCCGAAGCGGTAATGGATCAGTTCCGCGCAGTACGGGATCAGATCAAGGGGTACAGTGAGGCATTCGTCCGCGAACACATCACAGGAGGAAAGTAGCATGTCGGCGATTGATTGTGCGCCCGCGGCGCGGCGCAAGCGGCTTGGGTTTCTTGACCGCTACCTGACTTTGTGGATATTCCTGGCGATGACGATTGGCGTAGGCATCGGCTATTTTATTCCCGCATCGGCTGGATTTATCAATTCATTCTCCAGCGGTACCACGAATATCCCACTGGCCGTGGGCCTCATCCTGATGATGTATCCGCCGCTTGCGAAAGTCAAGTATGAGCAACTGGGGAAGGTATTCAAGGATGTCAAGATCCTGAGCCTTTCCCTGGTGCTCAATTGGGTCATCGGACCGGTATTGATGTTTATCTTGGCGGTTACGTTCCTGCAGGATTATCCGGAATACATGGTGGGCTTGATTCTCATCGGCCTGGCCCGATGCATTGCCATGGTGGTGGTGTGGAATGAATTGGCGGAAGGGAACCGGGAATATGCTGCCGGGCTGATTGCGCTGAACAGTATTTTCCAGGTGCTGTTTTACAGCGTGTTTGCATACCTGTTCATCACGGTGCTTCCGCCGCTGTTTGGCATCAACGCGACCGAAATCAACATCACCATCGGGCAGATCGCAGAGAGCGTGGGCATTTACCTGGGCATTCCATTTGCGCTGGGCGTAATCAGCCGGTATGCGCTCATTGCCTGGAAAGGGGAGGAGTGGTTTACTAAAACCTATGTGCCGGTGATCTCGCCCATCACGCTGATTGCGCTGTTGTTTACCATCGTGGTCATGTTCAGCCTGAAAGGGGAGCTGATCGTACAGATTCCGATGGATGTGGTGCGGATCGCCATTCCGCTGGTGATTTACTTCGCTTTTATGTTTGTATTCAGTTTCCTCATCGGCAGGCGCTTGGGCGCCGATTATTCCAAAAATACGGCTATCGCCTTTACGGCCACGGGTAACAACTTCGAGCTGGCCATCGCGGTGGCCATCGGCGTATTTGGCATCAACAGCGGGCAGGCCTTTGCCGGGGTTATCGGTCCGCTGGTGGAGGTGCCGGCGCTGATTGCACTGGTCAACCTGGCGTTCTGGTTCAGGAATAAATATGACAACGGTATCCGCGCTGCCGCGGAATAGGCTGTTGTTTTATTTTACTTGATTGATCACCATGGGCGCTTTTTCGATGAGCAGTGCGCCGAATAGGATGAACATCAGCAGCATCACCACGGCCACAATGCCGGACAACCGCGCGCATCTGCCCATTTTGAAATTTCCTCACGAATTCAGTATCTTCGAACAGGCAGAATCGAAGCTACATGACGGCAATGAAAACTGAGATTTTAACTTCTATCCCTGTGCTACCAACTTCTGATATTGAAAGGGATGTTGTTTGGTACAACGAAAAAATGGGGCTTGAAACGTATTTTGCAGACCAGATGTATGCCATTTTGTATAGGGATAAGCTCATTTTGCACCTGCAATGGCATGCTGACACGGATGACGACCCGTTGCTGGGCGGTTCGGTGGTGAGGGTTTACGTAAAGAACATCAAACCGCTTTTTGATGAGTTTCTGCAAAGGGGCACCATTACCGCAGACAGATTACGAACGAACACCCCGTGGAAAACCAACGAGTTCGGCTTTCACGACTTGAATAATAACGCTATATTTATCATGGAAGACGCCATTGGAATGGAAGATAATTAACGCCAGTTTATTATGAAGCACTCCATTCTCACCATTACATTAAACCCAACGGTGGATAAAAGCAGCTCCGTCGATCAAATTGTCCCGGATAAAAAGCTCCGGTGTGCCGAGCCGAAATACGAGCCGGGTGGAGGTGGCATCAACGTTTCAAGAGCCTTGAAACGTTTGGGGTTGGAGGCAGAGACGTTTTTCCTTTCGGGTGGGCGAACCGGAGCACTGCTGGAGGAGCTGCTCCAAGCGGAAGATATACCGATGCACCCGTTTACCGTTCCCGGCGAAACGCGGGAGAATTTTATCGTGGTGGATTTATCCAGCAACCGGCAATACCGCTTCGGAATGCCGGGAGAGGAGGTTGCCACGAAAGATCAGGCAGCTATCCTAAAAGCCGTTGGAGATCTGACGCCGTTTCCTGCAATTGTCGTGATCAGCGGAAGCCTTCCGCCCGAGATGCCTACGGCATTTCTGAGGCAGCTCATCACCCAATCGAAGGAGAAGGGCAGCAAGGTTGTGGTCGATACCTCCGGGCAGGCACTTCAGGAAGCGGCAGCAGAAGGAGTGTTTTTGTTGAAACCAAATTTAGGCGAACTGGCTGGTTTGACGGGTAAAGATGAATTGGATAGCGCTTCTGCCGAGGCTGCGGCACTGAAAATGATTGGGGAAGGAAAAGCGGAAGTTGTCGTCGTGTCGCTGGGTGCGCAGGGTGCCAATATGTATTCGGCCACGGAGCGTCTCCACGTGGGGGCTCCCGTCGTGAAAAAACGCAGTACCGTTGGCGCGGGAGATAGTATGGTCGCCGGGATGGTGTCCGTGCTTGCCACAGGCGGCAGTTATGAAGAAATGCTTCGGAAAGGTGTGGCTTGTGGTACAGCGACAACCATGGTAGCAGGTACCGGGCTGTTTGCCCGGGAAGAGGTGGACCGCCTATATGCAGAGTTGCACTAATAAAGGACACGTGAGGTCTTTTAGACTTATCTGTTCAATCGTTGACAAAAAGTTAATCCCCACTTAATTGCTAGATAATATACCTACCTTAGCTTTGCTGTAACAAAAAGAACATATAGCAGCATTCATTTTGTTAGGTTTGGTTAAATGGAAAGACCCCGCTGTGAAGCGGGGTTTTTTTTGCTTTGATGGATATTGCGTACCTTTGAATTTTACAAAGCGCGTCCATCGATGAAACACATAAAAAACACCTCGCTCGACGAGTTTTATCTGGAAGCGGCCCACTTTACGGGGAAAGCGGTCGACACCCTGTTGCCACCCGGAATTAACAAGGAAATAGGTCATTTCAATGTGTTTGACCTTGCCGAGACCATCAAAGAGGTGAAACGGAAGTCGGTGATGCCTTACAACCGCAGGGCCTACTACAAGATAAGCCTGATCAGGGGGAAAAACAGAGCGGAGTATGCCGATAAGGTAATCGACGTAAAGGAAAATGCCCTGTTGTTTGCCACACCAAAGGTGCCTTATCATTGGATTCCGCAAGATGAACAGCAATCGGGTTCTTTCTGCGTGTTTACGGACGCCTTTATGCTCAAAAATAAGAGTGGCGTGGTACTGGATGAACTCCCGATCTTTCGATCCGGTGGCTATCCGGTTTTTGAGATCACGCGGGACGAGGCCGAAGAAATAGCGCTTATATTCAAAAAGATGCAACAGGAGATTGCGTCGGACTATGCCTATAAGTATGACCTGCTTCGCAACTATGTGCTTGAGCTCATCCACTACGGTCAGAAACTGCAACCGGCATCGGCCTCGCATGCCAACCAACATGCTGCTGCCCGGATCATTGCCTTATTCGTCGAATTGCTGGAACGGCAGTTTCCCATCGAATTGCCCAACCGGCAGCTTCAGCTGCGATCGGCGAAAGAATATGCCGAACGGCTTGCGATTCATGTAAACCACCTCAATAAGGTGTTAAAAGAGCATACCGGTAAGACGACCACGGAGATGATCAGCCATCGGATCGTGCAGGAAGCCAAAATCCTGCTGAGGCAAACGGACTGGAATATCTCGGAAATCGGGTATAGCCTAGGCTTTGAGGAAGTATCGCATTTTTCCAATTTTTTTAAGAAGCAAACCGCGGAGACGCCGCTTACATTCCGTTCGTCGGTACCTCATATTTGAATTTTGTAAACATCGGATTGATGTTTGCAACTGGTGACACTGCTTTTTGTCCGACTTTTGTGGGATCAGATGATGATCACACGAATTAAAACATGAACGAGATGACAACAGCAAAAAGTAAAGTGGCACTGGTGACCGGCGGAAGCCGTGGCTTGGGCAGTGATATGGCGATCAGCCTGGCAAAAAAAGGAATAGACGTGGTGCTGACCTACAAAAGCAACCAGGCGAAGGCCGATGCGGTCGTGGCCGAAATCCAATCGATGGGGCGGTCAGCTGCCGCTTTTCAGCTGGACACCAGCAATGTAGCGTTATTTGACGGTTTCTTCACGCAGGTAACAGCGCATTTAAAGGCGCAGACGGGCAGTCCGAACATTGATTTCCTGATCAACAATGCGGGTACCGCGCTGTATGCGCCCTTCGCGGAGACAACGGAGGCGCAATTTGATGACATGCTGAATATCCATTGGAAAGGTGTCTTTTTTCTGACTCAGAAGGCGCTGCCATTCATCAATGACGGCGGCCGCATCATCAACGTATCGTCCGGGCTTGCGCGGATCGTGATGCCCGGTTCATCGGCATACGGTTCGATGAAAGGGGCCATTGAGGTGTTTACGAGGTACCTCGCTAAGGAATTGGGTGCGCGGGGCATCGCGGCGAATGTCGTTGCTCCGGGCGCCATAGAAACGGATTTCGGTGGTGGCCGCGTGCGGGACAATGTCGAACTGAATCAAACCATTGCCGCGGCGACGGCGCTCGGCCGCGTGGGACGGCCCGACGATATCGGCAGTGTAGTGGCTTTCCTGTGTACGGAAGAAGCCAAATGGATCAATGCGCAGCGGATCGAGGTGTCTGGCGGGCAGATGATATAAGTCCGTATTTCAGCCCCAGGCTAAACCACCTCCCCGGCATGGGTACCGCGGCGGCCTCGATATAGGTGACGTCGAAGATGTTCTGCACATCCAGGTATACGTCCACGGGATTGAAACGATAGGCCATGCGCAGATCGCTGACGACGTAGCGGCGATAACTGAAGCGCTCATTGACGCGTGCGGCTACGGTGGCGGAGAACCGTCCGGTCGTCAGCTGCAGGTTGGCGGCTAACTGATGGCGCAGGCTTTCGATGACATACTTGGATAGGTAGCCAGCCTCGCGGCTGTCTTCAAATCGGGGCGACAGCCAGGTGTACGAAAGACCAGCCATCAGTCCGGGCTGCCCGGCGCGGTGCAGGATCCGGTAGTTGCCGGAGAAGGTGAGGCCCTGTGTGCGGTTGCGCTGGAAATTGTGGGGTTGCCAGGGATCGTCGGGCGATGTGCGCACCCAATCAATGAAATCATTGACGTTGCGGTAGAAATAACCGGCATGGGCAAACAGCCGTGGACCGGCGTATTTGACGCCGCCCTCGGCGTGCCAGGCCTGCTCGGATTGCAGCACGGGGTTGCCGATGTTGCCGGGGCGCTGATCGAGGTAAAGGTCGGTAAACGAGGGGATGCGCTGACCGGTGCCGGTGTGGGCGACCAGTTTCCATCGCTCGCTCACCTCGTAGCCGAGGTCGATGCCGGGAAATACCTGCCAGCCATAGTCAGAGTTGTAGTTGACATAAGCGCCTGCGTTGAGCAGCAGGCGGTCGATCTGCTCGGTCTTGAACTCGGCGTATATCCCGTAGTTGCTGCGATCATGGTTGCCGATGTTGGAACTCCGGATGATTTCCTGCCGCATCTCCAATCCGATACCGAAGTCGCCCGCCGCGGTTTGGAGGGTGCTATTGATTTCGGTATTAATGGCATGGCCGCGGTGCTGGCTCCGCGCACGGCTCAGGTCGTGGCGGAAGTAGCGGTAGTCATCATACCCATAGCGGTAACTGACGCGGGGCGACAGCGACAGACGCTCGGTGAGCCGGCTGCGATACCCGATGGCAGCCAATACAGTTTGGACGATCTCGCGGGATTCTTTGTCGCCCGGCGCGGCATAGAACCCGTTAGCTCCGAAATCACTGGATACATAGCCGCCCATGAGCGACAGCGCATCCTCGCCGTGGGTCTGGACCTCTCCTTGGTAAAATACCTTGTGATTGCGGAATGCCGTGTTGTAGCGATAACCGTTGCCGGATTCGTGGCTGCCGTAGAGCGACTGGCGGTGGCGCGGCCCGACGATGCTGCCACCCATTTGTATCCCCCGCCCATGGAAGCGTGCGCCGTTGGCGGCGGTATCGCTTTTGAATCCCGACCCGGCGTAGGCGTGAGCGGATAAGCCGGAGGCATCGGGCGTACGCGTCACGATGTTGATGGCACCGGTGAGGCTGTTGATGCCGTATATCCGCGCCGCCGGTCCGCGGATGATTTCGATGCGCTCAATGGCGTCGGTGGGGATGGGCAGGTTGAGGCTGTTGTGGGCGGTTTGGGCATCGAGTACTTTGACACCGTTTACCAGGATGAGCGTCTGCTCGAAGCTGCCGCCGTCGATCGCGACATCGGCTTGGGAACCGAAGGGTCCGCGTTGGCGGAGGTCCACGCCGGCGACATGGCTCAGCAGCTCATTGAGCGACCGTGCGGGCAGCGCGTCGATCTGGGCCCGGTCGATGATCTGGATATTCCGGTTTTGCTTGGCAAACGGGAGCTGGAGGCGGTTTTCGGTGATAACGACCTCGCCTAGCGATATGGCACTGGTATCTGACCGTGGCGGTGCAGGCCGCGCTCCCGGGTGAACTTGCGCCGAGGCAAAATGGGTACAGCTAATGGTGAGCATGACCAGGGTTATGCAGGCTATCGGTAGAAAACGCTTCATCTTGTTTGTTTTTTTGCAAAAGTCGTATCTTGCCGGCACATCTTGATGTGCCAGTTTTGATATTATGGATAGTCCGGTTTTAGTGCCTTATCGAAGTTTTGTCCAGATCGACCGCCAGTCGGCTACGCCGGTGTACCTGCAGGTGGCCCACCAGCTGATCAACGCGATCCAGCGCGGGTACCTGATGGACGGCCATAAATTGCCGGGCAGCCGAAAAATGGGCGGATTGCTGGGATTGCACCGCAATACCGTAGCGGCCAGCTATGACGAACTGGCGGCTCAAGGGTGGGTAGTATCGCATCCGAGCCGGGGGACGTTTGTGCAGCATGGGCAATGGGAAAAGCCCGGGCGGCTAACAGGACAGGAGGGGGCAGCGCTGACGGTGTATCCGCAGCAGGCGGGTTTCGGTTTTAAGCGATGGAATGTGCTGGACAATCCGTTCGACCGGTCGCCCTGCCGGTATAGTCTTGACGACGGACTGCCCGATCCGAGGCTTTCCCATGTCGACTATCTCTCCCGGCTGTTGCATACGAATATGAAACGTAAGGGCAACAGGACCAAGCTGGGGGGGCATAACCTGATGGGAAGCGACTATTACCGGGAAAACCTGGCCAATTTTCTCAACCTGACACGGGGCTTGCATATTGCGACGAACAACCTGCTGGTCACACGCAGCCTGGAGCTCAGCATCTATATCGTAGCCGAAACATTGATCTCGCCGGGTGACAGCGTGGTGGTAGGGGAGCTGAGCTATTTCGCTACAAACATGATCTTCCAAAAAGCGGGGGCGAACATCCTGACGGTTCCCGTAGACGAAGAAGGCATTGACGTATCGGCTGTTCGGGCACGCTACGAGCAGCGTCCATTCCGGTTGTTGTATATCACGCCTCACCACCATTACCCAACGACGGTGACGCTCAGCGCGCGCCGCCGTGTTGAGTTGCTGGAACTATCGGCCAAATACGGCTTTATCATCCTGGAGGATGACTACGATTACGACTTTCGCTACGATGGGAGCCCGCTGCTCCCCATGGCCAGCGCCGACACGGAAGGGATGGTTGTCTACGTTGGTACGTTCGGTCGATCCATGGCATCCGGCTTCCGTTCGGGCTTCATCGTGGCACCCGAGGCCCTGATCGGCGAAATGGGCAAACTATTGGGTATCATGGACCGGCATGGCGATATGTTGACCGAACTGGCTCTGGGCGAACTTATCGCAGAAGGGGAGATGCACCGCTACCTGCAAAAGACTACCCGCGAGTACCGCGCCCGTCGCGACCAACTGGCCGCCCTACTGGCGGACCGTCTCCGGGGCGTAGTGGATTTTGCTATGCCCGCGGGGGGATTGGCCATTTGGACCGCATGGCCACAGGAGATGAACCTCATGCGGTTTGGAAGGCTGTGTGCCCATCGCGACCTGTTTTTGCCCCGTTACCTGCTTTATCAATCGCGGCGACATACCGCTATCCGGCTGGGATTCGGCAGTTTGACGCCCCATGAACTGACCGAGGTGGTGGACATCATGGCGGAGGCGGCAGTGGGCTAATGCCATTCTTCCCGCCCGAGGATTTTCTGCCCTTCTGCGGGGGCAGGTACCGAGTCTACGGCTGCGGGCAGCTCGGTAAGCTGCCGCAGATCCGGCTGACCGGCGTCTACCCACGCCGAATACCAGAAGTTGCCGATGCTGCGGATGGCTCCCCGCATCCGCTGCTCGACCATACCCTTCATGGTTTCGTGATAGGCTGCCGAATAGGCGTCTGAATAGGTACGGATCAGGATGCGGTTGCGCTCGATGTAACCGTACTTGCGATCGGCGGGAAATGCCGCACTTAGTCGGGCTTCAATGCCCAATACCGAATCGACCAAGGCATGGCTCTCCCGTACAATCCGCCAGGCTTCTTCCACCGGCGACTCGACATAACGGGCCCGCCCCACCATGAAATCATACTGGTCGGCAAATAGTTCGGGCAGCCTGCTTTCCCAAAAGGCATGGATGCCCACTTGGTTGGTCTTCTGTCCATTGTAATTGCTGGTGGTATGCAAGGGCACATGCGCGTCGGCCAAATAGTGGCCAATATCGGAGGAATGGCGCAGGACCCGCCGAATGTCATGCTTGCTGAGCGCGTCGACGAGGTTGCGATAGCTCCGGTTGATTTGCCAGGGGAGGATGCCCGAGGCGAGCAACCGGCGCTCGGAGAACTTATCAACGGCGGCCGTCCAGTGGATGGGAATGGTATCAAAAGGCTGCTCACCGTATTCGTCGGCATCAATGAAATGGCGGAACGATTCGTTGGTATCGACATAGCACCGCTTATCGGCATCGATGGCATGTTCGGTCATGTAGTCCACCCGGTCCTTGTAAAAACCGGCGATATCCGCTGGCAAGGTAAACACGGCCATTCGGTTGATGAGCTTATGCGCGTGGAAACCCCACGATGAAAGCAGGATTACGGCCATAGCGGCTAATGGTAATAGGCAGATTCGGTTCATGAAATAAAATTAGTATATTCGTTAAAATATTACAAATCCTTCACCGGCTTTTAATATTGGAGTAATATCAAATTGCCAAATTCGTGTACATCAATATACGGATGCTATGAAAAGGTTGCTAAGTTGGTTCGGAAGTTTGAAAAGCCGTATTTTTTTGCGTTTTTTGGCTTCAGCATTTAGGCATTAATCGCGTCATCAGCGTGAGAAGTTGTAATTCTCTGATGTCTCCCGTCTGATGTCTCGTATTCATATGAAAATTCTCTACGCAGTACAAGGTACGGGCAACGGCCACTTGAGCCGTGCGATGGATGTAGTGCCCTGCCTGCAACGGCGGGCCGAAGTGGATGTGCTGGTGAGCGGTATACAGGCTGACCTGACCTTGCCTTTTCCCGTTAAATACCGCATGCATGGACTCAGTTTCATTTTTGGAAAAAAGGGGGGCGTGGATCTGTGGAGAACATTCATGAGCTCCACCGTGCGTCGGTTAGTCCATGAGGTCAATAACTTGCCGATAGAACAATACGATTTGATTATCAATGATTTCGAACCGATATCGGCCTGGGCTTGCAATACGCGGGAAAAGATATGCGTCGGTTTGAGCCACCAAGCGGCAGCCATGGACCTGCAGGCCCCGAAGCCAAAGGAGCAGGATATGCTGGGCAAGTTTATCTTGAAGAATTACGCGCCAGCTACGATCAACTACGGATTCCACTTCAAACGCTATAACCACCGGATTTTTACGCCGGTCATCCGTCAGCAGGTCCGTCAGTTGGCTGTGGCAGACAACGGTCATTACACCGTTTATCTCCCTGCATATGACGATGCGCGATTACTCAAGCACCTGATGCGTTTTCCGGATGTTCACTGGCAGGTTTTTTCCAAACATAACAAAAAGCCGTTTGAGATGCGCAATGTAAGCGTGCAGCCCATCGCCAATGAGGCATTTATCCAAAGCATGGCGACCTCAGCCGGGGTCTTGTGCGGTGCCGGATTTGAAACACCGGCGGAAGCCTTGTTTCTGCAAAAGAAACTATTGGTGGTGCCGATGAAGAACCAATATGAGCAGCACCTCAATGCGGCGGCATTGGAGGAAATGGGGGTGCCTGTGATCAAAAACCTGAAACCCAAAAACGACCTCACCATAGAGACTTGGCTGAATAGCCGCCGTACGGTTTCGGTGGATTATCCCGATTGTACACAGTCCATCATCGATGAACTGCTGGAAACACATGTATCCAACGCATTGGTATAGGTAAATGGTAAAAGCAGACTTCGGATCTGATTTTCAGTGGGGCGTCTCCAGTGCCGCATTTCAAACGGAGGGCGCATGGGACGAGGCCGACAAAGGATTGTCTATATGGGATGTGTTTTCCAGCAAAAAGGGCAAGGTTAAACACGTTCACGATGCGCGCACAGCTTGTGATTTTTACAACCAATACCGAGACGATGTCGCGTTGATAAAGGGCATGCACATTCCGAATTTCCGTTTCTCGCTGTCATGGCCCCGTATCTTTCCCGATGGCGTCGGCCGATACAATGCCAGGGGGATGGATTTTTACGAGCGATTGGTAGACCATTGTCTGGAACAGGGCATTGTGCCGTGGGTGACCCTATACCATTGGGACCTCCCGCAAGCCTTGCAAGATAAGGGCGGGTGGACCAATCGGGATGTGCTTGACTGGATATCGGAATATGCTGCCCGGGCAGTGAAAAGCCTGGGCGATCGCGTGCAGCACTGGATGGTGCTGAATGAGCCAGCCGTATTTACCGGTGCTGGTTATTTTTTTGGCGTGCATGCGCCCGGTCTCACCGGCTTGCGTAATTTCTTTCCGGCGGCGCACCATGCAGCTTTAGCCATGGGCACGGTGGGACGGCTCATGCGAGCGGAGATGAGCCGGGCCCGGATTGGCACCACCTTCAGCTGCTCAAGTATACACCCCTACAGCAGCAGGTGGCGTGATGTGGATGCCGCTAAACGGGCCGATGCCTTGATTAACCGCCTCTTTATCGAGCCGGTATTGGGACTGGGCTACCCCACAGCTGATCTGAAGGCTCTGGGAGGGATCGAAAGCTACGTGCGGGCGGGAGATGAGGTGCTTTTGCCATTTGATTTTGACTTCATCGGCATCCAGAATTATACCCGTGAACTGGTACGGCACTCCTATTTTGTACCCTACCTGCAAGCACAGCTGGTACCAGCCAAAAAACGCAAGGTACCGCTCATCACCGAGATGGGATGGGAGGTGTATCCCGAGTCGATCTATGAAATGATCAATAAATTCAGCGCCTATCCTAATGTGCCCGATATCTACATTACAGAAAACGGTGCGGCTTTTCCGGATACAGTCGAAAGCGGTGCCGTGCATGATGCGCTGCGCATTCAATACCTGCAAGATCACCTCGCACAGGTGCTGCGCGCCAAGCGCGAAGGGCTGAATGTGCATGGCTATTTTGTGTGGACACTGCTCGACAATTTTGAATGGGCGGAGGGATACCATCCGCGATTCGGATTGGTGCATGTGGATTTCGAGACACAGCGGCGGATCGTAAAGGATTCCGGCAAATGGTATGGATCGTTTTTGGCAGATAACCCGTGATCATGATTGTCAACGCTTTGCCATTTTGAACGAATATTTAGCGTCTCGATAGCGGCTGGCCGATCATGGCACGGTTTTATACAACATCTTTCCAGTATTCGTTCGTTCCTTTGTTTTTATTTTGTGATCAGTGGCTGAGTTTTTAGATTTCTTGAACAACCTCACCAATCCGGACTGGATTGTTGCACATGGCGGTCTTTATTTATTGTTGTTTATCGTTTTTGCCGAAACGGGTATTCTCATCGGGTTTTTCCTGCCGGGGGATCCGATCTTGTTTATCGCGGGCATCATCATTGCCAACCTGACGCTTGGGCCGGTGGACTCCGTGCTTACATTGTTGTATTGGATCGCGCTGATCGGCGCTGCGGGCATCTTGGGCAACTTCGTAGGTTACTGGTGTGGCAAATACTTTGGGCATCGGCTGTTGAAACAGAAGGATAACTGGCTTTTCAAGAAGGAATATATTTTGAGAGCGCAGGAGTTTTACCATAAGCGGGGAGGGGTGGCGATCATCCTTGCACGTTTCTTGCCGGTGGTGCGCACGTTTGCCCCGATTGTGGCAGGCATCGTGGAAATGGACTTCAAGAAGTTTGCCCTGTATAACGTGGTGGGTGGCATCCTTTGGGTGGGCAGCCTGGTGACCTTGGGTTATCTCCTCGGCGAAAACGAATGGGTGCAAGAGAACCTGGAGTATGTGATCATGGGCATCGTGGTGCTGGCTACCGCGCCTGTACTGGTGAATATGATCACCGGAAAGAAAAAGCCTACGGCACTTGCCCAGGCTGAGGTGCTCGAGGAAGAGGAATACTAACGAACGTTCTCAAGCGTCAAAAGACATTTCGGCTTGTCTACGATCGAAGCCAAAATGATCCATTTAATTGGTCAGTAATATTTTACAGCGGTACAATCCCATTCTTAATGGCGTAGATGGCCAACCCCGTCCTGGTCTTTAATTGCAGCTTCTCACACAAGGCGTTGCGGTAGCCCTCAACCGTTCGGGGACTTACACACATTTCGTCGGCGATTTCGGCGTAGCTTTTTTCGGAGCAAACTTGTTTCAAAAACTCGATTTCGCGGTTGGTTAGTTTCACGAACATGCGGATGGCTGAATCCTCGGTTAGCGCATGCACCGATTGCATGACCTTACGAGTAATCAATTCGTTGAAAAAGTAGCCCAATGCTAGTACATCGTCAAACGCCCGCCGCAGTTCGGTGGGCTCAGCATCCTTGAGTACATATCCTTTGGCCCCGTGCTTAATCATCTTGATAATGGCTGTTTCAGTATCCATGGTGCTCAAGGCCAGTGTTTTGACGGATGGATGATTTGTCCGAAGCCATTCAGCTGTGGTGTATCCGTCCATCTCGGGCATGGTGATGTCCAACAGGACAATATCCGGTAGCTGTGAGGTTTGTAAGCGGTTGATAAAATCCCGTCCGTTGGCTGCTTCAAACAGCACCTTGTAGCCGGGAAAATAATTGATGAGCGCGGCCAGTCCCTTGCGAAATAGGGCATGGTCATCTACAATGGCGATGTGCTTGGTATCAGGCATAAGGGTATTTCTAAGGTGATTGTGGTGCCTTGGTTAACGATACTGTTGATGGTGGCCGTGCCGCCGATCAGCGCGGCGCGACTGATGATGTTTTGCAGGCCCAGCCCGGTTTGACCGGCGCTTGCCGGATCAAAGCCGCTTCCATCGTCGCGGATTGCGATGCTTACTCCATTCTCGTCGAAGTCAAACGCTACATGGATTTCATGGGCTTTAGCGTGTTTCAATACATTTTGGAGGCTTTCCTGGATAATGCGGAACAGGATGATTTTAGATTGCTCAGGCAACGGCCTTTCTGTACCCTTGATCGCTGTGGTACATTTCATCACGCCTCCCCGACTCATCCGCTGCAATTCTTGCGATACGGCTTGGGATAGGGTGACCTGCTGCAGGCGCTCGCTGCTGAGGCTCTTGGCGATGTCGCGCAGATCGGCCATTGCCTGGCCGACGTTGTGCTTGATCTCCTCGAGCAGGGTTTTATCTATCTGCTCATGCTGCTCGGCAATGTTCAGCTGTACCTTGGCAAGGCTGAGCAATTGCCCCACGTTGTCGTGTATTTCCCGGCTGATGGTGTTGAAGGTCGCTTCCTGCATTTCCAAGCGCGCCTGGAGGAGTTGTTTGTGATAGGCTTCATCCATGGTTTGCTTTTCTTGGTGGTGCTGGAATTTTTTTTTCTGGTGATACAGCATGGTAAAGACAATCACCCCCACAAGAAGGATAAATAAGACAACGCCTGAACAGATAACGATCAGGATTTCCTGGTATTGATCATTTGACATAAATATGCATAGCAAAATAGCGAATACATCACAATGTTGGAAATCTGAAGTAATTGCTTTAAGAAATTCGCCAGCGTAGCATGGTTTTTAGTCAAGAAATTGAACATGCCCATATAAGGCAGTCCACAGGTGTAAAAGAAAACCAAGCCTACAGCTATCCAAAAATCGCTGTAAAATCGGTATCGGATGGTACCTTCATTTACAAGCGTTTGATAACAGAAGAGGATAGCCCACAAAACCGTGAACAAACCACCGACGGTGTACACATAGCTGTTCCATTCGTCGATTTCAAACAGAAAGAAAACGACAGCATACCAAAAAACGGGATATACATACAGAAACCCGTTAATGAGATAGCCAACATGTCTGGATCGAATGATTTGCTTGAAATAATATGCGTAAAACATATACTCCGCCAGCATGAAGAAATTATAGCGTTGTACATTGCTTTTTGGTCCAGAAATTTCGATTTGCAAAAAAGTGCTCCATTCTATCAGACTGGTATATATCAGTAATACAGCGAGTACGTTTAGTTGGAAGGGAAAGCCACGTCTTATGCCTATGATGCCGAATACGGTCGCAAGTGACAACAAAAAAAGATAGGTGTAATGTAAATACATACCTTACCAAAATTTGAGAACGTCCAGTACCCACTATAACGTGCTTCCTTTGTCCGGATACGGCGGGATTGGAAATGCTGTATCCTGTGCGCCAAGGAATGGTACGCCTTTTTCGGGGTAGCGGGGATCAACTCCTTCTAGATGATGGTCTTCATGTTTTGCGTCGGTAAACACAAAAAGAATGGTCAATCGTTGGCAGTAGCGATGTCCATGCTCGCTCTGCACCGGGACATTAGTGTACGAAGCGATATAGATTTTGATGCCCGACACGCCGTATTGATTATTCAGTTGATAGTCGATTTCGTCCCTGATTTCCTTTATATGGCATTGATTAAAAAAAATCTGCTTGGTCTCCAGCAGTTGTTCCTTGATATCGTCTTCACATAAGGTGGGGGTCAGCTTGTCTCGCTTGGTATCCAGATAGTTGGTAATCAGTATTTTTGCTTCCTGTGGTGCTATTGATATCGCTCCTTTTTGCGGATGAACCATATAAAATGAGTCGGGGATATCGGTGTCTACCCCCGCTATGTTCTTAGTGGGTGCGTAGACGAGTGCGAGTTTACCATCGTTATCCGGATCTCCATGTTTCCCATACGAGCCGAAGTATACCCGGACCCCGTCGGCCCCCGCTATTTTCATCAAGGTATCAAATAGTTCCAGTATTACAGCGGCCTTGGGATAATAGAAATATATCCGCTCCTGATGGTTTGGATTAAGCGCGCTGACGACGCGGTCCAAGTGTTTTTTTTTGTGGTCTTTATACCACATTATTCGCGATGTGGCAGTTTCTTGTGAGACATACGTCCGATGCGGAAAAGGTGTTTGCGGTTCCATGCAATGAAATTTTGGTGTTGATTGTTTATGTTGATTAATCCGTTTGCCAATATACGGACATTCCCCGCGGTTTTCGCGTATTTTTTGTTTTTCCGTGATCATACGGAGAAGGGAAGCGGGTTTTTACGGGGGGCAGATCAAGGGGTGATACGCTATTGTGCGTGTATCGGTCCGTGTAGATTTGCCCTCAACTTATCATTCAATTTAAATTTTAAACCATGAGAAAATTATTTTTATCTACACTGTTACTGACCAGCCTGGCCCGACTTTCGGTTGCTCAAGAATCGCCTGTTAAATTTGGGGTGAAAGCGGGTATTAACCTACCGACCATCTCGCTGTCTGGAGAGGCCCTTCCAGATGAGTACCAGGATTACTTGAAGTCCTCCGCGTCGTTTTATTTCGGAGCAACGGCTGATTTTTTTATTAACGCGAATTTCAGCATCCAACCGGGCCTTACCTTGTCTGGTAAAGGATATAAGTTGAGTGAAGAGGAAGCTGGATATGCTTACCATGAAACATGGAATGTCATGTATCTGGAAATCCCCGTAAATGCTGTGGGTCGGTTTGATGTTGGGCCCGGTGAAGTGTTTGTAGGCGCTGGGCCATATTATGGTTTTGCAGTAAGCGGTAAGTCTAAATGGGAGGAAGAGTACGAGGGCGAGTCCGATTCGGGGGAGGAAGATATTGAGTTTGGAAGTGATGACGAGGCCGATTGGAAGCAGGGGGATTTCGGCCTGAACCTGTTGGCGGGCTATGCGCTGACCAACGGCTTGAATGTCCATCTTGGATACGGACTCGGGTTGAGTAATCTAAGTAATGGAACTGATGTGAAGATGAGTAACCGGGTGTTTTCCATCGGTGTTGGGTTTTCATTTTAATAATCAAGATCATGAGAAAACAATTATTATTGACGTCGCAGGTGATCAGGATGCTTTTATGCTTCGGTATGGGCGTGCTGATGGTTTCATTCCTTTCCTGCAAAAAGGACAACAACGAGGAGATTGACGAACCACGAGGGGCGGTACAAGTGAATTTTTACCAGCCGTCATCCCTTGAGGAGGAATATAATAAACCGCAGATAACCATCAAGGATGAAACGTTTCAGCTAACTGCTATTGGTCATAATGCCAATGGCATACCACAGCGCATCGAAAAGATTTATCTTGCTGATGAGGAAAGTATGACGGAATGGATGGTCATATTGGACGACCAAGGGGATCCCGCATTCCTTTATGGGGTAAATACCGCAACAAACGAGCGGTTGCCAGACCTCTACTGGTATTTAAAGGAAAGTTCAACGGTTTCGTACCTTCGGTACTATTCGTACGATTGGGAAAATCGCTTGGGAACGTTATTGTATGAAGTGAAAACCACAAACGGTAGCGATGAAGTGACCTTTGGCGGGGATTTAAACGCTTCTTTGACTCCCTCGATGTCGGTTGAACCACGGTTGTCTTCAGTCGCCATTGCGGGTGAAAAGAAGTCTAAAAACAATGCGTTCAAAACGCCTGCCTTTGATTTGATGACTCGTCAATTGGCAGTACTACCCGCCGGGGCGCGTGGCCTTGTTGCAGCATCCAACGGCGATGAAACGATGGATGAGGCATTTGACCGGCAAACGAGAGAACTGCTAAGCAGTCTTCAGTCGCTTAAAGATGAGCTGTTTGATAAGCTCTGCAATGTGAGTGAGCTTTCAGGGAGCGGAAACGCGGGATGCAGTATTTTGGATGTACTTAAAACGGTTACCGACCGCCAAATTTTTGATGACGTGGTTGAAGCTCACCATGAACACCAGGAGCATAGTGACCCGTCGGTAAGTGAAGTGTATTCAGGAAGCATGTTTAATATAGATTTCGGGGTATTCAATGCAAGCAATATCCACGACAATCTGGGGAGACATTTTAATGATATTTGGGGAAGCGTGCAGGAGACGGATATTGAGCGTATATTCCAGACACTTGAAGCACTGGCTTATACGGATACACAGGATCTTGATGATCTCACCGATTCCCGTGGCGTAGTACATGTCGCATTGTCGTGGAATAGCACATCTGATATCGATTTGCATGTTGTGGACCCCTTTGGCGAACGCGTATTCTTTCAAGTGCCAACTTCCCAGTCAGGAGGATATCTCGATCGGGATGACGTAGATGGGTACGGTCCTGAAAATATTTATTGGCCCGATCATGCGCCCGATGGTACCTATGTCGTGTATATTCACTATTACGGCGTATTGAATGGTTCGGTACCAGCGCCGAGTACAGCATGTCAGGTGAAAATCGTCAATGGACTTGGTAGTAGCTTTGCTGCGCAAACCGATTTATGGTATGTCGACCAAATGACCGAAATTACCAAAATCACCAAACAAGGAAATCAGCTCACATTTCATTAGTGGTTTGATCATAGACTGTCTCTCCTTTTTTAAACCGTATCACATACTAAATCATGAAAAAACAATTGTTTTTATTGACATTGCTGTTGTCAACCATTACCTGGAGTTATGCCCAGATCACCCGCAATGAAACCAAGCTGAGCCGTGGCTATCTGAGGCTTGGTTTCAGCAATTTCGGACAGGAACTGAAAGATGACCTGTCTAATTTTTCTGTAAATGGGGGTAGCGGGGTGGATGGCGAAGCGTCTGCCCTGAGCAACGTGTTAGATGGCCGTTATGGAGCCAAGCGCGGCTATGTGTTCGAATTCGGCCGCAATTACTACTTCAATAAAACCAGCCTCTTGCCGGCGTTTGATACCAAGATTGGTCTGGATTGGACACAGTTATCGCTCGTATACAATAAATTGGATTGGAGCAATTTTGCCGAACGGGATATCGACAATGGTTATGAAGTAGACGAGACATCATTCTTTGCGGGCTCCGCTTCTACAAAATTGGGCCCGGTAATCTCCATTAATTTGATTGGTAAGCTGGTGGTAGATGTAAGGGCTCAACTGGCAGCGACCTACTATTTCAATTCGCTGAACTATTATGCGTATAATCCTGAGGATGACGACGAGAAGTACTTTTCATTCATGCCGATAGATGCCGAAGATGAGGAAAGTTTTTCGGCGGTCACCAAGGCCGGGAATTTTGGAATCAAGCAAAACTACGGCGCTACGGTGCGTTTCGGAGGACTTGGTTTGGCCTTAGATTACTTCCCCGGATCTATTAAAGCAGAGTACACCTCAAACGAAGGGGACGGTGAGGAGAAATTCAAGAACAATATCTTTCAAATCAAGCTGAGCCTGATGCTGTAAATCGAAGTGCCTTTGACTGACGTTCGCCAAGTGCCCGCTTTTCGGTGCTTGGCGATTTTTTGATGATAACGCGATAATGACTTATCGCTGGACAATCCCATTCATGTCGCATAGATAGTAAATCTCGTGCGGGTCTTTAATTGCAACTTCATGAACCTGATATTTCATTTGTTATGTAAGTTATTCGTCGTGACCCTTGGATTGGCCCTGGGTGTGGTGGTGATCTGCATGTATGTTAGGAAGGCGAGCGACGCGATCATCCGCAGCGAAACGATACCCCTGGATTCCATTCAACAACCCCCTGTCTCCAGCGATACGGCTGTCGATGATCACGAAAATAGCGGGTACGAAAACGGATACATGTGCTTCATGGATTTGTATTAGTGGGTTTGTTGCAACAACTTAGTAGGTTTGTTACGATAACAGGGCTGGGCAGCATGAAAGGATTTCTTACCTTTGTGCAAACGTCATTTTCGTGCTCATGGACACCGAAACATCCACCGTTACTAAGCAAGTATCTGCCACCATCTATCCTGTACTATTCGCCGTAAGTTTTTCGCACCTGCTGAATGATACCATCCAGTCGCTCATCCCGGCGATCTATCCGATTGTAAAGGATTCGTTCAGCCTGAGTTTTTCGCAGATCGGGCTGATTACACTGGTATTCCAATTGTCTTCTTCTTTGTTGCAGCCGCTGGTCGGAATGATCACCGATAGCAAACCCTATCCGTATGCGTTGCCGGTGGGTATGGGATTCAGCCTTACGGGACTGGTGATGATGGCACTGGCGCCGAGCTACCAGTGGATATTGGTGGCTGTGGCATTCGTGGGTGCGGGATCTTCTGTTTTCCATCCCGAAGCGTCGCGTATGGCCTATGTGGCCTCCGGTGGCCGGCGTGGCTTCGCCCAGTCGCTATTCCAGGTGGGGGGCAATGCGGGGAGTGCCATCGGCCCGTTGTTGGCGGCGATGCTCATCGCCCCGTTCGGGCGGTTCAATGTGATCTGGTTTTCGTTTGCGGCGCTCACGGCCATCGTGATCCTCTACCGCGTAGGCAAATGGTATAAGCCGAAGTCGATCCGCAACTATATCCTCCGGAAAAATAACGTGAAGGAGGTCGTCCGGCAGCCACTCCCGCGCAAGACCGTTATCCTTTCGATCGTCGTGCTGTTGGTGCTTATTTTTTCGAAATATTTCTATTTTGCAAGTCTCACCAGCTACTACACTTTTTACCTGATGGATAAGTTTGGGGTATCTGTGCAGCAATCGCAATTATACCTATTTGTGTTTCTTTTTGCGGTGGCCGCGGGTACGATGATCGGCGGACCGGTAGGCGATCGTATCGGCCGTAAGTACGTGATCTGGTTATCCATCTTGGGGGCATCTCCGTTTACGCTGGCGCTTCCGTATGCTAACCTGTTTTGGACAGTTATCCTGTCGTTTATCATCGGCGTGATCATCGCTTCTGCTTTTTCGGCGATACTGGTGTATGCGCAGGAGCTGCTGCCGGGCAATGTGGGACTGGTATCGGGACTGTTTTTTGGTTTTGCATTCGGCATGGGGGGCATCGGATCTGCTGTGTTGGGGCGGCTGGCGGATGGGCAGGGCATCGACTATGTGTATCATTTGTGTGCATATTTGCCGCTCATCGGTGCGGTGGCCGCATTTTTGCCGGATTTAAAGAAATCACCTAGGGGCAAAGACGCCCTGAGCGGCAGATGAGCAATTGATCGCCTTGCATATATGTGCAAGTTTATCTAAGTTTGGTCGCGCTGTGTAAACGTTATGATGATCCTAATGATACGAATGAAATATCTAATTGCAAGTGTTGTGGGCTGTTTGTTGATAAATGCTGGATGGGCCGGTGCTCAGCAGACTGACACAGCAAAGGCGTCCGCGCTGAAAAACCGTGCTGATTCGGTGGCTTATGCGTTTGGTGCCTCTATCGGTCGGGATCTGAAACGGACAGGCCTTGATGAGATCAATGCGACGGTGCTGGCACAGGCGATTGCGGAGGTATTCGCGGGCAAAGCACCGGCCTTCGGGGAAGCCGAGGAACGGGAGTTGATCATGAATACCATTACCGCCGCCAAAGAGCAACAAGACGCGCGGCTTAAGGCCGAAGCCACCGCTTTTATGGAAGGAAATAAAGCCCGATCAGGGGTGGTTGCGACAGCATCCGGGCTCCAATATGAGGTTATCCGGGAGGGTACTGGCGAAAAGCCTGCGCTCGATGATACCGTGACGGTGCATTATAAAGGGCAATTGAGCGATGGCCGGGTGTTTGACAGCTCATACGACCGGGGGGAGCCGGCAACATTCCCGCTTGACCGGGTGATACCCGGTTGGCAAGAGGGGCTGCAGCTCATGCCCGCAGGGGCACATTATCGGATTTATATACCCTATGAGCTGGGCTATGGCGAGCGCGGGGCTGGACAGGATATCCCCCCTTACAGCTCGCTGGTGTTTGAAGTGGAACTTATCTCGGTAAAGAAAGCGACAAAAGATATACCGGCGGTGGAAACATCGGCCGAACAGACCGAATGAACCAGTTAGGCAAATCGGATTTATATGTAAGCCCGGTCAGCTTCGGCTGCATGTCTCTGGGCGAAAACGCAACGGTTTATAAGGACCTGCTGCAAAAGGCGGCGGATGCGGGTATCAATTATTTCGACACGGCCGATCTGTACCAAAAGGGGCTGAATGAGTTGTACGTGGGGGAGGCGCTCAAGCCGATCCGAAAATCGGTTATCATCGCAACGAAAGTGGGCAACCAATGGCGTGCCGACGGTAGCGGCTGGGACTGGAATCCGCGTAAGGAATATATCCTGGGTAGTGCGGAACAAAGTCTGAAACGGCTGAAAACGGATTATATTGATCTCTATCAGCTGCACGGTGGTACTATTGAGGATCCCATCGATGCAACGATCGAAGCCTTTGAGCAGCTCAAACAGGAGGGAAAGATCCGTTGGTATGGTATTTCGTCTATCCGACCGAATGTAGTGAGGGAGTACGTCAGGCGCTCAAACATCGTCAGCGTGATGATGCAATACAGCCTGCTCGATCACCGGCCGGAAGAGGCCCTGCTGGACTTGCTCCGGGAGCACGAGATCAGTGTCATTTGCCGGGGCGCCATCGCGCAGGGATTGCTGGCGGGCAAACCGGCCGATAGCTATTTGCAGTATACGGAGGGGGAGGTCTTAAGGGCGGCAAAGGCGGTGGCGAAAGTTGCTACGGAAACCGGGCGGACGGCGCTTGATGTGGCAATGGGCTATGTATGGGCACATCCGGCCGTGGCGACTGCGGCCCTGGGGATACGGACATCGGCGCAGTTGGATGGGGCCATTGATGTGTTGCGCAAGGCTGAGTCCCTGCCAGAAAGCCAATTACGCTTCCTGCGAGCGTCGGTGCGTCCCTTCCGCTACGAAGCGCATCGGTAACCAAATGGATTCATGAAATCATGACATTATAAACTAAAATTAAATAAGCAATGAAGAAGCATCTAAATGTATTTGTCTTGACGACGGTTATCGCTATGGCGATGGGCGTGTCGGCGTTGAAGGCCCAACAACCGGAGAAGAAATTGGGTTGGTACCTGTCTGCGCAAACGTATACTTTCAACAGGTTTACATTCTTTGAAGCGGTAGACAAGACCATCAGCGCGGGTTTGAATTCGGTGGAAGCGTTTAACGGGCAGGAGATCGGCGGTGGAATAGAAGGGAAGATGGACTACAAGATGGACGCTGACAAGCGGAAAGCGATCTTAAAGGCGTTGAAAAAGAAAAAGGTGAAGCTGTGTGCCTTTGGTGTCGTCAATGGTAACACCGAGGAGGAGTGGAAACAATTGTTTGCCTTTGCCAAAGCGATGGGCATCAAGGTCATCAACTCTGAACCCAACGAAGAATTTCTTCCGTTGATCGGTCAGCTGGCTAACCAATACAAGATCAAAGTGGGTATACACAACCACCCGCAGCCTAGCCACTACTGGGATCCTGCCACTGTGCTGGACGCCATTGCCAAAACCAACAGCGAGTATGTGGGAGCCTGTGCGGATATCGGCCACTGGGTGCGGTCGGGTTTGGATCCGTTGGAATCTCTGAAGAAATTAGAGGGGCATGTCGTCAGTCTGCATTTCAAGGACTTGGCCGAAAAATCGGCTAAAACACATGACGTGCATTGGGGTACGGGCGTGTGCAACGTGGAAGGGGTGATCGCTGAATTGAAACGCCAGGGTTTCAAGGGCAATATTTCGGCGGAGTATGAGCACAATTGGGAAAACAATGCCCCAGATGTGGCCCAGAGCGTTACGAATTTTCGGGAGATTGTGGGAAGGCTTTAAGCCTTTCCAGATCTTCGGGGGTGTCCACTGCAATGGTTTCCAGGGTGGTTTCCGCCGTTTGGATGGTGTACCCGTTTTCGACCCACCGCAACTGCTCCAGCGCCTCGGCCTTCTCCAAAGAAGAGACGGGAAGTTTGGTCAGCTCGGCCAATACGGAGGCGCGGTAGCCATAGATGCCGATGTGTTTATAATAGGGATGTAAATGAAGCCAATCTTGAGAGGGCGCATTCCGCTGGAACGGAATGGTTTGCCTACTGAAATAAATGGCCTGCCCGGTGCGGTCAACGACCACCTTAGGTATGCCGGTATTATAAAGTTCACTAAGCGCAGTTATTTTTTTGACCAGCGTGGCGATTTGAACATCGGGATTTTCGAAGCATCCAGCGACAAGCTCGATTTGGATGGGGTCGATATACGGCTCGTCTCCTTGGATGTTGATGGCAATGTCAAAACCAGCATAGACGCTAAGTACTTCGGCACACCGGTCGGTACCGCTTTGGTGGGTATCGGCGGTCATCAAGACCTTTCCGCCAAATGCGGTGACATGCGAAAAAATACGTTCATCATCGGTAGCGACGACCACTTCGTGAAGGCGCTCGCTTTTGGTGGCCTGCTCGTATACCCGCTGTACCATGCTCTTGCCCTGAATATCAACGAGGGGCTTACCGGGGAAACGGCTTGACGCATAACGTGCTGGAATGATGCCGATGATCTTCATATCAAAATAACCCAAACAATTCGGTTTCTATCTTCTGTAGTACAAAGCCAAGGTCTTCAGGGTTCTTGGCAAAGTCCAGCTTATCCTTGTCCAGTATGAGCAGTTTCCCGTCCTTGTAGTTTTTGATCCACTTTTCATATTTGGTATTGAGCTTAGACAGGTAGTCCAGGCGGATATTGGCTTCGTACTCCCGGCCCCGCGTTTGGATGTTGTCTACTAAGGTAGGTACCGAAGCCCGCAGGTAGATCAGCAGGTCAGGTGGTTTGATATACGAGACAATGCTCTCAAAGATGTTGCTGTAGTTTTCGAAGTCGCGCGCACTCATGAGTCCCATATCATACAGGTTTTCTGCAAAGATATAGGCATCTTCATAAATGGTGCGGTCCTGGATGATGTTGATCTCTTTTTGCTGCAGCTGTACGATATGCCTAAACCTGCTGTTGAGGAAATAGATCTGCAGGTTGAATGCCCACCGTTTCATATCACTGTAGAAATCTTCCAGATAGGGGTTGTCTTCCACCGCCTCAAATTGGGGCTCCCATTTGAGGTGGTTGGCCAGCAACTTGGTAAGCGTGGTTTTGCCGGCTCCGATGTTTCCTACGATGGCGATGTGCATAGCTAAAATTTCCTAAATCCGATAATTTCCCGCACATCCGCCACGGTCTTGCGTGCACTTTCGCGTGCTTTTTCGTTTCCCTGACGGATCACTTTGCTAATATACTCGTTATCATTGGAAATTTCATGGATACGTTCGCGCACGGTCGCTGTCGCTGCAATTATGTCTTCGGCCAATTGTTTCTTGAGGTCGCCGTAGCGTATTTCGCAGCGATTGTATAAGTCGTCAAAATGCGCTACCGTGTCCGGAGTCGACACCGCCGCGAGTAAGGCAAATAAATTTTGGATCGCTTCCGGTTTTGGTTGGTTGGGTTCGGTCGGTCCGCTATCACTAACCGCACGCATGACCTTCTTGCGGATAGCCTCTGGCGAATCGGATAAATATACGGCATTGGCTTCGCCCTCGGACTTGCCCATCTTGCCTCTGCCGTCCAAACCCGGGATTTTGACAAGCTGCTTGCTAAACGAAAATGCATGCGGCTCGGTGAAATATTCCGTTTGGTACATCCGGTTAAACCGGTTGGCAAACGTGCGGGTCATTTCGAGGTGCTGTTCCTGATCTTTGCCAACGGGTACTTTGGCCGCCCGGTGCAGTAGGATGTCGGCTGCCATGAGCACAGGGTAGGTGAGCAGTCCGGCATTAACATTGTCCGGATTCGCGCGCACTTTATCCTTAAAGGAAGTAGCCCGTTCGAGTTCGCCCAGGTAAGCGTTCATGTTGAGGTAAAGGTACAATTCCGCGACTTCGGGCACATCGGATTGAATATAGATGGTCGCTACTTCCGGATCGATGCCGGCGGCCAGGTACTCAACGACTACCTGGCGGACATTGGCATACAAATTTTCCGGCGTGGGGTGGGTGGTCAACGCATGCAGGTCGGCAATAAAAAAATAGCAGTGATGCTCATGTTGCATCTGCACGAAGTTTTTGATCGCACCGTAATAGTTACCTAAGTGTAATTTCCCTGTACTGCGTATGCCGCTTACGACTGTTTCCATATTGGTCGCGAAAATAAGGAATTATGACCTATTATCCTTATTTTTGTCCTAGAAAGAACTAATAGCGGTTGTATATGGACACACTCATAAAACCTACATATAAAAAACCGGGACCGGACGATTTCTTTAAAAAGCTCCAAAAAGAAGTGCAGGAAAAGGTATTGGGAGACAAACGTATCCAACGGCGCAATATCGTAAAAACATATTTCCTACTTTTTCTTTATTTCGGGTGCTACACCGCCATTCTATTGCTTGGAAATTATACGCCATTCTTGTTTTTGTGTTATATCCTGCTGGGTTTTTCGATGATCATGCTGTTTATCAATGCATTTCATGACGCCGCACATGGAGCGGTGTTCAAAAAACGCAAGCATAACCAATGGTTTATGTATGTGTTGGAACTCTTCGGCAGCAACAGTTGGGTTTGGGGCAAACGCCACAATGTATTGCATCATCCGTATCCAAATATCCAGCATTGGGATACGGACATCAAACAGAGCGACATGGTGAGGATCTTTCCGGACAGTGAGTATTTGAAACAACATCGATATCAGCACATTTATATGTTTTTGCTGTATCCTTTATATACCCTTAATTGGCTGTTTATCCGTGATTTTAAGGATTTCTATGGCACGAAGGACAATTACATTAAGCGCATCATGAAGATTCCGAAGGTTGAATATTACAGGCTGTTTGCGGCCAAAGCTTTCAACCTGTTTTATTTGATCGGTATCCCGCTGATGGTGCTCGAGCAGCCGTGGTATATGATCGTACTGGGATGGTTAGCCATGCACATATTCGGCAGCATGCTCGGGGTGATCGCCCTGATTTCAACGCATGTCGACGAAACGGCTATTTTTCCGTTGCCCCCGGCAGATGGTAAAATGGACGTGACCTGGGCCGAGCACCAGATGATGGTCACCAAGGATTTCAGTGCGGATAATCCGATTGCCAATTTCCTCTTTGGCGGTTTTACGCACCATGTGGCGCACCACCTATTTCCGCATGTGGCGCATACCTATTACCCCTACATCACGCCCATCATCAAACGATACGCACAGGAATACAACCTGCCTTATACCTGTTACCCAGCGATGAAAGCGGTTCGTTCGCATTTTGTGCTGCTGAAAAAGCAGGGTGCTGCTGAAAATATATTCCAGCATGGGGAACTATAATTTTTTGGCTTCCTCCCAATAAACATCCATTTCGGCCAGGCTCATATCCCGGAGACTTTTGCCGGTTTCACTGGCGCGCGCTTCTAAATGGGCAAATCGCCTGATAAATTTCTTGTTGGTACGCTCCAATGCATTTTCGGGGTTGATGCCGATGAAACGGGCGTAGTTGACCAGCGAAAAGAGCAGGTCGCCGAATTCGGCTTCCGCCTTTTCTGTGTCGATGGGCGAGTGACTGGTGACATCGAACTCGTGTTTGAATTCTGCCAATTCCTCTTCTACCTTTTGCCACACTTGTTGTTTTTCTTCCCAGTCGAATCCGACACCCCGCACCTTATCTTGAATGCGGTAGGCTTTTACCAGGGCAGGCAGGGAATGCGGCACGCCGGACAGCACCGACTTGTTCCCTTCCTTGAGTTTAAGCTGTTCCCAATTGCGTTTCACGTCTTCCTCATCGTTCACATCTACATCGCCGTAGATATGCGGATGGCGGGAGATGAGTTTCTCGCAGACGCCGTTGAGCACATCCACCATGTCAAAGGCCCCTTGTTCTTCCGCAATCCGCGCGTAGAAAACCAGGTGCATCATGAGGTCACCCAATTCCTTTTTCACCTCGACGAGGTCGTTATCCAGGATGGCGTCGCCAAGTTCGTACATTTCTTCGATGCTGAGGTGACGCAGGGTCTCCATGGTCTGCTTCCTGTCCCACGGGCATTCAGTGCGCAATGTATGGAGCACGGTCAACAGCCGGTCGAACGCGTCAGCAGGTGTTTTCTGAGCTGGGGGAGGTGTGTGAGGCATACGATGTGTTTTGCCAAAGGTAATAAATTAAACGCTCACCGCATCGAAGCTGCCCTGGATCTGCAATTGCTGTATCAATTCGGTTAGCTGGGTGAGCGTCCGTTCAAATTCAGCTATCGGAGGCAGCTCGTCGTTGCGGGCATCGATTTCCATCTTCCGCAGATGAAAAGCGATCTTATCTGCACCGATTTGGGCAGTGCGCCCGGCAATGCGGTGCAGCAATAGTTCCACATTTGGGAGGTCGCGTCTCTCATAGTAATCCCGCAATGCCGTTATGTCCGCAGTGGTATCCCGGGTGTAAAGCGAAATGATGTTGTTGGCCTCCGCTTCATCGTCCGATGCCAATGACTGGCTGTGCGTCACATGGCGGCCGGTATTGCCTTGCATCGGTGTGATGTCCAGCAGTTGGAGCAGATCAGCTTCTTTGAACGGTTTGAGCAGCAGTCCGTCAAACCCCTGCGCGAGGATGTGTTCCTGTTCTTCCGGCAGGACCTGTGCCGTACACGCATAAATGTTTACGCCTACGGTGTCGATTTTCCGGCGCAGTTCCCGGTTGAGTTGCGTGCCATCCATTTCGGGCATCCGGATGTCCATCAATACGATCTTAACCGCAGGATCCCAGTCCGTCGCCAGCACGTCCTTAGGTGAGGTGAAACACCGGTAGCTGACACCGTATTTGTCCAAGATGTTTTGACACAATCCCAAAATCAACCGGTCGTCATCGATGATCCACACACGGCCCTCGGATGCCTTCGCCTCGTGCAGCCTATCCGGAGCCGCTTCGGCAACCACCGCTTCAGCTGTTTCCAACGGCAGGTTGACCCTGAAAACCGAGCCGAACCCTTTTTTGCTTTCTACGCGAATATGGCCATTCATGCTTTCGCAGATCGCCTTGACGATGCTGAGGCCCAGTCCGCTACCAAAATGAACGCCGGAATTGGCATTTTCGGACTGCTCGAAATCATTGAATATCCGCTCCAGGTCTTCTGTGGGTATCCCTTTGCCGGTGTCCTTAACGACGATGTTCAATTCAGTTTTTTCGGCATACACCACGGTGCTTAGGTGCAGCGTCACCCTTCCGTGGTCGGTAAACTTGATGGCATTGCTGAGCAGGTTAAACAGGATCTGCTTGATCCGAAAGGCATCGCCCAGCACGTACCCCGATCCTAAAATGCGCATGTTGAATACCAAGTCTAATCCCTTGGCTTGTGCCTGCGTTTTCATTACGGAAACCACGTTATTTGCCAGACCCTCCACCGAAAAGGTGCTTTCATTGAGTGTAATCTTGCCCGAGGTGATGCGGCTGTAATCCAATATCTCATTGACGATCTGGAGCAGGTGCTCCGACGACTGGTAGATGGCGTCTATCTTGGTGTCTTCCGCACGATGTTCTTGTTTGAGCTGTTCGGAATAGCCGATGATGGACTGGAGCGGTGTACGCAATTCGTGGCTCATGTTGGCCAGGAAGCGCTGCTTAGCGGCAGCGTGGTATTCGGCTTCCTCTTTCGCAATCTCCAGTGCCATGCGATACGCATTATTCCGACGGATGTCGCCCAAGATCAAATATACCATGAAGGCCGTGATGACAAAAAAGGCAAGCATGATTGCGCCGATACGCCACACACTGTCGTTCACGACGGCTTTCGCCTGTTGATTGTCTACTTCCATTTGTTGCATGGCCTCGTTTTCCACGGAATGAAGAATGCTCAACATGTTGCTGATCAGGATGTTGCCCGCAATGGTTAAATCAATTTCTCGATCGATGAATGATTCCCGCTGCTGCTGTTGCTGTAACTGAAATAGCTGTACGGCGCTGTCAATACGGGCGAGGGTACTATCATGCTTGAAGGCCCGGATGGTGTCTACGGTGATTTCCTCTTCGATTTTTTGCCTCGGTTCAATCTGCCGAGGAAGCGTGAGCTGGGGCTGCGGTGCTTCCTTCCGTTTGCCGAACAAGCGGGAGAAGAGTCCGCGATCGTCCTCATTGCTGGTCGGCTGCAGGGTATCCAGCGGAATTACTTCGGTGCTCGGTTCGCCACCAATGGTGACTTCTCGCCTCTTGGAGATTTGGACAATCGCGCTGTCCGGGGTTGGTTCATATAGGAGGCCACTCAGTGACTGCAGCTGCTCTGAAAATTCCCGACCATCGACGACCTTTTCCCGCACCTTGACGTAGGAGTTGAACAATTTATCGCGTTCATGAAGCAGGATTTTCACGGAATCGATCCGGGCCTGCTGGATATCATCACCTGCATACAGTTGCATCAACGAGTCCAAGGAACCGATGATGGCGGCTGATTCATTGGAAAAGCTGCGATAGGAAGTGTTCGTGCTTAGAAACGCCTGCGAACGTTGCAACTGGTCAAGCCGCATGATATCCCGTGAAATGGTACTCACCAGTTCCAATTTAGGATTGGGGGTGGTGATGTTTTCCACGGTGTCCATCATTTCAGTAAAGGCCACCCGGCTGATAAACCAAGCCAATGCCAATGCGACTGCGCAAGTGAGAAATACGAAGATAACCTTGCGCCGCACACCTCCGGTGGATTGTATCTGTTGTGTAGGCATGACCGTTTGGTACTGATGCTTTTGGTAAAGGTACCAAAAATTGTGCTAAAAAGTACGATGGGCCGTAAGCCATGCCTACGACCCATGTATTGCCGGTACTTATCGTCTTCAGCGTATCACACGTTACGCTTCTTGCTTTTCATTTAGAAATACAAATTTGTTATCAAACATATCGAGCCTAATATTTGCTTCTTTGTCAATGTTGCCGGCCAAGATTTCCTTGGATAGTTCGTTGAGGATATGTTTTTGGATCACGCGCTTAAGCGGGCGCGCGCCGTACTGCGGGTCATATCCCAATTGGGCCAACCAATCGAGCGCTTCTTCGCTTGCCGTGAGGTGTATACCCATTTCGTCCAGTTGCTGCTGTACCTTGCTGAACTGAAGCTGTACGATCTTACCTAACTCCCCACGGCTGAGAGGGGTAAACATGATGACCTCATCTATCCGGTTAAGAAACTCCGGCCGGATCGTTTTCTGAAGCACCTCAAAGACCTCATTTTGCGTTTTAGCTACGATGTCATCCTTGTTGGATTCATCCAGTTGGCTGAAATTCTCCTGGATGAGGTGCGACCCGATGTTGGAGGTCATGATGATGATGGTGTTCTTGAAGTTGACCACACGCCCTTTATTGTCCGTCAGGTGGCCATCATCCAGCACCTGCAGGAGGATGTTGAAGACATCGGGATGCGCCTTTTCAATCTCGTCCAGCAACACGACAGCATACGGCCTGCGCCGGATGGCCTCGGTAAGCTGTCCTCCTTCGTCGTATCCTACATATCCCGGAGGCGCACCGATCAGGCGCGAGACGGAGTGCCGCTCTTGGTATTCGCTCATGTCAATGCGTACCATCGACTGTTCGTCGTTGAATAGAAATTCAGCCAGGGCCTTAGCCAATTCCGTCTTGCCAACCCCCGTGGTGCCGAGAAAGATGAATGACCCGATCGGCCGCCGTTTATCGCTCAGCCCGGCGCGCGATCGCCTGATGGCATCAGAAATGGCCCCGATGGCTTCTTCCTGTCCGGCTACGCGTTTGTGTAATTCTTCTTCAAGATGTAGCAATTTATCGCGTTCGCTTTGCACCATTTTGGTTACCGGGATACCTGTCCAGCGTGACACCACACCGGCAATGTCTTCGGCGGTCACCTCTTCCTTGAGCATGCGGCTGTCGCTTTGTTTTTCAGCCAGCGATGCCTTGAGTGATTCGACCTTGTCCTGCGATTCTTTGATCCGCCCGTACCGGATTTCGGCGACACGGCCGTAATCGCCCGCCCGCTCGGCTTGGTCCGCTTCGATCTTATAATGTTCGATTTGTTCCAGCTCTTGGTTGATGTTATCTACCAACGTCTTTTCGCTCTGCCATGCGGCACGCAGGGAGTCCCGGTCGGCGCTGAGGTTGGCGATTTCCTTGCTGAGCTCTTCCACCTTTTTGGTGTCGTTCTCCCGCTTGATGGCTTCCCGCTCGATCTCCAACTGCATGATGCGGCGCTCGATTTCATCCACCGCTTCCGGTACGGAATCCATCTCCAGCCGGAGTTTGGAAGCGGCCTCGTCCATCAGGTCGATCGCTTTGTCCGGCAGGAAGCGGTCGGCAATGTACCGCTGCGACAGTTCTACCGCCGCGATGATGGCCTCATCGAGGATGCGCACCTTGTGATGCGTTTCATAGCGCTCCTTGAGGCCGCGCAGGATAGAGATGGCATCCTGCGTGTCCGGTTCCTCCACCATCACCTTCTGGAAGCGACGCTCCAGGGCCTTGTCCTTTTCGAAATATTTTTGGTATTCGTTGAGCGTAGTGGCGCCGATCGCGCGTAACTCGCCGCGCGCTAAAGCAGGTTTGAGGATATTGGCCGCATCCATTGCGCCTTCGCCACCACCGGCACCGACCAGCGTATGGATCTCATCGATGAATAGGATGATCTCTCCATCGCTTTGGGTCACTTCTTTTACCACCGCTTTGAGCCGCTCTTCAAACTCGCCCTTATACTTCGCTCCGGCGATCAATGCACCCATATCCAGCGAGTACACCGTCTTGGTTTTCAGGTTTTCCGGCGCGTCACCTTTGATGATGCGGTGCGCAATCCCTTCGGCGATAGCCGTTTTACCTACGCCCGGCTCACCCACTAAGATCGGATTGTTCTTCGTACGGCGAGAAAGGATCTGGATGACTCGGCGGATTTCTTCGTCACGACCGATCACTGGGTCAAGTTTCCCCGATTCGGCAAACTCATTGAGATTGCGTGCGTATTTGTTTAAGGCATTGTACGTCGCCTCGGCATTTTGATCGGTCACCCGCGCGTTGCCGCGCAGGTCGGTGATGGCCGTTTTAAGGTCCTTTTCGGTTACGCCCTGATCTTTAAGCAGGGCCGCGGTTTTGTCATTCGCGTTCAGTATACCCAACAGCATGTGTTCGATGGACACAAACTCGTCTTTAAACTCTTTCAGGTACGACTGCGCTTTTTGCAAAGCGGTATTGGTTGAGGAAGCAAGATAGATATTGCTACCGCTCACCTTAGGGAAAGCATCGATTTGTTTGTCCAGCTCGTCCTCAACGTGTTTGATGTTTACGTTCAGTTTTTTGAGCAGGTGGCTTACCACATTTTCGTCTACCAATAGCAGTGCTTTTAACAGATGCGCTGTTTCGATCGACTGCTGCTGGTTGCCCACGGCAATTTCGGAAGCCTTTTGGATGGCTTCCTGTGCTTTGATGGTATAATTGTTGAAATTCATGATCGTTATTTATGGGTTGCAATCAAAACAAGTACCATTGGGGAATTGATTGCCCAATCGGAAATTTTGTCTTGATTTGTTTATGTTCGGCTGAATAATTGTCTGGTGGCTAATTGATTATACTGAAAAAATAGCAGGTTCTTATGCAATGTTGCTGCTTTGGGCTTCGGATAACAATAAAAACATTTATGCATAAATTTCTTATGTATATTGGAAAATTATATATTTGTTGCATGAGTTCGGCAAAACTGTTAAAAGGCACCCTTCAAACCATTATTTTGAAGTTGCTCGAAGACCATGATAAGATGTACGGCTACGAGATTACTCAAAAAGTAAAGCAGCTGAGCCATGGGGAATTCAAACTCACTGAAGGTGCATTATATCCTGCGTTACACAAATTAGAGGCAGATGGCTTACTCAAAACCAGTACCGAGTTAGTGGATGGGCGTGTGCGCAAATACTACGCATTGTCGCCCGAAGGAAAGGGTGAAGTGAAAGAAAAAATGAGTGAAGCTGCTATTTTCATTGAAAAGCTGCAATTAGTGTTAAATCTGAAGCCGACCGTAGCATGAAACTCAATAAACAGCAACTCGAACACCTTCGTGTTTTCATTAACCAACGTGGCTTTACTACAATAGATCTTCAAATGGAGATCATCGATCATGTGGCCTGTGGCATCGAGGAGAAACTTGCGCAGAATCCCGATTTAGGCTTTGAAGAGGCACTGAAAGAGATTCATGCGGAATTCGGTGTGTTTGGATTTAGTACACTGAAAGAAACGATGACCAATTCGCTTCGTAAGAAATATTTTCGTCAAATGTCGCTTGAGTTGAAACGGTGGCTGTCTTTCCCTGCTGTGTTGGTGGTAGGAGGTTTCGCCTTGGTATTATACCAGCTATTTTTTCTCATTGCCACACCTTGGCTGTTTGTGATTACGGGTTCCGTCCATTTTGCGTTTTCAATAGGCACGTTTGTATACACGTGGTGGTTAAAACGCAGGTATCGGAGGTTGATGGCGATGCAGTTCGCCACTCAATTTGTATATCTACCAACTTATCTCTTCTACATTGGAGGAGGGTGGTCGTCGATTTCTAATCAATTCACCCTTTATCCGGAAGAAGCTTGGATCTATGCGTGCCTTTTCGCATGTGTCACCTTGTTTTTTACATTCCTTTTTGCGGCGTATTTCCGGATCATTTCTTATGCGATCTGGAGCTGTCGGGAGTTTGAACGGAATGCGCTCCTTTTTTAGCGGCTTCATTGATCGCATAAATTACCGCATCAACAATTAATAGGGCTAGCCGCCACTCAATGAAGAACAGCTTGATGCTATCCGAGAGGCGAGAGAGTTAATTGACTTTTCCGAAAATCCGATAAGAAAAATGCCAGATTGTTGTCACTAGTCCAGCAGGGATATAGTTTTAAGGTGTCCAAAAATAGTTTTAAAAATTCGGCTTGAGCAAATACTTGTCGTAAAACCGGAAGATGTGTTCGGCGGCTTCCTCCGCCGTATCCACCAGGCGGTAGAGATTGAGGTCTTCGGGACTGATATTGCCTTCGCTAAGCATGGTACTTTTTACCCAGTCGAAGAGGCCACCCCAATAGGCGACGCCGACGAGTACAATCGGAAACCGCGCGATTTTACCTGTTTGAATAAGGGTAATGGCTTCGAAAAGTTCATCCATGGTACCGAATCCGCCTGGAAGCACGATGAATCCCTGCGAGTACTTCATGAACATGACTTTGCGCACGAAGAAATAATTGAATTGCAGGAGCTTATCACGGTCGATGTAGGGGTTGTGAAATTGTTCAAAAGGGAGCTCAATGTTGATGCCTACGGATTTTCCGCCAGCCTCGTAAGCGCCCTTATTGGCAGCCTCCATAATGCCGGGTCCGCCGCCGGAAACCACACCATAACCGCGTTCGGTAAGCAATCGGGCAATATCTTCGGCCAGTTTGTAGTATTGGTGGGCCTGCGGTGTCCTCGCAGAGCCAAACATCGATACGCACGGACCTATTTTGGCCAGTTTCTCGAATCCATCGACAAATTCGGCCATGATCTTGAAAATCTGCCAGGAGTCTTTCACTTTGATTTCCTGCCAGGTCTTGTTTTCAAATGCGCGCATGATTTTATCTTCTCGTGTTCTTGCCATGGTTGGTGCTTTTGATTTTTGCTAAAATAGCAATTTTTCACCGTGCTCCATTATTCGCGTCTGGATGGGGCGCTGCATGACTTTCGAATGAAAAAAGTATCTTTGTGTCATGAACTTTTCTTCCAAACTGTTGGAACAAGCTGTAGCCGAGTTCGGCCGCCTGCCGGGTGTGGGACAGAAGACGGCCCTGCGTTTGGTGCTGCACCTGCTGAAGCAGCCGGAGGCCGATGTCAACCGATTTATCGAGTCCGTTGATCGCCTTAAGCGCGAAATCCGGCATTGCTCGATTTGCCTGAACATATCGGATCATTCGGTTTGTGAAATCTGTGCTTCGCATAAACGGGATAAAGGGCTTATCTGTGTAGTGGAGGATACCCGTGATGTGATGGCCATCGAAAATACCAATCAATACCAGGGGGTATATCACGTGTTGGGCGGACTGATATCGCCGATGGATGGCATCGGACCGTCGGATCTGCAGATCGAAAGTCTGGTACGGCGCTTGGAGGCCGGTGGGGTACATGAGGTCATCCTCGCGCTGAGTGCCACGATGGAAGGTGACACGACCATTTTTTACCTCTATAAGAAACTCAAGGATTTTGGCGTGCAGATCAGTACCATCGCCAGAGGCATTGCCTTTGGCGGTGAGTTGGAATATGTGGATGAAATCACCTTGGGCCGCTCCATTGCAACCCGTGTACCTTATGAGCGGAGTATTGCGTAATAAAACAGTCATCGTTACTGGAGCCTCATCCGGCATCGGCTTGGCCTGCGCCGAGGCGTTTGCGCGGCAAGGGGCCAATTTGATATTGGGTGCCAGGCGCTACGTGCAGCTGTGCGAAATCGCGCAGGCCCTGGAAAGGCAGCATGGGATACGTGCCGTGGCCGTGCAATGTGATGTGGCCAAAGAGGCAGACTGCCAGGCGTTGGCGCAGCAGGCGGTGACGACCTTCGGTGGCGTGGATGTGCTGGTCAACAACGCGGGCATCAGTATGCGGGCACTGTTTGCGGACTTGGATCTGGCAGTGTTGCATCGGCTGATGGATGTCAACTTCTGGGGCACGGTATACTGCACCCGATATGCCATGTCCGAGCTGTTGCGGAGTAGGGGATCGGTGGTGGCGGTGTCGTCCATCGCCGGTTATCGCGGTCTGCCGGGGCGCACGGGCTACTCGGCCTCCAAATTTGCGGTCCACGGATTCATGGAGTCGCTGCGCGTGGAAAACCTCAAAACGGGACTGCACGTGTTGCTGGCCTGTCCGGGTTTCACCGCTTCCAACATCCGGCAGACGGCGTTGGATGCTTCGGGCAGCGAGCACGGTGAAACAAGCATGGACGAGGGCGGGATGATGACGACGGGGGAGGTTGCCGAACGGATTGTGCAGGGAGTTATCCGCCGCAGGCGGACGTTTATCATGACGCGGCAAGGCAAATTGGCGGTGCTGATGAATAAACTGCTGCCCGCTTGGGTGGATCGGCAGGTGTACAAGCTGTTTACCAAAGAAAAGAACCCGCTGCTGAAATAAAAAAAGCACGCGGATGACCGCGTGTGGCATCTCACATTTTTTTGACGACCATGTAAAGCCCCGCCGATACACCGACAAGTATCACCGCCGTAACCATCCAAAGTACCGTGAAACCATGGGCATCAGCTATCCGGGTACCCAGAAAGGGTGAGAAGATATGGGCTGCTGAAAAAGCGAGTGCGTTGAGTCCCATATAAGCGCCTTGACTTTGCCTTGAAGCACGTTTCACGGCCACGGAAGCCATGAATGGCATCGCCAGTATCTCGGAGATGCTCAGCAGGAATATGGAAACATACAATATCCAATAGCCGGTGGGTATGGGTAGCAGACCAAAGGATAAGGCGCAGAGCAGGGTACCCCAAAAGATACTGCTGGCATAGGAAAACCGCCGTTCCGCGATGTGTACGAGCAACATTTCAAACACCACTACCACAAAACCACTGAACCCCAAGATGATACCAACCTGCTGCTCATCCAGGGCATGGGTCTTTTGGTAGAATAGGGGCAGGGTGCTCAGTAATTGGAAAAAGCAAATGGCATAGATGCAACACAGGAGGCTAAACAGAAGGAACGCCCAATCGCGGTAGGGAGACCTCGGCGGATCAATAGGCACATCGGCCACGCCCGTCGGCTCGACCCTGATCGTTCCTTTTCGTCTGTAGAAAAACAGGATAAAAATCATGCTGGCAGCGAAAGCCCCCAAGGCGTTTCCATAGAATATCCAGTTGTAGGAAAGGGACGCCAGAAAGCCGCCCAATGCCGGACCGATGGAAAAACCGAGGTTAATGGCCATGCGGTTGAGCGAAAAGGCTCTCGTAATGTTTTCGGGCCGCGCATACCGGGCCACCGAAACGGAGTTGGCCGGACGGAACGACTCGGTCACGACGCTGAGAATGTATATCGCCATGGCAAGTGTCGGCACCGAAGTAAATAGGGGTATCAGGAGAAACAGCGGAACGGAAAGCAACAAACTCAAGGTCTGCACCCAGAAATTGCCGAAGCGGTCGGTCGACCATCCGCCTAGCCATGAGCCCGTAACCGCTCCCAGACCGAAACAGGCGAGCACAACGCCCACCTCCTTGATGGTGAAGCCGAGGGCCTGGGTCATGTAGATGCCCAGGAAAGGCAGCACCATGGCGCCGGTACGGTTGACCAGCATGACCAACGCCAACATCCAAGCCGGCTGCGACAGCCCCCGGTATGAATCGATGTATAAGCGCAAAAATGTTTTCATGAACGTTGGTTCACACTGAGGTCGCAACGTTATTCAAGCAAAGACCACAGATCTTGGTTAAGTCGGGGTTTAGTACCTATATAATTTTTGGCGTTCTTTGCGGATCCCTAGCGTTCTTTGCGAGGAACACACGCTCCGAAATTTCATACCTGCTAGCGGTCATGCGCTTTTTCTTCCCGGACTGGCGCTCGAAGACATAGTCCAGGCGACCGAGGTTGATGCCACCAAATCCCACCTGATTGACGGTGGTCACGTCGCCATCAAGATTGCGGATATCCTCGGGCGCGGGCATAAAGGTGTGGGTATGTCCGCCAATGATGAGGTCAATGTTGCGCGTATTGGCGGCCAATATTCGGTCGGACACCTTATCGCCGTCATATCGATATCCCAAATGCGAGAGACAGACAACCAAGCTGCACTGGTAATCATGCTTAAGCCGAGCAGCCATGGTATTCGCGATGTCAATGGGGTCCAGATAACGTACACCCTGACAAAGGGTGGGGTCTACCAAGCCATCCAATTGGATGCCCAGTCCGAACACGCCAATCCGGAGTCCCTGTTTCTTGAAAATGATGTAGTCACGGGTCTTGCCTTTCAGGATGGTATCGTTGAAGTCGTAGTTGGTCGTGATGAAGGGGAAGTTCGCATAAGGAAGCATCTTCGCCAACCCCTCCAGTCCGTTGTCAAATTCATGGTTGCCGAACGTGCTGGCATCATACTTCATCTTGCTCATGAGTTCAAGTTCGACCTTGCCGCCAAACAGATTGAAATAGGGGGTACCCTGCACGGTGTCCCCGGCATCAAGCAGCAGCACATTGCGGGTTTCGCGCCGGATGGTTTCTACCAACGTGGCTCGGCGGGCTACGCCGCCTAAGCCCTGGTTGCGTGAGCCATCCATCGGGAACGGCTCGATGCGGCTATGCACATCGTTGGTATGCAAGATGGTCAGGGAGATGTGGTCATCAGCTATCGCCGATAGGGGCATACCCCCCATGGCCGAAAACGCGGCGAATGTGCCTGCCTGTTTTAGGAAATGGCGTCTGTTAATTGCCGGTAATTCTTCCATCGAGTTGCGTGTTTATATGTTTGCCTTCTTGGGTATGCTGGCTTACGTAGTCAATCAATGCTTCGCGGACCTTTTTACCCAGGTTGACACGTTTTACAGGATTGTCCAGCCCAAGGGCATTGTCGCCGCCGTTGGCCAGGTAGTCATAGGTGATTAGCTTATAGGTGCGTGAGGTATCCAGGGGTGCCCCCGCAACCTGAATGTTAGTGGGCTGCCCGTTTTTGATCGTCATCCGCATCCCGGCGACGGGCTGTCCGTTTTTGCTGGCGATGAATTGAGCCAGCTGCTGTACACGTTCGCCGGAAAGTTCCAGCAACACCAGCTCATTCTCGAATGGCATGAGCTCAAAGAGGTGACCGATCGTGATATCGCCCTTTTGTAACTCGATCCGCAGGCCACCCTTGGTGCCGAAGGAAAATTCGGCATCGGGATGCAGCTTGCGTCCTTCTGCGAGCAATGCATCGGCAAAGAAGTTGCCGAGCAATGTTTCGGGTGGTTTTCCCGGCTGGGTGAGGCTCACGTCGGTATGGCCGATCACCCGGTTCATCTCGGCTTCCAGCTGCTGTTTGTACGGTGCGTAATACTGGAGATAGGCTGGGGAGGGTGCAATGCTGCTGTCGATCTGATGCTCGGTGTACGCATTGCGCGCATTCGAAAAATACCGGTGGCACGAGGAGGCGAGGATCGATGATGCGGCTAACGCGACGAATAGGATATTTTTGACATTGAAGTGCTTCATGATGCGGTGTTAACTCACCTGTCCGGCAGTCCATGTCTAACAGGTGCTGTAAAGGTAACCAACGCTGATGAAATCAGGAAAAAGTTATTGTTAAATGCTGTCTGCCGACGCTGCTTTCGTCCGCCCATCGGGTGCGGATGGTATGGAAGCACGGATGGTTGCGCGGATTCGCGCTTTTTCACGGAGGCGTTTATATCGCGTTCGCCTCGAAAAGATGGCTGACAGGTTATATGTATCCCAATTGATCAGCAATACGCTGGATAGCACGATCAGCAAGCCGATGAGCTGTGAGTACGTCACCGTTTCGTTTGCGAAAAGCGAACCCAGCAACACGGCGACAATGGGATTGACGTATGTGTGCGTGCTTACCTGCGTGGCAGGACGTACTTGGAGGAGCCATATATAAGAGCTGTACGCTCCGATAGAGCCAAATAGAATGAGGTAGGTGATCGCCCACCATGCCGATGCCGGTACGTCATCAAGTTGAAACGTGCTGACCTCGCCGCGGACTCCGGCAGTGATGGCAAATGCCGCGCCCGCGAGCAGCATTTGCCAGGCGGTGCTGACCATGCTATTCTCTTCCTCGGCTCGCGGTTTTCCATAATATTTGGAATAAAGGGAGCCAATAGTCCACGCAAGTGTGCCGAATAACAGCAGGACCATGCCCATGATGTTGCTTTGCCGCTGCGATGCATCCATGGCCTGTGCCACGCGGTCGCCAAATAGCATCACAACACCCAGAAATCCCATAAAAAGCCCGATGATGGTGGGTAGGTTACTGAAATTTTCCTTCCACTTCGGTTTATCAAGGATGATGAACCAGATGGCTGCCGAGGCCGACATAATGGCGACGATGCCGCTGGGCATGAATTGTTCGACCCAGATGATGATGCCATTGTCGATATAAAGCAACAACAGTCCCATCAGACCCGCCCGGACGATGGTGTGCTGATTGACGATCCGGTAACCTTTGTATCGGCACCAGGCCAGCAGCAGCAACCCGGCGGTAGCGAACCGGACGGCACCCAGCAAAAAGGGTCCGAACCCAACCAATGCCCGGTGGATAAAAAAGAAGGTAGACCCCCATACGATGTAAATCATCGCAAAAGCTAACATGACTTTAAGTCGGAAATGTTTATCTACTGTTTGCATATGTTCTTTACTCACCATTGGGTATCACCAGTTTCTGCTCTTCCTTTACCGTTTCCAATACGATGGTAGTACGGGTAGAGATAATGTCGGGTATTTTGGCAAATGAGTTGCGCATCAGCTCTACCAGCGCCGCGGCATCAGCCGTCCGCACTTTCACAAGGTAGCCATCATCACCGGCAATATCATGTACCTCCTGCACTTCGGGGATGGCGGCCAGCGCCAGTCCCGTGGTGGCGCATCCAATGCCGTCGGCCGCCCGGATGAAGATGAAAGATAGCAGCTTCTGACCCAATGCAACGGGATTGATCTTTGCATGGTATTGCAAAATGACATCCTTCTGCTCTAATTTCTTTACGCGCTCCAAAATCGCAGAGGGGGCCATTCCCAGTTCCCGGGCAATATCAGCATTGTTAATACGCGCATTGTCCTGCATGAGTCGCAAAATCTGATAGTCGACCTGATCCAGGTGATATGTTATTTCGTTCATTATTCCGCAAAATTACAACTTATAAGAATAATATTCAAATATTGACGAACTATTATGAATAATATTCTTAATCTTGGTTGATAATAGCAAGTCCGCGTAATTGCTGAATTGTCTTTTGATAAAAAAATAACATTTCCCTTGCTTTACTTAACACTGTTAATTAACTTTGTTCCGTTAATATCAGCTATGGGTATCAAAGAACGAAAAGAACGTCACAAAGAAGACCTCAAAGCCCGCATCCTGGAGGCGGCTAAGACATTGTTTGTCAAAGAGGGCTACGAAGCCACATCCATCAGGAAGATCGCAGCAGAAATCGAATTCAGTCCCACGACGATTTACTTATACTATAAGGATAAGACCGACATCGCTTATGCGCTTCATCAAGAAGGTTTCAGTCTCATGCGGGAGCGGCTGGCTATACTGAATGACGTGGAAGACCCCTTTGAACGGCTGAAAGTGATGGGACGGGCCTACATTCAGTTCGCATTGGCTCACCCCGACTTCTATGAACTGATGTTCATTATGAAGGAGCCGATGGAATACCTTCAGGCACACCATCCAGAAGAGGAGTGGCCAGAGGGTAAACGGGTTTTCGACGGACTGATGCAAACGGTGGCTGCCTGCAAGGAATCCGGTCATTTTGCGGGCATGGATACCGCGCAAATGGCTATGCTTTCGTGGAGTGTGGTGCATGGATTATGCTCGCTGCACATCACCGGCCATTTTAAGCACCTTGCCGAGAAGTGCGGTGACTATGCCCTGCCGGAGCAGGACGACCTGTTGGAAAGCATTTTTCAGGCATATATCCGCTTGCTTGACGGATTGAAATGATTTTTTTTATCTAGTAATAAACACTGTTAATAATGAGAACGGTATTAATTAACTTGGCTATACTGGTCGGAATCATCGGGGTCACGGGCTATACCGGAAATGCCATGGCGCAAGATGCATTGACCGGCTACATCCAAGAGGGGCTGGAAAGCAACCTGGTGCTAAGGCAACGCAATATCTCACTGCAACGGGCGGACTATGCCCTGAAAACCGCTAAAAGTATGTTTCTGCCTTCGGTCAACGTGCAGGCCAGTTACCAGACGGCGGATGGCGGCCGAAATATTCCGCTGCCCATAGGCGACATGCTCAATCCGGTATACCGCACACTCAACCAGCTCACGCAATCGGATGCTTTTCCGCAAATTGAGAACGAAACCATCAATTTCCTGCCCAGAAACTATTATGATGCGCACATCCGTACGACGCTGCCGATCATCAATACGGATATCGGGCACAACAAGCGCATCAACGAGCAGCGGGTGCGCTTGACCCAATTGGAGGTCGAAGCCTATAAGCGTGAGTTGGTCAAGGAGATTAAGACGGCCTATTTTAATTACTTGAGCGCCATACAGATCGTCGATATTAACCGCTCGGCCCTGGACCTGGCCAACGAGGGGAAGCGAACCAATGAAAAATTGGTGGAATACGGCAAAGGACTCCCGGCCTATGTGCTCCGCTCCAATAGTGAGGTGGCGGCGGCTCAGGCGAAATTAAATGAAGCGGAATTAGCGGCGCGAAACGCCCGGCTGCATTTCAATAGCTTGCTCAACCGGCCAGAAGACGCGCCTGTCGACTCGGCATTCAACCGAGACGCTGCCTTGCTGCAGGTGGCAGATGCGTTGCGGGGCGATACGGTGTCGCTGGAACAGCGGGAGGAGGTGAAGGCGCTGACAACGGCAATAGGCATACAGGAGACCGCGCTCAAGATGAATAAGCAGTTCGCCATACCCAAGTTGAATGCCTTCCTTGACCTGGGCTCCCAATCGGAAGGTTTCCGCTTCAACGACCAGACACGTTACTACATGGCGGGACTGCAACTGGAGCTCCCCATTTTCAACGGCAACCGGAATAAATATAGCATCCAGCAATCTCGCTTGGATGTAGAAGATGCCAACCTGCAATTGCTGCAAGCGCGGCAACAGCTGCAGTTGGCGAGTTCGGTGGCTTACCACAACCTGCAATCGGCCTTGCAGAACTATCGAGCCGCTAAAGCCCAACTGGAAGCCGCACAGGCCTATCAGCGGCTCATCACGAAGGGGTATCAGGCCGGTTCGAACAGTTATATCGAGACGGTGGATGCCCGCAGTCAGTACACCTCGGCCAAGATGGCCGTGTCGATCAATACCTATCAGGTGCTTTCGGCAGCTGCCGCACTCGAACGCGAACATGCAAGTTATCCGCTTACCCAATAATATCATCAACAATGGACATGAATAAGTTCACCCACATCAGCGTAGCGATCGCCCTGCTAATGACGGCGGGGGCCTGCGGGCATCGGCAGCCCGCCGCCGACGGCTTGGCTCGGGAAGAAGCCATTCCGGTTAAGGTTTTGCCATTGGCCGCTCAAGATACCATACAGGCTATCATGGCTACCGGTACGTTTACAACGGATGATGAAACCGTGCTTTCGTTCAAGAACGGCGGAGTCATCCAACAGATCCACGTAAAGGAAGGCGACGGTTTTAAGCGCGGGCAGCTGCTCGCATCGCTGGAACCCACTGAAATCAATACCGCTGTTAGGCAATCGCAACTCGCACTGGAGAAAGCCGAGCGCGATGATAAGCGCGCCCGGCAGCTTTATCGCGATAGCGTGGCTACACTCGAACAGCTGGAAAACGCCCAGACGGCACTGGAGGTGGCAAAGCAGGACGCCCAGCGGGCGGCCTACAACCTGGGCCATACCAGCATCCACGCCGCATTCGACGGCTACGTACTGCAACGGCCGGCCAATCCGGGACAGATCGCCGGTCCGGGCACGCCGGTGCTGGTGGTCAGCGGCACCGGGCGCAATGGCTGGTTGCTCAAAGTAGGGGTGAGCGACAGGCAGTGGTCGGCCATCCGGATAGGCGATAGCGCCACGGTGACCGGTGGCGCTGCATCCGGAGCACCCGTGCATGCGGTGGTACACCGCAAGTCGGAAGGCATAGACCCGCAGTCGGGCACCTTTACGATTTACTTAAAACTGCTTGATAAACAGCCGATGGCCATTGCTTCAGGTATGTTCGGCCGGGCAGAAATCCAATCTAGAAATCAAACCGGGGCTTGGTTTATCCCTTATGACGCGTTGCTCGACGGCGATGCGGGTACCGGATATGTTTTTGTGACCAATGACGGCAAAACAGCCGAAAGGGTGCAGGTACAGGTAGGTGAAATCCAAAAGGACCAGGTGGTGGTCACCGGCGGATTGGAGCGGTCCAAATCGCTCATCGTATCAGGGAGTCCCTACCTGCGCGATGGTTCAACAATCACGGTAAAATAGACAGCCATGGACTTGATTAAGTATCCCATCAAAAATTATCAGTTTACACTGATCATGGTGTTGATGGTCATCGCCATCGGCATAAGCAGTATCCTAACCATGCCCAGGGCAGAAGATCCGGAAATGCAGCCGCCTAATTTTCCGGTGGTGGTTATTTACCCAGGCACGAATCCCAAGGATATGGAGCAACTGGTGGTCAAACCCATGGAGAGCAAGCTCTATGACCTCGACAATATCAAACGTATCCGCACCACGATCGTCAATGGGCTGGCGGTGTTGTTCGTGGAGTATGAGCATGGCACCGACTACGACGATAAGTACCAGGAACTGATCCGCGAAGTGAGCGCATTGCGCCCGCAATTGCCCGACGAGATTTACAGCATCGATGTGCAAGAATTAAACCCTACCGGGGTCAATGTGCTCCAGGTGGCATTGATTTCCGAAAATGCATCCCGCAAGGCGATGAAGGAGGTCTCGGATGACCTGAAAGAGGAACTGGAGAAGGTGAAAGCACTCAAGGAAGTGAGGGTGAGCGGCTTGACGGATCAACTAGTACGCGTGGATGTTGAACCCGCGCGCTTGGCCCAACTGGGCATTCCGCTTAATCAGGTCATGCAGGCCATTCAGAGCGAAGGTGCTAATGTTCCCGGAGGCAGTGTGCTGGCAGGGGGCAAGGTGTTTAGCATCAAGACCAGCGGCAACTACCAAAGTATCGAGGGCATCAAGAATACGATCGTCTCCAGTGCAGGCGGGAAAAACACCTTATTGCGCGATATTGCCGATGTATATGCCGATTTTGCACCCGAGACGCACATTGCCCGCCTCAACGGGCATCGTGCAGTATTTGTCAACGCCGCGCAGAAGGAGGGAGAAAACATCAGCCGCACGCAGGAGGCATACATAAAGGTGCTGGATCGATTCAAGGAGCGGCTGCCCGCCAATATCGATATGGTGATGCACTTCGACCAGGGCGACAACGTCAACAAACGGCTTAGCGGCTTGGGTATCGACTTCCTGATTGCCGTCAGTTTGGTGCTGATCACCTTGCTGCCCTTGGGGATGCGGGCATCCATGGTTGTGATGATCGCCGTGCCGCTCTCGTTGGCCATGGGGGTCATCGTGCTCAATATGCTCGGCTATTCGCTGAACCAGTTAAGCATTGTGGGTTTCGTGGTCGCCTTGGGCTTGGTGGTAGACGACTCGATCGTGGTGGTCGAAAACATTGAACGGTGGATGCGCGAAGGTTTTTCCCGGGTGGAAGCAGCCATCAAAGGCACTCACCAGATTGCCTTGGCCGTGGTAGGCTGCACCGTTACGCTGGCCATTGCGTTTATGCCGCTTATGTTCATGCCTGAGGCAGCGGGCGATTTCATCCGTAGCTTGCCGATGGCAGTCATCGGCTCGGTCATCGCTTCGATGTTGGTGGCGTTATTAGTGGTGCCCTTTTTATCGAGCCGTCTGCTGAAGCCGCATGCCAATCCGGAGGGGAATGCCGTGCTCCGCTGGCTTCAACGGGTCATCCACGGCACATATGCCGTATTACTGGATCGGGCGCTGCGGCGTCCATGGCAGACCGTTGTGGTGGCCGTAGCCATTTTCCTGGGTGCATTGGCGCTGATTCCGGTGATTGGGTTCAGCCTGTTTCCCGTGTCCGAGAAGCCTCAGTTTTTGATTCGCATCAATGCGCCCTTGCAGGCCAATATTTATACGACGGATAGCATCACCAAGCAAATTGAAAAGGAGCTGAATGAAATACCTGAAGTTCAGTATTTCGCTTCCAACGTCGGGAAAGGCAACCCACGGATCTATTACAACGTGGAGCAAGTAAACGAACGGGCTGATTTTGCCGAGGTATTCGTGCAGCTGCATCCCGGTACGTCACCAAAAGAGAAGGAGGCGCTTATTGAGCAGCTGCGCCGCCGATGGACCCCTTATCTCGGCGCCAAGGTAGAAGTGAAGAATTTTGAACAGGGCGTCCCCGTGATTTCCCCGGTGGAAGTCCGCCTCTTCGGCGACGACCTCGACACGCTGAAGAAGTTGGCCGTCCGGGTAGAAACGATGATGGAACGCACTCCCGGCGCGCTGTATGTCAATAATCCCTTGCGCAATGATAAGACCGATATCCAGGTCGATATCGATCGCGATAAGGCGCTTGCATTGGGCGTGCCGAGTGCCAACATCGACCGGACCGTACGCGTGATACTGGCCGGTGTCGACGTGACCACCTACACCGATCCGATGTCGGATGATGACGACTACCTCGTGCGGTTGAGCGTGCCCCGCGGAGCCTATCCCAATGTCACGGTATTTGATCAGCTGTATGTGGATAATGTGCAGGGTACGGCGATTCCCTTCAGCCAATTGGCCAGGTTGAAAATGGTACCATCGCCGCCGGCCATCTATCACATCAACCGCGATCGTACGGCATCGGTCAATTGTTTTGTGGATGCCGGCTATACCAACGAAGAGGTGATACAGGATGTCATCCGGCAGATGGATGCCATGCAGCTGCCTGATGGATTTCATTACGAAATGGGAGGGGAGGTAGAGAGCCGTGAACAGTCATTCGGCGGCTTCGGCACGGTCATCCTCATTACGGTATTCTTATTCGTCGCCGTACTTGTGCTGGAATTCAAGACACTGAAAAGCACGTTGATCGTGCTATCGGTCATCCCGCTGGGTATTGTCGGGGCCGTGCTGGCATTGTTGGTCACCGGCAATACGCTCTCGTTCGTGGCAACGGTGGGCTTGGTTGCATTGGCCGGCATTGAAGTGAAAAACACCATCCTGTTGGTAGACTTTACCAACCAGTTACGCCGAGAGGGGATGGAGCTCAATACGGCCATCGAGAAGGCGGGAGAAATGCGTTTCTTGCCCATTATCCTGACCTCGCTGACGGCGATAGGCGGTCTGTTGCCCATCGCGTGGTCCAGCAATCCGTTGATTTCACCGTTGGCCATCGTGATGATCGGTGGGTTGATCAGTTCGACATTACTGTCACGGGTCGTCACACCTGTGGTGTACAAGTTAATGCCGCCAAAGGTCGGAAACGCAGATTAGTTTAATTAGTGTTAAAAAAATGATTGATTTTCAATAAATTATATTTACATTTACGTTTTATTCATGAAATTAATAGATAATGTCAACAGGAGTAGTAAAGTTCTTTAACGAAACCAAGGGTTTCGGATTCATCACACCCAATGACGGTGGACGTGAAATTTTTGTACATTCGTCCGGTGTGACGGACCGTATCCGTGAAAATGACGAGGTTTCGTATGACGTGGAGCAGGGTCAAAAAGGATTGAATGCGGTAAATGTCAAGGTGGTATAAACACCTCTTTAGATATTTTAAAGGCTGTCCACATGGGCGGCCTTTTTTATTGAGTAGATTTTTCAGTAAAACGAACAATTTTAATTAGGGGTTGTTCATAGCTGGGATAGGAGTATATGACGTATAGAAATACCATCATCGTGGGTAGTGGCAGCTATCTCCCTACACGTAAGGTACCGAATGAAGATTTCGGGGGGCATGTTTTTTATGGATCGGATGGAGTCAAACTGCCGACCGATAACGAAGAAATCATCCGTAAATTTGAACACATCACCGGCATCAGGGAAAGAAGATACGTCACCGACGACTTAGTTGCTTCCGATATCGCTTTTTTTGCGGCCGAAGATGCGTTAGCATCGTCAAAAATAGACAGGGAGGCACTCGATTATATCATTGTAGCCCATAATTTTGGAGATATCCGCGAGCAAAATCCAAGGAGCGAGTTTGTGCCGGCACTGGCATCAAAGGTCAAACACCGGCTGGGGATCAGCAACCCGAATACGGTGACCTATGACCTGATTTTTGGGTGCGCCGGTTGGTTACAGGGTGTGATCCAAGCGGATTATTACATCCGCTCCGGACAGGCAACTAACGTTATGGTCATCGGCGCGGAAACGCTCTCACGGATATGCGATCCGCATGACCGGGATAGCATGATCTATGCGGATGGTGCGGGAGCCATCATCCTCTCAGGCTTGGAGAGCGAAGTGCGCGCGGGTGTGTTGGCCCATGCGATGCAATCGTACACCGATGACCTTGCCTTTGTGCTTAAAATGGGGAAATCCAACAATCCCGAATATGGCAGCGATCGGTTGTTTCTGAAAATGCAGGGGCGGAAACTCTATGAACAGGCGCTGAAGATCGTTCCCGAGGCCATTAAAACGTGCATGGAAAAGGCCAATATCTCCATTGATGAGGTGGATAATGTATTGATACACCAAGCGAACAATAAAATGGATGAAGCGATACTGAGAGAGCTATATGGATTATACGGCCAAAGCCACGCCCGGGCTGGCGTGATGCCCATGACCATATCTTGGCTGGGTAATAGCTCAGTGGCTACGTTGCCTACCTTATATGATCTTTTAGCTTCCGGAAAGATCACCGATTATTCATTGAAAAACGCGAGCACCATTGTGTTTGCCGCAGTCGGCGCCGGGGTCAATATCAACGCTGTCGCATATCGTGTGCCTGACCTCGAAGCCTGATTCGGTTTATAGGTTATAGGTGCTTATTTATTCTTCTTCGTTTGTCCCGTGCGCACCCCTCCGGCGTTAGGCAATCCCTGCGCCCGCTTTTGCTTCTTCACGTCGTCGAAAGCCTTGTTGGCAGTCGTGCTGCCCATATTGCCTTTACGGCTTTGATCCTGCGTGCCGCCTGTTATATGCTGCTCTTTCATGATTCCTCCAATCGTTGGTCACTGTGATAGGATAACAGCAAATGGAAGTTATTGTTCGGGCTTCTTTTTTTCTTTCCGTTCCCTGGCCTCCAATAGGTCGCGTAGATTCCACCGCTTAAGCAGGATTTTCGTTGAATACCGTTTGAGATGATATTTTTCCGGCTCACCGATGAGGAAACCGAACGCATTCATCGAGGGGATGGCATCAAAAAGGACCTTGATTGTTGCAGTGAGGGGCAGGGCTAGGATCAAGCCGGCAAGGCCGAAAAGCATGCCGCCCAGGAGGATGGAGATAATGGCCATCAGTGGGTTGATGCTGACCTTTCCGCCGACGATGCTAGGTGTAATGACGTTTCCTTCGAGGAACTGCACCACTTGAAACCAAGCGATGACCCCCAACGCATACCACGAGCTGTCCTTAGTAGCCAGCGCAAAAAGCGCCGGTAGGATGGATCCGATGGCGATGCCGATGTACGGGAGCAGCATGAGCAGTGATGCCAGCGTTCCGAAAAACCAGGCATATTGAATACCCAAGATCAGTAGTCCCGCCGTGTTCAACACAGCCACGATGCCCATCACCGTGATGAGTCCCAGCAAGTAGCTTTGTACCACGCTGTAGATTTTGTTGAGCGTGTTATGCACCACCTCCTGTGGTGTGGAACGGAACGCCCGGAAGAAAAACTCCCGGAAAAATACCCGATAATACAGCAGGAAGAATGAAAACAACGGCACCAGCACAGCGCCCGCCAATACATTGCCCAATGAGCCAAAGGCCGCCGTGATGTAGGATGCAGCATTGGATAGGATTTGGTTAGCCTGCTCACGCAGTCGCTCCACCACCTCGGTTGGCTCCACCCCAAACTGGTTATACAGCCACCACTGTATCGTATCAAAAATGGAAAGAAACTTCGATTGGATCTCGGTGCCATCCCGGCCGATGATGATGACTTGGTGTATGATGAACCAAACCAATCCCGACAATATCGCAATGGCCAAAATGACCGCAAGCAACGCCGAGAAAGCCTTGCCCAAGCGTAGCCTCTCCAGAAAGATGGCCACCGGATACAGGGAGATAGCAATCAGGATGGAAAACATGAGCGGCAATAAGACACTCTGCAGCACATACATCAAGGCTATGATCAGCGCCAGCGAAACCAGGCTTGCCGCCAATTCCAGTGCGTACGGACGTTTGGTAGGGGGTTCTTGCATATGGTTTGAGATAAGTTGTGCTTTTTCCCGCTTTCGAAGATAAAGATACAGAAAATATTATGACTATCCGTTAGCACTAAACATCACGACTCCAACGTAAAATCAATCTGCCGCTTCGCCAGATCCACTTTTTTCACCCGGATCTGTACCTCGTCGCCCAATTGGTATTTCTTTTTCTTGCGCTGGCCGATGATGGCATAGTTCTTTTCGTCCAATGCGTAGAAGTCGTCCGTGATATCGCGCAGGCGTACCATGCCCTCGCATTTGTTTTCTTCGATCTCGACATACATGCCCCACTCGGTCACGCCGGAGATGATGCCCGCGTAGATTTCGCCCACTTGGTCCTGCAAGAATTCGGCCTGCTTGTATTTCACGGATGCCCGTTCGGCGTCGGCGGCTTTTTTCTCCATCTGCGAGGAGTGCTCGCAGAGTTTTTCATACGCCTCGGCATTGACCGGATTGCCGCCGGCGAGGTAGTGCTCCAGCAGGCGATGCACCATCACGTCCGGGTAGCGGCGGATGGGGGAGGTGAAATGTGTATAATAGTCAAATGCCAGGCCGTAATGGCTGGTCTTCTTAGTGCTGTAGATGGCTTTGGCCATGGAACGGATGGCGAGCGTGGTGAGCACATTCTGCTCCTTGGTGCCTTCTACTCCTTTCATGAGCGCGTTTAGCGAACGGGCGGTTTCCCGGTCCGATTTGGTGTTGATCTTGTAGCCGAACCGAGCGGCGAACTGAGCGAAGCTGGCGATGCTCTCGGCCTTAGGAGCATCATGTACCCGATATACGAAGGTTTTTTTGCTTGCACCTTTCCCTTGCTTGCCAATGAATTCGGCTACACGTCTGTTGGCCAGCAGCATATAATCTTCAATGAGCTTATGGGCGTCCTTACGCTCTTTCACATAGACACCCAAAGGCTTGCCGTTTTCATCGAGGTTAAACTTGACCTCGGTGGTCTCGAAACTAATGGCACCATGCTTGAATTTGCGCTCGCGTAGGATGTAGGCGAGTTCATTGAGTGTCAGTAATTCCTGACTGAATTCGCCCGTTTTGTTATCCAGGATTTCCTGTGCCTCCTCGTAAGAAAACCGTCTGTCAGAGTGGATGATGCCCTTACCAAACCAATCGCTGATGATGTTAGCTTCCCGGTCCATTTCGAACACGGCCGAAAATACCAAGCGATCTTCATGGGGCACCAGTGAGCATAAACCATTGGAAAGCCGCTCAGGCAGCATGGGGATCACCCGGTCGACGAGGTATACGGATGTGCCGCGCTCGAACGCCTCTTTATCCAAGGGCGAATCGGGCCGCACGAAATGTGTTACATCGGCAATGTGTACGCCGATTTCGTAATGGCCATTGGGCAATTGCCGGAAGGAAATGGCATCGTCAAAATCCTTGGCATCTGCCGGATCGATGGTAAATGTGAGCGTATCGCGGAAGTCGCGCCGCTTGGCAATTTCGGCGGGCGGTATTTCGGCCGGGTAGGCGTCGGCTTCGTGCTCCACGGCCTGGGGAAAGGATAACGGAAAACCAAAATCGGCCAATATGGCGTTCATTTCTGTATTGTTCTCGCCCTTTTTGCCGAGCACATGCGTGACTTTGCCGACCGGGTTTTTGCTGTCCTCTGGCCACTCGGTAATGGCTACGACAACCTTTTCGCCGTCCTGTGCACCGTTGAGGTCGGCCAGTGGCACGAATATATCATGCAGCATCTTGCGATCGTCCGCCATGAAAAAAGCGAATCGGGGCGATATGGTGACCGTGCCTGTAAATTCGGTGCGTGCACGTTCGAGTATTTCCACCACCTCGCCTTCCTTGCGTTTGCCCCGGCGTTTTTCGTAGGTGTGCACTTTCACGCGGTCGCCATGCAGCGCCTGCCGCAATTTGCGCGGGCCAATGTAGATATCGTCCTCAAACTCATCCTCCGGCACAATGAATGCCGATCCGTCCGCCGTCATATCTACGCGGCCGATGACGATGGCTTTGAGCTCCTTGAGGGCGTACTTTCCTTTTTCGACCTCTTTGAATAGTCCGATGCGGGCTTCTTCCTGCAGGATGTCAAGGATGGCGGTGCGCGATTCGGGGTCGGCTAGGTTGAGTTTAGCAGCCACCTGCTTATAATTCATGGGCGTGTTGCCAGACTTCTCGATGACGTCCGAAATAAGCTGGGTGAGAATTTGTTTGAATGCGTTGGTTTTTTTGTTTGACATGTATAATAATATGAAGGTAAGATCCTTATTCGTTATCCGCTGTTTTTACATTATTCTGCGAAGCTAATGTCCTCTTGGGCAATCAGCGATTCATTGCGCAACCTTCGCAAGATTTGTGCCGTGGTGATGACGTCTTTTTCACAATAGACACGGATACGGTCCAAATTGTTTTCCTCGTAATATACGCGAGACACCGCTTCACCGCTGATGTCATCCTTAGGGGTAGGGATGCCCAGTACCGTTGCCATGAGGTTAAGCGAGACACTGCTACGGACATCGCCGAAGCGCCACAGTTCCATTGTGTCCAAGTGATTGGTTTCCCAGGGTTTCTTGCCAGATATATCCAATTGCGAAGGGATGGTTAGTCCGTTGATCAGCATTCGCCTGCAAATGTATGGAAAATCGAACCATTTGCTGTTATGCCCGCAGAGGATGAGGTTTGCTGGCTGCCGGTGCAGCAACGCGGAGAAATCCGCCAATAAATCCTGCTCTTCGGCTTGGGCGAATGACTTGAGGCGGAATCCCATGTTCCCTTGCCGCTGGTGGAATGCTCCTACGGATAGGCAGATGATTTTTCCGAACTCGGCATACAGCCCCGCATGGGGATAGAGATCGGCGGGAACTTCCCCCTCACGCAGCATGTTTTTTACACGGTGTGCCCATAATTCCTGAAAGGGGAGAGGCAATTCATCATACGTAGCCTTTTGGGGTGCCGTCTCGATGTCCAGTACCAGTACTTGCTGCAAGTCTAAGGTTTCAAGCATGCTTATTTATCCGTTTCAATCCGTTAATAGCTAAGGTAGTCAATTCTGACCATCTCACAGCTAATGTACAAAAATTATGGATACTTCACTAAGCAAAGGTAATCGAGGATCGGCTAAATGGATATCTTATATTTTAGTTTATTTGAATCATTTTATATATTGATATATAATGTTATAAATAATGGTTAGCTTAAATTTTAGCCTTATATGCTAGTGCATTTTAGCTCATTGGGTTCGTTGGGGGCAGTTTAACGGACCTATTATCGGTAGCTGTAGCAAAGGCCCGAGTAGGCTAAATAGGTGTATATGATCTATTAGGTTTGTTGCGTTGATTTTAATAGTTGTTTTACAATGATTTATTAAATCAGAAGCTAATATTTTAGCCACGCATATGCCAGTCATCTATAAGTGTTTTTAGCTAAAAATCGACGGTACATGATAGGTCCACACCATCGAGGAGGAAAGCGTAGGAAATTACTTTTCGAGGAGTTTGCATTGGGCGCAGAGGCCTACGGCATTGACGCCGATGGACTTGAGCTGATAGCCTTCAGGAAGGTTGATCTTCGGCAGCTTGATGTCATCAAGGCAATAGATGCTGTTGCATACCGAACAGATAAAATGTACGTGTTCATCGTGATGATGGTGCTCGTCGCAATCCGTGGAGCACAGCGCATACGTAGCGGTGCCGTGGAGGTCGAATATTTTGTGGAGGATCCCTTTTTCTTCGAACGTAGCCAATACGCGGTATAAGGTCACGCGGTCCACCGTATCGCCCAGTAATTTTTCCAGTTCGGGTTGGGATATGGCGCTATCTTTTTGGGATACGATATGCAGCACGCCAAGGCGCGGCTGCGTCACCTTGAGTTTATTTTGACGGAGTAAACGGATGAACCTTTCGCCTGCTGTCGTGGGACTCTTGTCAATTACGGTCGGCATCATCTATCCAAATTATGGGCTCACGGATGGTACGTGAGCCCGCTTAAAATCATTATTTCCCGGCGGCCTTGGCGTGGTCCGCCAAAAACTGAGCCAGGCCATTGTCCGTGAGTGGGTGTTTAAGCAGACCCAATATCGCGGATAACGGACCGGTCATTACGTCTGCTCCGATTTTGGCGCATTCGATGATATGGGTTACGTGGCGTATTGAGGCCGCCAATATCTGGGTTTCGTACCCGTAGTTGTCATAAATTAACCGGATGTCCTCAATTAGGGCCAGGCCGTCGGTGGAAATATCATCCAGCCGCCCGATAAACGGCGACATATACGTAGCGCCGGCTTTGGCAGCAAGCAACGCTTGTCCGGAAGAGAATACCAATGTGCAATTGGTCTTGATGCCCTTGCTGCTGAAATATTTGATGGCTTTCACGCCGTCTTTGATCATCGGTACTTTGACTACAATCTTGTCGTTGAGCTTGGCCAGCGCTTCACCTTCCTTTACAATGTTGTCAAAATCGGTAGAGATCACTTCGGCGCTGACATCGCCATCGACGATGTCACAGATGGCCTTGTAATGGTTGATGATGTTTTCCTGGCCCGTGATACCTTCCTTGGCCATCAGGCTGGGGTTAGTGGTTACGCCGTCCAATACACCTAAATCCTGGGCTTCCTTGATTTGCTGTAGATTGGCGGTATCAATGAAAAATTTCATGTCTAAAAAATGATATGGGATGTAAAATGAAACATTGAATTCTGCATGTAAAATTAACGATAATGTGGCAAATACCGAAATATTTAAAATCGCGTTGGTCCTATGGACTTTTGGGGGTACGTGGTATGACTTTTGTTTGTGAAGGAGGGTGAATCTCTTCCGAGCACTTAACCATCGCAACTACCGCCTACACTTTACGGGACAGGCCATTTCGCTGATGGGTACATGGATGCAGCGCATTGCCGTGAGCTGGCTGGTGTACCGGCTGACCGAATCGGCGTTCATACTGGGCTTGGTATCATTCATGGCGCTTATCCCATCACTTATTCTGTCGCCTTTCATCGGCAGCTTTGTAGACCGCCATCAGAAATACCGGATAGTGGTGATCACCCAGTTCGGGCTGATGCTACAGGCGGGTACATTGGCACTGATGGTGTTTTCGGGGTATTATAGCGTGTGGTGGATCGGGGCATTAAGTTTTATCCAAGGGGTGATCAATACATTTGACGTGACGGCGCGGCAATCGCTCATGGTAGACTTGGTAGATGATAAGGCCGATTTGCCCAACGCCATTGCGCTCAATTCTTCGGCATTCAACGCCGCCCGGATGTTGGGACCCGCCATCGGCGGCATTTTGTTGAGTACTTATGGCGAGGCCGTGTGTTTCGGGGTGAATTTCGTGAGTTTCATCGCGGTGATCGGTTCGTTGCTGTCGATGAAGCTGACGCAGAAACCGATTAGGGCCAAGCAGGAAAGCACATGGAACGGACTCAAGGAGGGGTTCAGCTACCTGAAACATTCGCCTCATTTGTTATCACTTATCCTGTTGCTTGCCGCATCCAGCCTGTGGGTGATCCCGTTCACAACATTACTGCCTGTTATTGCACGAGAAATGTTCAACGGCGATGCGACTACTTTCAGCTGGTTTGAGAGTGCGGCGGGATTGGGCGCAATGGCAGGGGCCATTTACATGGCGCGGACGCAGGTGGGCACCAACCTGCGTTTTCGGGTGATGAAAGCTTCTGGTTTGTTTGCGCTTGGTATTTTGGCGCTGTCCTTTGCATCATGGCTGCCACTGGCGTTATTGAGCACCCTATTTGCCGCCATGGGCATGATGGTTCAGAATTCGAGCATCAATACCTATATCCAGACACATGCCATGCCAGCATACCGGGCGCGGGCCATCAGCTATTACATCATGGCATTTCAGGGCATCTTTCCGCTTGGAAGCCTATTCATCGGTGCCCTGGCACAGGCATGGGGCATTCATTACACATTGCTCTTTCAGGGTGCAGCCGGTGTCATCGTCAGCCTGAGTTTCATTGTATACATTTGGAAGCATCTCCACCGGCGGTACGTACCCGTCTGAGAAGGAGGGGATGAATACGCAGTAGGGCCGCCTACATGAAGATGTAGGCGGCCCTGTCGATCTTGGCACTCAGCACAATTAATCTACCGGTCCCAAAACGGCGGCGGTTCGATGCCCAACGAGCGGAGGTACACATATCCCTGTCCCCGATGATGGATCTCGTTATCGATAAAATAAAATAAGTGCCACCATACAGGTCCTTCCCACTGCCCATAGGCACTGTCCGTTTCTTGCAGGCGGGTATCGGCTACCTTGGGCCAAATGCTGTCGATGTATTCCGTACTCCAATCCCACAGGCGGAGGATACCGTCTTTGGTCGTCGGCCCGAGGTCTAGCCCCTCCGCTCCCGGAAGGTCTTTGACGTCCTTCCATTCACCTGTGGCGATCCCATGCGCCCCGTTTGATGCCATCCGGTTGAGCTCCATGGCCAGTTCCGCAAATGTGCGCATACCGCCGATGGAATGTGAAAACAGCTTGTCTTCGGGGAATGCGTCAATCACCCTGCGGGTGAGGCTACGGTGGCCCTGCCAGTGTGCGCGCAATTGGTCGAGGGTGATGGTCGTGTCTTTTTGTAGTGTTTCCATTGTACGTTGTTTTTGATAATAGAACAAAGAAAACACATGACACTGACAACCCTATGGCAGCGCCATCTCGGGCTTCCACACTTTTGCCGGATATTTTTCGGCATAGTCATAAATCAGTTGCATCATGTAGTGGTTGCTGCCGTAGCGGGTGACGGATTCTTTTACCGCTTCGGGTGAATGAATATCCGCATGACGACTGATGTAGCCCATACCATAAAACTGTCCGTTTTCTACCCAGATGCAACTGATTTCATCGTCATCCCGCCCCCTGTCGAGAATGGCGAAAGTGGGGAGATGCTGTGTCAGTTGGCTGAGCGCAAGCTGCACCCGCTGGTTGTGCACCGCTTGGGATACTGCAGGCGCGGAATTGGCTGTGGATGCCGGATTGATTCGCCAACGGCTCAAACGGGATGTGGGCACGCCGAAGATACAGAGTTCGGGCTGGAGCTCAAATTCCCGGATCAGGCGGTGGAGTAGATTAATAGCATCCAACTGCCGGTGAAACAAATGAGCAGACTGATGATATTTGCCATGTTTTCCAATGGCAAGCCGCAGAAAGCCGCGTTGGTCTTCATACGCATACAGCGCGTATTTCGGCTCGAACCGTTTCAACGCGCGGTTGTAAGCGGGCCACAGGCGCTTGATCTCTACGGCCTCCAGCAGCAAGGCTAACAGCTCGGTGCCGCATCGCTCGTGGGTGATGGAATGGATATGCCGGAGGAAGTGCTGGCGCTGGGGGTTCGGATTATGGCCATTGAAATGCTGGGCTACACGGTTGCGGACATCCTGCGCTTTGCCCACATAGATGACCTTGCCGCCCTGATCCCTGAAGTAATAGACGCCCGCGCTGTGGGGCAGCGTATCAAATTGCTCTTTCGGCAGGTTGGGGGGCAGTTGCTGGTGTTTGGATGTCTTCTTCAGCATTTCCGCCACGACACCTTGGGTATCCCAGTTCAACAGCAACCCAAACAGGATGGCTGTAGCCTGTGCATCGCCTCCTGCCCGGTGGCGGTGGTTGATGGGTATGCCCAACGCATCGCACAGTTTCCCCAAGCTGTATGAACGGAGTCCGGGCCTGATTTTCCGGCTCATGCGCACGGTGCACAACTTGGGTGCGGCAAACGGATATCCTGATACCGCTAAGTGATGCTTCAAAAACGAGTAGTCGAAGTTGACACTGTGGGCGACGAATATGCGGCCATCCAGCATTTCATGGATACGTCCTGCCAGTTCATCGAATGCCGGGCTGTCGGCGACCAGCTCATTGGTGATCCCGGTCATGGCTTGGATGGATACGGGGATGGGGCACTGCGGATTGATGAGCGACTCAAACCGGTCCACTACCTCGCACCCGTCATGGATGAGGATGGCGATTTCCGTAATCCCGCTACCAGCGGCAAATCCCCCGGTGGTCTCGATGTCCACAATGGCATATTGGGTATGTGGAGCAACTTGGCGCATAGCTGCAAACTTAGGCAACTTGCGTAAAAAAAACAAGAACTGTACTAAAATGTTTAGTCGGGTAAAACTGTTGGATCTTTCCGCAGCGGCATTGCCATCATATAAATACAGGCTAAGGCCCAAGCTCCCCAAACGAGGTATCCTCCGGCATGGAAATTCGCTTTCAGCAACCGATGAGTGGTGGTGGTGAAATCAAGGTAGGTGAAATAGGCTCCGGCAAGCCCAAAAACCAACAACAGCAAGATAACCGCGAGGGACAACCTACGGCCTAAAAGGCGTTTGACGATCCACAATACCAGGATCAGCACCAGTTGGACGGCAAAAAGCAGGGTGGCGGTTTTCCACCAAATGTTGAAGATGCCGTATTCGCGATACAACACCGTGATGCCCGCTTTGCCGACGAGTGACATCTGCGACATCAATACACCGGAAACAGTGGAGAGCAATGCTTGCACAGCAACGAGGGTACTCAAACCTTTCATGGATGTCGGTGCTATTTGGCAACTTCCCAGCCTGTTTCTGCGTTGAAGCGGAGGGTATAGGTCTTCTTGGTGAATGAAGCGTGGTTATCCATTTCCTCTTTTGCGAAGTCAGCAAAGTCGGTTTCGGTCTTTTTAAGCGTCACAGTGGCTTTCGCCCGGTTTTTACCGGTCTGCTCCACCTGTACCCCGCCGTCTTCGTCCAATGCATATTCGAAGGTTTTCACCGTCGCTTTCTTGTCTGTTTTCTCCAATACAAACGGAATGGACTTATCCGTCAGGTTGATGAGGTACACAAACGTGCTATCGTTGGATAAGAAGCGTTTCCGTTGTTTAAGGAGTTCCAATGTGACGTATCCTCCTTTTTTCAATCCCTGGTAGGCGTTTAGGAGATCGGCATCCGATTGCTGGTTCAATTTTACCTCTCCGTATGCCATTTCAGCCGTTTCATATACCGGGTTGGACTCCAGGTGATAAGCCACTTCGCTTAGGGCAATGCGGTCACTGACGGATTTATCTTTGCCGCAAGCGGCGAGGATGAGGGTAACGGTGATGGCCAGAAACTGGCCCCGATATGCTGTCATACACGCTAGTTGTTTGTCAAAGATATCACTTCTCAAAAGTTATTCCAAACACTATTGATAGCCCAATAGCCGGAGAACCTGTTTGCTATTCTGCTCTTCGCCGAACACCTCGAAGTTGAAGGTCTCGTCACGGTTTCTCCTAACCAACACGTGCTTCGGTGAGGGAAGCAGGCAGTGGTGGATGCCGCCGTACCCGCTCAATACTTCCTGATAGGCGCCGGTATGGAAAAAGCCGAGGTATTGGAGTTTGCGGGTTTTGGGCATAAAAACACTGTTGATGTGGGCCTCCTGGCTGTAATAATCTTGTCCGTCGCAGGTGATGCCGCCCAGGTTTACCCGCTCGTATTCGGCATCCCAGTTGTTGGTGGGCAGCAGGATGTATTTCTGGTTGAGCGCCCACACGTCGGGCAGATTGGTGATAAACGAGCCGTCGAGCATCAACCATTTCTCCCGGTCGTTCTGTTGCTTGCGGCCAATCACTTTGTAAAGAATACCGGATGCTTCCGCTACGGTATATTTGCCGAACTCGGTGATGATATCGGGTTCGATGACATCATGTACGGCGCAGATTTGTTTGATGCGGTTCACGATTTCGTTGACCATGTACTCGTAGTCGAAATCATGTACCAGCGAATCTTTGAACGGCATGCCCCCACCGATGTCCAGGGTATCCAGATCGGGATTGATCTTCTTGAACTTGCAGTACAGGGTCACGTATTTCTCCAGCTCAGTCCAGTAGTAGGGTGTATCCGATATGCCCGAATTGATGAAAAAATGGAGTAACTTGACCTTGAAATTTGGGTTGGGCGCTACTTTGCTATTATAGAAATCGAGGATATCCTCCAGCCGAATGCCCAATCGTGAGGTGTAGAAGGGCGAATCAGGCTGCTCTTCCGCCGCGATGCGGATACCCAGGTTGCAGGGCTCGTCCAGCTCCACCTCGTCGTCATATATATTGAACTCTTCCTTGTTGTCCAGTACCGGGATGATATTTTTGTATCCGTCATGCAGCATATCGATGATATACTGCTTATACTGATAGGTCTTAAATCCGTTGCAGATCACCGTGATGTCTTTCTTGACCACCCCCTTCTTTTCCAGCGCATCGATCATCGGCATGTCGAAGGCAGAGGAAGTTTCCAAGTGGATGTCGTTTTTCAACGCCTCTTCAACCACATGCTTGAAATGGGAACTCTTCGTGCAATAACAATATTTATAAGAGCCCCGGTAGTTGTGCTTCAGTATGGCCGTTTGGAACAGTATTTTGGCTTGCTGTATCTTCTTGCTAATGATGGGCAAATAGGTGAACCGCAGTGGCGTTCCATAGGTCTCGATCATTTCCATTAGATTGAGGTCGTGGAAGTACAGTTCGTCGTCTATAATTTCAAATCCATCTTGGGGAAACCCTACGCTTAGGTCAAGAAATTCCTGATAGCTCTGCATTTTTTCATATTTTTGGCAAAGATATAGTTTCGGTGTGAATCCGGCATGAATAAAATAGATATCTGCTAAAATTTACCATTTCGATGATCAATGCTAAGAAATTAATGCTTAAATACTTACATGGCCAATAAAATAGAACAACAGCTTATTCATCATATCAAGGACGCAGTCAAAACATTATATCATGCTGAGCTGCCCGAAAACCAGATCACTATACAGGAAACGCGAAAAGAATTTGACGGGCAGCTCACCATCGTCGTGTTTCCGATCACCCGGTTTTCAAAAAAATCCCCCGAAGCCACCGGCGCTGAGCTCGGCGCCTACCTCCAAACACAGCTGCCTGAACTGGCATCGTTCAATATTATCAAAGGCTTCCTCAACCTCAGCCTGTCCGATGCCTATTGGACCGACCTGTTTACAACACACATCGCACAGGAAAGTTTTGGCGTGTTCCCGCCCAACGGCCGGAAACTGATGGTCGAATACTCATCGCCCAACACCAATAAGCCCCTGCACCTCGGCCATATCCGCAATAACCTCCTTGGGTATTCGATGGCCGAAATCCTGAACGCATTCGGCTATGAGGTTATTAAAGCCAATCTGGTGAATGACCGGGGCATTCACATCTGTAAATCCATGCTCGCGTGGCAGCGATGGGGCGAGGGCGAAACTCCCGAAAGTAGCGGGCTCAAGGGCGACCACCTGGTGGGCAAGTATTACGTGTTGTTCGACAAGGCGTACAAGCAGGAGATCGACCAGTTGAAAGCACAGGGCCTCAACGAAGAAGAAGCCAAGAAGCAAGCGCCCATTATCCGCGAAGCGCAACAGATGCTCCAACGGTGGGAAGCGGGCGACGAAGCAGTCATCGGGCTGTGGAAAATGATGAACGGATGGGTGTATACCGGCTTTGAGCAAACCTACGGTCGTCTCGGAGTGGATTTCGATAAATACTACTATGAATCGGATACCTATCTATTAGGTAAGGATATCATCCAGGAAGGATTGGATAAGGGCGTGTTTTTCAGAAAGCCGGATCATTCGGTATGGATAGACCTCACCGCTGACGGCCTTGACGAAAAATTGGTGCTGCGCGGCGACGGTACGTCGGTCTACATCACGCAAGATTTGGGAACAGCCCAGCTGAAGTATGACGATTTTGCGATGAATGAGTCCATCTACGTAGTGGGCAATGAGCAAGACTATCATTTCAAAGTACTTTTCTTGATCCTTAAAAAGCTGGGTAAACCGTGGGCGACGGGCTTGTTCCACCTCTCGTATGGGATGGTCGACCTGCCATCGGGCAAGATGAAATCCCGTGAGGGCACGGTGGTCGATGCCGATGACCTGATGGATGAGATGACGGATACGGCCAAGCAGCGGACGGAAGAACTGGGCAAAACCGAAGGACTGTCTGATGCGGAGAAGACCCATCTCTACCGGATTATCGGCATGGGGGCGCTCAAGTATTTTCTGCTTAAAGTGGAGCCCCGGAAACGGTTGCTCTTCGATCCCAATGAATCCATCGATTTCCAGGGACATACCGGGCCGTTTATCCAGTATACGCATGCCCGTATCAAATCGGTATTGGCCAAAGGCGATTTTTCGGCAAGGAACACGCTGGTCGTGCCCCGCACGCTGGCGCCGAGCGAACGTGAACTGATGCAACTGCTGGGGAACTACCCGGCGATTATCGAGGCATCGGCGAACGAATTTAGTCCGGCGCAATTGGCCAACTATTGCTATGAAGTAGCCAAGCAATACAATAAATTCTACCACGAGGAGTCCATATTAAAAGCAGAAGACGACGTATCGAAGACCTTTAGGCTGCACCTCTCGGCCGCCACCGCCCGCATCATTGCAGGCGGTATGAAGTTATTGGGTATCGAGGTACCAGAACGAATGTAATGGAAAAGATGATCAATGTTGGACTGGTCGGCTTCGGAGTGGCCGGGCAGGTGTTTCATGCGCCGGTGATTGCCGCGGTTGACGGCCTGCGGCTGCATCGGGTGAGTGCCCGTAAACCCGAACAGCAAGCGCTGCTGCGGCAGCGATATCCCGATGCGGTTATGGTCACCCACGCAGATGAAATCATCTACGCCGATGATGTCGATCTCGTCGTTGTCGCTACCTCAAACGACATGCACTACCCGCTCACCAAAGCGGCCTTGCTTGCGGGCAAACACGTGGTGGTCGAGAAGCCCTTTACGAACACCGTAGCCGAAGCTGATGAGCTGGTCGCACTGGCGGAAGCGCGCGGCCGGGTGCTTAGCGTGCATCATAATGCCCGCTGGCACAGCGACTACCTCACGGTTAAGAACGTGCTGCAAAGCGGGCGGTTGGGCCGGCTGGTGTCGTTCGAAGTGCGTTACGACCGCTTTCGCAATGCGCTGAGAGAACATGCATGGCGCGAGGCGGATCTGCCGGGATCGGGTATCCTCTATGACTTGGGCGCGCACCTCATCGATCAGGCGCTTCGGCTCTTCGGCAAGCCGGAAGCGGTCAATGCCGACCTGCGTATGCAACGGCCGGGCGCGCAGGCGGTGGATGATTTTGAATTGATCCTGCATTATCCCCGCCTCAAAGTATCGCTCCGGGGCGCGATGCTCGTGAAGGAGCCATCACCGCGCTATGCGCTGTACGGACTGGACGGGGCATTCGTGAAATATGGTATCGACCCGCAGGAGGCTGCGCTGAAAGCAGGTAAGGCGCCGAGAGGGGATGCCGAATGGGGTAAGGAAGCGCCGGATAGCTGGGGCAAGCTGAACGTGCTGGAGAATGGGCAGGACACCATCGAATACGTGGAGAGTGAGCGTGGCAATTATCCCGCATTCTACCATAATATTTATGAAGCCATTTTGGGTCGGGAGGCATTGGCGGTCACGGCTGCGCAAGCGCGGGACGTGATTTATGTCATCGAGATGGCTGAAAAGAGCTGGGCGGAGCGGCGGACGGTGGATTTGCGATTTTAGATTGGCGATTGTGGATAATCAATACGATGCCATTATCATTGGCGGCGGGGCCTGTGGCCTGATGTGTGCGGTGCAGGCCGGCATGCGGGGCAAGCGCACCTTGGTCTTGGAGCGAAACGACCGCCCCGGAGCGAAGATACTCATCTCGGGAGGGGGGCGCTGCAATTATACCAACCTGCACACGACCACCGCCAACTTCCTGTCGGCTGATCCGGCATTTGCTGCCAGCGCTTTCAAACAGTGGACGGTAAGCGATACGGTCTCCTTCTTCGAGCAGCAGGGCATTGTGGGCAAGGAAAAAACGCTGGGCCAGCTTTTTCCGATCAGTGACAGCGCTAAGGATGTCGTGCACGTCTTCACTAAATTGATGCAACGGCACGGACAGGATCTGCGCTTGAACAGCAAAGCGGTAGCCGTCGTAAAATCATCCGATGGGAGCTTCGATGTCGCTTTTGAAAACAATGGGACCCTGCAGCAGGCGAGGGCCGGTGCTGTGGTACTGGCCAGCGGGGGACTGCCTATAGCCAAGTTGGGGGCCAGTGATTTTGCCTTGCGGGTTGCCCGGCAGTTCGGCTTGGCGGTCATGCCCACCGCCCCGGCGCTCGTGCCGTTGACCATCACGGGCAAGGATGCCGATTGGTTTGCCGCGCTCTCGGGAAACAGCGTGTTCTGTCGGGTGTCCAATGCGCGCATCCGTTTTGAAGAAAATATCCTGTTTACGCATTGGGGACTGAGCGGTCCGGCGATCTTGCAGATTTCTTCTTATTGGCAGCCGGGTGAAACCATTACACTCGATTTGCTTCCGCATCACGCCATGGAACAGCTGATCAACGCCGAAAGGGCGGCAGGTGGTAAGCGATTGGTCGGACAACTGTTGAACAGCCTGTATCCGCGCAGGTTGGTGGAGTCGCTGGGCAAGTTTTTGCCCATTGACACGAAAATTGCATCGTTAGGCAAGGCCGATGCTAAACAGATTGCCGAGACGATCCATCGATTTACCGTAAAACCCGCAGGGGACAAGGGGTATGACAAGGCTGAGGTGATGCGCGGCGGCGTGGCCACGCATGAATTGGATCCCCAGACGCTGGAAGCAAGAAGGGTTCCTGGATTGTATTTCGGCGGCGAATGCGTAGACATGACGGGGTGGCTCGGGGGCTACAATTTCCAATGGGCTTGGGCGAGTGGGCATGTAATTGCCCAGGCGCTGGGCAACAAAAAATAATGGCATTTTCCATTGCATAGCTAAAACGGTTTACTATTTTTGGGCAGCCGCAGTCCGGACAGGGCTTGCGCGGTTGACTGATTTTAAACTAATCATATGGAACGTACCGTATCACAGGCAGTAGGTGCAGAACTGCCGACGCATCAATCCTCGCCACTTACAGATCGCAGGTACCTACTGGTATTTGGTTTCGTCACCTCACTCTTCATGTTGTGGGGCATAGCCATTACCATGGGGGATGTGCTGAATAAGCACTTCCAGAACGTGCTTGGAGTTACCAAGGCCGAATCGGGCCTTGTGCAGTTTTCCATCTTCGGTGCGTATGCCGTGATGGGCATTCCCGCGGGACTCTTCATGAAGCGGTTTGGTTATAAGCGGGGTGTCGTGTTGGGGTTGGCGCTGTATGCGATTGGTGCATTCCTGTTCGTGCCGGCTGCAGATGCCGAGTCGTTTACATTTTTCCGGGTCGCCCTTTTTGTCTTGGCCTGTGGCTTGGCCACACTGGAGACCGTGGCACATCCATTCATTGCTGCGTTGGGTGTGCAGGCCACCAGTGACCGGCGCATCAATTTTGCGCAGTCCTTCAACGGGCTGGGCACCATCATCGGTCCGACGCTGGGCAGCTATTTCATCTTGAGCGGAAACATCGGCGAAACGGGCAGCCTGACTTCCGTCAAAATGCTTTATATCGGTATCGGTGTGGCGATTTCATTGGTAGCGGTCATGTTCAGCTTTTTACGGGTACCGGCGTTGTCATTCGACGAGGGTGCAGCACACCACGGCCAGGATGCGGCTGCACCGATAGTCCCCCGGAGGAAATTGTTTCAGCACCGTCATTTTATCTGGGCCTTTATAGCACAGTTTTTCAATGCGGCGGCACAGGGAGGTACCTGGGCATTCTTCATCAACTATGGCCATGAGAAAATGGGCCTCACCGATGAGATCGCTGGTTATTATTTCGCTGTGAGCATGGTCATGATGACCATTGGTCGCTTCGCTGGCACCTTCTTGATGAAATACGTCGCTCCTAATAAGTTGTTAGCGGTATTTGCGGCGTGCAATATCCTGATGTGCCTGATCATTGCGCAGAGCTGGGGATGGCCCTCTTTTATTGCCCTGCTCATGCTCAACTTCTTTTTCAGCATCATGTTCCCCACGATCTTCAGTCTGGGACTGAAAGACTTGGGACCGCATACACAGCAGGCCTCATCCTTTATTGTCATGGGTGTGGTCGGTGCCGCCATCTTTCCGTTTTTCATGGGGCGGGTGGCAGATTATGATGTGGCAGTAGCCTATTACCTGCCGATTGTTTGTTATTTAGTAATTTTCATTTTCGGGACGAAGTTTTATAAAACCAAGCCCCGCTTCTAACTTCATAACTTATTGTTTACCTTTGCACCGAAGCAGACCTGTTCTATCGCCCCGACAAATGCCGGGGAGGAAAGTCCGGACAACGCAGAGCACCCCGCTTCCTAACGGGAAGGGTTTCGATGACTATCGGGATACGGAAAGTGCCACAGAAAATAAACCGCCCCGGCGAATGTCGGGGTAAGGGTGAAAACGTGGGGTAAGAGCCCACGGCTTTGTATGGCAACATGCATCGCGGTAAACCCCGGGGGTTGCAAGGCCAAATAAGTTGCGGAAACCAGGGAGTTGCTCGTGCCCATTCCGCCAGGCGGAGACCGCAACGGGTAGGCCGCTGGAGCTTGTCAGCGATGGCAAGCCAAGATAAATGATAGAAGTCCTTCCGTTCACACGGCAGGGAACACAGAATCCGGCTTACAGGGTCTGCTTTTTTTTAATAGCATTTGACGTCTCTTGTCTGATGTCTCTTGTCTAAAATCTAATTGAATGACCAAAATATTAATCATAGACGACGAACGGGCCATCCGAAGTACGCTGCGGGAAATCCTTGAATACGAGGATTACAAAGTGATCGATACGGATAATGGCATCGATGGATTGGATATCATCAAAAAGGAGGATATCGACCTGGTGCTTTGTGATATCAAGATGAGCAAAATGGATGGCATGGAGGTGCTGACCGAAGCATTGGCCGTCAAGCCAGACCTGCCTTTTATCATGATATCGGGTCACGGTACGATCGAAACAGCGGTTGAGGCCAGCAAGAAGGGTGCATACGACTTCATTTCCAAACCACCTGATCTCAACCGACTACTGATTACCGTACGCAATGCCTTGGAGCGCGGCACGCTGGTTACCGAAACCAAAGTGCTGAAACGCAAGGTGAGTAAGACGCGCGACATTCTGGGCGACTCCGAAGCGATCCTGCGCATCAAAGAAACGATTGAGCGCGTTGCTCCCACCGATGCCCGGGTGTTGATCACCGGGGCCAACGGCAGCGGCAAGGAACTGGTAGCCCGTTGGCTGCACGAAAAATCACCTCGGGCCTCGGCGCCGCTCGTGGAGGTCAACTGCGCAGCGATCCCTTCCGAACTGATCGAAAGCGAACTGTTTGGCCATGAAAAGGGGTCTTTTACCTCAGCGGTAAAACAGCGGATCGGAAAATTTGAACAGGCACACAACGGTACGTTATTCCTGGATGAGATCGGGGATATGAGCCTCTCGGCACAAGCCAAGGTGCTTCGGGCGTTGCAGGAAAGCAAGATCACCAGGGTAGGGGGCGAAAAAGAAATTTCGGTGAATGTGCGTGTGATTGCTGCCACGAATAAGGACTTGCTCAAGGAAATCGACGCAGGCAATTTCCGGATGGACCTCTACCACCGGCTGAGTGTGATCATCATTCATGTGCCACCGTTGGCCGAACGGAAGGATGACATCCCGGTGCTGGCCGAGCATTTTTGCGAAGAGGTTTGTGCAGAATATAACATGCCCGTGAAGAAGATCACCGATGAGGCGATGACGGTGTTGAAAGCGCTGTCATGGACCGGCAATATCCGTGAACTCCGCAACATGGTCGAGCGGCTTATTATCCTCAGCGATAAGGCCATCACGGATAACGATGTACGGGCCTTTGCTAATCCGGGTTCCTTTTTATCAGTCAAGGAAGAGCCTGCCCCCACCACTGTTGCCACCGCTGCCACCGTTGCTCAGGCGATTGCCGCACCCGCTGGGGCGCCATCAAATGGTGATGTCACCAATTATGACGCGTTTTCCTCCTTCCAGGATTTCAAGGATTATACCGAAAAGGAATACATCAAATATAAGCTCGAAAAGAATGGCTGGAATGTGTCTAAGACAGCCGACGAAATCGACATCCAACGCAGCCACCTATACAGCAAAATAGAAAAGTACGGGTTAAAAAGAGAAGCCTAACCTGATCATTGCCCACGGTGTTAACACCGTGGGCAATCGATCATTCATTGAATTTCCGGTGTTGTTTACGGATCAGTACTACGACAGCCACAGCCAGTATAATTGCTCCCAAAGCAATGTAGCCATAAGTCTGCCAGGAACTATCCGGTGAGGCAGCTTCGCTTTGCTGGGCTGCGACCATGGAAACGCTAAAAATACTCATCAACAAGAAGGCTAAGCTGTACATCATCATTCAGTTTTATCCGTTCAATATACAAATATAAATAACGCAAATACAGCTTATGTTTTGATTATTTTATTTTTTAACAAACATGCTTCCTCATTACGCAATTTCAGCAATAAATACCCCTTCCCGGTTGATGATGTCTTTGTTTTTAAGAATATGATCAAGGTTAATCCTGCCAATGACATATTTGAAATCCTGGGCATAATACCGTTCGCTGACGGAAGCAAATCCAAGCTTTTCAACCAGGCTTTCGTCATCGTAACGCAAGTAAACATCGATTTCCCAGTCTGTCGTATAGGTCAATCCACCGGCTTCGATATGCTTTTTGTATTCGTATCGGTAGCCATATCGCAGCGCGGCAATATCCGACAGGACTGCCGATCCGGTAGGATGCCCACCGGCACCTTTGCCATAGAAGAACTGCTCGTCTGCAAAAGCGGCCTTGACCAGTACCCCATTATATTCATTTTCCACATCATACAAGATGTTATCGGGCGAAACGAGCTTGGGCAATACATAGAGGATGACTTCCTTATCATTGATCTCCCGCGCAGTGGGTACCAGCTTGATCTTGACCTTCTTTTCCCGCGCAAACCGGATGTCGGACGCATCGAGTTTATCGATGCCGAGGTTTAAGATGGCATCCGGGGCGATATAAAGACCATAGGCATGTGAGGCGACGATCGCCAATTTAAACTTCGCATCGAAGCCTCCCACGTCGAGCGTGGGATCGGTTTCGGCAAAGCCGAGGTCTTGTGCCTGCTTCAGCGCGGTGGCATATTCCAGGTTTTCATTGAAGATCTTAGAGAGGATGTAATTGGATGAGCCATTGAAAATGCCGGTCACCGAATGCAATAGCTCGTTATCGTAGTATTCTTCCAGGTTCCGGATGATCGGGATACTCCCGCAGACCGCCCCTTCATATAGGAGGCTCGTGCCGTACTGGTGTTGGATATCTACCAGTTCTTCCAAGTGGGTAGCGATCATCTTTTTGTTTGCCGATACGACATTCTTGCCGGACCGCAATGCGGTGGACACAATATCAAACGCGGCGTCGGCATCGTCGATCAGTTCCACGATGGTATTTATTTCCGGGTCGTCCAACACGATGCTCGCATCTGTTGTAAAGAGTTCGGCCGGTAGGCTGCGTTTTTTTTCGGGATGTTTGATGACGAAACGTTTGATGGCGAGATTGAGATTTTTGGTCTTGATGATGTCGTGCAGTCCCTGTCCGACTACACCAAAGCCGAAAATGCCCAAGGTAAGTTTGTTGTTCATGTTTGCTGTTCGTGTTGTTTACGCGTTAATCGGGGTTAACCTACTTGTTGATAAGCGGTCTCGTTTTCCGGCGTTCTGTTGTGATTGAGGAAATTGACAATTGTTTCTGTAATGCGCTTGGTTTCGATCAGGAAGCCATCATGTCCATAGAATGAGCTGATCTCCGCATACGTGGCTCCTGGGATATGGGTGGCGAGGAACTGCTGTTCTTCCACGGGGAATAAAAGGTCGGTATTGATTCCGATGACCAGTGTCTTTGCCTTGATGCCGCGCAGGGCATGTTCGATGCTTGTCCGGCCGCGGCCCACGTTGTGACTATCCATTGCTTTGCTGAGAAACCAATAACTATAGGCATTGAACCGTTTGACAAGCTTCTCGCCTTGGTAATGCTGATAAGACGAAGCCTTGAAATCATCCTGTTTGTCGTTTGTAGATTCCAGTTGGGTCGCACCATAGGTGTCGTATCCCCGATAGGATAGCAGCGCAATGCTGCGGGCAGCTTTCAGTCCCTTCGCGCCGCCGTCAGGCCTGTCGGCGTAGAAGGTGCGGTCTGTACTGATGGCAAGCCGCTGGCTTTCGTTGAATGCGATGCCCCATGGCGAATGTGCGGCATTGGTAGCGACTATTACGAGGTTGCCGATACGATCGGGATCGGCAATGGCCCATTCCAGTGCTTGCTGCCCGCCCAATGAACCGCCGATGGCAATTGCTATTTTGTCAATGGCGAGGTGGTCTGCCAGCAACCGGTGTGCGGCAGTCAGGTCGCGGACCGAAAATTGGGGAAAAGAAAGATAATAGGGCAATTCCGTTGCCGGATTGATACTTAGCGGATTGGTGCTGCCGTAAGGTGATCCGATAATGTTGGCACATACGATGAAGTAATCCTTCGGATTAAACAGGTCTTTTTCCCCGAATAACCCGGGCCACCACTCAAACACATCCGCATTGGCGGTGAGTGCGTGGCACACCCATACGACATTGTCCTTCCGCTCGTTCAGTGTGCCATAGGTATGATAAGCAATTTTCAGGTTCTGGATGCGCCTTCCATTTTCAAGCTTGAACGTTTTTGAATAGTTGAATGTATGTATACTCATGTTGTTTGTTTGTCGCTTCGTTCGCACGGGGTCATTTGATGTGATCGAATGCCTGTTGCAAATCGGCTTTAATGTCGTCAATATGCTCGATACCCACTGAAATCCGCAGCAACCCGGGGAATACCCCTGCGTTTCGCTGGTCGGCCTCACTCAGTTGCTGGTGGGTGGTGGCCGCCGGATGGATGATCAATGTTTTCGCGTCGCCCACGTTAGCGAGGTGGCTGATGAGCTGCAGGTTGTCAATAAACGCATTGGCCTGCTCCGCGCCTCCTTTTATGACGAACGATAATACGCTTCCGAATCCGTTTTTGAGGTATTTTTGCGCATGGTCGTGGTAGGGGTGGTTTTTCAACCCCGGGTAACTCACCTTTTCCACCTGGGGATGGTTTTCGAGCCATTTGGCTATCTCCAGCGCATTGTCTACATGCCGTTGAACGCGCAAAGAGAGCGTTTCGACTCCCTGTAGCAACAGGAATGCATTGAATGGCGATAGTGCCGGACCATAGTCGCGTAGCCCCTCTACACGGGCGCGAATCGCGAATTGGATATTGCCGAACGGACCGCCCACACCGAAAACATCACTGAACACCAACCCATGGTAACCTTCTGAGGGTTCGCTGAACTGCTTGAACTTGCCGTTGCCCCAATTGTAATTGCCACCGTCTATGATGACGCCGCCGATGCTGTTGCCATGCCCGCCGATCCACTTGGTAGCGGATTCCACCACCACATGGGCGCCGTTTTCCAACGGTTTGAAGAGGTATCCCGCGGCGCCGAAGGTGTTGTCTACGATCAGTGGAAGATCATGTTTCTGTGCAATGCCCGCAATGCGTTCGAAATCCGGAATGCTGTAACTGGGATTGCCGATGGTCTCCACGTAGATCGCTTTGGTATTGTTGTCGATCAGGGCCTCGATGTTTTCGGGCGAATCATCTTTTGCAAACCGGGCTTCGATACCTAAACGCTTGAACGACACCTTGAATTGGTTAAATGTCCCGCCATACAGGTTGGCGCCGCTGACGAAGTTATCGCCGTTTTCCAATATATTCGTCAGCGCGATGAACTGCGCCGCTTGTCCGGAGGCAACAGCCAATGCCGCTACCCCTCCCTCCAGGGCGGCGATACGCTTTTCAAAGACATCCGTGGTCGGATTCATGATGCGCGTATAGATGTTTCCGAATTCTTTCAACGCAAAGAGATTTGCGCCATGCTCCGCACTGTTGAATACGTAGGAAGTGGTTTGGTAAATCGGCACGGCCCGCGAACCGGTGGTGGGATCTGCTTCTTGTCCCGCGTGGACCTGTAAGGTCTCGAATTTTAGATTTTCAGTAGCCATGGTTCAATTTTTTTGTTTATGCAAGGATGAAAACGTGATCATGATGTTATACTGACATCGTTCCCGCAGGCTTGCAGGAATTACGCATCGGTAAACACATGCTTGTGTTGGATTAATGGCAACAGCACATGTACATTATTCCCCTGCACATTCGTTGCGCGGACCGTATAATGACAATACGCTTATTACTTAAAGAATACATGATCATCGTCTTATCATTTATATGCTCCCAACCGTTGTCGGCCGGGACAGGAATTGGCACCTTTTCCACCGTTTGTGGATGGTTGCCAGTGGGTCATTGAGCCAGTCTCTCGCCACTTCTTTATAAACCAAGACCTTTTTTGGAGGAATTGATTTGTGTGTGTATATACACACAACGGGTGCAAATATAAGCGGTGCGATTTGGTTGTGCAAAGTTTTTTTGATTTTTTTGTGCAAATGGAACCCAGCATGAACATCACGTTTAACACCGCCGCCCTGCTTTTCCCAGCCATCAGCTTGATCATGTTGGCATATACCAACCGCTTTTTGGCGTTGGCTGCGTTGGTCCGGAGCTTACATGCCAAATACCTCGAACACCACAAAAGCGGGGTGTTGCATGGGCAGATCAGGAATCTTCGTTACCGACTGAAGTTAATCAGACAAATGCAAGCCATGGGGGTATTGAGCTTCGTTACCTGCATCGTATGCATGTACTGCATTTATATTGAACATGCGTTCCTCACGGAGGTGACGTTTGCACTGAGCTTGCTTTTCTTTGCCGTTTCACTGTTGATATCGTTGCTGGAAATTCAGGTGAGCAATAAGGCGCTCGAATTGGAGCTGAGTGATATGGAAGAGGGAGATGCTTCTTCCCTGGTCGGCTATATCAAAAAGAAACTCGAAAAAAAAGGCCCCCGGTAAAGGAGGCCTTTAAATTTAAGTTTAGCGGGAGGTAAGTATTATCTCACGAAAAGGAGCTCACGCAATTTGGGGAGCGGCCATTTCCGATCGTCTACGATCTGTTCCAATTTATTGATGTTATACCGGATCTTATCGAAATGCGGTTTTACTTTCTCGTCATAAGCGATGGCTTTTTCCCGCACATCTTCCAGCACGTTGGCTTTTTTGCGCTCTTGACGCATCGCTTCGGCTTCTGCGATGATGGTGTCTACATGCGTTGAGATGCGCTCAATAAGCTCCGCCTGTGCCCGGTAAGTTTCGGCTTTAAATCCGATGTCCTTCAATCCTTTCACGTTGGTTATCAGATCGTTTTGGTAGTGAAGCGCCGCAGGTACCAGCAGGCTGTTGACGATTTCGCCATACACACGGGCCTCGATCTGGATCTTCTTGTAATAGTTCTCCAACAGGATCTCGTGGCGCGCTTCGCTTTCACGTTCAGATAAGACGCCGAGCTTTTCAAAGAGGGCCAGCGATTTTTCGGTTACATAGACGTCCAGTGCTTTCGGCGTCGTCTTGATGTTAGAGAGTCCGCGTTTGTGTGCTTCTTCTTCCCACTCTTTGCTGTATCCATTTCCCTCGAAGCGGATGGCTTTGGATTCCTTGATGTACTTGCGTACCACATTGAGCAAAGCCAGATCTTTCTTTGTCCCTTTCTTGATTTGCTTATCTACCTCTGATTTGAATTCAACCAGCTGGTTGGCAACGATTGCGCTGAGCACGGTCATCGGACTGGCACTGTTGGCAGAAGATCCTACCGCCCTGAATTCAAATTTGTTGCCGGTGAAGGCAAACGGAGACGTCCGGTTGCGGTCGGTATTGTCCAGCTGCAACTCGGGGATTTTAGGGATGCCGTGCCACAGGAGGGTCTCGTTTTTCACTTTTTTTGCCACCCTCGCCGTTTCTACCTCATCAAGCACCGCATTGAGCTGGCTGCCGAGGAAGATGGAAATAATAGCCGGAGGTGCTTCATTGGCTCCCAACCGGTGATCGTTGGCCGCACTGGCGATGGAAGCCCGCAGGAGGTCCGCATGGTCATGTACTGCTTTGATCACGTTTACGAAAAACGACAGGAACATCAGGTTGTTCTTCGGTGTTTTGCCCGGTGAGAGCAGGTTGATGCCCGTGTTGGTGATCATCGACCAGTTATTGTGCTTACCTGAGCCGTTGATGTCAGCATAGGGCTTTTCATGGATCAGCACTTTGAATTTGTGACGAAGGGCTACTTGCTCCATCAAGTTGAGCAGCAGTTGATTGTGGTCGATCGCGAGGTTGATCTCCTCATACATCGGAGCACATTCGAACTGCGAGGGGGCCACTTCGTTGTGGCGGGTCTTCAATGGGATACCCAATTTGAGTGCCTCTTGTTCGAGGTCGACCATAAATGCCAGTACCCGCTCGGGGATCGCGCCAAAGTAATGGTCTTCCAGCTGCTGACCCTTGGCAGACATGTGGCCAAAGAGGGTACGGCCGGTGAGTTGCAGGTCGGGCCGGGCGTTGAACAGCGCCAGATCGACCAGAAAGTACTCCTGTTCAATACCCAGGGAAGCATTTACCTTGGTGACCGATTTGTCAAAGAAATGAGCCACATCTACAGCGGCTTTGTCTAATGCATGCAACGATTTCAGCAGCGGTGCTTTGTAGTCGAGTGCCTCGCCCGTGTAGGATACGAAAATGGTCGGTATACAGAGCGTTTTGCTGCCTCCGGTTTCGTAGATGAATGCCGGCGACGATGGATCCCAGCCTGTGTATCCCCGTGCTTCGAACGTATTGCGGATACCGCCGCTTGGGAAGCTGGACGCATCCGGCTCCTGCTGTACCAATGCACTTGCGGTAAACTTGTCGATGGCCGAACCATCGGGCATGGGCTCAAAGAACGCATCGTGCTTTTCGGCCGTCGCTCCCGTGAGGGGTTGGAACCAGTGGGTGTAATGGGTTACCCCATTGCTGATGGCCCAGCTCTTCATCGCCTGTGAAATGTGCTCAGCAAGGTCGAGGCTAATGGCGCTGCCCACTTCGATGGTCTCAATCAATTCAGCGTAGGCATTCTTGGGTAGATACTCCTTCATTTTAGACGTAGTAAATACATTTTTGCAGTAGTACGATGAAGGTTTGATGGTTTCGTTTGTTTTGTTGTTATTTAATCGGGATATGGCGGTTTCTACCGCCTTGAATCTTAAACCTGACATTTAATTTGTATTTATTTGTTCGATTGCTGTATTGTTGCTTTCAATTTTGGTCCAATATTCGAAAAAAAAAATGACAATTCCTTTTTTTTTGATAAAAAATGAAAAAAAAATTTATCGATATCAAAATAAAATAGCCTGATTCTTGTGTTTATCGCAAATCATCCTGACCGAATCCCCACTCGATGCCCTTTAACGTAGCCGGAACGCCTTTTTCGATCCAGGGTGCAGCGGGCTTCCCTTTCAGGAAATGATCGAAAAATTCGAGCTGCCGACGCTGGATATCTTTGCGGTTTTGGCGTTGCACCAGGTTGTGGGCTTCCCCATTATAGTTCAGTAACCAAACAGGTTTTTGCAGGCGTCGCAAAGCGGTAAACATTTCAATGCCTTGGTACCAAGGCACGGCTCCATCTTCATCGTTGCTCATGATGGCCACCGGCGTTGTTACCTTGGGCAAATGAAACAAGGGCGAATTTTCGATGTACAGATCGGGGTTTTCCCACAGGGTCGTACCGATGCGGCTTTGGGTGCGTTCGTATTGGAATTGCCTGTTCATCCCGCTATCCCAGCGGATGCCGCCGTATGCCGAGGTCATGTTTACAACCGGTGCACCGGCCCAGGCCGCTGCGTACATATCGGTACGGGTGATGAGGTGGGCCACTTGGTAGCCTCCCCAGCTCTGTCCCTGAATGGCCAGCTTCTCACCATCTACCCAGGGCTGCTTCTTCAGCTCTTCCATGCCTGAATTGATGTATTCCTCTGCGGATCGGCCCGGATAGCCGATTTCATAATGGATATCGGGTGTGAAGACCAGGTATCCGTTGCTGACGAAGAAGCTGATGTTGAGGCGAGAGGGTGTCGGAGCCGGGGCGTTATAGCTATACAGCCCATCTGACACGGTTTCGTAGAAATAAGCAATGACGGGGTACTTCTTGGTCGGGTCAAAATCCTCGGGCTTGTACAGAATGCCTTCCGCCGCGTAGCCTTTTGGCGTGGTCCATTTCACCAGTTCAGCCGTACCCCAATTATATTCCTGCTGCTGCGGATTGGTGCTGCTGAGTTTGGTTTCCTTTACAAAGTCCGCTGATACATATAGGTCGGGCGAAGCGCCATAGTTTTCCTTGGTATAGATGTATAAATCCGCGTCGCTCGCTTTCTTGGTTTGACCGTAGCGATAGGGGGCGATCACGATTTCTTTGGGATCCCGGTTATTGCGTCCGTTTGCCGTATACCAGCCATTTTCTTTGCTGACGTGGTTGAATGCCGATAACGTCAATGGCTTTGTGATATCGATGATCGTCGGGCTGCCTCCTCCTCCGCGCCCAAACATCCTTGGGCGATCTTCTGCCAAGTCTTGGTAACGGAACGTGATCTGGTTGCTTCTTCCGAAGCCGTTGGTGATCAGGCGCCGCTGGGTGCCGTCCGTACGGAATCCCCAGATGTCGTATTTGTCATTGATAAACACCTCTTTGTCGTCTTCACTCCATCCCGCAATCCCGTACCCGTTGGGTTCATCCGGCACATCATTGTCCTCGTCTGCGAAGCTGACGGGCAGATCCGCGTTCAGCTTTGCCGTGCTGCCGCGTTCGATGTCGTGTGCATACCAGCTGCTGTCCATGCGGTTATACCAGGCAATGTAGCCGCCCGTGGGCGAGAGGCTGACGCTGCCCCTGATGTTTTCTGCCACTTTTTTCCGGGAGCCGTCGGTCGTGGAAACGGCGTATATGTCTTCAAAGGCGGCTGTTCGCCATTGTGTCTCGATGCGCCTGCCGACATCGGTCGTGCCTAACGCAAATTCATTGTCCGCATCTTCGGTCAGCAGCACTTCTGGGAGCTGCTCGTCGGCCAGTGGAATGACTTTCCGCCCTTGTTTGGGGTAGGTCACTGCCAGGTAACTCCGGTTTTGCTCCCTGCGCAGGTTGACCAGCTGCTGGGGCTGGAGGTAATCATCCTTCCAATGCCAGATGTCTACCTTGGCGTGCTCAAATTCCACCAAAGTGGTGTCCTTTACGGGCGGAATGGGGGCGATGCCGAAAAAGAGCTTTTCCCCATTTTTACTGAAACGTACGTTGCCTTCGCCACTGACAGACCACTGTTGGGGTATGCCATTCGTCTTGCTGTCGGCGATGATGATGGCGGTATCTTGCGCAGGGGTGTAATAATATAAATTAAAGGCTTTCTGGAGGGATTTCTCCGGACTCTTATCTGCGGTGAATGCGAGCTGTGAGATGGCTTCGTCAAAGACGATGTTCTTGTATTCGCCCTTTCCGCGACTGATGTGGCGGGATTGCTTGGTTGCCAAATCATAGTAATACAGTCCGGCGTCTGCACCGACGCTATCTTTCTCTTCTGCGGTACGCACATATACCAATACGTTTCCGTCCTTGCTGAACTCGTATGCGTCTACGCGCTCAACGGTGGTTTCCTCCCCGTCAGTCAAGTGGCGGATATGCAGGGTGGAGCGTTCCTTCTTGCGTGTCGGTTTTTTTGTTTTGCTGGTATCTGTTTTTGCCGTATCTGCCAGGGCTGGTGCGTCCTGACTCAGATAGGCCAGGTATTCGCCCGATTCTTCTGGCGTTTGATAGGATTTAACGGCGGGTATTTTATGAATGACCGAAGTCGCCAGCGCAAAGATGGCCAGCGAATCCTTGGGCATGTCTTCCGGTTTTTTCTTTTTTATTTTGGCTTCCCGGGTGTCGCGGTAGAAGGGTTTGATGAGCGCGACGAGAAATTGCCCGTCCGGCGAAAACCCCGCATCGGCAGCACGGTCTATGCGTCCAACCTGCTGATGGTCCGGCGTGGTGATCACCAACTGTCCATCGCCTTCCTGCGGACTGATCACGTAGTAGATAAAACGGCCGTCTTTGGAGATCGCGGATGAGCTGATGCTTTGCCAGCCGTCATAAACGCTGTGGTCTAGGGGCTTCTTTTGAGCCGATGCGCAATGAACGGCAAAAAGAAATAACAGAAGGGTTGAAAATCTTTGCATAATGTTGAGGGGTTTGGCATTCATTATGCAATATTGGCATAAAAAGATGTGATTACAAGAGGCTGTAATATCATTTTTACACAAAAGAACAGATTAAGCAACTGCCACCGATTTGACGACGTAACAAGTGGGTTGAAATGGTGTCAAAAATATGTTTTTTTGTTTTTATTTTAAGGCTGGGCTTCCTTTTCTGGTGCCAAAAAGCTTATTTTACCGAAATGTTGGATTAATTGGATAACAAGTGGCTGTTATTTTAAGTGTAAAAGACGTCGAGAAGACCTACCAAAGCGGGGGCAAGTCGCTCACGGTGCTGCAAGAGATCCGTTTTGAGGTCGAAGCGGCCTCAACCGTCTCCATCGTCGGTCCTTCGGGCAGTGGCAAAACAACCTTATTGGGATTATGTGCGGGACTGGATCGTGTCAGCACCGGAAGCATCGTGTTGAATGGCATTTCCCTGGATGACCTCGGTGAAGATGAGCGTGCCCGTGTACGAAACCAACACGTAGGGTTTATTTTTCAGAATTTCCAACTCCTGCCTACGTTGACCGCCCTGGAAAACATCATGGTGCCGCTCGAACTGCGTGGTCAACGGAATAGCAAGGCGATCGCCCAGGACCTGCTGGACAAAGTGGGACTAGCCGACCGCGGGCACCATTACCCGTTGCAGTTGTCTGGCGGCGAGCAGCAGCGTGTTTCCATCGCGCGGGCGTTCTCTAATTCGCCGAAGATCTTATTTGCCGATGAACCGACCGGCAACCTGGATGCGGACACCAGCGAAACCATCGAAAGCCTGTTGTTCGATCTCAATAGGGATGCCGGCACCACATTGGTGTTGGTCACCCATGACTTGGAGCTGGCCTCCAAAACACAACGTATCATCAGGATGAGGGGCGGAGCAATCGTTTCGGATACCGCAATGCAGGGTAAGGTGTGATGAGCATGGAATCCAAGAAGCACGATAGGATCGCCATCGGCTGGATTGTCCGCATGGCGTGGCGTGATAGCCGGCGTAACCGGTCCAGACTCTTTCTTTTCATTTCGTCGATCATCATTGGCATCGCCGCATTGGTGGCCATTTATTCTTTCGGCGACAACCTGGAGAAAGACATCGATAACCAGGCCGCCACCTTAGTGGGGGCTGATCTGGTGCTGCATAGCAACCGGCAGTTGACGGATGACACGGAACGTATTGTCGACTCCGTCCGGCAGATCAGTGACGAATATTCGGAGGAGCAGAGTTTTGCCTCCATGGTGCTGTTTGCCAGCAATGGCGGCACCCGATTGGTGCAGGTGCGGGCGCTGAGCGGTGATTTTCCGTACTACGGACAGCTGCAAACGGTACCGGAGGCTGCCGGTCGTGCGTTTAGGGACCAGCGGCAGGCGTTGGTCGATAAGACGCTTATGCTTCAATTTGGCGCTAAGGTGGGCGATTCCATCAAGGTGGGCGATGTGACGTTTGCAATTGCCGGACGCCTCGACCAGGCGCCCGGACAAACGGGTATATCCACGGCCGTGGCCCCCGCCGTATTCATCCCACTGGCGCATCTGCCCGCTACGGGACTCAATCAGAAGGGCAGCCGGATCAACTATAATTACTATTTCCGCCTGAACGCGCGAACGGATGCTGATGCGGTTGCCGAGGGGCTGGACTCCCTGCTGGAAGTGCATCGTATGGGGTATGACACCATTGCCTCCCGAAAGCGGGAAACGGGGAGATCGTTTGCGGACCTAAGCAAATTCTTGTCGCTGGTGGGCTTCGTCGCGCTGTTGCTCGGATGCATCGGGGTATCGAGCGCGATACACATCTATATCAAGGAAAAACTGAATAGTATTGCGATATTGCGTTGTCTGGGGGCGAGCGCGCGGCAGGCATTCTTGATTTATCTGGTACAGGTGCTCGGCGTGGGTTTCCTCGGCTCGGTGGCGGGCGCACTGTGCGGAACAGTAATCCAGCAAGTACTGCCGTTGGTGTTTAAGGATTTTGTGCCGGTGGCCATCAGCAGCGACATCTCGTGGACGGCGATTGCACAGGGCATCGGCTTAGGCATCTGGATATCTGTGCTGTTTGCACTATTGCCATTGATCGGTATCCGCAATATTGCCCCGCTAAATACCCTGCGACTATCGCTGGATGTGCCGAGCCCCATAAAAGATCGGTGGAGTTGGGTTGTGTATGGACTTATCGCGCTGTTTATCGTCGGCTACGCGTACCTACAGCTGGATGGTATCTGGCAGACGCTGGCGTTTACGGCGGGTGTTGCCTTGGCTTTTGTGATTTTGTATGCCGTGGCGAGCCTGCTGATGTTGCTGGTCAGGCGCTTTTTCCCGGTTTCATGGAGCTACCTGTGGCGGCAGGGGCTTTCGAACTTGTTCAGACCCAATAATCAAACCGTCATCTTGGTTGTGGCCATCGGGCTGGGTACCGCGTTTATTGCCACCTTGTTTTTTGTGCAGGGTATGCTCATGACGCGGGTATCGCTGTCGGCCAGTGAGAATCAGCCAAACATGGTGTTGTTTGACATCCAATCCACGCAGCGGGCGGATGTGGCCAAGCTGGTGAAGGCGCAGGGGTTGCCCATCTTCGATGAGGTTCCCATCGTCACCGTGCAACTGGACGCCATCAATGGGATCACGGCCGATGCTGCCCGCAAGGATAGCACGATCGATGTTTCCCGGCGGGCGTTGGGCGGTGAGCTGCGAACGACGTACCGGGCGAAATTGAGCGACTCGGAGAAGGTCACCGCCGGTGAGTGGATCGGCCGTACTGCCCCCGGCGATACGGCCCGCGTGTCGCTTGAAGCGGATTATGCACGGCGGATTCGCGTAGAAATAGGAGATGTGTTGCTCTTCAATGTCCAAGGGGTACAGGTTCCGGCCATTGTGGGGAGCCTCAGGGAAGTCGACTGGAACCGCGTGCAGACCAATTTCAGGCTGATATTCCCCATGGGGGTGATTGATGAGGCCCCTCAATTTCATGTGCTAATGACCCGTGTGCCGGACGAAGCCGCATCCGCGCGGATGCAGCAAGCCATGGTGAGACAATTCCCCAATGTATCCATCATTGACCTTGGACTGATCCTATCGGTGCTGGATGATATCCTGGATAAGATCGGCTTCGTCATTCGTTTTATGGGTGGGTTTAGTATTCTTACGGGTTTCGTGGTGCTGGTGGCTTCCGTGATGATCAGCAAATACCAGCGCATCCGAGAGAGCGTATTGTTGCGTACCATGGGTGCGTCGAGGCGGCAGATTTTAGTGATTACGGCGCTGGAATATTTCTTTCTGGGACTGATAGCTGCTTTCACCGGCGTGCTGTTGGCACTGGGAGGTAGCTGGGCATTGGCAGCATACAGTTTTGAGGTGCCCTTCTATCCGGATATCCCCTCAACGTTGCTGCTCATGCTGGGCGTTACCGCACTTACCGTGTTCATCGGGCTGATCAACAGCAGGGGAGTCACCGTGCGACCTCCGTTGGAGGTATTGCGAAAGGAGGTTTGACGCTAGCTATTATGGGGCGTCGGAGGTGGGTGGGGTGGTCTAAAGGTAGCTAAGCCACCACTGCTTGTGGCTGGCTTTGTACCGGCCAAACCATGCCGAAGGTTTGTATAATGCCAAGACAACGCTAATCCATATCAGGTATATCCAGATTAGGGATACACCGCTGGTAGCGTCCTGGGGCCGTCCGAACGTGCCGGATGCAAAGGACAGTTGCGACCAAGAGAAGCCTTGCAGCAGCAAGATCGCGATCAACAGGAGGTGGATCAGGTAAAAATGCAGCAAGAAATAGTATAAAGGGACCCGTCCGTAAACGAGGATGGCGCTTACCCAATTGCCTTTCAACCGCTCTGCAAAGGCTAGGATCAAAAACATGATTCCCAACGTAACCAAACAGAACAAAAGCGAGGGGGGATATTTCGTGATGTTGATAAACGACAGCATGGTATATAGTCCGTTTTCTTGGGGTGACCACGGCGCGGCATTGCCGTAGCCGTTGATCAACCGCACGATGACGAAAAGCAGCAATGCCCCGATCCCGATTTGAAGACACACTCTTTTTCTGGTACCGCTTGGACGTTCAAATAACGGTCCGATGCCATAGCCCGCAAGCATGATGCCCAGCCACGGGATAGGGGGGTAACCTACGACAAAAACCCCGACGGATGTAACAGGAAATACACTGGGGACAAACAGTGGCTGGAGCAGGGTTTTGATGAGCGAATGATCTCCGAAAGGGATCAGGGCAAATGCTTCATGGCAGGCGATGATGATAATGCCCAACAGTGCGACGGTTTTGGAACCTAATGGCAGCAAGAAGGCGAGGATGATGAATCCGGCACCGATTGCGGCAATGACTTCAAAAAGCAATACGCTAAATGTTACGTCGAAAAACATCCCGAAGTTTACCAATGTAAACTCCAGTATCACCAGCCAGAGGCCGCGTGTAAGTAGGTATTTCCGGGTCTGTGCGCGACCGGTATGTTTTCGGCGTAGCAGGTATACCGAAAGGCCAGCCAAGAACACAAAGGTCGGCGCGCATAGGTGTGTCACCCACCGGGTGAGAAACAGCATGGGCGTTGTCGTTGCTAAATCGGTGGGGTCTTGAGCGGCGTTTACATGGATAAGCTCGCGCACATGGTCCAATGCCATGATGATCATGACGATGCCTCTTGTAAAATCGATGCTGATAAGCCGTTGATCAGTCATGCGGTTATGCGGTGTATATTAGTCTTTCCACGCGGTCAGCAACCTGCCCACCGGATACCGCAGGTGCGTCTTTTCATAGTAAGGCGAGTGCTTGTATATCCAGTCCAGCTGGGCGCGCCCATTACTGCGCAATTGCTCGTCGGCCGCCTTAGCTGCTTCAAATTCGCGCTTCAGTCCGGCATCATCGTTCAGCATCCGGAAGGCTTCATCTTCGAAGATGTAGGCAGAGAAGTATTCTTTTTGACCGAGAACACTGTCGAAGAAGTTCCAGCTGAAATACGAATCAGCCGCTTGGGGCTCCAGCGCCTCCACGATAAACCGGTTCACCGGTTGGTCGGTCACCACCAGGTAGTCACCCTGGTAACACTGGATTTGCTGCTCAACGGGCTTCAGTTTCACGTCGCTGTGTATATAATGCCCTTCGTAGGGACTGCGTGCAGTCTGGTAGTCGGTGATGTAATACATTTCGAGGGTCAGCAGCGTATCCCATTCCAGCCGTTCTACCTTGGCGCCGTTGAGCTGCAACAGTTCCGCCACGTCCTGCCATGCCTGGGGAATGACGTACGCACGAGGTTTCGTCACCGTCACATCGGGCGTATATCGGTTATAGTAGGGGATTGTTCTCGTAAACGGTTTGCTGCGGTCGTAATACTGTCTCGGGAAGCCGTTGATATCGCTTGGTTTTTCGCCCGATTCGTATCCCTTGAATGCGATTTGCTCATGTTGTGTGGTATCCAGCTGCCAGGTGAGTACAAATTGGCGCTGGGTCTTCGACTGCTCCAAGGCGGCCTTGCGTTGCCGGTGGATCTTGTCCGCTTGTTGGTCGGCCTGGGTGACGAAATGCCCAAGCAGTGCGTAGGTCGACCGCACCCGCTGGGGATAGGGTTTCCACATGTGGGTTTCGGGCATGTAGCCAACGGTATGGTGCAGGGCAGCGTATCCCGTAGAATACCGGGGCGTCTCGTAGAACGCGACCAAGCCAGACTCGGGTGTACGTCCCATGAAATTGACGTAGGGTACCATTTCGTAGCCGCTTTTTTCCATACGGGTGTATAGTCCGGAGGTAAACGTTTTGGCCAGGTTATGCAGGACCGGATGCAGTTTATCCACCTGTGTGTCGATCAGGGTCATCACATATTGGTAGTCCGCGCCATTACTGGTGTGCGTATCCATGAAGACATCGGGTTGCCACAGGTTGAAGATTTCTTGGAACGAGCGGGAATTGCGCGAATCGGTTTTGATGAAATCCCGGTTGAGGTCGTAGTTGCGGGCGTTGCCGCGGAAACCATAGGCCTCCGGTCCGTTTTGGTTAGCACGTGAGGTACCGCGGTTGAGCATCCCCCCGATGTTATATACCGGGATGATACACAGCACGGCGTGTTGAGGCAGGTTGTTTTGCGCCAGCAGGTCGCGCGCCAGCATCATGGAGGCATCGATACCTTCCGGTTCGCCGGGGTGGATGCCGTTGTTGATAAGGATGACAGGCCTGTCTTGCTGATGGAGTCGCTGCGGGTCAAACTGCCCATCTTTGGCGATAACCAATAGGTGCAACGGTTTGCCGGAGTCGGTTGGACCATACGTGAGCAACTTACATGCGGCATACTGCTCATCGAGTGCCTGGTAAAAGGCAATCGCCTCTTCGTAGGTGGCGGTGGTATTGCTGTCGCGCTCGAAAGCGATTTGCTGAGCAAACGCACTGGATGCGTAGCAAATCAACGTGAATAGGAGGATCCGTTTCATGGAATATACAATTATCCGCTATTTCGCTTTCAGCAGATGATTCAAAATGGCTAAGCCGATGGCGTCCACCGATTCAGCGGTATTGGAGAGCACCACCAGCGCTATTTTTTTATCGGGGGTAAAGGCGATGTAGCTGCTGCTGCCGAAGGTACCGCCGTTGTGCCAATACATGAGTTCATCGCCTACCAGGTTCATATGCCATGCCAGCCCGATGTCCGTATCCGGCGGATGGAAGAACGTGAACTGCCTGGTGAGGGCCAAGGCATGTTCCAAATCACTTTCCGGCATCTTGAAATGGGCCTTGGCATAGTTGAGTAAGTCAGGCACCGTCGATTTGAGTGACCCGTGTGCGGTAAACGCGCCAAACGTCCACAAGAGCGTTTCCTCGCCTTTACTGTTGTACACCTTGGCCACATATTGGCTGTCCGGGCTGGGCTGTTCCGTCGTGTTTTTCAAGCCCAAAGGCCGGCAGATGATTTCCTGTACCAGCTCATTATACGGCTTTCCGGACACGGTCGAGAGGATATCCCCCAGCAGTCCGAAGCCGAGGTTGCTGTATTGGTATATCGAATCCGGCGGCACATCCGCTTTGTATGACTTCAGGTAGGCATACAGATGGTCCTGGGTGTACCCTTCATACGGGTTCGTCGGGTGAGATGCCGAGGTTGCACTGATATTGGCGGGCATCCGCGGCAGGCCCGAGGTATGGCTGGCAAGCTGCTTCAGCGTGATCCGCTGCAGGTCTGGGTTCGCCGCCACCGAATCGGGCAGGTACTTGGTGATGGTGTCATCGATACTCAGCTGCTGGGTTTGGGCCAGATACGCGAGCAACGTCGCGGTAAACGTCTTGGTGATCGACCCTGTTTCGAACAGTGTGTTTTCATCGGGAAGCCGTTTATTGCCTTGTTCTGTTTCACCATAGTAATAACTGCTGGTCTTTCCGGCATTGATGATGCCGATGGCCAGGGCATGCGTATGTTCCTTGCGGCTGTATGCCAATGCCAGCGAGTCGATGTACGCGTCAAGTGTGGATGCCGAGGTATTGCTTGGCGCCACGGGCTGGGCTTTTTCCGGTACCGGGTCGCCGGCAAAGGGTTGAAAGAGCAGGGTTTCGATCTGACGGAGGCTATCCAGCCCGAGGACCACCTGCAATGGGGTGCTCAGGAAATTAAGCCGGTATGTGCCGATGCCCTTCTCATAACGTTGCAATTCGGCCGATTGGATTTGTCCCAGGGGATAGAGCTGTTGCGACATCACCGTTTGGAATGCTTGCAGGGAAAGGGACTGCTTGAATTTCGGTCCGGTCAGCGCATATATGGAATCCGTTTCCTGCAGATTGAAGTGATACTCGATTTTGTTGAATACCGCTTGGTTGATACGTTGATTGCTTTCTTCCTCCTGTGCTAGGACTGAAAGTGTAGGCAACAACAATAGGGTGCAGGCTATTCTGTTTATGGTTCCAAACATGTCGCAAAATTACATCAAACCCGCCTACAATCCTAATAATTGTTTTAGGCGGGCATAACCATTTTTGCTCACGCTTACTTTTTTGCCGTCGGATAGCACCGCGACGTGGCTATCCTTTTCATGGGGTTCCAGGCGGATGATGTGATCGATCCTGATGATGAACGAACGGTGCACCCGGACGAAGTGGAGTGGGTTTAGCTGTTCCTCGAAAGAGGCCATGGTCTTGTTCTTCAGGAAAACGCCATCCTCGGTATAGATGCGTACATAGTCGTCATCCGCTTCGAGGCAAGTGATGCTGCCCACGGGGATGATTTTGATTTTAGCGCCCGTTTTTACCACCACGCGCTCGAGCATACCGCCCGTGTTTTGCACGGTGTTCAGCAGTTTCCGGGTGTTTTCCTTGCCTATCGCTTCCTGGCGCGCATCGAGAAATTTGGCCATGGCTTGATCAAACCGTTTTTTGGTGATCGGCTTTAGCAAATAATCCACGGCATGCTGCTCGAACGCGCGGATGGCATATTCGTCAAAGGCCGTGGTAAAAATGACGGCCGGCTGCTGATCGATGATCTCAAGCATCTCAAAGCCATTGATTTTGGGCATTTGTATGTCGAGAAAAACGATGTCCGGTTGATGTTGCATAATGGCTTTGGCACCTTCAAAACCGTCGCTGCATTCCGCCACGATAGCTACCTGAGGGTAATGCTCCAGGTATTCCGCTACCATGCTCCGTGCCAAGGGTTCGTCATCTACCAACACCGCTTTTATCATAACTGGGGAATTTTGATGATGCTGGTAAAGATATGGGTTGTCGCCCTGGTTTCCAACAGATCGGTGCGGCCGAATAACAAAAATAAGCGGCGCTGGACACCGCGGAGCCCAAACCCGGTACCCCTGCGGGGCTTGTTGCTCTGGCTGTCGTAGGGATTTTCAATCTGTATTTCCAATAGGCGGTCGCTGCAGGCACAGGCGATGCTGATGGTTACGTGTTCCGTAGTATCATATAGCCCATATTTGATGGCATTTTCCACCAGCGGCTGCATGATCATCGCGGGCAAAGTCATGCCGAGGCATTCTTCATCGTAGTCGATCTGCGTTGCTAAGCGGTGACCGAAGCGGACCTTCTCGATCTCGAGGTAGAGCTGGAGATGTTCCAATTCATCCTTGAGCGCGATCAGCTGTTGATCATCTTTGCGGAGCGTACCCCGGAGGAAGTCAGATAGCTGGAAGGTCATGTTTCTGGCCTCATCCGGCTTGCGGCCGATAAGGGCGATGATTGAATTGAGACTGTTAAAGAGGAAATGCGGTTGCAATTGCTGCCGGAGGTTGTACAGTTCGGCCTCCCGGGCGAGCCGCTCGGCATCGGCTTTCCGTTGTTCATTTTCCTTGTATTCCTGCTGGATATTCCATAGGATGTTGATGATCGCTATCCATGCAATCAGCATTGCATTGATAAAAAAGCGCAGCGGCAACGACAGGTCTATCCGGTCCAGGTATGCTTCATCGAAGATCACGTATTGCAGGATCCACCGGTCCGCTGATATGCTGATGGCGGCCAGCGCCAGTCCCCAAATGACAATATAGAAGTATCCTTTCCTTCGGGGTGAGTAGTGGTTCAGCGCACTCGCGATGACGTAGCAGCTTAGGGTAATGACGGTCGCACTGATGAGGCTGTCGTTCAACGCCAGGTTAAAGTCGATCTCGAACCACCACAGCAAGGCGGTCTGGATAAGCGCGTAAGCGATCCAAATGATAAAACAACTGATGTTGATCATCCGTTGTTTGGAAGCGGTATAGGGTGTGGCGCTCACGAAGGCTGTGTCTGGCTAGATGTTTTTAATCGTGATGCCCCCGAAAATGGAGGTACCTTTGATGTATAAGACCTTCTGTTCGTCATGCGGTATGCCCTGTGTAAAGCGCCGGTCATCTACCTCACCGAAAACAGATACCATTTCAGACTGAACCTTCCAGTGCGCGGGTACAATGATCTTGGTGCCCGCAAATAATTGGAATACGTCGATGACGATGGGATGCTGAATGTCTGCTTGGATGAGGTTGATGTCGGTGCCACCGAAGATGTTGACAATCTCGCCCCCCTGGAAACGCTTGGAAATAAGCGTCTTCTTCACTTCGCTGAATACGGCGGTAGACTTGACATAGTCCTCGTTGGTGAATGCTGTTGAACGAGGTTCTCCTTCCTCCGCTTCATCAAAGGCCGAAGCCCCGCTGGATGCGGGGCCTTTTGGTTCGTCCGTTACACGTTTGTCCCATTCATACGAGCTGTGAGGAGGTGTCTCTGGGTCAAACCGATTGCCCCGGTATGGACCCCGCGGGCGCCCCGGTCTTCCCCTGCCCGATAGCAGCCAAAGGCCGATGCCGATGATGACCACTGGCCAGATAATCGGACCGATGTTCACGTGGAAGGCTTCCTTAAGCAGGAAAAAGCCGCCAAAACCGATCAGAAATATCGATACCGGATTCCGGAAATTGGAGTTGCCCCCGATTACCAGTCCGACGATAATGAGCACCAGGGGCCACAGGTTGTGCCAGTTGAACAGCCACGGCGGGAAGATCCAGTCGAGCCCCAGTCTGCCGGCAAGCAACGCCGCGCCGATGCTCAAGATAATAATCCCTGCCCACATTCTGCCCGCATTGTAGTCACGTGTCGGATGATGTTGCTTATTCATAATGTTTTATTAAGTTTGTTTTATACTTGTTGCCTTCAAATGGTATTCCAAAGGTATGCCGAATCTTCCCTATCCGCAAATCGGATTAGGCGACCGAGGTTTTTTTCTCGGTGAGCGGCCACTTTATTTCGGTAAAAGCAAAAACCCCGGGAGGCCGTGGGTAGATTTGGTGAAATAAAAAATATTTTATACAATTTAGGACAAACATTTGTTTTAATCGACTAATTTCTTTTATATTTATCCCGATTCTGAGTATAAAAAATAAAAAGCTTAATAATGGGAGATTTTGACAACAAAGAGCGTGAAGAGGTTTTTTCAAAAAAGGTAAGGGCTGGTAAGCGCACTTATTTTTTCGACGTAAAGGCGACCCGTTCCAACGATTATTACATTACGATCACGGAAAGCAAGAAGCGGTTTGAGGACGGCGTATTCATCAAGCATAAAGTATTCTTATACAAAGAAGATTTTGAAAAGTTTGCAGAAGGGCTGAGTGAGGTTGTCGATTATATCAAGGGTCATCAGGAAGTAGTGGAAAAGCGGTATGAACCCGGATTTGAAAATAACGGTGTAGGTTTGGCTGACGATTCTAAAGACGACTATTCGTTTTAAACCGAAAGATAAACATGTTAATCATATGGAGCCTTGCAGTGTTGTGAGGCTTTTTTTATAGCTCATTAATCGATATGCGTTGGAAAGGTAGTAGACAAAGCGACAATTTTGAAGACAGGCGTGGCATGTCTTCTGGTGGTAAGCTGGCCTTGGGAGGTGTAGGGGGCATTGTAGTGCTGGTCATTGGCCTGCTGATGGGTGGCGACCCCCAACAGTTGCTGCAGCAGTTGCAGACCACGGGTGTGCAGCAATCGGAAGGATCGGTAGAAATCAGTGCGGAGGAAGCAGAGCTTACCGAGTTAGTGCGGTCCGTGCTCGCCAGTACGGAAGATGTTTGGACCTCCGTCTATCAAGCAAATGGGCTGGAATTCCGGCCAGCGACACTGGTTTTGTATCGTGAAGGGACACAGACCGATGGTTGCGGTATGGGCGCTTCCGCCTACGGCCCGTTTTATTGCCCGGCAGACGAAAAGGTATATATCGATCTCAGTTTCAATGACGAATTGACCGAGCGCTTTGGCGCAACGGGCGATTTTGCCATCGCTTACGTGCTGGCTCATGAAGTGGGCCACCATATCCAGAAGCTTACCGGCGCAATGGACAAAGTGAATAGCGCGCGGCAACAGCTTAGCGAGGTGCAATACAACAAAGTGCAGGTGATGCTGGAGCTGCAAGCCGACTTTTACGCGGGCGTATGGGCACACCACGCCAATAAGCGATCCGAAGTGCAGTTGGAGTATGACGACATTGTGGAAGGCATGAAAGCGGCCGAAGCGGTGGGTGACGACCGCTTGCAGATGCAAGCCCAGGGGCGTGTTGTGCCCGAGGCCTTCACCCATGGCACATCCGAACAGCGCGCCTATTGGTTCAAAAAAGGATACGATACGGGCGATATCCGCCAAGGCGATACCTTCAGCGACCCGAGTTTGCAGTGATACACCAGCGAATCATTGCACCAACAGATTACACCCGCGGATATCGCTTTGATCAAAGCGGCCCAGCACTTCAAAGCGGCCATCGGGATGAAGTTTCCCTAGATCCTGCGTGGCAATGAACGAGCAGGAATGGATATTGGCCAGGTCGACCACATTGATCGCCCCGGTGCGTCCCAAGGGAAGGGAGCTAAACGGGTCGTTCGTATCCCGGATGTACACGTTCATCCACGGCGGGCAACGGAATAGGCCATTGCCGGATGAATATGCCTGGGATAATAACTCTGTCATCCCATACTCCGAGTGAATGTGTGGCACACCAAATCCTCCGCACAGCCTTTCGTGCACCTCTTCACGGATCATTTCGCGCCTGCGGCCTTTCATGCCACCGGTTTCCATCACGATGAGTTGGGGGAATTCCATGCGGTGGTTTTCCACGAAATCAAGCAACGCAAAGGTGACGCCGATGAGCAGGGTTTTAGCCCCTTGGGCATTCAATTGCTGCAACGCATCGTATAGCTCATCATGGTTATAGAGGAAATATCCGCTCAGCGGATGGCCGCTCTGCCTGATCAGGTCATCTACCATGTAGATGAGGGACGACCCCGTTCGCTCGGCGTAGGCGGGGAGAAGCGCCAGTACGGTCAGTTCATCCGGCCGACCATAAAATTGTTCGAACCCGATCCGGAAGCTGCGTTCGTAGACGGTCAAATCGGCAACATAGTGCTTACTCGATGTGGTGCCTGTGGTGCCTGAACTGCTGAAGACGATTTGCGGTTCTTGGATACCTGTAATGACTATATGGCTCTTGAAAAATTCAATGGGCAGGAAGGGAATGTCTTCCGAACGTAGGATATCTTCCGGTTTGATGTTCAATGCGGATAAGTACTCGGCATATACACGGCAGCTGCGCGCCTGATGATGAAATACGGCCATGCACGCCTCCTCAAATGCTTGAGGGGATTGTATGCTAAACAATTGATGCAACGACGGAATTTTCTTGCTCGGTGTCATCAAAATTACTTATCTTCGTGAGAAACACAAACCCGATGAACGATCGAAATAACCTTGGATACTGGAAGATGGGACTATTCTATTATAATCCCAAAGATCCGCTGTTGGTCGTTCCTAAGTTAAATGGCTTGGGCTGGACGCTCAATTTCGGCAACAAGGTGTTGTACAGATATCTGTTAATCTTGTTGCTGGTAATTACCATTTATAACTTCATTCGGTAAATACTATTAAAGCATCCCGCCGCACACCGAAAGTACCTGGCCAGTGATATAGGCAGAAAGATCGGACGCCAGGAATAAGCAGGCGTTGGCCACGTCTTCAGCCTCGCCCGCACGCTTCAACGGGATGCCCTGTTCCCATTCTTCCACCACCTTGGGGTCCAATACGTCCGTCATCTCCGTGCGGATAAACCCCGGAGCGATGACGTTGCAGCGGATATTGCGTGAACCCAATTCCTTGGCCACCGATTTTGAAAAACCGATAATCCCGGCCTTGGAGGCCGCATAATTGGTCTGCCCGGAATTGCCCTGCACACCCACGACCGAGCTCATGTTGATGAATACGCCACTGCGGTTTTTCATCATGACCTTGGCAGCTGCTTTGGTGACATTGAATACCGACTTGAGGTTGATGTCGATCACATCGTCCCATTGGTCTTCGGTCATGCGCAATAGGAGACCATCCTTGGTAATGCCCGCGTTGTTGACCACGATATCGAGGGTGCCAAATTCCGCTACAACCGCCTCAACCAGTTTCTCCGCATCGTCAAACTTGGAGGCATCCGAGCGATAACCTTTTATCTTAGTGCCGTGGGCCTGTAATTCGTTTTCGAGGGCCTGTCCTTTTTCTACAGAAGACAGGTATGTAAAGGCCACATTTGCCCCCTGTTCTGCGAATTTCTCGGCGATCTTCCTGCCAATACCTTTTGAAGCGCCGGTGACCAGTGCCGTTTTTCCATCAAGTAACTTCATTGTTGTGTATATCCAATAAGGTTTTGCGTGCAAACTTAGAAAAAATGCACGGTATTCATCGCACATATCGGGAACAAAACGCCGAATGGGCCGATTTAGGCAAGTGCAGCCTGTAAAATGCTGTAGGATTTCAGTCTGGCCCCTTGGTCGTAGATGTTTCCTGTGGTCATCAGTTCGTCTATTTCCGTTTCTTCAACAAATCGGGAAAGCTGCGCATGCAACGTTTCGCGGCTGCCGATAAACGTGCAGGCGGTCATGGCCTTTACGGCCGCTTCGACGTCGGGCGACCAATAGGGGTCTATCGACGGGACAGGCGGCTGCAGTGGTTGGCGGGTGTTGGTAATGATGCCCAGGAACATGCGGTACATGCTCGTGGCCAGCACATGCGCTTCCTCGTCCGTATCGGCCGCGATGACATTGACGCAAGCCAGTACGTAGGGTTTCTCGAGGGCTGCCGATGGTTTGAAATGTTCCCTGTACAACGAAATTGCCGCGCGGAACTGCTGGGGTGCAAAGTGGGCGGCAAAGGCATAGGGCAATCCCATTTCGGCTGCCAGATACGCGCTGTCGGTGCTGGAGCCCAGTACCCAGATCGGGATGTCCAGTCCTTCACCCGGAAAAGCGCGCACGCGCCCATCGATATTGTCCTCGCTGAAATACAGCTGTAGCTCCCGGATATCGGCCGGAAAGTGGTAGGCCGTGTTGAGGTTGTTGCGGCGCAGGGCCATCGCGGTCAGCTGATCAGTGCCGGGTGCACGCCCCAGGCCTAGGTCGATGCGCCCGGGATAGAGGGTTTCCAGCGTGCCGAATTGTTCGGCAACTGCCAGCGGCGCGTGGTTGGGAAGCATGATCCCTCCTGAACCGACACGGATGTGATGGGTCTTGTCCGCCACATGGCCGATCAGCACCGATGTGGCCGAACTCGCAACGAATTCCATATTGTGGTGCTCGGCAAGCCAGATGCGGGTGTAACCCAGTCGTTCCACATGCTGGGCGGCCTCCACGGTGCGGGCGATGGCCGTAGCGGCGTCGCCACCTTGTATGATTACTGAAAGATCGAGCGCGGAAAGCGTTAGTTGTTTAGCCATGTGCGCAAATTACCGGATTCCATCCATCACGCGCAAGCGACGATCAGCATTTTGATGCAAAGATGACCAAGAGCACATCGTTGATGCCAGTACAGAAAAAAAGGTGTTTGCTTCCGTCTTCACCGATGCGGTGCTTCTTGCGGAGCGTATCGGCGTTCAATGGAAAATTCCGGGTGCTGACATTGGCCTGCGCGGCACTCTTGTCCTTTTTAAATTCGGCATAAGGCATCACGTGGTCTACTTGGAATGTTTTGCCGATGAAGTCCGCGACCACCGTGTCTGCGGTATAGAGGTGGGTGTGTGGATGAAGTTTTTTCAACCCGTAGCGCTGCCCCATCAGTTTGAATGCGCCCGCCTTGAGCAGCGCCGCATCCGGCTCGTAGAGGTACTGACCCGGCGGACCGAAGTCGGCGACAGCTGCCTTTTCTTCCGCGGCATGAAATGAGAACGGCTGCACGCTGCCGCCTTTCAATGCCGCCGCTGTCAACAGTGGAGCACCGGCATGCGCCCTGTCGAGCAGGAACAGCAGCTCCTTAGCTTCATTGTCGGCGCTGAGGATGTGCACCTCGCTGACGTGCTGGAGTACGCCCAGCGCAGCGGATATGTCGAGCAGTGGAGCTGATTTAACGAGTACTTTTCCCGCTTTTTGCAACAGGATGCGTTGTACGGCTACCACATTGGGTTCGCAATCCTCCAGCCGGAAGACCTTGCGCTTGTCCACCCGCCGGGAGGGGTCTAGGTAGATGCAGTCCATGGTATCATCGGCCAGGGTTTTCAAGTATTCCAGGCCATCGGCGGCGATGAAGGTGATGTCATCAGCGCCTAAGATCGAAGCATTATGCCGGGCGATCTCCGAAAGCGAAGCGTTGCGCTCGCAGTGGATCACGGATGTCGCCCGCTGCGCAAAAAAATAGGCGTCTATGCCGAATCCTCCGGTAAGGTCTGCCACCCGTATGTGCGGGGGCAGCAGTGCAGTTTTGTAAGCCGCGGTCACCTGCGAGGAGGTTTGTTCAAGGGATAGCTTTTCCGGATAATAGATGCCTGAGGTATCGTACCACAAGGGTAGTTTTTTGCGGCACCGCTGCCGCCCATCCAGCTGCTGTGCCAATTCTGCTGAAGATACTGCTGCAAAGGGGCTCTTCGCCAACGCCATGTCTGCGGGTGCCATGGTTTCGTGCGCGCGCAGGTACTGCTGGACTTCCGGTGTGAGGAGGTGCCGATTCATGATTGTCCGGACGGGGGGAGTACCAGTTTTTGGATGTGTGCAAACGATTCTTCCGCGGCCTTCAACTGCGTTTCCCTGGATTGCTCGAGCATCGTGCGGTCGGCGTTCAGTGCACGCTGGAATCCTTCGAAGATGCCGTCCAGCGGCACGATGCGATTAATACCGTCGATGCCCCAGGTTTGCAGGTAGCTGTTGAGTTTGGTGACGGTCACACCCACATAGGGCACGGCGTAACTCATGGCCGTAATGGCACCGTGCAGGCTGGTGCCGACATATACACCGGCATTCGCGATCAGATACATGATATCCCAAATACCGACCTCATCAAATACGGTATGGCTATGTGTCAATAGTGGTGCGATGCGTTGCAGCGCCAAGTGATCATCGTGATTGAGCGCCTTGCCGATCGGGCAGAGGCAGAGGTCCATGCCCGAGTGGCTGGCCATCAAGTCCAACTGCTTTGCGATCAGTGCTTCATTGTTTTTCGCGTGGTTGTTTTTGACCTGGAAGAAGGCATATGTTCCGCGCTTTTCCGCGACGTATCGGTAGACGGATGGGGACACCCGCTCGGCCAGCCAGGCCTTGGGGTAAAACTTGGACATCAGGACGGCCGAATCCGGATAGCGCCTAGTGTCAATACCTTGCGCCGCCATGTTGCGCTGGGTAGCATCGTCACGCACGGCGAAATAGTCTACCTGCGGTAATTTATCGCGAAGGCTGGCAAAACGCTCGAAGATCGCCGGATCCAATTCGGATCCACCTAACGAATTGAAGATCACCCGATCCACCCCGGCAAAATCAGCCGCACGGAACACAAAAGGCAGCTCGGTCTTGCCATGCAATACCCACTTGGCAAATCGGTTGACATCAAAGACCTTGTCTATGCGGTGATGGAAGCGATGCGTGCGTTTAAATGTCTTATTCAAGGCCAAGAGCAATGAGCTCCACGTCACGGCTACCGCCTCGCCCCCGGCAACGATCACACTCGTATGGCCCACACCCGCGTTGCACTGCCGATAAAATGCCTGGATATCTTCCGTGGGCTTGCCGCCCAGGGCACTGAGGTCGCTTTTGACGATGCCGAAGTACGAGGCATCGAAGGGTATACCATAAGTTTTCAATTGTGCCTCGATGACCAAGGGGAAAAGAAGATCCCCATAATTGTAACGGTCGAATGCCCCGATGATCAAGATGTTGTTTGCTGTAGTCAATCCGTGAATGTTTAACGTTAATAGGTAAATAGTTAATCGACCAATCCCGCTTCGTGCAATTGCCAGATGGGGGAGGAGGCCCTTAGTGTTTCCACCGCTGCACGCACCTGCGCGATACAGGACTCCACCTCCTCGGCGGTGTTAAACCTGCCCAGGCTGAACCGCAGGGCGGCGTGTGCATCAGCGTCCGGGTGTCCCATGGCCTTGAGCACATGCGAAGGGTCGCGCGTGCCGCTGACACAGGCCGACCCCGAAGCGAGCGCAATATCCGGCACGTTTACCATGATCTGGTCGGCCTTGAGGTGCCGGAAGCTGATGTTGCTCACGTGGGGCAGCCGCTGCGCATGCTGCCCGTTCACGACGGTGGCCGGCAGCTTGGTCAACGCCGCTTCCAGGCGGTCCCGCAGCGCTTCCAGTCGCCGCGATTCATCGGCGAGGTGCTGCTGGGCGATTTCAGCGGCCATGCCCAGTCCCACGATGCCCGGCACATTCAACGTGCCGGCGCGAAGCTTGTGCTCCTGGCCGCCGCCATGCAGCAGCGCCCCCGTCTGTATCCGCCTGCTCCGGCGCCTGACATACAATGCGCCTACGCCCTTTGGACCGTACAGTTTGTGCGCACTCACGCAGAGCAGATCGATGCCTGCGGTCCGGAGATCCACATCAACCTTGCCCGCCGCCTGGGTAGCATCACAAAAGAACAGCACATCGTGTTTGTTGGCGATACGCGCGATATCCTGTACCGGGTGGATGATCCCCGTTTCGTTGTTCGCATGCATCAGTGCGATCAGTACGGTGTCTTTCCGGATGGCCGCTTCCAGCGCTGCGAGGTCGATATTCCCATCTGTATCCACGGGCAGTCGCGTCACCTCGGCTCCTTTCCGCTCCAAATAAGCCAGTGTGTCCAGTACCGCCTTGTGTTCCGTAGCGCAGGTGATGACGTGTTTCCCTTTCGTTTGGTAGTGCTCAAAGACCCCTTTCACGGCCATGTTGATGGCTTCGGTCGCCCCCGAGGTAAAGATCATTTCCTTCGCCTCCGCCCCGATAAGCGCCGCTACCTGCTCCCGGGCTTTCTCGACGGCTGCTGCCGCCGCCCTTCCCGCCCGGTGCGTCACGCTGGACGCGTTGGCATGGTTTGTCGTGAAGTAGGGCATCATCGCCTCCAGCACCCGCGGATCGAGCGGCGTAGTGGCATTGTTGTCGAGGTATATAAGCCTATCCATGTCGCGAATTTATAAACAATTTTAGCGGGATACTTGTTCTCCGTGTGTAACTTTACATAAAATCAAAAATCAATCAGATGAAATTCACCAGAAAAGCAAGTGCCAACTGGAAAGGCACCGGAAAAGATGGCAGCGGAACGTTAAGCACTGCAAGCACCGTGCTAAACCAAACGCAATATTCGTACCGAACGCGATTTGAAGACGGTGCAGGTACCAATCCCGAAGAGCTGATCGGCGCCGCCCACGCCGGTTGTTTCACCATGCAGCTCAGCTTTCTGCTCAGCGAAAAGGGCTATGAACCCACGAACCTCGATACCGAAGCCAAGGTCACCTTCGAAGACGGAAGCATTACCTCGGTACAATTGGATTTGAAGGGCGAGGTAGCCGGTATTTCCGAAACGGAGTTTACAGAAATCGCCGAAAAGGCAAAGGAAATCTGTCCGATATCCAAGCTACTCAACACCAAGATCGAACTTGCCGTCACGCTGACGTAATCGACTTGCATTTTTATCCAACTTTAGCTAAGTTTGCGCCGGTCAATCTACATTATGCCGACGTAGCTCAGCTGGTAGAGCAACGCATTCGTAATGCGTAGGTCGTAGGTTCGAATCCCATCGTCGGCTCACAGATTAAGCAGCCCGTATTCTTGTTGATACGGGCTTTTTCATTCGAATCCCAGAAGCAGCCGTTCGTCGTTATGTCATCGAATCATCAGTTTTTGACAAACGCTTGCATCGCTGGTCAAACCCTGTTACTTTTGCTAACGCTGTTAGGTAATTTAATCAGATGAGTATCGTTGAACGGAGAATACGGGAGAAGGAAGCCTTGCGGTCCAATATCCTCACGACAGGGTGGCAGATCGTGAAGGAGGAAGGCTGGCAGTCGCTGTCCATCCGTAAGATCGCTGACGCCATCCAATACAGCGTACCGGTCATCTACGATCATTTTGAAAATAAGGAAGCCATCCTGATTGAGTTTGGCAAACAGGGGTTCGAACTGGTTATCGATAAGCTGACGGCAGCAAAGGCGACCTCCACGGATCCCGCGGGACAGCTCAAGGCGATTGCGGACGCGTATTGGGAATTTGCTTTCAAAAATAAGGAATACTACCAGCTGATGTGGGGCATGAGCATACCCTACTGCGAAATGGATAAATGCATGCCGGAGCGGTCGGTATTCCGCGATTTGATCATGGCTCCGATGATTGAGATCATGGAAAAAGGAAAACATAAGGATGCCGAGAACAACGCCTGCCTCAAGTACCACACCTTCTGGTCCATATTGCACGGCTTGATTTCCATCAAAATGGTGGCCCCGCCGGACGATACCGAACAACTCACTAAATTGGTGTTGGACGATGCCATCACCGGGTTTATCAAAAACCTGAAAGGGTAAATTTTTTTGCCCATTATCCTAACACTGTTAGGAAATATAATATCGATAGGTGAATTTTAAAATCATATATATACAGATCATGAATAGTACATTTCCAACTCGGGTAACATTCTTCACAAGCCGCAACTCATTGCTGATACTGGGTTTTTTGATGCTGATCACGATGCAGGCGTGCCGTACGTCTTCCGGAAACGAGCAGGCGGCTGCCACTCCGCAACGCTTACCTGTGCTCACGCTGAGCTTGCAGCAGGCGACCACCTATGATGAGTATCCCGCAACCCTCGAGGGCAGTAAAGACATCGAGATCCGCCCGCAGGTAGACGGCCAACTCGAACATATTTATGTAGATGAGGGGGCCTATGTGCAGCAAGGACAACCGCTCTTCCGCATCAATCCCCGGGCATATAACGAGCAACTCAACAATGCCAAGGCAAGCCTGGCTGCTGCCGAGGCTAACCTCGCGAACGCGCGTATCGATGTGGCCAAGCTCACCCCTTTGGTGAAAAATCAGGTGCTCTCCGAGGTGCAGCTGAATACCGCCTTAGGGGCCGAACGGGTAGCTGAAGCCAACGTGATGCAAGCAAAGGCCATGGTAGAAGGTGCCCAGATCAACTTGGGCTATACGGTCATCGCGGCACCAACAGCCGGTTACATCGGCCGCATCCCGTTTAAAACCGGTAGCCTTGTCAGCACGACCACCCCCGAAGCGTTGACGGTGCTTTCGGAAATCCGGAATGTCTTTGTCTACTTCTCGCTGAGCGAAAATGACTTCATCGGTTTTAAGAAGCGGGTACAGGGTAGCACGATAGCCGAAAAGATAACCCACCTGCCACCGGTGGACCTGGTGCTGCCTGATGGCACGACGTATGCGCAGAAAGGGAAGGTGGAGCTGGTGTCGGGGCAATTTGATAACCGTACGGGCACCATCACCTTCCGGGCGGTTTTTCCCAACGAAGACGGTCTGCTCCGCTCCGGCAATACGGGGAGGGTCCGCATTCCGCAGGTATCCTCGTCGGTCATGTTGATTCCTCAGGAAGCGACCTTCGAGGTGCAGGACAAAGTGTTTGTATTTGCGGTTTCGGATAGCAACCGGGTGGAAAGCAGGCCGATTGCGGTTGCGGGCAAAAGCGGTACGTCCTATTTGGTCGAAAAGGACATGGTACCGGGCGACCGGATTGTGTATGCCGGGTTGGACCGGTTGCAAGACGGTGCGTTTATTACACCGGAGCCGGTGACGCTGGATAGTTTAATGAAGCAGCAAGCACTGTAATCCGATTATTTTTTATTTCTGTTAATCGCCTTCTGATGTTAAAAAAATTTATCGAACGGCCGGTATTGTCGACCGTTATCTCCATCTTATTGATTTTACTTGGCGTGATTTCGGCGCTGACGCTGCCTATTTCCCAATTTCCGGATATCGCGCCACCCACCGTGGTGGTCACGGCATCATACCCCGGCGCCAATGCCGAGGCGGTGGCCCGGTCGGTGGCCACGCCCCTCGAAGAGGCGGTAAACGGTGTGGAAAACATGACCTACATGACATCCAACTCCAGCAACGACGGGAGCATGACGTTGACCGTGTTTTTCAAACAGGGTACCGATCCGGATATCGCTGCCGTAAACGTGCAAAACCGGGTGTCCAAAGCCAGCAACAAAATCCCGCAGGAAGTGATCCAGGCGGGCATAGCTACTCAAAAGCAGCAAAATAGCTTTTTGATGTTTGTGGCGCTCACGAGCAAAGATAGCCTGTACGACGAGGCGTTTATACAAAACTACATCAAGATCAATCTCATTCCGCAGATGCAGCGGATCCCCGGTGTGGCGGAGGTACAACCCTTCGGCGGACGGGAATACGCCATGCGTATCTGGTTGAAACCGGACCGGCTGGTTGCGTATAACCTGTCGCCCCAAGAGGTCATGCGCGCCGTCACGGACCAAAATGTAGAAGCATCCCCCGGCAGGTTGGGACAGAGCAGTCCCGAAATGTTCGAATATGTGCTGAAGTACAGGGGCAAGCTCAATAAAAATGAAGACTACGAAAACATCATTGTGAAGGCAACGAACGACGGTGATATCGTCCGGCTGAAAGATGTGGCCAGGGTGTCCTTCGGCTCGTTTTCGTACGCCGCCAATAGTCGGCTGAACGGCAATGCCACCTCGGGTATTGCGTTGTTGCAGACGGCGGGCTCAAACGCTAACGAGATCCTGACCGAAGCGAAGCGGCAGCTCGACGCTTTTTCCGAGACGCTGCCCAAGGGTATCGAACCCGTTATCATGTTTAATGCAAAGGACTTCCTCGATGAATCGATCAGCCAGGTAAACCATACACTCATCGAGGCGTTTATCCTGGTTTTCTTAGTCGTCTTTATCTTCTTGCAGGACTTCCGTTCCACGCTGATCCCGGCCATCGCGGTGCCCGTAGCCATCATCGGCACGTTCTTCTTCATGCAGCTGTTCGGTTTCAGTATCAATTTGCTGACGCTGTTTGCGCTGGTGCTGGCCATCGGCATCGTGGTGGATGATGCGATCGTGGTGGTGGAGGCTGTTCATTCAAAAATGGAACGGACGGGACTGCCGGCAAGGGATGCCACCTTGGAGTCGATGAAGGAAATATCCGGCGCGATTGTTTCCATCACGCTGGTGATGGTGGCGGTATTCGTGCCCGTAACCTTCATGCAAGGACCGGCGGGGGTGTTCTATCGGCAATTCGCCTTCACACTGGCCGTGGCCATCCTGATCTCGGCCCTCAATGCACTGACGCTCAGTCCGGCGCTGTGCGCCCTGTTCCTGAAGAACGGTCATGCCGAAGGGCATGGAGCCGACAGCAAGAGCGGTGTTGTGCAACGCTTCTTCACCGCGTTTAATGTGGCGTTTAAGGCGGTCACCGATCATTACCTGAAATCGCTCCGGCTGCTGTTGCATCACAAATGGGTGGTGTTATGCGGCCTGGCGTTGGTGACGGTGGTAACGGCATTCCTGGTCAAGCAGACGCCGACGGGGTTTATCCCCACGGAAGATCAGGGCTTTGTGCTCTATGCGGTCAACACTCCTCCGGGTAGTTCACTGGCGCGGACACAGCGGGCGATGAAGCAGATCGAGGAGATCGTGGCCAAGGAATCGTTTACCCTGAACCACTACCAGGTGGATGGCCTGAACTTCATTTCAAATGCCAACGCCGCATCGTATGGTGCGGGATTCATCCGCACGAAATCCAAAGACCAGCGCGGACCGATCAAGGACTATGAGGCCATCGCGGCAAGCCTCACGCAGAAGGTGGCGGCGGAGGTGAAGGATGCGGAGGCGGTGTTCTTCACTTTTCCCACGGTGTCGGGCTTCGGCAACGTGGATGGCTTTGAGTTTATGTTGCAGGACCGCGGCAGCGGACCGCTGGAAAAATTGGATGCTACCGCTCAGGAGTTTATCGCGGCGTTGATGAAGCGCAAGGAAATTGCGTTTGCCTTTACCACGTTTGCGGCCAACAACCCGCAATACGAACTGGTGGTCGATGATGAAAAGGCCAAGCAACTGGGCGTTAATGTCAGCGACCTGCTGCAAACGGTGCAGGTGTATTTCGGAAGTAGTTTCGTGTCGGATTTCAACCGTTTTGGTAAATTCTATCGGGTGATCGCCCAAGCCGATATTGCGCACCGGAATGACGCATCGTCGCTCAACGAGATCTATGTGAAGAATGCCGATGGCGAAATGGTGGCCGCCAATGCGATGGTCACGTTAAACCGGGTATATGGACCCGAAACGGTGACGCGCAACAACCTGTACAATGCGGTGACCATCAACGGCAAGCCGAATGTGGGGTATAGTACCGGAGATGCGATCCTGGCCATCGAAGAAACAGCCAATGAAGTGCTGCCCCGCAACTTTGCTTATGAATGGACCGGAATGACCCGAGAGGAGAAAAATGCGGGTTCGCAGCTGACGATCGTCTTCATCATGAGCCTGGTATTCGTGTACTTCCTGCTGGCGGCACAGTATGAAAGCTATATCCTCCCCTTGGCGGTGGTCCTGACGATACCCTTGGGCGTGTTCGGCGTCATGTTGTTCATCAACCTGATGGGCATCGAAAACAATATCTACGTGCAGGTGGCGCTGATCATGCTGATCGGCTTGCTGGCGAAAAACGCCATCCTGATCGTGGAATATGCCGTGCAACGGCGAAGGGCGGGCATGGGGCTCATCGAGTCAGCTATGGAAGCATCCCGTCTGCGGCTACGCCCCATCCTGATGACGTCTTTTGCCTTCATCGTCGGGATGATCCCGTTGCTGCGCGCAACCGGCGGGTCTGCGCTGGGCAACCATTCCATCGGTGCCGGTGCGGTGGGGGGCATGCTTACCGGGGTGGTTCTCGGTATATTCGTGATCCCGGTCCTCTTTGTCGTTTTCCAATACCTGCAGGAACGGCTGGGTGCCAAATGGGAGACCAAATTAACGAGCTATCCCGCGCTGCTCCTGCTGGCGATACCGGCGCTGCTCTATTCGTGCAGCGCCGGGAGGGAAAACATCCGTCCGGATGAAAGCATGCCGAAGGCATTCCGGTTGGCAGACACGCTTCCCGCGCATGCCCTGGCAGATGACACTGGCAGCATCGCGCAACTGGAATGGAAACGGTTTTTTACCGACACGACCCTGCAGGGGATCATCGACAGCGTGTTGACCCGTAACTTTGATATGCAGGTGGCCCTGAACACCATCACCCTGAATGAGTCGTACCTGAAACAAGCTAAAGCAGCGTGGCTGCCCGCGGTGCAGGCCGAGCTAGCCGCCAACACCGCACGGCCTTCGCAAAACAGCCTGAATGGGTTAAACCTTGGCAATTTCATCGGTGCCAACCACATCGAGGATTATACGGCTGCATTGGGGGTCAGCTGGGAGCTTGATATATGGGGCAAGATACGGCAACAGAAAGAAGCTTCTCTGGCGGCGTATCTGCAAAGCACCGAAGCGGTGAAATCACTGCAAACCCGCTTGGTTGCCGCGTCGGCCTCCGCTTACTACACGCTATTGATGTTGCGGGAGCAGCTGGACATCACCCGGCGCAACCTGGCGCTCAGCGACAGCACACTGCGCATCATCCGCCTCCAATATGAATCCGGACAGGTCTCCATCCTGGCGGTCCAGCAAGCCGAGGTACAACGGGAACAGACAAGGGCCTGGATACCCCGGCTCGAACAGGCCCTGCTTATCCAGGAAAATGCCTTGAGTATCCTCATGGCAAATACCCCTGCGGCGATCAAAACCAAGGGCCAACTGCGTAGCTTCACGGTTCCCGAACAGTTTGCCGTTGGTATACCCGCGGCGATGGTGAGCCGTCGACCGGACGTCATCGAAAGCGAATATGCCCTCCGGATTGCAGATGCACAGGTGGGAATCGCTCAGGCCAACCGCTATCCCGCACTGCGAATAACGGCCTCAGGTGGACTGAATGCCTTTCAGGCGAGCAACTGGTTTGTCATGCCGGCTTCACTGTTTGGCAACCTGGCGGGAAACGTCATGCAACCCATCTTCAACAACCGGAAATTGAAAACGCAGTTTGAAGCCGCTAAGATACAGCGGGAAAATGCGGTGATCGGTTTCAGACAAACCGTACTGAATGCCGTGGGTGAGGTATCGGATGCGCTCGCGCGGCTTGATAAGCTGAAGACACAGGTCGAAATTGCCCAATCGCAGAAGGACAAGCTGGAAAAAGCGATCCCCAATGCGCAGCTGCTGTTCGGCAGCGGCATGGCATCTTATCTGGAAGTGATCGCCGCCCAGCAGAACGCGCTGCAAAACGAATTGGAGCTTGCCGATCTGAAGCGCCAGCAGATCGATGCCTATGTGTTGCTGTACCGCAGCCTTGGCGGTGGCGTAAAATAAAAGCATGCCTGTTTTATTTAATATGTTATTTTTGTTTCCATATTAGGTAAACCAATGGCAACATGTTATTCGAACCGCTATTTGCGCTTTTGTTGATCAATTTCCTTGGCAAGCGGGTAGACCCGGCGCAGGCGGGCTACGATGTCCGTCGTTATACCATCGCCTGCAGGTACATCGCGGTGGGGCTGTTGCTGCTGGATATCGTCACCGATTACACCTTCATCGAATTCGGGATACGGCTCTGTGTTTTTGCGTTGATGTGGCTGGTCTACGTGCGTCCGGAACTTAGGATTGGCCGGAGTTTCATGCTCTCCATGCTGCCTTATATGGTGTTATCCCTGGTGAGCGGTTTGGTGGAATCCATCAACAACGATTTTTACGATGAACACAGCACCGTTTTTGAAAGCGCTGAATTATTCGGACTTCTATGGTTCGGCGCCATGTGGTTTGTAGACCGCAATCAGCGTCGGGCGTTGGAAAATGAACGTGCAAAGCGGGCGGCCGAAGAGGCCCGGCTCCGCGTCATGGCCGAGTTGAAGGTCAACCTGGAAGCCGAGGTGGCCCAGCGGACATCCGAATTGGTCAAGCAGAAGGAGGAATTGGAAGAGACGCTGGAAGAACTCAAACGCACGCAGGACCAGCTTATCCAATCCGAAAAGATGGCGTCTTTGGGGGAGCTTACCGCAGGCATTGCCCATGAGATACAGAATCCGCTGAATTTTGTCAATAATTTTTCGGAGGTCAGCGTGGAGTTGCTCGAAGAGCTGAAATCGGGTCCGCTGGGCCAGCTGCCGCCGGAACGCCGGGAAGAAGCCGCTGAGATCATCGGCGACCTCACACAAAACCTGGAAAAAATCAGCCTCCACGGTAAACGGGCAGACGGCATCGTCAAGAGCATGCTGCAACATTCGCGCAGCAGCGCGGGCAAAAAGGAAGAGATAAACATCAACACCTTGGCTGACGAGTACTTACGGCTCAGCTATCATGGACTGCGGGCGAAGGATAAGACGTTCAATGCGACAATGGAGACTGATTTTGCAGCGGATTTGCACCCCATAGCCGTTATCCCCCAGGATCTGGGGAGGGTGCTATTGAACCTGTTCAACAATGCGTTTTATTCGGTGAGCGAAAAGAAAAAAGATGCACCGGCAGATTACACGCCGCTCGTACGCGTGTCGACCCGCAATACGCGCATGACGGACGGTCGGGAAGCCGTTGAGATCACCGTACACGATAATGGATTGGGTATTCCGGACGCTATTCTGGATAAGATCTATCATCCCTTTTTTACCACCAAGCCGACGGGGCAAGGCACGGGCCTGGGGTTATCGATGAGCTATGACATTATCCGTAAAATGCACGGCGGTGATATGCGGGTAGCTACCGCTGAGGGAGCATATGCAACATTTGTCATTACGATACCAGCATAAGATGAAGATACTTGTAGTAGACGACGAGGCGGATATCCAGCCGCTATTCAGGCAGCGATTCCGAAGGGAGATTAAAAACGGGCTACTGGCATTCGATTTTGCACTTTCCGGTGAGGAGGCGGTGCATTACCTGGAATCCGGGCAGTCCGAAGTGGTACTCATCCTCTCCGATATCAACATGCCGGGGATGAGCGGACTGGAACTGTTGCAGCATATCCGGGGGGCGCACGGTACGGCTCCACCCTTCGTGATGATGATCACGGCCTATGGCGACGAAGCCAACCGGGCGCAGTCCATGCAGCTCGGTGCCGACGATTTTCTGACCAAGCCCCTCGATTTTGATTTGTTGAAGGAAAAACTTAACGATCTGGAGAAGCATGGCTAACATATTGGTGGTAGACGACGAGGCCGACCTCGAAGTGCTCATCCGTCAGAAATTTCGGAAGAAGATACGCGAGCAGATCTATTCGTTTGTATTTGCGCGGGACGGCAATGAGGCGTTGGCGGTTTTAGCGGAGCGGGATGACATCGACATCATCTTGACCGATATCAACATGCCCGGTATGGACGGACTGACCCTATTGACCAAATTGCCTGATGCAAATCCGGTGATCAAGGCCGTGATGGTATCGGCCTATGGCGATATGGATAATATCCGGACGGCCATGAATAGGGGAGCGTTTGATTTTGTTTTCAAGCCGGTCAATTTCGACGACCTGGATACCACCATCGAAAAAACCCTGCTGCATGTCGGACAGCTCAAGGAAACGTTGCGGGCGATCAAAGAGAACAACATCCTGAAAATGTATGTGGATGAGCATGTCCTCAACTTCATGACCCACCAAGAATTTGAGAAAAGCCTGATGGCGAATGAGACCATCGAAGGCACGGTGGTTTTCATTGACATCTGCGGATTCACCACCATCACCGAAAATGTCGGGGCCGACAGCGTGGTGAACATGCTCAATACGCTCTTCGATGTGATCGTCAAGGCCATCATCAATCACCATGGCCACATAGACAAATTCATGGGTGATGCGGTGATGGCCGTGTTTAAGGGGGAATATCATATCGACCGGGCCATCGATGCCGCGTTGGCCGTCAGGAGCAGCATTGCCCAAGTCGCCGTCTCCGGTCTGGCGGACCACCCCTTCAAGCCCATGGTATCCATCGGCATCAATTCGGGGGAGATGATCTCCGGCAATATCGGGTCGGCTTCCTTGAAGCGATTGGACTATACCGTTATCGGTGATACGGTAAACGTGGCCCAGCGGCTGCAATCGGTCGCCAAAGCCGACCAGATCCTGATTCCCGCGCATGTATACGAACAAGCCAAACAGTCGTTCAGTCTACGGGAATTAGGAAGCGTCAACCTCAAGAACAAGGCACTGCCCGTGGCCATCTACGAAGTGCTTGAGTAAGTGCGATAACGCACAAAAGCTGCCGATCAATGTTCCCTGGCACGTTTTTTTAATACACCGCCCGCCACTTCTTTGATGGTATTGGTGTATACAAATGCCTGCGGATCGATCTCGCGGACCATGCTTTTGAGCCGCCTGACCTCAAAGCGGGTAACCACCGTAAATACGATGTCCACCGGGTGGCTGACGTCGAACGTTCCTTTCAGGAATCCCCGCTCACCCTTATAGACCGTGATGCCCTTGCCCATTTCCTGTACCAAACGCGCTTTGATGACATCACTCTTGGATGAAATGATATTGACCGCTGTATATTCCTCCAGCCCCTCGATCACGAAGCTGATCGTGCGGGAGGCCGTATAGTACGTCAGAATGGAATACAGTGCCGTTGGCAAGCCCAATTGTATTGCGGCGATGAGGAAGATGATGATGTTGATCCCGAGGATGATCTCACTGATGGTAAAACTGCTTCTCCTGAGCGTGTAAAGCGCAAGTACTTCTACACCATCCAGCGCGCAGCCACCGCGCATCGCCAGGCCGACACCCAACCCCATGAATACACCGCCGAAGATGGAGACGAGCAATTTATCCGATGTAATCGGCGGATAGGGCACATAGAGCAGGCAAATGCCCAATAAGATCACACAGCCCAGCGTTCTCCACGCAAACGTGCGGTTCACCTGATAGGCACCCATGATGATCAAAGGCAGATTGGCCAATACGATGACATAGGCAATATTGAAATGGTATATTTCATGGATCAAGAGCGCGATACCCGTGACCCCGCCGTCAAAAAAATGATTAGGAATCAGGAATCCTTTTAACGCAAATCCACAAAACAATACGCCACAAATGACATAACTTACATCGCGGGCAATCGCACGCCATTGATTATCCATGCTGGTCACGTTCACTATAATTATACGATCAGTTTTTTAAAATTTTCCGCTTTCTGTCGGTCTCTGAGCCGTTTGGCCGTCGCAGTAAAATACCGATGATTTTCCAAAAAAGCAAGTTGGATACCATCATACTCCGCTCGTGAACGAACAGTCCCTAAGCGCTGCATCTCATTGTAGAGCAGCTCACTGCGCACAAAAAAGTCACCCCTTCCGAGATAATCCAAATCGGCGTCGCAAAGAACCTCTTCCAGATGCTCTTGGGGCCGTTGTGGCACCTCCGTAGCCATGATGAGCCTGCAGATCAGTTCGATATCTGCCTCCGTATAGCCAAATGCAGGCAACGCCTCTTGGGCAATCGTACAGGATGACACCTCATGCCCCTTGGCTGTGATCAGGAAACCCGCGTCATGGAAGAGCGCCGCCGTGAGGAGCAATTCCAACGGCCTGCCGCTGATCCCTTCCGCCTGCGCGAGGTGCTGCGCCGCCGAATGCACATCCATCGTATGCACATCGTTATGATAGGTCAAATCGGGCGAAAGCTCGTCTTTCAGTCTCTTCAGGATGTAACCCGCAGCCAGATCACGTTGCATAGGCGACTTTTATTGGTGGCTAATATATCAAACATAATCGTTTATCCATTGTTTATAGGGTGGATTAACATTAAATTTTTAAGTGATGACTTACCTAAAAACCATTTCGCTGGCAGCCAGCTGTTTGCTTTGCGTATCGTTCACCGCATTCCATCATGGATGGGCCAACTATGACCAGACCAAAGTACTGGATTTTACGACCACCATTGAGCAATCTACCTATGAGAATCCACATGCATTAGCTGAAGTGGAATACAAAGATGCCACATGGACCGTTTATTTAGCCCCAGCCAGCCGAATGACGGCCCGTGGGGTATCGGCGGATATGATCAAAAAGGGAACGGAATTGCGTATTGTAGCCTATCCGCACAAGACCAAAAAAACAGAGATGCGTGCCGAGCGGATATTTATCGGGGGCAAGAAATACGAATTGCGCTAGTCGGTGCCGTTCTTCATGGTCACCTTTTTCAATTGGCTGGAAAATGCTTCCTGGGCGACTCATATCCGTCAGTCGATGTGGCTATATCCGGCATTGGAAATCGCGCATATCGTCGGTATTGTCATGCTCGTAGGCGCCGCGTTTGTGTTCGATCTGCGCCTGCTGGGCTTTTCGAATACATTGTCCATCACCGGATTGTCCCGCCACGTATTGCCTTGGTCGCGCAGGGGCCTGATCCTGATCGTGCCGTCGGGCATCCTGCTGTTCATGACCAATGCAACCGCCTTGGGTGTTAATCCGACCTTTTGGCTCAAAATGATGTTATTGGGTATTGCAGCGCTTAATGTATTGATATTCCATCGGGTTGTTTACAAACACGGTACGGCGTTGGCCGACCAGCATAATCCCCCCTTTGCCGCCAAGGTATCCGCACTGGTTTCCATTGTTGCCTGGATCGCCATCATTGCCTGCGGCCGTTTACTGGCGTATTGAATGTTACTTACGCAACTATATCAAATTTTACCTATTCAAAAAGAGCGTTATTTTTCGTTGATCAACCCCACATGCACACTCTTACTATACTGTTTTTTACTGGCGCTATGCACAAACAGGTAGACATGGAAGGGTGCGGTCCACAGCTGCTGAGGTAGTTCCACGGTGATGTGCTCTTCCGTTCGTTTACATACATGGGTGTTGCGTGCGCCGACTCCGGCTTCGGGGCTGTATACCACGAGCACCACTTCGTCATTTGAACTGGCCATTGGATTGCCGGCACTGGAAAAATAGACCTCCAGTTCCTGTTGCTGACGGACCACCTCGCTGATCTGGGGGGAGGGAAGGATACCCATGCTGATGGTAGCCCGCTCGGGTATAACCCGTTGGTCGGGGTATTCGCCTTCCATCGCGTCTTCCATCAGTTTCTTCAAGGCCTGCCCGAAGGCTTTCTTTTTGCTCCCTTTTCCCTGGTTTAACCAACTCTCGGCAATGAGGGGCCGTAGGGGATTGAGAAAAGCCATCGCCAAGCGCATCCGTTGCTGGACGGCCAGTTTGCCGTATGATTTTTCGTTGGTTTTGGGTTTGGTGGCGTCGTAGAAAAATTCCATGATAAATTTGGATTAAAGGCGAATGGAATCAGCATCGGACAGCGGGATATAAACGGTTTTTGAAACGCGTTTCCCTTGCTTGTCTGCAAAGAACAGCCATACATGGATATCCGGACCTCGGAGTTGACCTTTAAAATCAATACGCGCCATCCCTTCATGGCGGGCCACATTGCTATTGGCACAAAACCGGTCGTTCTGCGGACTATAGGCAAGGGCGTGCGCCACGTCATCCATTTCCCCGCCCATCCCATAAGTTTTCGGACTCCAGGTCACGTTGATGCCGTCGCCGTCCAGCAATGCGTGCTCCGCACCGGCAGTATAAAGCGTGCCATGGCTGAATTTGAGGGCCGGATAATCGAGTGTGATTTCGCCATCGACCTCCGAAAAGGCGTGTTCGTAGTTGTATCGGAAGGCTGCGTTCACACCGGTGGCCTTTCCGGTAAAGGATTTGAAGCCAACATTAAGCACAGTGTTGACCGGACGCAGGAAGTTGTTCAGCAGCGTGAATTTCTGCCGTTGGATAGCCTGTTCGGCCGTAGGGGGGCGTTTCCGTCCCTTGTCGCGACGCAGGCCTTTGATGTAGCTGATTTTCTTCCAGCTGCTGCCGACCACGCTTCCGGCTTTGCCTTTGAATGGTCCGTTTATGCCTTTTTCGATGATTCCCATGTCAAATATGCCATTTTGTTTATTGCAAGGTTACAAAATCACCTCCAATTCCCAAAAGAATTATATAAAAAGTTTAAAATAAATGAATAATACTTTTATTAAAAAACGATTTATAAACCTATTTATATCGTATTTTTATCGTATAAATACGATCGTGATACGATCAATTTACGATTAAAATACGATAAAAGATAAAACTATTATAGAATTCAAATAGTCTTTAACTAATTATCATTGGCTAATTGGTTTTAAAACATCTACTTTTCTATCTTTGCATCAACTTTATTGATGCCATGACGCTCGTACAATTGGAATATGTGATAGCTGTGGATACTTACCGGAGTTTTATCGCAGCTGCCGAGAAATGTTTTGTTACCCAGCCTACCCTGAGTATGCAGATCCAGAAACTGGAAGAATCGATCGGTACGCGTATTTTCGATCGGAGCAGGCAACCGGTGATCCCTACGGAGGTCGGGGTGGAGATCATCCGGCAAGCCCGGGTTGTCCTGACCGAAAGCCGTAAGATCAATGAATTGGTGCAATTGAAAAGGGGGGAGCTGGAAGGCGAATTGCGTATAGGAGTCATTCCTACCATCGCACCTTATTTATTGCCACGGGTGCTTGGCCGATTTATGCGGCAGTTTCCGAAACTTCACTTGCAGATATGGGAATATACGACCGAGCGGATTATCCGCGACCTGAAAGTGGGTTTATTGGATTGTGGTGTGCTCTCCACTCCGGTATATGACTCGACGATGGTGGAGCGCCCCTTGTTTTATGAACCTTTCGTGGCATATGTGTCGCCCAAGAGTGCGTTGATCTCGAAAAAACAGGTAACGTCCGAAGATGTGTTGAGCGATAAGCTCTGGCTGCTTACAGAGGGGCATTGCATGCGCGGACAGGTATTGAACATCTGCCAACGGAAACGCAGCATGGACCCGCATGGGACGTTCGAATACAATACCGGAAGTGTCGAAACCTTGAAACGGATGGTCGATAGCAATGCGGGCAGTACCATCTTGCCCGAATTGAGCATCGCGGATTTTGATGAAAACCAATTGGCCCGTGTGCGTTATTTTAAATCGCCGGAACCGGTGCGCGAGATCAGCTTGGTCACTACGCACAACTTTCTGAAAAAACCGGCTATCGACGCGTTGGAGAAGGAGATCGTCGCCGCTGTGCCCAAGAAGTTCTTGTCCAAAAAGCAAAAAGAGGTCATGGAGACGGATTAATATGGATAAGAAACGAAATTTGATCCACCGCCTTCAGCAATGGCGGATGCAGAAGATCTCCAACCGCAATTTCCTGGTTATCCTGGCGGTAGTGGTCGGCATTATCGGTGGGTTGGCTGCGGCTGCGCTTAAAGGGCTCACGCATTCGATCGCCGCTTTTTTGCAGGATGACGTGCAATGGCAGTATAAGTATTACTTGTACCTGTTTTTTCCGCTGATCGGCATCTTGTTGAGCGTCCTCTATGTGCGTCGTTTCATCCGAAAGGGTACGTTTGAGCACGGACTGACGCCGATCATTTATGCGATTTCGCGCAAATCGAGCCGGATAGAGGTACATAATATTTATTCGCAGATCATTACCAGCGCCCTGACCGTTGGTTTCGGGGGGTCATCTGGACTGGAAGCGCCGATTGCCTACAGCGGTTCGGCCATCGGTGCCAATGCTGGGCGGTTTTTTGGACTCAATTACCGGGAGGTGACCATGTTGCTGGCCTGTGGGGCGGCCGCGGGGATTGCCGGGGCGTTTAACAGTCCGGTAGCGGGAATGATCTTTGCCATCGAGATCCTACTCCCCGAATTTTCCATCCCGGCGTTCATTCCGTTGCTGATGGCAGCGGCCACGGCTTCCGTGGTGTCACGGTTGATATACAGTGAACCGTTGTTCCATTTGGTTACGGATGACTGGGTTTTCCAAGCGTTATTCTTTTACTTGCTATTGGCCGTGATCATTGGACTTTTTTCCATCTATTTCGCTAAAGTGAGTGCTTGGATGAAGGCGACCTTTGCCAAGATCAATGGCTCCTACCAAAAAGTGGGGGTAGGCGGGATGAGCCTCGGATTGCTGATCTTCTTGTTCCCAGCGCTTTATGGTGAGGGCTACCTGGCGATCCAGAACCTGTTGGATGGGCGTACAAACGCCATGCTGGCCAACAGTATTTTTGCCGACTATGGGCATATCGGCCCATTGGTGGTGGTATACGCCGTATTTACCGTTTTTGCGAAGTCGTTGGCGGCGTTGATCACCCTCAATAGCGGCGGCAACGGCGGGGTATTCGGTCCCAGTCTCGTGATGGGCGGATTGCTGGGCTTCGCCTTTGCCCATGGGGTCAACCTCACGGGATTGATTGAGCTGAATGAGGCGAACTTCGTGGTAGCGGGCATGGCAGCGGCATTGAGTGGCATCATGCACGCGCCGTTAACGGCGATTTTCCTCATCGCGGAAATCACCGGCGGCTATGCGCTGATGGTACCATTGATGCTCGTGACGGCCATTTCGTACTTGATCAACCGGGCGACGCTGCGCTATTCAATCTATACCAAGGTGCTGGCCGAACAGGGCGATCTGCTTACCCATGAAGATAAAGATCGTACCGTGCTGAGTATGATGAGACTCCGGTATGTGTTGGAGCGCAATTTCACCATCCTGCGGCCCGATGAGCGGCCTACCGACCGCAGGCATGATATCATCCATACCAAACGCAATATTTTTCCGGTGGTGGACCACGACGGTAAATTATTGGGGGTCATATATAGCGAACGCCTGTTTGAAATATTGCTGGGTGAGTATCCGGAAAAGGAGGATAAGACCATGCGTGAGTTGGCGGAGAAACCCGCCGATATCGTCCAGATGGATACCAATATGCAGACTGTGATGCAGAAGATGAACCGGGAGGATATCTGGATACTGCCGGTGGTCAACGCCGATGGAAACTACATGGGATTTGTATCCAAATCGGCGGTTTTTAATAAATACAGGGCTTTGTTAATGCGGCAGGGAACGTATTTGCAGTAGTGGGTGCTCGGGGGTCGGTGATGGGTTTCCCCGGTCACTGATCCCCGAACCCCGGTCACCACTATTAAAGTTCCTTGATGCGGATATTGCGATAGGCGACTACGTTGCCGTGGTCCTGAAGGGCAATCTTGCCTTTGGGATATTGCGCAAAACCTTCCCAGTCTTTGAATTTGCTGGCGTTCAAGATTTGCTCCCACTCCGGCGTACCGATCGTGACATCGGCGGTTTGCACGCCATTGAGCCAAAGGGTGATCTGTCCGTTGTTTTTGCGCAGGCGCGCTTGATTCCACTCGCCTACGGGTTTCGGCTTTGAGACTTCCTTGCTGCCGATCATGTCATATAGGGAGCCCGCGAGGTGGTTTTCGATTTTGTTATCGCCGGCGTCGATGTTGTCCAGCACCTGCATTTCAATGCCGGTCTGGTAGGTGGCGCTGAATTTCGGGTCTTCATGCACGCCGAAGATAACGCCGCTGTTGCCTCCGGATGAGATCTGCCACTCGAGCTCCAGTTCGTAGTTTTCATATTCGCCGTCCGTCACGATATCGCCGCGCTGCTCAGTGGGCACCTCGGGATTGAATCGCAACGCACCATCCTGCACAATCCAGGCGGCAGAAACGGTATCCCGCAGGTAGGTATGCCACCCGTCCGTGGTGGTGCCATCGAACAACGATACCCAACCATCGTTCTCAACGGGCGCTGCCGCGGTGGTATCCTGTGTTTCTTCCGTTTTCTGGCCTGATCCGCAGGAAGCGAATAGTGCCGCTGCTAATGCAATTGACAATAAATTTTTCAAATTTTCCATGTTAAAGACACTATGACGTTTTGATTTATGAGTTTGTTTGGTTTCAATACTACGAACTTATTTTTTAAAAACGAATATTTTGAAGTATTATTCTTGATAAAAACAGTTGACCATAATTGTTAAAAATTTTCTTATTATTGCGATGTAGATTTTATCAACTGTATGAATTAACCTAACCCTAAACCACTTGACCTATGGCCGAATTATTCCGTCAAATAAGTGCTTTGTCAGTTACTTTTTTCGTTGGACTCGTTTTCTGTGTGGCGCAGTCCACGGAGATTCCTAATCGTGAGTTTAAGTTCGGGGAAATCTCACCTGAAGAATTTGCCCTCGAGGCTTCAGGCGCGGATAGTGCAGCGGCCGCGCTGAAGATCTTTGATGTTGGGCACTGCGATTTTAATATTTCCAACGCTCGTGGTTTTACGTATGTATTCAAAAGGCACGTGCGGTACAAGATTCTCAACAAAAACGGATACGACTTGGCGAACCTCGATATTGCGTTATATCGTTCGTCAAACAGCAGCAAAGAGAACATGGTGTCTATGAATGCAACCACTTACAACCTGGAAAACGGAAAAATTGTGGAAAGCAAGCTGAGCAAGGATGCTAAGTTTACGGAGGCATTGGATGAGAATTACACGATCAAGAAATACACGCTCCCCAATGTAAAGGAGGGTTCGATCATCGAATTTAGGTATACCATCGAGTCTGATTTTATCTTCACCCTGCGTGGGTGGACGTTTCAAAGCGATATTCCTACCTTGTGGTCCGAGTATAATATTAGGATACCTGAATATTTCAATTACAAAGTCAACCTCAATGGGTATTGGCCCGTTGAAACCCCCATCAAAAAACAAGAAAACAAATCATATGTGGCTGGTTTAGCCTCTACAGCGCAATACACAAAGTATGTGGCACGAGCTATTCCGGCATTGAAAGATGAACCTTATGTGACGACATTGGACGATTACCGAGCCAAGATTGAATTTGAATTGCAGGGTACCCGATTTCCGAACGAACCTTATCAAGATTATACCGGAAACTGGCCTAAAATCATCAATGGATTAATGACGGATGAGAACTTCGGACAATACATCAATAAAAGGGCGCAAGCAAAGTCGCTTCTCGAAGGAGCGCCGTTTTCCGGCACGGCGAGCGAGTTAGCAAAAATCAAACAGCTGTATCACTACGTAACCGCGAATGTGAAATGGAATGAAGAGCACAGCCTCTATACAGATCACCTGAGTCCGAAAACGCTATTTGAAAAACGTGCGGGAAATTCATCCGATATCAATCTTGCGCTGATCAGCCTGTTAAAGGCAGCGGATATCACGGTGTATCCGGTATTGGTGAGCACAAGAGAAAACGGAGCCCACCCGGGATACCCAAATATATCCAAGTTTAACAATGTGGTGGCCCTCGCTGTTTATGACAGCACGGCGCTGCTTTTGGATGCTTGTGACCCACTGATGCCCATGGGTATGTTGTCGTTTCCGAATTTGGTCCATCAGGGCTTCCTGCTGGATATGGATAAAGAAGAAGGGCAATGGATTTCACTGGAAGCATCTCATAGTGGCGAGTCCAGCTACAACTACAACCTCACCCTGAATGAAGACAATACATTAGCAGGAAGTGTTCTGGAGATCCATAGGGGCTATAATGGCCTATCAAGGAGAAATAATTACCGCTCAAAAAGCAGTGAGTCGGAGTATATTAAGGATTACAAGGAAGATAGAGCAGGGCTCGATATATTGACGTATGAAATACTTAATATCGATTCTGCTGAGGAGTCATTGACGGAAAAATTAAAGGTCACGATCAGCGACAACGTAGAGGAAGCAGGTGATTTGGTTTATTTCCCGCCATTGTTGTATGAACGGACAAAAGAAAATCCATTTAAACACGATGAACGTAAGTTTCCGGTTGATTTCGGCTTCCCCATCAAAGAAACGTTTAGGATTACGGTGAAATTCCCGGAAAATTATACCGTCGAAAAACTGCCGAAAAGCATCGTCTATAAGTTGGCGGACGATAACGGTAGCTTTAAGATCTCCTACCTTTCTGAGGGGAAAGTCGTGCTCGTCAATAGTGTGATCGATTTGAAAAAAGGGGCATATAGCGCTGAAGAATATTTCGACTTGAAAGAACTGTTCAAGATCATAACCGAAAGGCAAGCCGAACAAATTGTGTTTAAAAAGATGTAAACATGAAGAAAATACTATTCCTTGCTTTCGCTACCCTGAGCACTGCGGTTAGCGGTCAATCCAACTACGATGTAGGCCATATACCCAAGTCGTTGATGCAGGATGCGGCGGCCATTATTCGTTTGGAGGACTGTGTTTTTGATATCACGAGTTCAGCAAAAGCACAGTTAACTTACAAAGTGGCCATCACGATTCTAAATAAAGCCGGCGACACGTATGCCGAAATGACGGAGATATATGACCGATTTTCCACCATCTCAAATATTAGCGCTACCCTGTATGATGCATCCGGAAAGGTCGTTCGAACGTATAAAAAAGCCGATATTCAGGATAGAAGCCTCATATCGGACTTTTCGATCTATGAAGATAACCGCTTGAAATACCTGACGTTTGCACATGTCGCCCATCCTTACACGATCGAATACAGTTATACCAAAGAGTACAAGGGGTTTCTTTCGATACCCTCGTGGCGTCCCATTCGTTCATTTGGCATTGCCGTCGAAAAATCAAGTTATACCATCCTGTGTCCGCCTTCTTATGCCTTCAAGAAGCTGACAAGTGCGGGCTTGCAGGCAGATTCGGTGATGATGAATGGCAAAATACAACACAAATGGGTGTGTGACAATCTGCCGGCATTGGTATATGAGCCTTATAGCGCAGGGTTAGACAACGTGGTGCCATGGGTTTCGGTGTCGCCAACCGACTTTGAATACGATGGTACCCATGGGAGCCTACAGGATTGGAACCAGCTTGGTAGATGGCTCCACACACTCAATGAAGGGGGAAGCTACTTAAACGAGACCACCAAGAATGAGGTGAGAAGCCTCATCAAAAATGCAACGACCGACGACGAAAAAATACGCATTTTATATAATTATCTCCAACAAAACACACGGTACGTGAGCGTACAGCTGGGGATCGGGGGCTTTAAGCCCATAAGTGCCGATAACGTTGCACAGGTAAATTATGGCGACTGTAAAGCCTTATCCAATTTTATGAAGGCTTTACTCCACGAGGCAGGCATCACTTCCAATTTGGTGGTCATCGGCAATGGCCTGCCCAGCCTCAACGCTGCTTACGCGAGTTTCGGTCAGGCAAATCATATGATTTTGTGCGTACCCCAAGAAAGCGATACGACATTTTTAGAATGTACAAGCCACCACTATCCGATGGGATTTATCGGCCACAGCAATGCCGGCCGAACGGCATTAATGGTGGATGGGAACGGAGGTAGGCTTATCAATACCACTAAATACACCGCTAAAGACAATTACCTGAAACGTAACGTACTGGTGAGTTTCGCCGGCGATTTGACGGCCAACATCGATATCAACACCAAATATGGTCATGCACAATTTGCAGATAATTTAGATATACTGCTGGAAGAACCCAGCGAACAGCGGAAGGGTATCTTGGAAAACCTGGGGATACCCGGTATGGAGTTGGTGGACTATTCCTATTTGCAACCCGATAAAATTAAACCCGAATTGACGGAGACGATAAAGGTAACGAGCAAGCAACTGCTGAGTAAGGGCGGAGACCGGATTTTTCTGACAGCAAATCTCTTGAACAGACGAGAACATATTCCGCCTGCTGTACCCGGGAGGAAAACCGACTTTGCGTTATCATTCGATTATATGGATGAAGATGAAATCATTTACAACCTACCGGAGGGTTATGACGTAGAACACCTTCCTAAAGATGTCGAACTGGTATCGGAATTTGGTACATTCAGCGCGAGCTATATCGCCGACGAACGCACAATCACCTATCGACGCACCCAAGTGATGAATAGCAAAAAGTACCCGCCCGAAAAATACAGTGAATTCGTGGAATTCTGTAAGCAGGTGTATCAATCTGATAAACAGAAAGTTGTGCTTATACGGGTATTATAGTTGCCGGGTATAAATGAAATGTTATCGATTTAGGACATAAATTAATGTAAACCACGTAATATTGTAAGGGGAAAGGGAGTCTAACGCATGTTGTGTGTGCTCGCCATTTTTCAATACAATACCAGATATGTCCCTTGCGTTGTTTTGTAGGTTCCAATTTATATTAGCAGTGGTTTTCGTCGGTGTACCATTTACCACATTTGCTCAACCTGCACACACCGTCAGTGGCTATATCCGCGACGCACTCACCGGCGAAACGCTGGTAGGCGCGAGCATCCGGTGGAAGGCCGACCCCTCGGTCGGTACCCGTGCCAATAACTACGGATTTTATTCGCTCACCCTGTCGGAGGGAGATCAGGTGCTGGTCATTTCGCATATCGGTTATCAAACACTGGAAATGCCGGTACAGGTATCGGCGAACCGGCAGGTAGATGTCGAGCTGCGGAGTGGCGAACTGCTGGATGAGGTAGTGATCACCCAGGCGTCGCCCAGTGAAAACGTACGCAGTCCGCAAATGGGCGTGGCGCGGGTGGCGATAAACGAGATCAAGCATGTGCCGGTATTGATGGGGGAGAAAGATGTGCTCAAGACGATCCAACTGCTTCCCGGCGTGATGTCGGGCGGCGAGGGCAGCAGCAATTTCTTCGTGCGGGGCGGGGGAGGTGATCAGAACCTGATCTTGCTGGATGAGGCGATGGTGTATAATGCGTCCCATCTTTTCGGTTTTTTTTCCACCTTCAACTCCGACGCGATCAAGGACGTAAACCTGTATAAAGGGGGGATGCCCCCGCAGTACGGCGGACGATTGGCTTCGGTGTTGGATATTACCATGCTGGATGGTAATAAGAAGGAGTTTGGTGCCGAAGGCGGGGTGGGACTGATCGCTTCGCGGCTCAAGGTGGATGGCCCCATCGTGAAAGATAAGGGGTCGTTTATGGTCAGCGGGCGCCGGACCTATGCCGACCTGTTCCTCAAATTATCCCAGGATGAAGAGATCAACAGCAGTCGCCTCTATTTCTACGACCTGAATGCCAAGGCAAACTATCGGCTCAACGACCGGAATACACTGTTTGTTTCCGGTTACTTCGGAAGGGATGTACTCGGGTATTCCGACCTATTTGGTTTCGATTGGGGCAACGCCACGGCGACCTTGCGGTGGAACAACGTGATCAATAGCCGCTTGTTTTCGAATACCACGTTCGTTTACAGTGATTTCAATTACCATGTCAACATCGAAAACGAAGATGTCAATTTTGCCATCGCTTCCCGGATACGGAATTACAACTTGAAACAGGATTTCCAATTCTTTTCGTCCAACAAAAGCACCTGGCGCTTCGGGGTCAATTTGCTGCAGCAGCGTATTTCTCCTGCCAATATCGATGCCGAGGACGACACGCCGGTGAATAGCCTGCAACTGGAAGACCGGAGCGGAATGGAATTGGCGGCGTACCTTTCGCACGAATGGAATCCGGTGGATCGGCTGAGTCTGGTATACGGAATTCGCGTGAATCAGTTCATGCTTTTCGGTCCGGGTACGTTCTATGCCTATGATGCGGAGGGGGATGTGGTCGAAAGCCAGGAGTACGCGCGCGGGGAAGTGGTGCAGCACTACTTCAATCTGGAGCCGCGCCTGTCGCTGAGTTATCAGTTGAACGGCGATAACAGTCTGAAGCTGTCCTATAACCGGAACGTCCAGCACCTGCACCAGCTGTCCAACTCGACATCCAGCCTGCCGACGGATGCCTGGGTGATGAGCAGCAATAACATTAAACCGCAATTGGCGGACCAGGTAGCGGCGGGGTATTACCAGAATTTCGGTGACGGTATGTATGAATTTTCGGCCGAATCGTATTATAAATACATGCAGAACCAGATCGACTATCGCAATGCGGCCGATCTGCAGGCCAATGAACACATCGAAGCGGAATTGCTCTACGGTATCGGACGGGCGTACGGGGTGGAGTTGTTTCTGAAAAAGCGTCAGGGAAAGCTGAACGGTTGGCTGAGCTATGCCCTGTCCAAAAGCGAGCGGCAGTTTGACGGCATCAATGACAACAATTGGTTCGCTGCTCGGCAAGACCGCACGCACGATGTTGCCGTGGTGGGCATGTATCAGTTATCTCCGCGCTGGAACCTATCGGCCACGTTGGTGTACAGCACGGGAAGCGCGGTGACCTTTCCGAGCGGCAAATATTCGGTAGAGGGGCAGACGCTATGGTATTACACCGAGCGCAACGGCTACCGCATGCCGGATTACCACCGGTTGGATCTGGGGGCTACGTGGGAGTCGCCGGTAGGCAAACGCTTCTCGTCCAGCTGGACATTTGGCGTGTACAATGCCTATAACCGTAAAAATGCCTACATCATAGATTTTAGGGAAAATGAAAACAATCCGAACGTCACAGAAGCCTATCGGATCGCCCTATTTGGGATTATTCCTTCCGTGACATGGAATTTTAAATTTTGAGCATGAACAGGCATCACCGATATCCGATTTTAGTCGCCTTATCCCTAGGATTTTTAGGATCGTCATGTGAAGATGTCATTGATGTGGACCTGAACAGTGCCAATCCGCAGCTGATCATCACGGCCGACGTAAATAACGTGGACGACAGCCAGTTGGTCACCATCAGCCGGACGGTACCGTTTTCGGCTGACCAGCCGTTTGAAGGGGTTTCCGGAGCAGCAGTAGGGGTGTATGAGGAGGTCAACGGGGAATTGAGCGGGGCACACCAGTTTTTGGAGGAAGAGCCCGGAAGGTACGTGGCAACCAACTTCAAAGGGATAGAAGGGGCGACCTATACGCTTTACGTTCAGGTGAATGACACCCTTTTTACAGCCACGGTGACCATGCCGAACTCGGTCGTCGTGGATTCCATCGGCACGTCGGTTCGCAACGTGTTTGATGAAGAACAGAAATTGATTACCCTTAAATTCCAGGATCCGCCGGGTATGCCGAACTATTACCGATACCTGTGGAGCATCAACGGGAGGGCGTTCGATATGCTGCACGTCAGCCGGGATAAATTCAACGACGGCAAGTACGTGAGCGAGGACCTTTTTGATTTCGATGTCGAACTAACCGAGGGCGACGCGGTGACTGTTCGGATGCAATGCATAAACCAGGCAACCTATGATTTTTGGAACGCGGTGCAATCAACAAACCCCGGCACAGCCGCACCGGCCAACCCGCCTTCGGTATTTGGTAAGGCCGCCTTGGGCTATTTCAGTGCCCATGCAATGGAGGAGTTTTCCGTGGAAGTGCAGTAGGGTATGCGCTGTACATAGGTGCGCGAATACACAAATCCATTACAAGACCCCAAACGTATACCCCTGACTCAACCAATGCTCAATGGCACGGGGGAGGGCATAGGTGACACGGGGAATCGCCTTGATATTATCGTGGAATACCACGATAGAACCATTGCGGGTATGGCGGATGACGTTTTGCAAGCATTTTTCGGGAGCCAGTTTCGTGTCAAAATCGCCGCTCAGTACGTCCCACATGATGATTTCGTGCGATTTCCGGATCTCAGCATATTGCGCCCGCGTGCCCCTTCCGTAGGGGGGCCTGAATAAATCGGTTTGCGCCAGCTCCTGACAGCGGGCAACGTTTTGCAGATACGTTTTATTAGCTGTTTTCCATCCCTTGAGGTGGTTGTAGGTGTGGTTGCCGATGCGATGCCCATTTTCCAGCAAGCAATTGAATAAATTAGGATGTTTTTTTATATTTTCGCCCACGCAGAAGAACGTAGCCTTGATATCGTAATTTTTTAAGGTATTTAGAATCTCCGGTGTAACATCTGGTATTGGGCCATCGTCAAAGGTGAGAAAAATACATTTATCGGTCCGGCTGCGATGCCAGGTAAGGGTGGGATATAGCCACCGCAAGAGAAGGGGAGACTTGATGGTGTACATGGATTTACAAAAGAAGCAAATATTGACCATACATCGCAATCTTTCCAGATGAATCGTCATCAGCTGTAGCTTACAAGAAAAGAATGAAAAGAAAATTCCCACACCTAACGTATACGATCGCCTTATGTATGGTACTGTTGGTATCCACCCGCGGCATGGCACAACAGTTGATGCCTGTCAGGGATGCCGTCCGCCAAGCGTTGGAAAATAACCTGCAGGTAAAACAAGCCCAGTTTCAAGCAGCCCTTTCAGAGCAAGATGTGCGGCAGGCCAAAAGCCAATTTTATCCCAGTTTAAGTGCCCAGGTAGGCGGTAATATGCGTTTCGGACGATATTTCGATCAAACAACCGGACAATTGGTGCCTTCGGTGAATACCGCTAACGCTAGCCTCTCAACAGATGTGCCTATTTTTCAGGGGTTTCAACGGGTCAATCAGATATTGGCCAACAAAAACCAGCTTTCCGCTGATCAGAGCAATATAGAGAAAGTAAAGAACGATCTGGTGCTTTCGGTGGTGACCACTTACCTGGAGGCGCTGACCAATCAAGATCTGCTGACGGCCGCAGAGCAGCAGCTGGGTCTTTCTCAGCGGCAATTGGAAGTAGCTGAAGCCAACTACGAGGTGGGCAATAATACGTTAGCCGATCTGTCGCAAGCGAAAAGCCAGGTAGCCACCGATGAGTTGAATGTCACCTCGGCCCAGAATGCGTATGAGCTTTCTATGTTGAACCTGAAACAATTGATGGAAATGAGTCCATCGGAAGACATCGCATTGGAAAAACCTGAAATCGAGTCGGTGGTAGGGGTTACTACTGCATATGATGCCAATGAGGTCTACACCCAGGCGCTCACCACGCAACCGGATATTGAGCAGGCTGCCTATACGACGTTAGTGGCCGAACGAAATATCGCCATCGCGAAGGGCGCTTATTATCCTACACTGGGTTTCGGTGCCGGATACGGTACGAGTGTATCTTCGGTGGCTTCGAGGGTTATCGGTGTCGATGAAAACGACGATCCGATTTATCAACGGGTGAATTTCGGGGATCAGCTCAAAGATAACGAAAGCCCATACATCGGACTGAGCCTCAATATTCCCATATTCAACCGATTCCAGACGAAGATCAACGTCAACAAGGCCAAAATAAATTATCAAAATGCCGTAACGAATGAGCAATTGACGAAAAACAACCTGAATAAGATCATCCATCAGGCAACGCTGGATTTGCGGTCTGCGGAGAAGCGTTATTATTCTACGGAAACCGCTTTTACTTCTGCAAAAGATGCCTTTGAGGTGCTCAACCAGCGGTATGAGGTGGGACTGGCCAATTCGGTCGAACTGTTCACGGCGCAAACGAACATGAATAGGGCCGAGTTTGATCATATACAGGCGCGGTATGATCTGATTTTCCGGAGCAAGGTCATCGACTTCTACCTCGGGAATGAAATTAATTTTGAAAACTGAACATAAACAACCCAATCATAGATAGACTATGGCAAAGAAGAAAAACACACTGAAATATGTATTAATTGGTGCAGTCATCCTGGTGATACTGGTCGTCGTCGCCAACAAAATGGGCTGGATCGGCCAGGGCGATGTGATCAAGGTGGCCACGGATAAGGTGGAAAAGCGGACGGTGAACGAACAGGTTTCGGCCAGTGGGAAGGTACACCCCGAAGTGGAGGTGAAGTTGAGCTCGGAGGTTTCGGGGGAAATCGTGGAACTGAACGTAAAGGAAGGTGATGTGGTGACCAAGGGGGAGGTTCTTTGCCGTATACGGCCGGATATTTTGAAATCCGGCTATGACCGTGCAGTGGCGTCACTCAATGCCCAGCGGGCCAGCCTGGCTGTCGCTCAACAGCAATTGAAACAACAGGAAGCGAATTTCGCGAATACCGAGGCGCTGTACAATCGGAATAAAGGGTTGTTTGACAAAAAAGTCATTTCAGCAGCGGAGTTTGATCAGGTGAGGGCCAATTATGAAAGCGCCCGGGCCAGCTTGGAGGCGCAACGGCAAACCGTATTGGCGACCAAGTATGGTATCGATCAATCACAGGCATCGGTTAATGAGGCGGGCGACAACCTGGCGCGCACGACGATCTACGCGCCGGTGGATGGCGTGGTTTCGCTGCTGGCGGTGGAACTCGGGGAGCGCGTGGTAGGGACCGCACAGATGGCGGGTACGGAGATCATGCGTATTGCCAATATGAACTCCATGGAAGTAGTGGTAGAGGTGAATGAGAATGACATCACCCGCATATCGCTTAATAATGAAGCGTCTATCGAGGTCGACGCCTTTCAGGGTCGGAAGTTCAAGGGTGTGATCACCGAGATTGCCAGCTCATCTACAACGGCCGCCTCCACTACCACAACTGCTGCCGCAGGTACGGATCAGGTCACTAATTTCAACGTCAAGATCCGTATTTTGCCAGAGTCGTATGCAGACTTGTTGAAGAAGGACCAACCGAATCCTTCGCCCTTCCGCCCGGGACTGTCGGCGACGGTCGATATCCATACGCAACAGGACACGGGATTGGCTGTGCCTATACAGGCGGTGACGACACGTGAAGCAATGGGTGCGCCGGGTAGCGATACTACCGCTGCTGCCGCGAATGCAGGTGGAGATACCACGCGCGCGGCTGCTGGTGCTGGCGTGCCGAAAATGAACGAGTATGTCTTTGTCTACGCGGCTGACAATACGGTCAAACAGGTGGAGGTAACTACCGGGATCCAAGATGATATGCATATTCGCATCCTTTCCGGACTTAAAGAAGGCGATGAGGTGGTGTCGCGTCCGTTTAATGCGATCAGTAAAACGCTGAAGGACGGAAGTAAGGTGGAGAAAGTAGATAAGAATAGTTTGTTATAATTCAGGCGATTGCTCGACAACTGGAATCGGTTCGCGTTGCTCCCAATTCCTAGGTTGTCTCTGCAACCGCCTGAATTATCTGTGAGGGTTGGGGTTGGATCAGGCGATTGCTCGACAACTGGAATCGGTTCGCGTTGCTCCCAATTCCTAGGTTGTCTCTGCAACCGCCTGAATTATCTGTGAGGGTTGGG
>NZ_JBLFFL010000002.1:539384-858570 GCF_051400755.1 Parapedobacter brassicae
ACAACTGGAATCGGTTCGCGTTGCTCCCAATTCCTAGGTTGTCTCTGCAACCGCCTGAATTATCTGTGAGGGTTGGGATGGATTAGGCGATTGCTCCTCAGCTGGATCCGGCTCGCTTCGCTTCCGTCTCCTAGGCTTCGTCTGCAACCGCCTGAATCCGCCCGAATCCCCCATGACGGGTGGCAGGAACCCTCCGTATACCTCAAAATCCCGCCTTAGCCAGCTGCGGCATGCAGTGGGATGCACTACCAACCGTAGCAGCTGGGTACAGCGGGGAGTCTTTGGTTACTTTCTGCGGAAGAAAGTAACATGCCCGGCCGGCATAGAGGCCAACACCCTCGTCGCGGCGAGCGACAAAGAAGCCTCAGCATTTCAACTATTTTAGTTGGACTGATTATAAATAATATGTATCTTAGCCGACGATTCATACGTGGTAAGATAAATGATCTGTCCTTTAGCGAATTTTGAAGAAGTTTATAAAACAGAGCAGGGTGCTGTATATCAATGCAGCAGGCAAAACTGCTATTGGTTGGAATTTGCCGGAGATACCACGGCGTTTAAGCTGCGGGATTTCTTTAGCTTTAAGAAGAAGATTGATACCATAGACGTTTCCGCTATGATCATCGACCCATCGCGGACAGCGGATTTTACCATCGTAATGCCCTTTCGCAGCCCCCGTTGTTTCGTGTTGGATATCAATGCGGTATTGAATCTGCGAGAATTGCTGAACGGCGCCAAGTTTATGATCGAGCTCAACAGCGTGGTCAGGGAATGCCTGAACACCAACCACCGGTCACCGGTCACCAACGATTAATCATTACCCTCCGTCCTTATAATTTAGACTGAATTTGTATTGCTTTTATTTCGAGCGTTTTGCCATTTTCTTTGTGTATTTTTGCATCATGGAACAGGCGAACGATATGCTCCTGTCATTAACATTAAATTGTTGAAATTATGAAAGATTTATTGCGATTGAAAACTTCTTTGAACGAAGAGATCGAGAACATATTGAATGCCCAAATCAAGGTGGAAGCGCATTCTTCATCCATTTACTTGGCCATGTCATCCTGGTGTGATGATCAGGGGTATGACTTCAGCGCCGATTTTTTTGCGAAGCAATCGGAAGAAGAGCGGAAGCATATGATGAAGCTTTTCAACTACGTCAACGATCGGGGCGGCAAGGCCATCTCTCCTGAAATCGTGAATATCCCGGCGGATTTTGAGTCGTTCCGCAGTGTGTTTGAGCAAACGCTTGAGCAGGAGATGTATGTCACGCAGCAGTTCAATAACATGGCTGACAAATGCATCAAGCTGAAAGATTTTGTCACATTCCAATTCATCCAGTGGTTTCTGCAAGAGCAGATCGAGGAGGAGTATGTGGCGCGTCGCATCCTGGAGATGTTTGATGTGATCGGTGAGGAAGGTACAGGGCGTTGGGAAATTGACAAGCATATTTCCAAGGTTAGCTACGACGGATAGGAACTTGGCATCAAGCCATTGGTATCATCGGGTTGTCTTTTTTAAAGGGGCAACCCGATTTTTTTTGCACACATACAGATTAAGTACTATCTTTCGTTATTAATAATAAGGAGCGGATTCAGATACAGATATTAAATTAGAAAACATTCCAAACCGATTCATCATATTCTGACGAAAAGTTGCCATCGATAGCTATACATAGGCTCCTCGTTTTTGTGTTTCTTTTTGTTTCGTTGCAGGCTTTTGCCCAAAACCAACGAAAAGAAGTAAGTGGCGTTGTAATCGATACGGCAGGAACACCGCTGGTAGGGGTGAATGTCCGCCTCACCTCCATACTGGACACGCTGTTATCGGTCACCAATAACAAGGGCGCATACCATTTTTCAAATATTATCGGTCCCGAATTCCGGCTGACATTCAGCATGATCGGGCATAAAATTTTAGAGCGCTCATATCCGGCTACCTTCCCGGGTGTGACGATGCAACTGCTGCCCACGATACTCCCGCCCCAGCAGACGCTGCTCAAAGAGATCCTGATCAACCGCGTGCAACCCATCGTCATGAAGGAAGATACGATACAATATAACATGGATGCTTATCAGGTACGGCCAAACTCGCTATTGGAGGAAGCACTCAAACTGCTTCCAAACGTGCAGGTGCGGCGGGATGGCACGGTGATCGCCCATGGCAAGCAGATCAGTCGGGTACAAGTGGATAGCAAGAATTTTTTTGGTGGCGAAGTACTCACGGCCACCCGCAATCTGCCCGCTGAATTTATCCAGTCCATACAGGTGATCGATTATTATGGCGACATGGCGAATAGCACAGGCATAAAAGATTCGGAACCGGAAAAGATCCTCAATATCGTGCTGAAAGAGGATAAAAAGAAGGTGCTTTTTGGTCAGGTTACCGGCGGTGGGGGTACGGTTGGGCGTTATATCGGAAGCATGGGTATCAATAACTATAACGATGGACAGGAGTTTTCTATGCTGGGGTCTTTCAACAACACGAACACGAGCCTGTTTAGCTATGGGGCGCCGACCGGAGGGGGGATCAGGGAACGCGGCAATGTGGACCTGACCGGTATGACGGATCCGGTGGATGGGGTGAATACCACTAATTCTGCCGGTGTTAGCTATTCGGATGATGTTTCGGAGAAAGTCAGCGTTTACGGAAAGTATACCTTCACCAATCGGAGGAACAGAACGGTGGGGAATTCGGTGCTGGAGAGTGTTTTCGACGGATATAACATTGTTAAACAGGAAGAAAAAGTGGTGGAAACAGATAATATCAACCACTTGATGGCGTGGGACATCGAAGCGCAGCTGAACCCACGGAACTACCTCAAAATAAGTCCGAGTCTTTCATATAGTACAGTCGATGGCGACCACGAGAGCAACGACACGATTAAAAATAGCCGGTATCGGCAAATGATCAGCGAGCGTGTCTACCAAGCTGGCGAGAAGATGTCCTCTCCTAATTTTGATATGGATGTGTTGTATTCAAGGGCGTTCGATAAGCCCGGGCGCAAGTTTGTGGTCAACATGCAGGGCAAGTTCCTGAGCCGGGATAAGCTGGAAGATATCAGCGATTCGTTTGAAAACATAAACGCCAATACGGGACTACCCATACAGGATGGCGCCTATTCCTTTTCGCAATTGGTGGAAAGCGACAACCAAAACCGGGTAGGCCGGGTGAAAGCCGCCTATGTGGAGCCGATCGACAAAAGCAGCATATTGGAAGTCAGCTATGAATATAATTACACCGCCATTGACAGTCGCCGTAGCGTATGGGACAGCAGCCGGGCGCTGCCTGTCGACTCGCTGAGCCTGGATTACACCTATTTTTTTGAAAGCAACCGCATGGGGCTGATCTATCAAATGGAACAAAGTAAGCGATTCCGGTATACGCTGGGGTTTGCCGTGCAACCCTTGTTGCTTCAAGGGCAGACGTTAGGTGTCGATAGCATTACCCAACACCGGAATGTCAACCTGATTCCCAGCGCGGGTTTCCGGTTGCGCATCAATGACGAAAGCGAATTGTCCGTGGAATATTTGGGTACCAACAACCAGCCCAATTTTTCGCAGATACAACCGATACGTGACCTGACCAACTCTCAAAATATCATCATCGGCAACGGGGAGCTGAAAGCGGAGTTCATCAACCGGATCACGACACGCTTCCGCCAGACCAAGATGGGAAGGAACCAGTTTTTCGAAGCGCAACTCGCGCTGAACCAGGTGCAGAATAAAATCGTGACCAACCGGTCGAATCCCACCAGTACGGTACAGGAAACCAGTTTCCGGAACTCGCCTGGCTATTTTGATGCAAGGGGTTATTACATGTTCAGTACGCCGATGTTTCACAATGACCTGCAGCTGAATCTGAACGGTACAACAGACTACGTCAATAATATTTCCTATGTAGACGATAAAAAGAATTTCGGACGGAACTTTATCTATTCGCAGGCGGTTCAGATGCGATACACGCTGGAGGATATGGTTGAAACCGAATTCAACAGTAGCTACACCTTTAACCGTACCCGATATACCCTGAGCGACGACAACGTGATCAATAACGCCAATTCGGTGTTGTTCGGCTTGGCGGGCAAAGGGTATTTTTCGGACAACTGGGCCTTTGGGTTTGATCTGTCACACCGGCTTAATACGGGGTACAGCAGTTTCGTCAACGCAAACCCCACCTTGCTCAATGCCTATGTTGAGTGTACTTTTCTCGCCAATAACATGGCCCTACTCCGGTTGCAGGGGTTTGACTTGTTCAACCAGAATACGGGGGTGACCCGTGAAGTGATGGGCACGGATGTGCTGGACATGCGTAACAACCGGTTGGCCCGGTATTTCATGCTGTCGTTGAATATCCGCTTGCAAAAATACCCGAACAAATGATGATGCAGGCGGTAGTCATCACCGAATATGGCGATGCCGAGGGCCTGAAGCTCCGGCAGCGCCCTCGACCGGAGCCGGGTGTGGATGAGGTGCTCATCAAGGTGCATGCCGCCGGGATAAACCGTCCGGATGTGTTCCAACGCACGGGCAACTATCCGGCCCCTGCGGGCGTGGTGCAGGACATTCCGGGATTGGAGGTGGCTGGGGTAGTGGACGCCTGTGGAGATCAGGTGTCGCGGTGGAAACCGGGAGATAAGGTATGCGCCTTGGTGCCGGGGGGAGGGTATGCCGAATATGCGGCGGTGAACGCGTCGCACTGCCTACCCGTACCCGATGGCCTTGATTTCTTGGAGGCGGCTTGTCTTCCCGAAACGGTGTTTACCGTCTGGCATAATGTGTTCCAGCGGGGGAGGTTGCAGCGGGGGGAAACCTTGCTGGTGCATGGAGGGAGTGGCGGAATCGGGACGACTGCAATCCAGTTAGCCACCGGTTTCGGTGCGCAGGTGTATGCCACGGCGGGATCGCCCGAAAAATGTACCTTCTGCGAGCAATTGGGTGCGGAGACCTGCATCAACTATCAGGAAGATGATTTTGCCGAACGGTTGGCGGGGAAACGCATCGACGTCATTCTGGATAGCATCGGTGCGCCGTATTTTGAAAGGCATCTCTCCTTGTTGGCCGATGAGGGCAGGTTGGTGTTTATCAATGCCGTCGGCGGACGGCTGGCGCAGGTGAACATCACGGCACTGATGCAGCGTCGGATCACGCTGACTGGCAGTACGCTGCGGAGCAGGGATGCCGCTTTTAAGGGCGCCTTGCGGGAGGCCGTGGAAACGCAGGTATGGCCGCTGATCGCGGCCGGGAAATTTAAGCCGGTAGTCCACCGGGTTTTTCCGTTAGCGGAAGCTGCGAAAGCGCATCAATTGATGGAGTCGGGTGATTTTATTGGGAAGCTGGTGCTGGAAGTTTAGTACCTCCGGCTTCATAGCCTTCCCGCATTGGCTCCTGTGGCCTTGGGGTTTAGCCACAGTCACTTCAAATAAGCCTTTCGGTAATTCAGCGGACTTTTTCCGGTTAGCAGCTTGAAGTATTTGTGGAATCCGGCGAAATTATGGAACCCGCTTTCGTAGCAGATCTGTTTGACATTCATGTTGTTTTCGATGAGTAGCTTGCACGCGTGGCCCACCCGCAGCTCAATAAGAAACTGCGAAAAGGTTTTGCCCGTGCGCGACCTGAAATAACGACAAAAGGCATTGCTGCTCATGCCAGCCACTTCGGCTACTTCATCGAGCATGATTTTTCGTTTGAAGTGCCGCAGCGCAAAATCATAGGTGTTATTGATCCGATCCTTTTCATGATGTTGGAAATGCGGAGTGAAATTGACGGAAGACAGTAATTGAATTTCTTTCGTATGGGCGATTGCCGTGAGCGCCTCGATCAGCAGTATAATGCGCTTGGCGCCTTCGGCTTGAAGCAATTCCTCCAGTAGCTTTTGTACGTGCGAGCGAACCGCTCCATATACGGCAATGCCATGTTTAGCGCTGTTGAGCAGTTGTTTGATGCTGGTGTTTTCAGGCAGATCGACGAACGCCGATCCCCAAAAGTCCTCGTTGAAATGGACCACGCGGACGTCCGCCGCTTCCTGCTGGTGCCCGTCTATATAGCTGCTATCAAAGCTCCAATAGTGGGGCAGGTTAGACCCCACGAGCACGACATCGCCCGCATGGAAATTGCGGATGCTGTCGCCAATGAATTGCGTGCCCTGACCCTTTTGAAAATGGATAAGTTCGATTTCCCGGTGGTAATGCCAGCGGTTATTGGCGTATGGCACAGTATCGCGGCGCGCACTGAACGAATGGGCGGGTCCGGTGCTTACTTTCAGTAACTGCGGTCTCATTGGTAATCAATTAAATAAACACAGCATGTTGCAATGATAAGAAAAACATGCTAATATAATTGAATATATCGTTAATCTAGGGGTAGCTTTTGTTTGCTTTCTTTTTTTAATTTGCATAACTTTTTAAATGCCGACCAAGCGGATAGACCATATGGCTAAGCGATACACATTGGCGCTGGACTTAAAGGACGATGAGCAGCTGATTGCCGAATACGAGCGGTTGCATAGGAATGTACCTCCGGAGATCAGGCAATCTATCTTGGATGCCGGTGTCACCCGGATGGATATCTACCGGTTTGCGAACCGGCTGTTGATGGTGATGGAGACGGTTGATGATTTTTCCTTTGAACGGAAGGCTGCTGCCGACGCGGCGGATCCGCGTGTTCAGGAATGGGAAGCATTGGTGGGGACTTACCAGCAACCGATTCCGGGCACTAAAATGGGCGAAAAGTGGGTAGTTATGGGTCAAATTTTCGAACTTTAGCGTTATTGATAGAACAGATGGAAAATAGGCAACTTTTTTTGCAGATACACCCCGACGATAATGTGTTGGTGGCATTGCAGGACCTGCCGCCCGGTATGGAGGTTCGTTTTGGGGGCCGGGAGTTCCGCTTGTTGAGCGGCGTGAAAGCCAAGCATAAGTTTACCATTGATCCGCTGAATGCGGGCGATGATGTACGCATGTACGGGGTGCTGGTCGGGAAAACGAACGTGGCGTTGCCATCCGGGGAAACGATCACTACGCAGAACATCCATCATGCTGCGAGTCCGTTTGAGTTGGGTGAGCGCAGGCTGAATTGGCACCGGCCCGACATCTCGGCGTTTGAAGGACGCACGTTCATGGGCTATCACCGATCCAACGGCACCGTCGGCACGGCCAATTACTGGCTGGTCATTCCCTTGGTCTTTTGCGAAAACCGCAACATACTGGTGATGAAACAAGCGCTGGAAGAACAACTGGGATACGGCAAGCGCACACGCGACTATGAACCTGAGGTAGGTCAATTGATCCAGCTTTATCGGTCGGGCACTGCGGTGGAAGAGATCCTGAATGCCGATATCACGGCCGGTGCGGACCTGGAAAGCACGCAACGCCTCTTTGAGCATGTCGATGGTGTCAAATTTCTCAACCATGAGATGGGGTGCGGGGGCACGCGCATCGATTCGGATGCCTTATGCGGATTGCTGGCCGGATACATCACGCATCCCAACGTCGCCGGGGCCACCGTGTTGAGCTTGGGATGCCAGCATGCACAAGCTTCGATCTTGCGGGAGGAAATCGCGAAGCGCGATCCGCAGTTTGATCGGCCACTGTATATCTTTGAGCAACAATTATTGGGTACGGAGACCAACCTGATCCAGCAGGCACTGAAGCATACGTTTGTCGGCTTGATGCAAGCCAACCAGCAACGGCGTCAGCCCGCGCCGCTAAGCAAGCTTTGTATCGGCTTGGAGTGTGGCGGTTCCGATGGTTTTTCGGGTATCTCGGCCAATCCGGCATTGGGGTACGTGTCTGATATGCTGGTGACCGCGGGCGGGTCGGTGATTTTATCGGAATTTCCGGAGTTATGCGGTGTGGAACAGGAGTTGAGTGACCGATGTGCGGACGAGCCTACCGCCCTGCGATTTATGGAACTGATGAAGACCTATAACGCGAAGGCCGAGGCCGATGGCTCGGGATTTTATGCCAATCCATCGCCCGGAAATATACGGGATGGCCTGATTACCGATGCCATCAAGTCGGCCGGGGCGGCCAAAAAAGGAGGGACATCACCGGTAATGGCGGTGGTGGATTACCCGGGCATAGCCAACAGCCCCGGACTGAACCTGCTGTGTACACCGGGAAACGATGTGGAAAGTACCACGGCTGAGGTAGGGGCTGGGGCCAATGTCGTGCTGTTTACGACCGGACTGGGCACGCCTACCGGCAATCCGATTGCGCCGGTGATCAAGTTGTCTACCAATACGAAACTTTTTGAACGCATGCCGGATATCATCGACATCAATTGCGGCACCATCATCGAAGGAACGGAAACCATCCAGCAAGCCGCACACCGGATATTGGACTATGTGATCAAGGTGGCCAGCGGTGAGGAGCAGCCCAAAGCGGTGCAGTTGGGACAGGATGATTTCATCCCGTGGCGCAGGGGAGTGTCTTTGTGATGCTAGATATTAGATTTTGAATTTTAGATTGATATTGGATTTAGCATATTTTTAAAATGTCGGATAGAAAATTAGCTGGAAAAGTAGCGCTGATCACAGGAGGCGGAAGCGGTATCGGTCGGGCCATCAGTCTGCTTTTCGCGAAAGAGGGTGCGTTTGTACACATCCTCGAATTGAATGCGGCTGCTGCTGCCGCAGTGGTTGACGAGATCCAAGCCGCTGGGGGATCGGTAGATGTACATGCCTGCGATGTAAGCCAGCAAGCGGAGGTACTGGCGGCAATCAGTCATATCGGTGCGATCGATATCCTGGTAAATAATGCGGGTATCGCCCATGTGGGCAATGTGGAAAATACGAATGAAGAAGATTTTGACCGGATCATGCGGGTGAATGTAAAAGGTGCCTACAACGTGTTGCATGGGGTGGTGCCGGTGATGAAGCAACAGGGCGGCGGAATGATTGTCAACATGGCGTCCATCGCGGCGTTGGTCGGGATCACGGACCGGTTTGTGTACTCCGCCAGCAAAGGGGCCATCCATGCGATGACGTTGTCCATCGCGCGCGATTACCTGCACCACGGCATCCGGTGCAACAGCATTTCGCCGGCGCGGGTGCACACCCCCTTTGTGGATGGTTTCATCGCTAAAAATTATCCCGGTAAAGAAGACCAAATGTTTGAAACGCTTTCGAAAAGCCAGCCCATCGGTCGCATGGCCCGACCCGAGGAAATCGCGGCGCTGGCGTTGTACCTCAGTTCGGATGATGCGGGCTTTATCACCGGAAATGACTATCCGATAGATGGGGGATTTGTTAAGTTGAATAATTGATAGACGTTAGACAAGAGACACTAGACACTAGACAAGAGACGTTAGACAAGAGACACTAGATAATAGACACTAGACAAGAGACGTTAGACAAGAGACACTAGATAATAGACATTAGACATGAAACTAATCCGATATGGCAACCCTGGCCGGGAGAAAGTAGGGGTACAAATTGAAGGTGTCAATTATGATGTTTCCGCATTGGGGGGCGATTATAATGAGGAGTTTTTCGCAAATAACGGACTTGTCCGCTTGGACGAGTTTGTGAAGGCGAATGCGGGCAAATTAATTGCCCTACCCGAGGGTACGCGATTGGGAAGCCCGATTGCCCGTCCCTCGAAAATCCTCTGCATCGGCCTCAATTACCGCGACCATGCTGCAGAGACGGGCGCTAAGATACCGGAAGAACCCATCCTGTTCATGAAGTCTACCACGTCATTAAGCGGACCGTATGACGATATTGTCATTCCTAAAAACTCCACGAAAACGGATTGGGAGGTGGAGTTTGGTATTGTCATCGGCAAACGGGCGTCTTATGTGGCGGAATCGGAGGCCTTTGATTATGTGGCGGGGTATGTGCTGCATAACGACGTGTCCGAACGGGCATTCCAGCTGGAACGCGGTGGCACATGGGATAAGGGCAAAGGCTGCGATACGTTTGCGCCGATGGGTCCGTTTGTGGCCACGCGGGATGAAATCGCGGACATCAACAACGTGCGGCTATGGCTCAAGGTGAATGGCAAGATGTATCAGGATGGGAGTACGCGGGACCTGATTTTCGATGTGCCGTTCATCATCAGCTATGTCAGCCAGTTCATGACGCTGCTGCCGGGCGATGTGATCTCCACCGGTACGCCAGCGGGCGTGGGACTGGGCCTCGTGCCGCCGGTATACCTCCAGCCGGGTGATGTGGTGGAGCTGGGTGCCGATGGGTTGGGTACGTCCCGCCAGGTGGTAAAAGCATACGAAGGTTGATGGCATGGAGTTAAACCTCAAAGACAAGGTCATCGTGGTGACCGGCGGGGCCAAGGGAATCGGTCGGGGCATCGTGTTGGCGCTGGCTGCTGAAGGGGCCATACCGGTGATCGTGGGACGCCGGCAGGTCGACAATGAACGGGTGCAGCGGGAGGTGGAGTCGGCGGGCGGGCAGGCGTTTTGTGTTGCCGCCGAGCTGACCCGTCCGGATGACTGTGAGCGGGCTGTCGGGGAAACACTGGCTACATTCGGACGGATTGATGGGTTGGTGAATAATGCCGGTGTAAATGACAGCGTGGGACTGGAGCGCGGCAATTACCAGCAATTTGTTGACAGTCTCCATAAAACACTGATCCACTATTACCTGATGGCGCATCATGCCTTGCCCGCATTGAAAGCCAGTAAGGGATCCATTGTGAATATCGGCTCGAAAACAGCGGAAACCGGACAAGGGGGTACCTCGGGTTATGCGGCATCCAACGGCGGACGCAACGCCTTGACGCGTGAATGGGCGGTGGAACTGCTGAAATATGGTATCCGTGTAAATGCCGTGATTGTAGCGGAATGCTATACACCCCTGTACGAAACGTGGATCAATACATTGCCCAATCCCGAAGACACGTTGCGCAAGATCAATGAGCGGATCCCCTTGGGCAACCGGATGACCACCACGGCTGAAATTGCCGATATGGCGGTGTTTCTGCTATCGGAACGGTCCAGCCACACGACCGGACAGTTGATACACGTAGATGGCGGATACGTGCATTTGGACCGTGCGATTGACTAAAAAGACAGGGGGGCATTATTCGACTACCACGCCCATGCTGCTGAATTTCGCGATGCGATCGGCAATGAGTTGCGCGGTTGACTTGCTTTGCAGCACCGCTAAATCGGCCAGCAGCTGTTGTTTTATCGTTTCGGCAACGAGCTGTGGGTTGTGGTGAGCGCCTCCTAATGGTTCGGGGATGATGCCATCGATAAGGCGGTTTTTCAACATGTCGTCGGCGGTCAATTTTAGTACTTCCGCGGCCCTTTCTTTGTAATCCCAGCTGCGCCATAAAATGGACGAACAGGATTCGGGCGAAATGACCGAATACCAGGTGTGCTCCAGCATGTAAACCTGATCGCCCACGCCGATACCTAAAGCCCCGCCGGAGGCGCCTTCGCCGATAATGATGCAGATGATCGGCACTTTCAATACCGACATTTCCATTAAGTTGCGGGCGATGGCTTCGCCTTGCCCCCGTTCTTCCGCTTCAATTCCGGGGTAGGCCCCCATGGTATCAATCAAGGTAACGACGGGCTTATTGAACTTTTCAGCCAGTTTCATTAAGCGCAGGGCCTTGCGATAACCTTCCGGATTGGCCATGCCGAAGTTGCGAAATTGCCTTTCTTTGGTATTTTTGCCTTTTTGGTGGCCGATGATCATCAGCGATTGGCCGTCGATGTTTGCAAATCCGCCTACGATCGCTTTGTCGTCCTTTACGGTTCTGTCGCCATGCAGCTCGATGAACTGCTCGCAGATGAGGCCAATATAATCAAGCGTTTGCGGCCTATCGGGATGGCGAGACATCTGTACTTTCTGCCATCCGGTCATATTGCCGTATATCTCGTGTTTGGTTTTCTCCAACTTATCCTGCAATTCCGTCAACGTAGCGCTCATGTCCACTTTCGTCTTCTCCGCTACTTGACGCACTTTTTCAACCTGCATTTGCAGGTCGGCAATTGGTTTCTCAAAATCAAATGTTGTCTCCATAAAAGCGATGTTGCGAAATCAGGGTGCTAAGTTAGGGAATTGTATTGACTATTTAAAGGGCAGTGGTTGGTAATGGGCGGCCGGTGGTTGGTGATTGGTGGCGGGTGATTGGTGATTGGTGGGGGATAGATGGCTTGGTTTTTGCGTGAACTTGCCCGGTCAACAATATTAACACCATCGATTAGCTTATGGTTAGAGCAATTACCTTATCTGTTTTGTTGTTTATCTTCGCGATTTCGCAGGCCGCTGCGGAGACCTATCCGGAGGTGTTATTTGAAAACAGCCTGTTGTCGGGCAATTATACCTATAGTCAGGTGCAGTATGAAGGCGCAAGTTGGGTGGAAAACGTGCGGGGCAAGCTGCCGGTATCCGATTCCTTATTCTTCACACCGGGCAATGCCTTGTCGTTGAAATACGCGTCTGAAGGAAACGGAAATTGGTCTGCTCAAATCCACTATCCCGATACCTTGAATCGGTACCATCCCAAGGCTGGCGATGTGCTGACGTTTAAACTATTTGTGGCGTCGAATACCCCCCGGGAGGCGTTGCCCAAACTGGCGGTATCTCAACAGGATACCCTGACCACCCCGATTGATATATCAAAATACATAGCTGATTTTCAGCCGAATATGTGGATTAACGTGCGCATTCCTTTGCAAGATATCCAGCGCCTTAATCTGGAGAAACCCATAAGCGGTGTACAGCTATCCCAAAATGGTGCGGGCGGTGGAATACATCGCCTGTATATTGACCAGATCGAATTTCTACCGGCCAATCCCCCGCGCGCTAAATTGTCGTCGCCTGCGGTATTGTCCGCCGCAAAGGCGTATGACCGCCATGTCGAATTGACCTGGCAATTGCCGCTGACGCCGAGCATTCGGTATATCAAGATCTATCGATCGGAAGACAATGAGCATTTTGAGCCGGTGGCTATCCGGCCTGTTTTTATACAGAAGTGCACGGATGTTGTCCCGTATTCGAACAGGACGTACCAGTATAAAGTGGCGTGGGTAGATTACGATTACCTGGAGTCGCCTTTTTCAGATGTCATTGACGCGAAGACGCAGACGGCCGATGACGACGCCTTCTTGGATTTCATCCAGGCGGCGCATTTTAACTACTTTGTGGAGCGGGCGGAAGTGAACAGCGGCATGCATGCGGTGCGCTTAGGTACAGACAATGCCACGGTTTCGGTAAAGGAAACAGGCTTGAGCATCCTGTCTCATGTGGTGGGCGCCGAGCGCGGTTTCATCTCGCGTTCAGCGGCGATCAGCCGATTGGCACGTATCGTGGATTTTTTGGCAAAAGCTGAGCGTTTTCAGGGCGCATTCCCTGCCCTCCTGGATGGACGCACCGGAAAGGGTGTCTATCTGGTTGATACCGTGCCGGAGGCTGATTTGCGGGCAACGGCATTTTTGATGCAGGGATTGCTTACTGCCCGGCAATATTTTCAGGCAGACAGCAGTGAAGCAAAATCGCTGATCGAAAAAATAGACCTGCTGTGGAACGATGTTGCTTGGAGCCGATTCGTTATTGAGGGCCAGGAGTCTATTTTGCTGGATCGCTGGTCGCCCGCGGCCGGTTTCGGGAACGCCCGTCCTTTGGGTGGTTTTGGGGTGGACTTCATTTGTTATGTGCTTGCGCTGGCTTCGCCTCAACACGCATTGCCGGCCGATGCATACATCGATGGGCTAGGGACACCCCGGGAATTGGTTGATACGACCCATGCCATGGAACTGGCAGATAATGCCGCATTTTCGGTGAAGCTCCAAGAGGGTAAATCCCTCACCCCGCGCTATCGGACGCTTCCCTATACACGGGATACGACGCTGTACGGCCTGCCGGTTGTTGTCGGATCCGTGGACACCTCATTGCTGGAGGCCTACACGCCTTTTCTGGCGTTCGATCCCCGAGGGAAACAAGATACGTTTGCCAATTATTTTGACAACAACATCAACCTCACTAAGGTGTACCAACGACGGGATAACGAAACCCGCTATGGCAGTTTTTCGCGTGATATCTGGGGCATCGAGACGGCGTCGGACTCATCCCGCATGATTAATCCGGCCATTGCTTGTGCAAGCTATGCCTATATACCTGACGATGCGCTCCAGTCCATGCGCGCGTTTTACCATCAATATGGGGAGGCGCTGTTTACGGAATATGGATTCCGCCGCCGGATTGCCATCGATGATAATGCATCGGCAGACGAGTATGATGCATTGAATCAGGCCGCAGTGGTGGTGATGATCGAAAACGGGCGCAGTGGATTGATCTGGGAATTGTTTTCCAACCACCCGGCGATAAAAAAGGTGATCGAAAATCACTTCACCATGGAATAGTTTTTTTATTTTTACGCCATTTGATTTTATCCTTAGCATGTATATGAAACAGCATATTCTCTTTTTGCTTATCGTGGTTTTTTCAGGCGTTCTTTTTTCCTGCAAGAATAAGAAAATGGCCGTCAATCCCGGTGCACAGGTATCCATCGACGGCACGAAGGACGGTCTGCAACATGTGCAACGGGATTTTGAGGATGCCGAGATCACCGACCGCGGCATCACGGTGACGTTTGATTCGGACGTGTTGTTTCCGCTGAATTCCTCGTACTTGACCGACCGGGCTAAAACGGAGATCGACAAGCTGGTCAACCTGCTGGCCGATTACCCCGGTGCGTCCCTCATTGTAGACGGGCATACCGATGCGACGGGTACGGAAGAGTACAATCAGTGGCTGTCCGAAAAAAGGGCTGAAGCGGTAAAAAAATACGCGGTGGAAAAGGGGATCGATGAAAGCCGGATCACGACGCACGGACTCGGGCTGACCAAACCGATCGCGCCCAACAATACCGCGGAGGGCCGCCAGCAGAATCGCCGGGTAGAGGTAACCATTGTAACGGATAAGCCGTAAACTAGCCCGGTATCTTCAACTCGGCTGCTTCAATGGGGCGGCCATAAAAAGTTTTCGCTTTTGTTTCGAAATCCGATGCATCATCGGTGGTGAAAAACCGTTTTTCGCTTCCTTTGGTACATAGCTTCTCCACTTCGGGGTGGCGATGGAGGTAATCGGCGAGGCTGTTGGCCACTAATTCTCCTTGGGCAAGTAGCTGGATGTGCGCGGGTGTGAAACGCCTGATCAACGGCAATAGCAACGGATAATGTGTACAGGCCAATACGATCACATCAATTTTCGGGGATTGCTCCAGCAACCGGTGGATATCCCGCTCTACGAAATACGCCGCTCCGGGAGTGTCCCATTCGCCGCTTTCGACCAGTGGTACCCAAAGGGGACACGCATGTTGGTGCACCTCGATATCGGGAAAAAACTTCTGGATTTCAATCGGATAGGAGGCAGACTTCACCGTGCCCGGCGTGGCTAAGATGCCCACCTGCCTGGAGTGGGTATAATCGCCGATGACTTCGGTGGTTGGGCGTATCACACCCAGCACCTTGTGCAAATCGGGGTAATGGGGCAGGTCGTGCTGCTGAATGGTACGCAGGGCTTTGGCGGACGCCGTATTGCAGGCTAAAATAACCAATCGGCAACCCATGTCAAATAATTGCTCCACGCATTCTTTCGTGTAGGCATACACCGTTTCGAACGATCGCGTACCATAGGGTACACGGGCATTGTCGCCTAAATAAATATAATCGTATTGGGGCAACTTTTTTACGATTTCGCGAAAAACCGTCAATCCCCCATACCCGGAATCGAAAATACCTATTGGACCCATTTTGATTGGATGTCAGACATGAGAGTGAGACGTGAGACAGGAGACTCGAGATATGAGATATGAGACGTGAGATATGAGACAAGTACGTGTCTGATGTCTAATGTCTCTTGTCTAATGTCTCACGTCTCAATTTCATTTTAACAAAGATGGTTTTTCCTGATAAGTTTTCCATAAAAATTCGCCAAATAATGTATTGGCCCAGGCAAACCACTTACGGGTGAATTTCTTGGGGTCGTCTTTGTGAAAAGATTCGTGCATAAAACCGGTATCTCCGTGGGTTTTCCGCAGTAATTCGATGCAGGTGGCGATTTCCTGGTCATCCGTGGAGGTGAGTCCCCGCATGGTGATGGCCATCGGCCAAATCATATCACGCCCGATATGGGGTCCGCCGATGCCCTCGGCTACCGCGCCCTTGAAGAAAAAGGGATTGTTTTCGGAAAGGACGTAAGCGCGTGTGCGCTGATACACGGCGTCGTCGACATCCACCGCATGGAGGTATGGAAGCGATAGCAGGCTGGGAATATTGGCGTCATCCATCATCAGGTAGCTGCCGAATCCGTCCACTTCGTAGGCATACACCCGGCCGTGCAGGGGATGATCTACGATGCCGTGTTCGTTTATCGCTTTTTCCACTTCATCGGCAAGGTTGCGCATTTCCGTGGCCAATGCCTGTTCGTTGGCAACCTTGGCGAGCAGCTCGGCCGACTGGCGTAAACTGACGACGGCAAACAGATTGGATGGGATGAGAAACGAGAATACGCTGGAATCGTCACTTGGCCGGAAGCTCGAGCAGATCAATCCCACCGGTTTGACCGGGTAACCATATCCGTCTACTTGCAGCGTGTCAGAACCCCGGGCGGTGGTGCGCTCAAAGCGGTAGGGACCGAGGTTTTCCTTGCGTTGCTGTTCTTTGAATGTTTTGAGGATGTTGCGCTGTGCGGCCACCCATTCCGCATCGAAAGGTGTCGTATCCCCCGTGGTTTTCCAGTACCCGTGCGCCAGGCGTATGGTATAGCAGAGCGAGTCGATCTCCCATTTGCGCTCATGGATACCGGGTTTCATGTCGGTATGGTCGGTTCCCCATTCGCCCACTTTGGTCGGGTCGTTATAGAACGCGTTGGCATAGGGATCGATGTTGACGCACTGGCTCTGTTTGTTGACCAAACCGGCGATGAGCCGTTGCAGCTTTTTGTCCGCCGCCATGAACGGCAGGTATGGCCATACCTGCGCACAGCTGTCGCGCAACCACATGGCGTCGATATCGCCCGTGATGACGTAGGTATAAGGCTTCCCGTTCTTTTCTTCGGGAAAGACCGTCGTATCCAACGTGTTGGGGAAGCAGTTGCCAAACAGCCAGCCGAGTTCTTGGTTTCCTACCTTGCCTTGAAATTCGCGGATGGCACGTTCAATGGCGCCGCTTGAAAAATGCCGCTGGTTTTCGGCGACCCGTACGGTCGGGAAATCCTGAGCGGCGGCGGCCGTGGGGAATTTGCCTGCCCATATTCCGGCGCTAAGCATTGCGGTGTTCTGGATGAATGTTCGTCGTTTCATTTCCAACTGGTTTGTTATCGATATAGGGTTTCTTTTGGTACTCGCTTTTAGCAGTGCAATATGCGAAAAATTAGCTAATCTCACAGCGCAAATTCGTTTTAGCATTTAAAATCTTGCATTCGTGTGCATTAATGGCTTAATTGTTGGAAGGCAATGTTATCTTTGCTGACTGATTTTTTTCGCTATGATTAAACATTTATGCGATCGTTGCTGCTGGGTGATGCTATTCGCTGTCATGTTGAGCAGTCAAGCTTTTGTGGCCAATGCCCAGTCGACTTACCAACCTTATTCTTATCATTTTTATCAGAAACTCAATAATGTCCTGTACGATGCAGATACGCGCCTGCACACCTCGGTGAAACCCATGATCATCGACGAGGCGCTGCAGCCGCGTTATGATTCGCTGATGGAGCTGGGTGTGGCGGAGCGGCATTCGTGGTGGGGTCGCAAGCTGTACAATGAGCACCTGATCGACATCAAAAAAGACGACCATACATTTTATGCGGATTTCCTACCGGATTTTCAGCTCGGGCGTGATTTCGCCGGGGGCGGCCGGACGACTTGGCTGAATACGAGGGGGGCCCAGGCCGGGGTGACGATCGAAGATAACTTTTCGCTTTATGTGAACTTCTTCGAGAATCAAGGCGTATTTCCGGAATACTTGGATCGGTATATCTTCGAGCATACAGTTACACCCGGACAAGGGTATGGGAAGACCATGACATCCAGCCCCCGAAAAAAGGACTGGATGTATGGGTCGGCTACGATGTCCTATACGGTAAACAAGTACTTGAATGTGACGCTGGCCTACGATAAGCAGTTTATCGGGGATGGGTACCGCTCCATGCTGCTTTCGGACATTTCGTCGAATTACACCGCCTTGAAACTGACCGGCAAATTGGGAAATGTGCAGTATATGAGCATGTGGACCTATATGCTGGACCCGATGCATCCCCGTTCGCTGGATTCGACACGGCGGGCGGGCGATAATTGGAAATGGGGAGCCTTTCAGTACCTGGACTGGAACGTGAATAACCGGTTTTCGGTGGGGCTTTTCCAGTCGGTGGTGTGGGGGGCCAAAAATGCCGCCGGCCGCCGGGGGTTTGATTTCAACTATTTCAATCCGATCATTTTCATGCGACCAGTTGAGCTGACCAATACGTCTTCTCCAGATAAAATGCATTTGGGGTTGAATACGAAGTATAAGGCGCTGAAGAATTTGACCGTTTATGGACAGTTTCTATTGGGGGAATTTGTGGCCAGTGAATTTTTCAGCGGACGAGGACATGTGAATAATAAGTGGGCGGCCCAATTGGGTTTCCGGGGGTTCGATGCGTTTGGTGTCAAGGATTTGAATTTCCTGGCGGAGTACAACACCGCTCGTCCGTATACGTATGCGCATTTCGATCCGGTGAGCAATTACAGCAACTATGGCCAGCCACTGGCCCATCCGTTGGGGAGCAATTTCCGAGAACTGGTCGGCATCCTGAATTATTCATACAAGCGGTTTGACTTTTCTTTGCAGGGCACTTGGGGGCAGTTCGGTTCGGATCCGGACTCCCTGACGAACTATGGGGGGGATATTTTCAAAACATACGCTACCCATATACAGGTTTACGACAACCGTATCGCACAAGGTGTTAAAAACAACCTGTTATACGCCGATGGTCGGATATCCTACTTGTTTAACCCGAAATACAACCTGCGGGTGGAAGTCGGTGCCGTATATCGGCGGCACGGGATACCCGAGCAGGGGAGACACCCGCAGACCGGCATGTTAACACTTGGATTGCGTGGATCGTTCCGTAATTTCTATTATGATTTTTAGCCTGTCGGAATTTTTTGTGATATTGCAACGGTATGAGCAAAATCATCATCATTAATGGTCCGAACCTAAACCTCTTAGGCGTAAGGGAAACGGGCATTTACGGCGACCAAGATTTCCTGAGCTACTTCGAAACGTTGCGGGCATCGTACGGCGAGGTGGAATTGTCTTATTTCCAGAGTAACCACGAAGGTGCCATCATCGATAAGATCCATGAAGTGGGGTTTTCTGTTGACGGTATCGTCCTCAATGCAGGTGCTTATACCCATACTTCATTGGCTATAGCTGATGCCATCGCAGCGGTGACCGCTCCGGTGGTGGAAGTTCACATTTCCAATGTGTATGCGCGGGAATCTTACCGGCATCATTCGTACCTGGCTAAAAACTGCAAAGGGGTGATCTGCGGCTTCGGCCTTGAAGGCTACCGGCTCGCGGTGACGGCGTTGCTGAGATCGTTATAGCGGTAGCGCACGCTGCCCATTGGTTTCGCGCGGCCGGAATACGAGGAGGATGAACAGGCTCAGGCAAGCACAGCCAGCCATCATGCCTGCCATGGGGATGGTCGTCCCGTTATGAAAATAGCTCACCAATCCGGATGAAAGCGCCCCGATGGCCATCTGTAAGCTGCCCAACAATGCCGAAGCACTGCCCGCCAACCGGCTGAACGGTCCGAGGGCCAATGCGGAAGTATTCGGGAAGACAAATCCCTGCGAACCGAGGAACAGAAAGATCAGGGCCACCATCGTATACAGGTTGATGGTATCGGTGACACACAGCGCGGTCAGTATCAACCCGACGGACGACTGTACGATCAATGCTATTTTCGCCACCTTTTCGCTGCTGTAGCGATTGAGCAGAAAACTGTTCAGTTGGCTTGCCGTGATCAGCGCGGAGGCGATCAGCGCAAAGACCAATCCATATTGCTTTTCATTCAACCCGTAAAGCGTGATCATCACAAAGGGCGATCCCGCGAGGTAAGCGTATAATCCCGACGACGCCAGACCGCCGGCAAATGCATAGGTAAAAAACTGCCGATTTTTAAATACTTGCCAATACGACTGCGTGATGGGTCGGGGCATGAGGGACATTTCGGGGTTTGGTCCCTTGCTTTCCGGAAGGAAAAAGACGACTGCCAGCAGGATCAGGGTGGTGATCACCGCCAGGACAAGGAATATGCCATGCCAATTCCAATGCGCGATGACAAAGCTGCCCACCGTGGGGGCCAGTATCGGCGAAATGCCGATAACCAGCATGAGCAGGGAAAAAACCTTTGCGCTTTCCGACGGACCGAAGAAGTCCCTCACCATGGCCCGTGAGGCGACCATACCGCCGCAACTGCCCAACGCTTGGATAAAGCGGTAAATGATCAAATTATCGGCCGAATTGGTCAACGCACAGCCGATGGATGCGGCAATATAGATGATCAATCCGACGATCAGCGGAATTTTGCGCCCATAGCGATCGAGCAGCGGACCGTAAACGATCTGGCCTGACGCAATACCCACGAAAAAGGAAGTGAGCGACAGCTGGATGTGTGCCACCGTGGTGTCCAGACTGGCTGCGATCGAATCGAAGCCCGGCAGGTACATATCGATGGAAAATGGCCCGATAGCCGACAATAAGCCGAGCGTAAGGAAGATGAAAAAGCGGCGTCTCTTTGCAGCTGTCATGAAGCGACAAAGTTACTATTTTGTTTCCGCCTCGGGAGTTTATTTTTTTGCGGGTGCCTTCTTTTTGTAAGGTCTAACCAGCAGGTAAACCCCTATGGCGATAAACGGAAGACTCAGCAGCTGTCCCATGTTATACGTCATTCCCTCCTCAAATGCTTCCTGATTCTCCTTCGCAAATTCCAAGACAAACCGCGCACCGAAGAGCAGGATCAGGAACAGGCCGAAGAGGAATCCCGGTTTCAGGAGCGGTTTTCGGTGATAGATATTCCACAGCAGGATAAAGATGAGCACGTAACAAACGGCCTCATACAGTTGCGCCGGATGCCTGGGTACCGTATCGATCTGCTCAAAGACTACCGCCCATGGCAGATCGGAGGGCAGGCCAATGATCTCGGAGTTGAAAAAATTGCCGATGCGGACGAAAGCGCCTGCCAGGGGAATGACGATCACCAGCCGGTCGGTGATCCATAGAAAATCAGTTTTCGTTTTGCGGCAGAAAAGAAAGATGCCTGCCAAGATACCAATGGCACCACCGTGACTGGCCAGTCCATGGAATCCGGTGAGGGTAAACTTGCCATTGACGTACGTATAAGGCAAAATCATCTCCAGTGGATGGTCCTTATAATAATCAAATTCATAAAATAGGCAATGGCCCAGGCGCGCGCCCAGCAAGGTGCCGATGAAAATGTAGATGCTCAGCTGATCCAGCAATTCCTGCGGCTTGTGCTCACGCTTGAAAATATGCAGCATAAGGACATAGCTGCTGATAAACGCCAGCAGGAAACATAAGGTGTAATACCGCAGCTCAAAACTACCGATACTGAATATTTCGGGTTTAATATTCCACTGGATGGCACTCCATATACTGCTTATCATGGTTATGATCTGTTTAGGCTGGTAAATATAGCGTTATCCGTAGATATTACCGCGCCGATCTTCAAATTTAGAGTTTCGGTCCGGCCTTGACCTTACGCTCTTTTTTGGTCTGCTGTTTCATGATATACCGTTTTTCAAGGAAGGCGATGACTTCGCCGGCGATGTCCTTGTGGGTCGCTTTTTCAATGCCTTCAAGTCCGGGGGATGAATTGACCTCGAGCACCAGCGGTCCCCGATCGGACGGCAACAAGTCAACACCGCATACGGTAAGTCCCAACTCACGTGCTGCCCGGATGGCGGTTTCGCGCTCGGCCTTATTCAGTTTGATCACTTCGGCCGTGCCGCCGCGGTGCAGGTTTGACCGAAATTCGCCCTCTTTAGCCGTGCGCTTCATGGCACCGACCACTTTGCCGTCCACCACGAATGCACGGATATCCGTACCCCGGGATTCTTTGATATATTCCTGGATCAAGATATTATTGCCCAGCCCATAGAATGCCTCGATCACGGATGAGGCGGCTTTTTTTGTTTCGGCCAGCACCACGCCGATCCCCTGGGTGCCTTCCAGCAATTTGATCACCAGCGGCGGTCCCCCCACCATCTTGATCAGGTCGTCCACGTCGCGGGTCCGCCGCGCAAAACCGGTGGTAGGCATGCCGATCCCCGCGCCGGAGAGGATCTGCATACAGCGCAGCTTATCGCGGGAGCGGGTGATGGATTGGCTGGGATTGGCCGATATGACGCCCATCACTTCAAACTGGCGTACGATAGCCGACCCATAGAAGGTGACTGATGCGCCGATGCGGGGGATGATGGCATCGATATCGGAGATATCCTGCCCCTTATAGTGTATACTCGGTTTGCCCTGCCGGATGCCCACATAGCATTGGCTATGGTCAATCACGATGCACTCGTGTCCGCGCAACTTGGCGGCTTCCACCAGTCTGCGTGTCGAGTAAAGGCTTTTGATTGTTGATAATACGGCGATCTTCATGTGTGCTGTGCTGTTTAGGTATTACTTGCGGCCTTTGACTGATTTTTTGGATAGGTTTGTTCGCGAAACATCAACGAGGAATTTTTTGCGAATGAAAGACCGACCCAATAGTATCGGAAACTCCATGCCCGAACGGTCACGCAGCGACAGCTCGATGGGATGCAATTCGCCAAACAAAAGGACGAAGGTATTGATGATGTAGCGGTTTTCTTCTTGTCCGAACGAATTTCTTACTTTTCGTTCGCTGTGGAAGGGAAAGGTATACGTGTTGGCCTGATGTCCCGATCGTTCATCCAATGGACGAAATTCGACATACTGCTTGCGACCTCTTTTGACCAACCGCACGAGACTGCAATGCAGCACGGAAGTGCGCGCGCCGGTATCGATTTTTGCCGGGATGCCCCGGAGGCCTAAATCCGGCAAGTCTACGACATCCTTCCAGCCGATCGTCTTCAACTTTGGAGAAACCTGCATACGTTTTTGCTGAGCGCGGCTGATCGGTCAATCAATAATAGATATACGTCCCACTGGGCGATTCAATCGTCACCTGTTTCACCTCCGCCGTTTCCACATGGCCGATCACCTGTGCGGCGATACCGAACTCTTGCGAGATGCGAATGATATCGGCCGAAATGGACTCGGGCACATATAACTCCATCCGGTGTCCCATATTGAATACTTTGTACATCTCTTGCCAACTGGTGCCGGATTCCGCTTGGATCAGTTGGAATAACGGTGGTATGTCAAAGAGGTTGTTTTTGATAATATGGAGGTCATCGATAAAATGCAACACCTTGGTCTGCGCTCCGCCACTGCAATGGACCATGCCCTTGATCTGTTGGCGGTATTCATCGAGCACCCGCTTGATGACGGGGGCGTAGGTACGGGTAGGGGATAGGACCAGCTTGCCGACGGTAATAGGCCCGTGGCTGGGGATATCGATCGTCTCGGTCAATCCCCTGGTTCCAGCAAAAACCAACTCCTGGGGCACCGCAGGGTCGTAGCTCTCGGGAAAATTGGCAGCGACGGTTTTATCAAACACGTCATGCCGCGCCGAGGTAAGCCCGTTAGACCCCATGCCCCCATTGTACTCCCGCTCATAGCCTGCCTGGCCGTACGATGCCAGCCCCACAATGACATCACCCGCTTGTATGCGATGATTGGACACCACATCATCGCGTTTCATCCGGCAGGTGACGGTGCTATCGACGATGATGGTGCGCACCAGGTCGCCCACATCCGCCGTCTCGCCGCCGGTGGAATAAATGCCGATGCCGAGGTCACGGAGTTCGGCCAGGATCTCCTCCGTACCGTTGATGATCTCCGCGATGACCGATCCGGGAATCAGGTGCTTGTTGCGCCCGATGGTGGATGACAATAAGATATTATCCGTGGCCCCTACGCAGAGCAGGTCATCGAGGTTCATGACCACGGCATCCTGCGCGATGCCCCGCCACACGGAAGCATCGCCGGTCTCTTTCCAGTAGACGTAGGCCAAGGAAGACTTAGTACCGGCCCCATCGGCATGCATAATATTACACCAGGCCGTATCTCCGCCCAATATATCGGGGATGATCTTGCAAAAAGCCTTCGGGAATAACCCCTTATCGAGGTTTTTGATGGCATTGTGCACATCCTCCTTACCTGCAGATACCCCCCGTTGGCTGTACTTCAAGTCGACCATCTCGCTAGTTAGTCTACATGCTTGATTTCTACGCGCCGGTTGGTTGCCCTGCCGGACTCCGAATCGTTGGATGCCACGGGTTTGGTAGCGCCAAAGCCATTGACTGTCAGGTTATCGGCGTTGATGCCCGAATTGACCAGGTACAGCTTAACGGCATTTGCCCGGTCAATGGACAGCTCCATGTTGTACTCCGCCGTACCTTCGATAGAGGCATGGCCGTCGATCAGAAATTTGGCATTCGGATCTTTCTGCATTTCCCGGCCGATGTGATCGAGGATCGCATAGGATTCGGTTTTCAGCACGTGCGAGTCATATTCAAATAGAATGTTTTTGAACGTGTAGTTCGGCGGAGCCACCGGTGCCGGATCTGGCTTAGTCGGCGCCTGTTCAGGCGCCTTCTGGGTCGGCTCTGCAACGACACGTTCCTCGGGCATTTCCCGTTCAACGACTTCGGCAGCCGGCTGGAGCACCACCTGTTTGGGCTTACAAGCTTGGTAAGAAATGGCTGAAGACCCAATGAAGGCCATTAATATACAACGATTTACGGTTTTCATATACGATAACTTTTCTGCTGTAAACATAGGAAATATATGTTAATTATTATTGGACAAGATGGGATATGACTTTCGATTTTTTTGCATATACTTGATTCCAAATCCATTTTTGATATTGAATCAATTGATTGTTTGAAGATGATTACAATGATAATGCCAACTCATCGTGCTGCGAAACTGTTTTTCGCACTCATGCTCTTGTTTGTTAGCGATGCACTCGCCCAAGATCGCTTAAAAGTGGCGATTGCCGGATTGAGCCATGATCATGTCCACCCGTTGCTCAGTGCGTATCAACGCAGGGAAATTGATATCCTGGGGATCGCCGAATCCGACAGTGGCCTAGTACGCCACATGCAGGGCCGGTATAAGCTCCCCGACTCGCTATTCTTCACGACGGTTGATGAGCTATTGCAAGCGGTGCGGCCCGATGTCGTGCTGGCGTATAACGCCATTTCGGAACACGTAACGGTCGCCGAAGCCTGCCTGCCCTTGAAGATACCGCTGATGGTGGAGAAGCCCTTGGCGATCAATAATAAGCAGGCAACGCGCATCGCCGAGCTGGCCGATCGCTACGACACACCGGTATTCACCAACTACGAAACCACCTGGTATGCCAGCAACCAGACCCTGAAGCAACAGATTGACGAGGGCGCGGTCGGCCAGGTGAAAAAAGTAATCGTCAAAGACGGACATCAGGGGCCAAGGGAGATCGGGTGCAGTGAAGCCTTTCTCAGCTGGCTCACCGACCCCAAGAAAAATGGGGGAGGGGCGTTGATCGATTTCGGGTGCTACGGCGCCAACCTGATGACCTGGCTGATGAAAGGAGCGCGGCCCGTAGCGGTGACCGCCGTGACCCGCCAGCTGAAACCGGCGGTATATCCCCACGTGGATGACGATGCGACCATCATACTCGAATACGCGGGCGGCGTAACCGGCGTTATACAGGCCTCGTGGGACTGGCCGTACAGCATTAAAGATATGCAGGTGTACGGCGATCATGCATCCCTGCACGCGGTAGATGGGAATACACTGGTGCGTTATGCGAATCCCAAAAAGCAGGAAGAGGTACCGCTCATGAAAGGATATTTCGATGATCACCTGGCCTATTTGCAGGCGGCATTGAAGGGAACTGTCGATACCACTGCTGATCTATCTTCCTTGGCGAATAACCTCATCGTCGTGGAGATCTTGCAGGCGGCCAGGGAATCAGCCGAACGGGGTAAGCGGGTCGTCCTGTGACGCCCGCCCGTGGCTATTCGATGCGGCTTTGCAATAAGGCATGATACCATTGCTGGGATACCGATGGCGTGAAGTGCTGCGTCGGAATGGCTAATTCAACCGTATGGAATGCGGTAGGACCTTCCGCCACGTAGGTCAGCAATACCGTTGACCCGCATTCGCCGTCGGCTGATCGGGTGGATTTGATGGCATAGAGGATGGCCGTACGGCCGTCTGTGACCTTCCGGTCTATTACCTCCAGCGTGGCCTCCGGGCAGCCTGCCTTTTCATATTCCCACTTTTCCTGGGGCGATCCTTCGGCCTTCATCGGGTAGTAGCGCCGGTCGATGGTGGTGATGGTGACGGTTTGTACCGGGGCATTTTCGGTATTTTTTCCGCTGACCGTGTACAGCGTACTGCGTATGCCTTTCGTATCCTTGGGAATGGCCTTGCTCTTCCAGCGGTATTCCGGCGGGAAAGGCACCTCGATGGTTTCTTTTCCAGGCTTGGGCTGTGCGTTGGCTAAAAACACCAGCAACATGCCAGCAACGAGCAGGCATCCTGATTGATAGCGTAACATCGTAAACTTCATAATCGTTTTATCTCCGCATGTCCGAGTTCGAAGGTAAAAATAATCTAACAAAAACATGGAAGCTGAACTTCACTTTTGTTATGCTTATCTTTGGGTATAATAAACCGAGTTATGGATCATATTTCGCGTAAAGCATTCCTTGAGCATGCGGCTACCCTGGCTGCAACAACCCTGCTTGCCCCATTGGCGGCGTACGCACAGCAACGGGGTGTCCCCGACAAGAAAATCAACGTCGGCGTAATCGGCTGCGGAAGTGTCTCCAACATGTACCTGCCGCACCTGTCGGCTTCTTCCTTTGTCACGCTGGTGGCGGTTTGTGATATCAAACCGGCACGCGCGAAAGCTGCGGCCGAGAAGTACGGCATCCCGTTTCATTATCCGCATATTGACGACATGTTGCGTGGCGAGCCCTTCGATTTATTGGTTAATCTCACCGATATGCAGGAGCACGGTCGCCTGAATAGGCAGGCCCTGTTGGCAGGCAAGCACGTATGGAGTGAAAAACCCATGGCAAATACCTATCGTGAAGGCAAGGCATTGCTTGATCTGGCGCGACAAAAAGGAATGCATATTTGGAGTGCCCCCGCAGTAGTAAACAGCCCGCAGTTTGCCTTTATGGCAAAGGCCATCCGTGAAGGTAAGCTGGGCAAGGTTTCTTCCGCCCATGGGCACTACGGCCACCTTGGTCCCACGTGGTCGGCGTTTTTCTATGAGAAACTCGGCGGCAGCCTGCCCGATCTCGGCGTATATAACATCGCCACACTCACGGGATTGCTCGGTCCGGCAAAGTACGTAACGGCAATGACCAGCATCGTCACACCTGAGCGCACCGTCGATGATAAGGGAACAATACCGGTGCAAGCAGAAGACAATGCAATGGTATTGATGGACCATGGCAACGGTGTGCTCTCACATGTGCAATGCGGGTTCAATTATTTCGATCCGTATGGGCACGAAGGCGTGGGGCAGGAAAAGCATACCATAACGATTTGGGGGACACATGGCAACATGGGGCTGGTTGGCTATGATTGGGCGCCTTTCGGTGTCGATTTGGCCACTTATGACGGGGAAAACCCGCAGCGTTTCGTGCCAGACGCGGGGGATTATGTATGGCAGCAGGGTGCAAGCGTCGTATCGGAATCGCTGGTCACCGGAACGGCGCCGCTAATCGCCGTGGAGCATGCCCTCCATGTACTGGAGATCATTGAGGCAGCAAGAATTTCGGGCAGGAACGGGAAAAGACAGCGCCTTCGGTCGGGTTTCAACTGGCCGTTGATGTGATCCGCTTAAATCAAGGGGTCCAACCGCATCGCGAACTTATCCCGATATGCCTTTGGCGTCATTCCCGTATTGTCCTTGAAAAGTTGCCTGAAATTCTTCATGTCGTTATATCCGGCTGAAAGCATGATCTCAAATAAGCCTTTTTCGGTGTTTTCCAACAGTTTCTTGGCGGCTTCGATCTTTGTTTTTTGCAAGTATCGGATCGGGGTGAGGCCGGTGGCCTGCTTGAACCGGCGGACAAAATTCCGTCTGCTGGCCGGGATGTCGGCAATGGCTTCTTCAATGCTCTTAATCGCCGGAAACTGGTTCTTGATCTTGTGCTGCACACGCATCACCAACTCGTCGTCGTGTGTCTCCACGGGCGAGAAGTGACCGAAATGCGCCTGGTTTTCGCGGTCCATGTCGATGGAAAACGTCTTGGCAATGCGGATAGCCATCTCGCGGCCGCAATATTTCTGTATCAGCGCCAGTTTAAGGTGAAAGCCGTTGGTGGCCCCGCCGCTGGTGTAGATATTGGCATCATGCGTCACCACGGCATCCTGCTGCAGCTTGATTTTAGGGAAGTCGGCAGCCAGTTTATCTGCGGCATCTACATGGGTGGTGGCCCGCCGATTGTTGAGCAATCCCGATGCAGCGAGCAGGAACGCTCCCGTGCAGTTGCTCGCCAACGTCGCCCCCTGGGCATACTGCTCGCGCAGCCAGGGAATGAAACAGCTGTTTTCATGAACGGTCTGCGCCAAGTCAACCGGTCCAAAGGCCGGCACAAAAATGACATCGTATGACCGATCGGCGGAGAGCATCGCATAAGGCAGGTGGCGGATGCTGTCAGGGATCACCGGGTCGGCGCTCGCACCCACCAATGAAATCTGGAACAATTCGGGCCGATGATCCCCCTTGAGGAAACGGTTAGTGGTTTCGAACACATCCACAATGGCGGCAAGGCTCAATAATCGGTATTTACTCGTCAACACGATGGATAGTTGCATGGCAATCGTTCCGTTGTTTACATCAAAGATACAAACCTTTGGCATATTTATCCCGCCAAAAAATTATCTTTGCCGTTTGAAGTCGATTGGTATGAAACAGATCCGCAATTTTTGCATTATTGCACACATAGATCATGGTAAAAGCACGCTGGCGGACAGGCTGTTGGAGTATACCAAGACCATTACCCAGCGGGAAGCGCAGGCCCAGCTCTTGGATAACATGGATCTGGAACGGGAGCGCGGCATCACGATCAAGAGCCATGCCATCCAGATGAATTACCTGAAAGACGGGCAGGAATACATATTGAACCTCATTGACACGCCCGGACACGTGGATTTTTCCTATGAAGTATCGCGCTCTATTGCGGCTTGCGAAGGCGCGCTGCTCATTGTAGACGCTGCGCAGGGCATTCAGGCCCAGACCATTTCCAACCTATACCTTGCATTGGAGCATGATCTGGAAATCATTCCCGTACTGAATAAGATGGATCTGCCCGGTGCGATGCCGGAGGAGGTGAAAGACCAGATCGTCGAGCTCATCGGCGGGAAACGCGAAGACATCATCCCGGCATCCGGCAAGACGGGACTTGGCGTCAGCGACATATTGGAGGCCATCGTAGATCGGATCCCTCATCCGGTGGGCGACGCGGATGCACCGCTTCAAGCCCTGATCTTCGATTCGGTGTATAATTCATTCCGGGGCATCATGGCTTACTTCAAGGTGGAGAACGGTGAGATTCGTAAAGGCGACCGCGTGAAGTTCATTGCTACGGGCAAGGAATACATCGCGGAGGAAATCGGAACGTTGAAGCTTAATCAGCTACCCAAGGACGTCATTCGTACTGGCGACGTGGGGTACATCATATCCGGTATCAAAGAGGCCCGTGAGGTGAAAGTGGGCGATACCATTACGCAGGTGGCCCGTCCGAGCAGGGAGGCGATCCAGGGATTTGAAGAGGTGAAACCCATGGTGTTTGCAGGCATCTATCCCGTGGATACCGAAGATTATGAGGAATTGCGCGAGAGCATGCACCGCCTGCAGCTCAATGATGCCTCGCTGGTGTTCGAGCCCGAGTCTTCCGCCGCGCTGGGATTCGGTTTCCGGTGCGGATTCCTCGGTATGCTCCACATGGAGATCATACAGGAGCGACTGGAACGGGAGTTTGACATGACGGTCATCACGACTGTGCCTAACGTGTCGTACAAAGCGTACCTCACCAAAGGCCGTGAGGAAATCATGGTGCACAACCCGTCTGACCTGCCCGACCCCAGCAAGCTGGAGTACGTGGAAGAACCCTATATCAAAGCCAGCATCATTACCAAGGCTGAATTTGTCGGACCCGTCATGTCGCTTTGTATCCAAAAACGGGGCATTCTCATCAACCAATCGTACCTCACGGCAGATCGGGTGGAACTGGCCTTTGAAATGCCGATGGGGGAGATCGTCTTCGATTTTTATGACAAGCTGAAAACGATATCCAAAGGATACGCCTCATTCGATTACCATCAGATCGGCTACCGGCAGTCGGATCTGGTCAAGCTCGATATCCGGTTGAACGGCGAACCCGTGGATGCGCTTTCGTCGCTCATCCACCGGAGCAATTCCTATGACTTCGGGAAGAAAATTTGCGAAAAGTTGAAGGAGTTATTGCCCCGGCAGCAATTTGAAATCGCCATCCAAGCATCCATCGGCGCCAAGATCATCGCCCGGGAAAACATCCGCGCCCTGCGTAAAGATGTGACCGCCAAGTGTTACGGTGGTGACATCTCCCGGAAACGTAAGCTGTTGGAAAAGCAGAAGAAAGGAAAAAAACGCATGCGCCAGGTAGGCAATGTGGAAATACCACAGTCGGCTTTCATGGCGGTGCTGAAATTGGATTAGATGTTAGATACGAGACATTAGACATTAGACACTAGACATCAGACACGAGACATTAGACATGAGACAACAGACATTAGACATTGGACGAAGGTTATCTGTTGTCTATAATCTCAGAAGAATATGCAATTACTTGACGGAAAACTGGTTTCAGCGAAAATAAAGGAAGACATCAAGCAAGAGGCTGCTGCTTTTTTTGCGGCGACGGGCAGAAAGCCACACTTGGTAGCCATTCTCGTCGGCAACGACGGCGCAAGCGAGACCTATGTAGCCAGTAAGATGCGCAACTGCGAGCTGGTCGGCTTTGAGTCCACCAACATTCACTACGAGGACGATATTTCGGAAGACACGCTGATCAGTAAAATTAAGGAGCTGAATGCAGACCCCTTGGTAGACGGACTTATTGTGCAGCTTCCGTTGCCGAAACACATCGATCCCGAGCGCGTTACCGAAGCCATCGACCACCGGAAGGACGTAGACGGTTTCCATCCTGTCAATCTGGGCCGGATGCAGCGCAACCTGCCCTGTTTCATCCCGGCTACGCCGTATGGTATCCTGCTGATGCTCGAATACTATGAGATCGACACTTCGGGCATGCATGCCGTGGTGGTGGGGCGGAGCAACATCGTCGGGAGCCCGATGAGCATCCTGCTCGCCCGCAATAACCGTCCCGGCAATTGCACCGTAACGCTCACCCACAGCCGCACCAAAAACATCAAGGAAGAAGTACTGCGGGCCGATATCGTCGTCGCTGCCATCGGAAAGAAGCACTTCATCACCGCCGACATGGTCAAGGCAGGCGCCATCGTGATCGATGTCGGCATCAATCGGGAGGTCAGCAGCGAAACCAAGTCGGGGTACAAACTGTATGGAGATGTCGATTTTGAGCAGGTCGCGCCGAAGGCGTCCTGGATCACACCCGTACCCGGGGGCGTCGGGCTGATGACCATCATCGGGCTGCTGAAAAACACGTTAGAAGCAGCGAAGGGGAGCGTGTATCCATAACGATAACCGGAATGAAGCTGCTCATCATCGAAGACGAACAAGGATTGCGGGATAACATCACCCAATTCCTGCAAAAAGAGCAATACATCGTGGAGGCCGCGGTTGATTTTCATTCGGCCATGGAGAAAGTTTCGCTCTACGATTACGATTGCATTATACTGGACGTGGGGCTGCCCGATGGGAATGGACTGGGAGTACTCAAAGCGCTCAAATCAAAACAGAAGCGCGATAACGTCATTATCATTTCGGCAAAAGATTCGCTGGACGACAAACTGGAAGGCCTAGAGCTCGGTGCCGACGACTACCTGACCAAGCCATTCCACCTCGCCGAGTTAAATGCACGTATCAAAGCCGTGTTGCGAAGAAAAGCATTAGGCGGGCGCAATGTAGTGATACTGAATAATATGGAATTGGATTTCGACGGGCGGACGTTGCGCATAGACGATGTGGATATTCACCTCAACCGCAAAGAATTCGATATTTTGGCTTTTTTTGTCGTCAACAAAAACCGGTTGATCTATAAATCGGCCTTGGCTGAACACGTGTGGGGGGATCACATGGACAATGCGGATAATTTTGACTTCATTTATTCCCAAATCAAAAACCTGCGCAAAAAAATGAAAGACCACGGCGCCAGCCTGGAAATCCAAGCCGTATATGGGGTAGGTTATAAATTAACCGTATAGATGAAGCTGCTCAACCACACGCTGCGTTACCTATCGGCCTCGTTGGTCTTCATCTTGGGTATCTGGGCGGTTGTTTTTTACTTCACCATGATGGATGAGGTGTATGATAGCATAGACGATGGGTTGGAAAACTATAAACTGCTGATCATCAAAAAGGCAAATCAAGACACTTCGTTATTGAACAAGCGGCACTTTGGCGAGAGCAACTATGCGATCCGGCCCGTTGAGCAGGAAGTGGCATTGCACGCTACCGAAGTATTCAAAGATACCGCCATGTATATGGAGTATGAAGAAGACTTCGAGATCCTGCGCATGCTCACCACCTATTTTTCTACACAAGATGGCCGGTATTACGAGCTGCGCATTATCGCCTCCATGGTAGAAGAAGACGATTTAGTAGCCGATTTCCTGCATGCATTGCTTTGGCTGTACCTGGTCGTCATCGCCAGCGCGTTTATCATCAATAATTGGGTGCTTAAAAAAATATGGAGCCCCTTCTACCAATTGCAGCATGAATTGGGGCGCTTTAAATTGGGAGAAGATAAAACGTTCAACCCACCGCAAACCAAGGTAAGGGAGTTCCAGGGCATGAACGACACCGTTGAAGCATTGCTCAAAGCCAATATTGCCGTATTCCAAAACCAGAAGCAATTTATCGAAAACGCATCGCACGAATTACAGACACCGTTGGCCATCGCGATCAACAAGCTCGAGCTGTTGCTCGAGCAATCACAGGGAGGCGAAGTGGAGCCTCAGTTGGTGGCCAATGCCATTCAATATTTAGAGCGGATGACCAGGCTCAATAAATCACTGCTCTTGCTATCCAAGATCGAAAATAAGCAATTTTCAAAGGAGGAAGAAGTTGATTTTAATCGGTGCATACGGCAGCATATGGAGGATTTCGAAGAACTGCTGCACTATAAGCACATTAAACTGGAGTTTATCGAGCAGGCACAACTGAAACGGCTTTTCAATGCCGACCTGGCAGATGTGCTGATCGCCAACCTACTGAAAAATGCCATCGTCCATAACCATGAAGAGGGATATATCCGCATAACGGTGAGCGAAAACCGATTCGAAATAGCCAACACCGGTCAAAAACAAGCATTGGATGCCGACCGGATTTTCACCCGTTTTTATCGGTCGGGAGATCATACCTCGTCAACGGGACTTGGATTGGCCATTGTAAAAACGATCGCGCAGCTGCATCAGGCCCAGGTCACCTATCGGTATGCGGCAGATATGCATCATATGGTGTTTGAACTGCCTAACTGAGATAATCCTCGTCCGCTTGGTCTAACGGCCTTTTTACCTCAAATGGAGGATCTGTCGACGGGACATCCTTATCGCGCAGCTTCTTTTTGGGCCGACCGAGTAAGAAACCGACCACCACGCCGATGAAAAACATGGTTCCCAGCACCGCCAACTTGGGGACTGTTCGTGTGCCGAAAATCCAAAAATTGACCTCGTCCATATTTTTCATGAGAATAATGGTAACCAATACGGTGACCACAATAATGAAGATGGTTTTTGCACGCATGTTATACTCAACGTAATTACTAACGAAAGTAATGAATTTACAGCTGATTCACCAGTCGATTGACATTTTTTAATAAAAGCGGCTTATCCATACAATTACATTTAACTTTATTTAACTTTTTTTATTAAATTTTTGTCAATAAAATATTATGTTGTAATTTTGACGCAGCGATAGAACTAGCACATATACAAACGTTAAGCACAAGTTAGCACACTTATTTGGGTATTTTTACATTTCAACAGATTTTTTTGATCGTCTACCTAGTTGAATGGAGCAAATCGGCTCATTGAGTATTGATACATTCCAATGTCAGTGACTAACCTGTGCCTGCATTAGCGTGTAAAGAGATGTTTTGAAGACAGCAAGAAAGGGGTATTGTGGCAATTGTTGAATCATTTTTCCAGCTTGGCCGGTTCCGGCTCGTGATCAAACCACACGAATAGTCGTGGTTTGATCAGTCTAATCCAAGTCGATTACATTCGAACATATAACTAACTCAACTTTTTATTATTTTTTTTAACCAAATTTAAAACACATGAAACAAAAACTACTATGTTTCCTGACGTTGGGGATACTGCTGATCGGATCGGCATATGCACAAGACAGGACGATCAGTGGGAAGGTGACATCTGCTGAAGACGGGAGTCCGATTACGGGCGTATCCGTTTCGGCGGTGGGGACTACCGCTGGCACACAAACCAACGAACAGGGTGAATACGTGCTGACCGTTCCTAGTAGCGCCGCCGCGCTTCAATTTATGTATCTGGGCTACACCACGCAAACCGTCGACATCGGGAGCAGTAATGTGATCAATGCGGTGCTGGAATCCGATGAACAAGCCTTGGATGAAGTGGTGGTAACAGCATTGGGTATTCAGCGGAAGCGGAACGAACTGCCGTATGCTGCCCAGACCATCCGGAGCGAGGAAGTGACGCGTACGCGCGACCCCAACTTTACCAATGCCCTTTCTGGAAAGATTGCTGGATTGGACATTAAGCAACCCAATACGATGGGAGGGTCTACAAACGTCATCATCCGGGGTTATAAATCTATCACCGGCAATAACCAGGCCTTATTCGTAGTGGACGGTACACCGATTAGTAATGTGACCACCAACACAACAGATCAAACGACCGGTCGGGGCGGATTTGATTACGGTAATGCCGCAGCAGACATCAATCCTGACGACATCGCGTCAATTAACGTCTTGAAAGGACCTGCGGCGACTGCCTTGTACGGATCCCGCGCAGCCAATGGCGTGATCATGATCACGACAAAAAAAGGTACAAAGGGTACACTGGACATCACGCTGAACAGTGGGGTCACCTTTGGGCATATCGATAAGAGCACATTTGCCAAATACCAGAAGGAATACGGTGCTGGTTACGTAAATGAGTATACCAAACGCTATTTGGGTGATGATGCAGCGTATGGGTCGCCCGACGGGAATTTCTGGTACGAGGATGTCTTTGGCCAGGGTGAGAGCTTGGTAACACCCTTTACGGAAGACGCCAGCTATGGTGCGGCTTTCGACCCCAACCTGCTCGTGTATCAATGGAATGCTTTTGATACCACCTCATCCGTATACGGACAGCCTACGCCATGGGTGGCAGGAGCGAATGACCCCTCTACATTTTACAAGGGTTCGGTCAACTCCACACACAGTTTGAGCATCACCGGAGGTTCGGAGAAAACGGTGTTCAAGGCTGGTTATACCCGGGTAGACGAAACGGGCGTATTGCCCAATAGCAAGATCACCCGGAATCAGTTTGGCTTCTCTGGTGGTCATGAGATCTCCGATAAACTGAAGGTCAGCGCCGATGCTAACTTCACGAAAATCAATGGTTTGGGTCGGTATGGTACTGGATATGACGGGGCTAACCCGAACCAACAGTTTCGTCAATGGTGGCAGACCAACGTAGACATCAAGGAACAGAAAGCAGCCTTCGAGCGGCAGCAACTGAACCAGACCTGGAACTGGGCCGATATGGACATCGCCGGACCGATCTATTCGAACAACCCTTATTGGAATCGATATAAGAGCTTCAACAATGATTCAAGGGATCGCTATTTTGGCAATGCTACGCTTACCTACTCACCGCTGGATTGGCTGGAAGTTGTGGGCCGCGTAACATTCGATGGCTCCAACGAATTCCAAGAGGAGCGTATCGCCATCGGCGGCGCGGACGTGCCCGCATATTCCCGGTTCGATCGTACATACAGCGAAACCAATGTGGATTTGCTGTTAAATTTTACTCATGATATCACTTCGGATATCAGCTTCCGGGGATTGTTGGGTACTAATATGCGCCGGAACTACCTGTCGTCTATCGATGCGACCACTAATGGTGGTTTGATTGTCGAAGACCTGTTTTCGCTGTCAAATTCCATAAATCCGATCAATGCTCCCATCGAACGCTTTGAACGGGTAGGGGTGGATGGCGTATTCGCAAGCGTTACGTTTGGATATAAGGAATTGTTCTTGTTGGATGGGACCCTCCGGAGAGATCAATCAACTACCTTACCGGCGGGCAATAATATCTACTGGTATCCATCGGTTGCAGGAACCTTTATCTTCTCTAATCTTATGCCGGAGTCGACTTGGCTGTCCTACGGTAAGCTCCGGTTAAACTACGCGCAGGTGGGCGCCGATGCGCCAGCGCTGGCCTTGGCGGATACCTATGTGATGAACCCCTTGTTTGACGGCAGGTTGCTGGGCTCCGTTGCGCTTAGTAGAGCCAATAGTGATATCCGCCCGGAACAGACCAAGAGTGTGGAAGCAGGGTTGGATATGAGTTTTTGGAATGCACGTACGGGTTTTGAGTTGACCTTTTATCGGTCGACCACTTTTGATCAGATCATGCCCATCGATGTGTCTAATACGACAGGTTACGGCAGACGCTGGATAAATGCTGGCGATATCCAAAACCAAGGGATGGAGGTTGCAGCGTTTGTGGTGCCGGTGCGCAGGCCAGACTTCTCCTGGACATTGAACCTCAATTTGGCACGTAACCAAAATAAGGTGGTTGATTTGTATGAGGACAGTGAGAATCTGCAACTGGCTACTTTCCAAGGCGGGATCACGCTCAATGCGACAAAAGGGGAACCTTTCGGAACCCTGCGTGGCGTGGATTATGTGTTCGACAATGGACAGAAGGTGGTCGGTGAAGACGGATATTACCTAACTTCTCCTGCCAACCAGGTAATTGGCGATATCAACCCCGATTGGACCGGCGGGGTCCAGAATCTCTTTAAGTATAAGGATTTTGGTCTGAGCTTCTCGGTTGACGGGAAAATCGGCGGCGATGTATTCTCGCTCGACCAATATTATGGCATGGCCACAGGCCTATATCCTGAAACCGCTGGCCTGAATGATTTGGGCAATCCCAAGCGGGTGCCTATCGAAGATGGTGGTGGAGTGATCCTGCCAGGTGTGAAAGAGGATGGTACCCCGAATGATATCCGCGTTGAGGCCTATGACAACGGTACGACACCCTATGGTTACTCCAACAATCCGCAGGCTGGATTTGTATACGATGCCAGCTTTATCAAGCTACGTGAAGTATCGCTGACCTATTCGCTTCCTGCGGTATGGATGGCGGCCTCTAGGGCATTCAAGGGAATCGATGTATCGCTGATCGGTCGTAACCTGTGGATCATTCACAAGAATGTACCTTACTCGGATCCGGAGGAAGGGTTGAGTGCGGGTAATTTTCAGGGCGTACAGAGTGGAGCGTACCCAGCTGTTAGAAGTTTGGGCTTCAATGTGCGTTTCAGATTTTAATTGAGGGGCAATCAAATAGAGAATAGACATGAAAAAACTACTAGTATATATATTACCCGTGATGCTGTTAGCATCATGCGTAGAGGGGTTAGACGATTATAATATCGATCGGAAAAACCCAAGTGATGTTCCAGCCGGATCGCTTTTTGCCAATGCCACGAAGACTCTGGTCGACAATCAGACGTCTCCTAGCGTGAACTTAAACGTGTTCAGGTTCTTCGTACAGCAATGGACGACGACGACCTACACAGACGAACCCCAGTATGACATTATTACCCGAAACATCCCATTGAATTATTGGGGGCCATTTTACCGGGAGGTGTTAATCGATCTGAAAGAAGCCCGGGAGCTTGTGGAGGCAGACCAAAATTTGGATGGGGACGTTAAGAATAATTCGATTGCGGTTACCGAGATCCTGTCCGTTTATGCTTGGTCGGTATTGGTAAACACATGGGGTGACGTGCCATACAGCGAAGCGTTGACAGATATACCCCAACCTAAATACGATGATGCGGCGACGATCTATGCTGACTTGCTGGTGCGTTTGGACAATGCCATCAGCCTGATTACCCCCAGTGCGGGCAACTTCGGCCAATATGACCTCTTATACAGCGACGATTCAGAAGCTTGGTTGAAATTTGCGCACAGCCTGAAACTACGGTTGGGTATCACGCTCGCCGATGTGGATGAAGCGACCGCACGTGCAGCCATTGAGTCATCTGCGTCCGAGGCCTTTACGAGCAACGATGACAATGCTGCCTTCGCCTATCAAACATCAACACCGAATAATAATCCGGTGTCCGGAAATTTAAACCCGGCATTTACGGCGCGTCAGGATTTTATCGCGGGTAAAACGATGGTTGATGCAATGGTTAACCTTGACGATCCTCGTTTACCATTCTACTTCACGACGGTGAATGGACAATATCGAGGCGGCACACAGGGCACCTCAAATAATTATGCGGCCAATTCGCACGCCAGTGACAAAGTTATCGCTCCGGATTTCGAGGGACTGCTGATTGACTATTCTGAAGTGGAGTTTATCCTTGCAGAAGCCGCTGCACGTTGGGGCATTCTGGGCAGCCCGGCGGAGCATTATAACAATGCGATTACGGCTTCTATTCTGTATTGGGGGGGCACCCAGGGCGATGCCTCCGCTTACCTGCTGAGTCCCGCAGTGAATTACCTGACTGCGGCGGGCAATTACAAGCAAAAAATAGGTACGCAGAAATGGTTGGCTTTCTACAACCGTGGCTACGATGCCTGGATCGAGTGGAAACGATTGGATTATCCAGCGCTTCAGCCAGCTGTAGGTGCGGTTTCAGCCATACCGGTACGGTTTCCTTACGTGACCAACGAGTATACCTTGAACCAAACCAACGTGGAGGCAGCTGCCAGTGCGATTGGCGGGGACGATGTGGAAACCAAAATATTCTGGGACGTGAATTAAAGGGCTGGGACCTTAACTTTCACGATGAAATGGAAAGGTGGCGTTCATGAAGGGGCGCCACCTTTTTTAATGGGCATCACTTTACAAACAAAAAATCCCCGGTGCGTTGCCGCCCGGGGATTGATTCTTTATGCTTTGCGCTACTTACTCCGCTACCACTTCAAAAGGTACTTGTACCTTTACTTCCTTGTGCAGGTTGAGGTTGGCTAAGTATTCGCCCACCACCTTGGGGTCCTGCTCAAAGGTGATGCGGCGGCGATCTACATCAAACCCTGCTTTTTTCAGCGCGTCAGCCAATTGGATGCTGTTGACCGATCCGAAGATTTTTCCGGATTCGCCAGCTTTGGCACCGATGGTCAATTTAACGCCTTCGAGCTTCGCTGCCAATTCGGTAGCATCCTTCTTGATTTTATCTTGCTTGAACTGTGCCTGGCGGATATTCTCGGCCAACACTTTCTTAGCTGATTCGGTCGCCAGCGTGGCAAACCCTTGAGGGATCAGGTAGTTGCGTCCGTAGCCGGGTTTCACGGTTACGATATCGTCCTTCTCACCCAGTTTTTTGATGTCTTGCTTCAAAATTACTTCCATGTCGTTTCCCTCCTTATTTTAATGAATCAGCAACATAAGGCAATAAACCGATGTGGCGAGCACGTTTCACGGCTTGTGCCACTTTGCGTTGGAACTTCAATGAGGTGCCCGTAAGCCGACGAGGCAATACCTTGCCCTGGTCGTTGACGAACTTCAAGAGGAAGTTGGCGTCTTTGTAATCGATGTACTTGATGCCATTCTTCTTGAAACGGCAGTACTTTTTACGATTGTCCTCCACCTTGGGAGCGGTTACGTATTGGATTTGCTCGTTTGCCATTAGTTTGCTACCTCCTCTGTTTTCGGCGCGGTGACCTTTTTGTTGAAAGCACCACTGCGTTTCTTTTCATTGTAGGCAATGGCGTATTTGTCTAATTTGATCGTCAGGAAACGCATTACTCGCTCATCACGTTTGTATTCAATTTCCAGTTTACTGATCAATTCACCCGGAGCCTTGAATTCGATGAGGTGATAAAATCCGGTTGTCTTTTTGGCAATCGGATAAGCAAGTTTTTTCAAACCCCAATTGTCCTCATGGACAATTTCGGCTCCGCCTTCGGTAAGGATGGTTCTAAATTTGGCAATCGCCTCCTTTGAAATCTCCTCAGAAAGCAACGGGGTAAGAACGATAACGGTTTCGTACTGTTGCATACTTTCGTTTAATAATAAATAAAGTTAATTAATCACTCCGTCTTGAAACGGGTTGCAAATTTATGCATAAAGTTTTTGATATCAAAATAAAACCATTACCTTTGCGCTTCGAATTTTAAGGACAAAATTTATTTATTAATTCATTAACAATGTACGCAATAGTAAATATAGCCGGACAGCAATTCAAAGTTGCAAAAGACCAACAGCTCTTTGTACACCGTTTACAAGGGGATGAGGGCGCTAGTATTGAATTTGACAATGTGTTGTTAGCTGAAGATGGTGGCCAATTCACCATCGGTGCCCCTACGGTACAGGGAGCTAAGGTTTCGGCTAAGATCTTGTCACATTTAAAGGGCGATAAGGTCATCGTTTTCAAGAAAAAACGCCGCAAGGGGTATAAAAAGAAAAACGGGCACCGTCAGCAATTCACCAAGATTGAGATTACGGGTATCTCGTTGTAAGATTAGATGGTTTAACTGGGCTTTTTTGCCTTAACTAATACGAATTAAGACATGGCACATAAAAAGGGTGCGGGTAGTTCAAAAAACGGCCGCGAGTCACATAGCAAACGTTTGGGAGTAAAAATATTCGGTGGCCAGCAAGCCATCGCCGGCAATATCATCGTGCGTCAACGGGGCACGAAACATCATCCGGATGTAAACGTAGGTATCGGTAAAGATCATACCTTGTTTGCACTGATCGATGGTAAGGTGGTATTTCGCAAAAAAGCAAATAACCGGTCTTTTGTTTCGGTTATTCCGGTTGAACAGGAAGTAGCGGTAGCCGAGCAACCCAAAGCGGTAGCCGAGAAACCCAAAGCAGCGGCTAAGGTTGAAGCTGCAGCCGAAGTCAAGGCGGAGACTCCTAAGAAAGCAAAAGCTGCCAAGGGGGATGACCTGACGATCATCGAAGGTATCGGCCCTAAAATCGCCGAGGTGCTGGGCGCAGCAGGGGTAAAGGGTTTTGCTGACCTGGCCGCCAAATCAGCTGAGGATATTAAAGCGCTGCTGGTAGAAGGAGGGATAAACACGGGTGTCACCGACACTTGGCCGGAACAGGCTAAGCTTGCTGCCGAAGGGAAGTTTGATGAACTGAAAGCATGGCAAGATAAGCTTGACGGCGGTAAGGAAGTAGAATAAATCTTACGTCATCAAGATAACATAAGAGCCATCAGCCGATTAGCGGTTGATGGCTTTTTTATTGGATAAGTTTAGCAGGGCAGCTATGCTTCCTCCTCTTCGAGCAATTGCTTTTCATGCAATTCAAAATAGCTGCCTTGCTGGGCCAGCAGCTCCTCGTGTGTGCCTTCTTCGATGATACGGCCGTCATCCAATACCAGGATATGGTCGGCATTCTTAATGGTGGATATCCGATGGGCGATAAAAATGGTGCTCTTGCCACGCATGGCGTTGCTGAGGTTGCGGAGAATGGCTTCTTCTGTCCGGGTATCTACCGCTGAAAGGCAATCATCGAAAATCAAGATCTGCGGATTTTTGATCAGTGCCCGGGCAATGGATACCCGTTGTTTCTGGCCACCGGAAAGGGTGATCCCGCGTTCGCCGATGGTGGTTTCAAATCCATGTTCAAACGCGGTGATGTTGTCGTACACCGCAGCTCGCTTAGCCGCTTCTTCGACCTGGTCCATGCGGGTTTCATCTAATCCGAACGCGATATTGTTGGCAATGGTGTCGGAAAAAAGGAATACGTCCTGGGGGACAAAGCCGACCTGCGTGCGGAAGGATTGCAACGGCAATTGCCTGATGTCTTTGCCATCGATGTTGACCGAACCGGTATGAACATCATACATGCGCATCAGAAGGTTGGCCAAGGTCGATTTGCCTGAGCCGGTTTTGCCGACGATGGCGAGCACCTCTCCCGGCATCACTTCGAACGATACGTTTTTGACGGCTTGGATCCCGGTATCGGGATAGGTGAAGCTCACATTTTCAAAGCGGATATGGCCGTTGGCCTCCCACGGCCCCTGAACGGTCGATTGGATCTCGGGCTGGGTGCGCAGAAATTCATTGATGCGTTTTTGGGAGGCCGCTGCCCGCTGGATGAGGGAGGTGACCCACGCCAGGGCCATGGCGGGGAAGGTCAGCTGGTTTACGTAAATGATAAATTCAGCAATGTTGCCCGAAGTGATGGTGCCCTTGGCCACTTCTAAACCACCTACATAAACGGTGATGACGGTGCTTAGTCCGATCAATAAAAGGATCAGTGGAAAAAAGACCGCCTCCGTTTTGACCAATGCCAGCGAGGCTTGGCGGTAGTGGTTGCTCTCGTCGGTGAAGCGGTCTTGCTTATCTGCTTCCCGATTGAATGTTTTGATCACGCGTATCCCGGAGAAGGTTTCCTGCACGAAGGATGAAAGCGTGGAAAGCTGCTCTTGGATGTGTTCGCTGCGACGGTTGATGATCCGATTGACGAATAGCAGGACCACCGATAATACCGGAATAGGCAGCAACGCATAGAAGGCCAATGTGGGATTTACATTGATCATGGCGGCGATGACCATGATGGAGAGCACCACCGTATTGATGGAATACATGACGGCCGGTCCGAGATATGAGCGCACGCGATTGACATCTTCGGTCACGCGGTTCATCAAATCGCCGGTATTATTCCGGCGATAGAAGGCCATGCTCAGCTGTTGGTAGTGATTGTAGATCTCATTTTTGAGGTCATATTCGATATGCCTGGAGGTGAGAATGATCGTTTGGCGCATCAAGAAGAGGAAGATGCCGCGGATAAGGGAGAGCACGAGGACCAGTATGCCGAATAACAACAGGCTGTAGCCGAATACCTCGTAGACCAATTGCTGCCGCTCGAATCCTTCGAACAGCCGGTACATGCTGATGTTTTCCTTGACGAGATCAAAGGCGATGCGGATGACCTGGGCCGGCAATACGCCGAAATAGTTGGAAACGATGACAAAAATAACGCCGGGGATCATTCGCCAGCGGTATTTGTAGAAATATTTATTGAGGTGTGCGAGGTGTTTCATGTTGTCATCAGCGTTGCACACAAAAATAGGAAATGTTTATTACTTTATTTTCGCTGGCAAGGGGCTTCCACAAATTGCAATTATAAAATTGCATTATAACGGCAATTTGTCTAAGTTTGCCCCATATTGCAGATTATCCATTAGCATTATCGTTTTGTATGTCCGTATCTACCAAAGACAATTCATCCTTTAAGTTGATGGCGCAGTTTGGCCATCAAAAGCTTGTTTTCTGTAATGACGGGACGGTCGGGCTGCATGCAGTCATCGCCATCCATGATACGACACTCGGCCCTGCAATAGGGGGGGTGAGGATGCTGCCTTACCAAAGCACCGATGAGGCCATAGATGACGTATTGCGGCTTTCAAGGGGAATGACGTACAAGGCCGCCGTGGCGGGTGTGAACCTGGGTGGCGGCAATGCCGCAATCATCGGTGACCACCGCACGCAGAAGACCGAAGTGCTGCTGCGTAGGTTCGGCCAGTTCGTTGAAGAGTTGAGCGGCACCTTTATTGCCTCTTTGGATATCGGCACCACGCCGAAAGACATGGAATACCTTCGGATGGAGACTCACCATGTGGTGGGGTTACCCAAATCACTCGGGGGTAGCGGGGATTCGTCACCGTTTACCGCAAAAGGGGTGTATTTTGGCATCAAGGCATCGCTGAAAGAGCTCTATGGCAACGATAGCCTGGCCGGCCGTACGGTAGCCGTGCAAGGCGCCGGTAATGTGGGCGAACAGTTGGTTGCCCTGTTGCGTGAAGAGAATGCCAAAGTATACGTGAGTGACATCGATGAGGAACGCATGGCGGAGGTGGCAAATCGGTACAAAGCCGTGGCGGTTTCCAACAACAATGTCTACGAACTGGATGTCGATGTCTATTCGCCCTGTGCGCTGGGCGGAACGGTCAATAAAGAGACCATCTCCAAGATGAGGTGCCGCATCATCGCGGGCTCTGCGAATAACCAGCTGCGCCATGAGGAAGAAGACGGGCAGCTGCTGATGGATAAAAAGATCTTATATGCGCCAGACTACCTGATCAATGCCGGCGGATTGATCAGCGCTTATTCGGAAATCGCCGGATACAGCGCATCGCGCACGTCAGCATTGACGGAGAATATTTATGAGGCGACCCGTTCGGTATTGCGTAAATCAATAGCCGAAAACGTGGCCTCTTACAAGGCGGCTAACCAGATCGCCGAAACCAGGATTGCAGATATGCGTAAAATTAAGCAGTAAGCACATACGATATATTGGCAGGTTCATCCAAATCGTTCTTTACATCATTATGTTGAATAGAAGACACCTACGGGTCAAAGTATTACAGACGCTATACGCGTACCAATTGTCGGAAGACAAACAGGTCGACAAGTTCGAAAAAGCGCTGCTGAAAAGCGTCGACCAAGTGTACGAAATGTACATTTGGGCATTGAACCTGTTGGATGAAGTGTCTGACTATGTACGGATTGATGCAGATGAACGTGCCAATAAGTTTTTGCCATCGGCAGCGGACCTATTGCCAAACATGAAGTTGTACGACAACACCTTTGTGAAGTTGCTGCGGCACAACGAGGCCTATAAAGCCGGCGTAAAGCACTATAAGGTCTCTTGGCATTATGACCCGGAAATCGTCCGGTTAGTGTTCTCTCAATTGAAAGACACCGAGGCGTATGCCACCTACTTGAGCGATGATGATCGGTCGATCATGGCAGAAAAGGACATCGTAAAATTCATTTTCAAAAAGATCATCCTGAAGTCGCCCGCCATTGAGCAGCTGTTTGAAGAACGATTCATCAACTGGGCGGTAGATAAGGAGGTGCTGCAAGCGATGATCGCTAAGACCTTCAAGAACTTTGCTAGTGAAGACCCTGGCCAGAATCAGTTGGCGGAGCTGACACCCAATTGGCAGGAAGATCGGTTATTCGTGACGGAGCTATTGGTCAGTACGATCCGTTATGCGGATGAATATCAACAGCTGATCAGTGCCAAAACCAAAAACTGGGAGTCGGATCGGATTGCACTATTGGATAACCTGCTGATGCGCATGGCGATTTGCGAGCTGCTCAATTTTCCGACGATACCGGTAAAGGTAACGATCAATGAATACATCGAAATATCAAAGGTGTTCAGTACTGCGAAGAGTAATACGTTTATCAATGGGATACTGGATAAGATCTTGGGTGATCTGCAAGCGGCCGGCCGGATACGCAAACAGGGACGGGGGCTGGTGCAATAAGAAACAAGTATGCCGCTCACTTGTTTGATAAGAAATAAATGATTAGTCAACTTTTAAAAATAAGAGCCATGAAATGGATAGCATTATGTTTTATTGGGCTGATGTTCATTACGTCCTGCAATTCTGCGAAAAACCAGGAACAGGAAGCTGAAGCCATACCGCTGGATCAGCAGGGCAAGCAACCGGTAGGGCAAACGATCATTCCGGGGCAGGATTCTGCCGGGGCGGTATTGGAGATCGCGAATGATGCACACGACTTTGGGGTGATTAAAGAAGGAACGAAAATTGAACATGAGTTTACATTTACCAATACGGGCAGCTCGCCGCTGATTATTTCTAATGTGCAGGCATCATGTGGGTGCACCACACCCGAATATTCCAAAAACCCGATCGCTCCTGGCGAGGAAGGCATGGTCAAAGTGGTGTTTAACAGCACAGGGCAGGTGGGCAAACAGCACAAGGTGGTGACGGTCACCTCCAATGCGGCAACCGCGAATACGCTTTTGCACCTGAGGGGAGAGGTGACGAAGTAAACAACTTAATACATCAAACAACTTAACAAGAATGAATACATCAACAATTTTATTGCAAGTAGGTGGAGCAGGAGGGATCATGGGATTCCTACCCATGATTCTGATCATTGTGGTCTTTTATTTTTTCATGATCAGGCCTCAGATGAAGAAGGCCAAAGATCATAAGAAATACATCGAGGAGCTCAAGGTAAACGATCGGGTGGTCACCACCGCAGGTATCCACGGACGTATCGTCGAAATATCCGATACGACATTTCTCATCGATGTCGGAGGGGGCGTAAAAATGCGTTTTGATCGGACGGCAATCGCTTTGGATGCCTCTAAGGCGCAGAACACTGCACCTAAAGCATAGCCCTTGAGGGGCACGCGCGGGCCGCGATTGCATATAAATACAACTTTTGCTAAGTTTGTTTTGATATGCCGGTACTGAATTTAAACAAAACACAGCGGCGCAAACTTAGCATTTTTGCCAAATGCGTGATCTTTTCCTTTTTGGCTTGGGTACTGTTTGCCGTATCCAGCAGTTATGTTTATACGATTAAATCCGGCGTGCAATATGTCAATGCGCCGGATAACCGGGCATTTCATCCGTTGCAGTCCGACACCGTCAACATCCAGCTGAAAACGACGGGTTGGCAGCTGCTGTTTTCGACCCTGCGGTCTGCCAAACAAGTGGTACAGGTCGATCTCAGCGGTCTGCAAGATCGTAACTGGGTCGTCTTTACCAATCAATTGGGCTTTATAAACCGGCAGTTTCCCACTAATCAGCGGGTTCTTTCCGTTTCACCGGATACGTTATACTTTGATTTTTCAAAACAAACGGAGCGCAAAGTACCCGTAAAGGTATTGCACCGCCTCGAGTTTCTGAAGCAATATGATGTCATTGATCAATTGCACATCTCACCCGAATATGTGACCATTACCGGTCCCCTCGAGGATGTCGTGCAGATCGAACAATGGGAAACGGACACCATCCGGTTTTCGAATGTCAGCGGCGATATCCACACGATAACACCCTTAAAACAAAATAGGCAGGCCAACATCAATGTATACCCGACATCGGTAGAAGTCGGTATCCCGGTGGGTGAAGTGACCGAAAAGGTCCTTGAAGTACCGCTAAAAGCCGAGAATGCCGGATCGTTCAGCTCGGTTAAACTGCTTCCCGGTAAGGTGCGGCTTACGGTGATGGTATCGCTCCGCGATTTTAGCAAAGTGACGGGCAATGCGTTTGAAGCGGTGGTCAACATGGATGATTGGGTAGACAACGATGTCAAGAGCCTGCCCGTGATCATCACCCAAATGCCGGGATATTGCAAGCTGGTCAAGATAGAGCCCCAAAATGTCGATTTTTTTGTCAGGAAATAAGTTATGCGACCGTTGAAAGTTGGTATCACAGGAGGTATCGGAAGTGGTAAGTCCGTCGTTTGCCAAATACTCAAAGTGTTGGGTATTCCGGTGTTTGATGCGGATCAGGAAGCCAGGCGCCTGATGATAGCGGATACGTCGCTGGTGCAGGCCGTCCAGGCAGCCTTTGGTGAGGAGGCCTATCAGCAGGATGGTTCGCTGGACCGCGCCTACTTGGCCGCCCGGGTATTCAACGATTCGGACCAGTTGAAACGGCTGAATGCGCTGGTGCATCCCGTGGTGATCCAAGCAGGGGAGGAGTGGGCAGACAAACAGGATGCGCCGTATACCGTCAAAGAAGCGGCATTGCTTTTTGAGAGCGGCTCGTATAAACTGAATGCCTATACCATTTTGGTGACAGCCCCCGAGGCGATACGGGTCAAACGCGTGATGCAACGCGATGGGGTGACCGCCGACCAGGTGAAGGCCCGCATGGAGCGGCAATGGTCCGACGATCAAAAGAAGCACTTGGCGGATTTCATTATTGTCAACGATGATGCACAAGCATTGATCCCCCAGGTGTTAGAACTCGATCGTTTTTTTCGCACACAACCATCATAATGGGGGCTATCGTATCGGATTTTTTGGTCAAGCGCCCCGAGGGATACTACTGCCGGTATGGCGACTTTTTCATCGACCCGCTCCTGCCCGTGGGCCGGGCGCTGGTGACACATGCACATGGCGACCATGCCCGCCCGGGTCACCGGGAAGTCTATTGTACATCACCGACGGCGGCATTTATGCGATACCGATATGGTCAGAAGGCTGCAGCGAGCTTTGTGGAGTTCCCATATCGCGAGCCGTTCGTTGTTGGCGGCATGATGATCCAGTTTATCCCGGCAGGGCATATCTTAGGGTCGGCACAGATCATCATGGAATTTAGGGGAGCCCGGTACCTGTTTACCGGCGATTATAAACGGCAGGCAGATGACACCTGCGAACCCATGGAAACGGTGCAGGCCGATGTGCTGATCACCGAAAGCACCTTTGCAGACCCGGAAGTGGCACATCCAGATCCCCTCGCTGAGATCAGGAAACTCAATGATAAACCGCATCACATTTTACTGGGCGCCTATTCATTAGGCAAGGCCCAGCGGCTTACGTCGCTGATCAATAACCACTGCGTAGATCGGCGGGTATTGGTGCATCACAGCATATTGCCCATCCATCGGCTGTATCAATCGATGGGGATCACGCACTTGCGGTACGAGCCGTACAACCGCCAGGAAATGAAGACCAATACTGCACACCATGTCTACCTCGTGCCGCCGATGACGTTCAATAGCTATTATCGGGCGACCAACGTTATCCGCGTATTCGCGTCAGGCTGGAAACACTTGCAGCGTCATAACGATATGGATCTGTACATCTCGGACCATGTTGATTGGGCGGATATACTGGAATATGTGGCTGAGGTGAATCCTTCGGAAATCTGGACCATCCACGGGGATGGACGGCATTTGGCCCGGTATTACGATGGCCATGTACGGGTGAAGGCTATCGGGTGATGTACATGTAAACGGGCAATCTTTCAGCGAAAGACTGCCCGCTTTAGGTGGACCACCGTTGGGCTATTGTCTATTTTTCCCACCAGACTTTCGTCATCACATCATCCCCGCCGATCCGTTCGGCAGCAATCTGATAATTTTCTGGATTGAAACGCCGTACGTCATTGTGATACATGAAGCGCGTCGGCATCACGCCGTCGTGCAGCATATACTCCGTCTTCGGCAATACAGGGAATCCCGTTCTCCGGTATTCGAACCATTGCTGGTAGTCGTTGAAAAACAAACCGAGGTACTTCTGCGTCATGATCTGCTCCAGTGTCCCATCGAATGCCGCCGCCTCGTTGTCAAAGTAATCCGCCGGCATCTGTCCGCCGTTCCACTGGGTGATTGCCGCCGTTACGGCTTTTTCATAGGCCGCTTTGGACGCTTCCAGGTCGCTGAAATGCAGCGCTACTTCGGCCTTGATGAATTCCACTTCTGCATAGCTCATGATCACCTCTTTGATCGGGGTGCCGATGGCGTCGTAGATCATCAGGTTGCCATTGGGGGTACTGGGATTGTAATTAAACTGGGAAGCATCTCCGGAGTGTGCACTGGGGATACCCTTATAGCCGATCTGTTGGGGTTGGCCGTTCACCATTTCGCTGGCTTGGGTCATGAACAGCGGGCGGCGCGGATCGTTCAGCTCATTGAGCAGGTCGACGAAGAAAGACGACATGGTTTCGAAATTGACATAATCCTGCCGGCGTCCCCATGCATAATTGTAGGGAGGATTACCCGTGATGGTCACCAAGGCGGCGTCCGCATTGCTTTCGAAAATCGGATAGGTCTCCGGGTTATTGATCATGTTTTGGATGCGGTTGTAACTGTCAAACTCCGTTCGCTTAGATAAGCGAAGCAACAAGCGCATCAACAGGGAATTGTTGAATTTCCGCCATTTTGCTTTGTCATTGTTATACAGCAGATCTGCACCGTCCATGATGCCCTCACCGGCGTATATCGTATTCGCTTCCTCCAGGCTGGCGATGAGCGCCGTGTAGATCTCTTCCTGGGTATCAAACTTGGGTTGGTTGACACCGTCTGCCGCCTTCAGTGCTTCGCTGAACGGGACATCCCCGAAGCTGTCGGTGAGGATACCCATAATATAAGCCTGTAGGGTATAGGCAACCGCCTGATACATGGGCTGATTATACGTAATGGCAGCTTCTTGCATTTCTGGGATATTCCGCAGCCAGGTGTAGCAGGTGTTCCAGGTGCCGTTTCCTGCCGTTTCGGAGAGGTCATAGCGGTGCAGGCCCAATGCCACGCTGGGATTGGGCAAGCCCACCTGCATGAGTTGCCAGGTAAAATCATAGCTGCGCACCGTGAAATAGGTGCCCATGCCGTAGATGGTAGGGGTGAGCAAGCTGCCGGGTGTTACTTTATCGATGCGGTTTGGATCGATATTCAGCTCTTCAAAATTTTTGGTACATGAAGGGGCAAATGCCCACAGGGTTACGGCCCCCAGTACGCTATATAGTTTCTTTTTCATTCGTATTCGAATTTTCAGTTGTTCAAACGATCATTAAAGGGTGAGCCGCAGGTTGAATCCCCAGGTCCTCGGCGTGGGCATCTGTCCCATCTCGACGCCCGGCATGATGTTCGCGCCGTTGAGCGCGGCAGTTTCGGGATCGAATAGCGGGAATTCGGAGATCATGGCCAGGTCCCGTCCATACAATGCGACGCTTGCTCCCGGCAATCCTATCTTGGCGGTGAAGCTTCGGGGCAGCGTATATTCCAGCCGTACTTCCCGCAGTTTCAAATACGAAGCATCGAAACTGTTGGTTTCCACATTGGCTCTCCGGTAGTAGTCGGCATACCAGGTTTGGATAGCCACTTCCTTGGTGTTGGGGGAGTAACTGCCATCCGTATTTTGTACCACGCCGTCACCCACGACGGTCATGGTTTCACGGCCATGCAAAGTATGCGCCAGCTTACCCTGCTCGGTCATCTTGTGGTGCGTCTGCGAGTAGACAATGCCGCCGTATTGCCCGTCAACCAATACGCTCATCCGCCAGTTTTTGTACTGGAACTCGTTTTGGAAGCCGCCCCGCCAGTCGGCATACGCATTGCCTATTTTCTGGATATCACTCGGGCGCACGGCCAGTCCGCTGGCCGGGTCAAAGACCACCTGTCCCTGTTCGTTGCGTACCAGACCATACCCATAGAGGTCGCCGGTGGTCCCGCCTTTGCGGGCGACGATGGATACGGCTCCAGCACCGCTCTGTGCAATGACCTGCTCCTCGTTTTCAATGCCTTCGCTCAGCTCCAGGATCTTGTTATCATTTTTAGCCCAGGTTGCCGTGGCTGTCCACGTAAAGTTTTTGGAAGCCACCGGCTTGCCGCTGAGCAACAGTTCAATACCCTTGTTCCTGATCTTTCCGCCATTGATAAACGCATAGCTATACCCGGTAGTGATGTCTACGGGGACACGCAGTACCTGATTGATCGTAATGTTATGATATAAGTTTACGTCGGCATTGATGCGATTGTTGAACAGCGAAAAATCAACACCGCCTTCCCATGAGGTGGAAATTTCGGGTTTCAGCGTTGCGTTATGCAGTGTGGTCGGCGCGTTGGCCGATCCGGGGAAAGCAGATGGCTCGTAGTATTTCTGGAGCCGGTAGGGTTCGGTGTCATTACCCACCATCGCCCAGGAGAGACGTGCTTTGGCGAAGGAGAACGCGCTTGGCAGCTGGAAGATGTCGCTCAGGATATAACTCGAACTCACCGATGGATAAAAATAAGACCAGCTGTCGCTGGGAAGGGTAGACGACCAGTCATTGCGCGAAGTAACGTCCAGGAAAATTTTATCCTGCCATGACAAGTTGACCAGTCCGTAAACACTCTGTACTTGTTTGCCATATAAATCATTGTTCGCCACGGCCACATCCAATGCACTGGTCAATTTATAGACACCCGCTAAGTTCAGTCCGCGGGCAACGGCGTTATTTTCCTTCCCCTCATAACTTCTGATATTCCCGCCAAGGGACGCCGTGATGTTGAATTGCTCGCTGAGTTCGTCTTTATACGTCAGCAAGGCATCGGTGTTGGATTCGAGGAAAGACACATCCTGCTGCTTGTAGTATCCCCGTGGGAAATTAGCCGTGTCAAAGGGGCGGCGGCTTTCCCGTCGGTCTTGACGCAGGTTCAGCCCAGAACGCACCATCAGTTCCCATTTGGGATTGAAGGTATAGATCCCCTGCAGGTTGCCATCGATATTGGTGCTATTCAAACTGTTGGTCATCTCGTACAGGATGATGAACGGATTTTCGATGTAAGAACTATACGGATGGATTTGCGTGATCTGATCCTGTCCCTGCCGCCAACGCGGTTCGTATACGGCTAGATCCACATTGGGGTTCTGGAAGATCATGAAGTAGGAGATGGATTGGTTGTTATACCCCGTGCCCGGCAGGTTATCGCTGCCTTTATTGGTATAGGCAAATTTAGCGTTCACCTTCAACTTATCGGATAGTTGGGCGCTGGTATTCAGCGAAGCCACGAGCCGCTCGTATCCGGTATTGCGCAAGATCCAATCGTTTTTGGTGTGGGTAAACGAAGCCCTTGCGGAGAATCGGTCCGTAGCACCGTCAAAGGCCACGCTGTTGGTCAAGGTCATGCCGGTCTGGTAGAGACCTTTGATGTTATTTTCATAAGGCCGCCAAGGCAGCCGTTCGGTCGATTGTCCCTCGATGGCTGGGTCGTACTGATAGTACAGTTGTCCGTCGAATTTTGGACCGAAAGCGCTGGAGGTTGATCCGGTGTTCGGACCGTCATCGGACAGTTGGTATGAATAATACAAATCGCCCGCTGCATTCCGGTTATTGTTGCCCTGCCCGTATTCGTATTGGATGTCGGGCCAGCGGAGAATGTCATTGACAGCGGTGTTGGAGTTGATGGTGATGCCGATACCGCCATCACGCTTGGTTCCTTTTTTGGTGGTGATGATCAAGGCGCCATTGCCCGCCCGGCTTCCATACAGCGCGGTAGCCGCAGCCCCCTTCAGCACGGTGATCGATGCGATGTCGTCGGGATTAATATCTCCCAAACCATTGCCGAAGTCAATGGGAATATCTTTGTCTCCGACGGTGGTACCGGCTCCATAGGCGTCATTGACGCCCGAGCTGGCCCTGCCGCTACTGTTGATCATCGGGATCCCGTCCACCACGATCAACGCTTCATTGCCTGCAGCATCAAGCGAACGGTCGCCACGAAGGTTTATCCGCGTGGTGTTTAACGGTCCGGAGCCCGGCTGTATCAGATTCAGTCCAGCTACCTTTCCTTTCAGGCCGTCTGACCAGCTGCTGGGCATGGCTTCCGTCAGGTCATCGCCTTTGATGGTGCTCACAGCGTAGCCAAGACCCTTGGCTTCCCGCTCGATGCCGAGGGCTGTGACGACCACTTCATCGATGGCGGTGTTGGCCGATTGCAGGGTGACCACCAAATTGCTTTGTGCGTTCGTCACCGTGATGGTCCGCGCATCATACCCGATCAGGGAAAATGTCAGTTGGCTATTCGGTGCAACGGTGACGCGGAAGCCCCCGGCTGCATCGGTGGCGGCGAGGCTACGGCCACCCACAATAACGGAAACACCGCTAAGGGGTTGATTGTCTTCGGTAGCCTGTACCGTGCCGCTGACGGCCACCTGCGGCTGTGCCAGCGCGCGGTGAGTGCTTGCGGTTGTGATGCCCAGCATTAGCATCACCTGGAAAATAAAAAGGCATGTCATCGAATGCCCAGGTCGTGAAAAAAAGTGGTGTAGATTCTTCATTTCATAGAGGGTTGTTTACTTGTGATGGATATGTTATTTCGAGAGGCAATAATGAGGTTATGTTGTTTAGTTAATGTTAATAATCGGTTACGATAGTTTTAATTTTCTGGTCATTCGACACGGATTATTTACCGATCCAAAGAAACAGCAGGGCGGCCAGTGCGCCCCCCAGCAGCGGTCCGACCACCGGCACCCATGCATAGGAGCCGTTGAATCCGGCTTTGTCCCTGATGGGCAGCAACGCGTGTACGATACGCGGTCCCAGATCACGGGCGGGATTGATGGCATAGCCGGTAGTGCCGCCCAATGCCAGACCGATCACCCATACGAGGAAGGCGACAGGGACAGCGCCCAAGGAACCCAAGCCGATGGGGATTGCCTGTTCATCGCTCAGCTCCGCATCGGTGAAGTAAAAGATCGTAAATAATAGCACAAAGGAGCCGACGACTTCGCTGATCAGATTCACCGGCAAATTGCGGATCGCGGGAGCCGTGCAGAACACGGCCTGCTTGGCTCCCGGGCTTTCGGTGGCCTTGAAATGGTCGTAATAGACCAGCCAAACGACGAACGCGCCGGCCATCGCGCCGATAAATTGACCAAGGACATACCACAGCGCGTCTGCGATGCCGATATTTCCAGCAATCAGCATGGCCAGTGTCACCGCGGGATTAAGGTGTGCGCCACTGTAGGGACCTGCGATGACCACGCCCACAAAAACGGCCAATGCCCACGCCGTAGTAATGACGATCCAGCCACTGTTGTGTCCCTTTGTTCCGTTGAGTACCACATTGGCTACCACGCCTCCTCCCAATAGGATGAGGAATGCCGTGCCGATGATTTCTGCAATAAATGGTGTCATAATTTGGTAATTGGTAATTCGTGAATGGTGACCACTACTTAAAACTTTTTGCTGTTTCGACGGCACGGTGCCAGTTTTTTACGGCCGAATCGGCGTCATATGCTTGATCGGGCACAAACGTTTTGTCGATTTGCCATTGATTTTGGATGTCATCCGTATGTTTCCAAAGTCCCACGGCGAGCCCGGCAAGGTAGGCGGCTCCCATGGCTGTCGTCTCCGTCATCTGTGGTCGTACGACATCCGCTTGGAGGATATCGGCCTGAAATTGCAGCAACAGGTTGTTGGCTGTCGCGCCCCCATCTACCCGCAGCTCCTTGATCTCCGTGCCGGCGTCCGCCTCCATGGCCTGTAGGATATCCACGGTCTGGAACGCGATGCCCTCGAGTGCCGCCCGCGCGATGTGGGCGGCAGTGCTCCCCCGGGTAAGGCCCACGATGGTGCCTCTGGCATACGGATCCCAATGGGGGGCGCCCAGACCGGCAAAGGCGGGGACGAGGTACACGCCATCCGTATCCTTCACCGTTGCCGCCAGCGCTTCCACGTCGGCCGAACGACGGATGATGCCCAGTCCGTCACGCAGCCACTGCACGATTGCACCGCCGATAAAAATACTGCCCTCCAAGGCATAGGTGACCTGGTCACCCAGTTTCCAAGCGATGGTCGTCACCAAATTGTTTTTTGACAGTATAGGCTTGTCGCCAATGTTCATCAGCATGAAACAACCCGTGCCATAGGTGTTTTTGACCATGCCCGTTTGGGTGCACAGCTGACCGAAAAGGGCCGCATGCTGGTCACCCGCAATACCGGCAATCGGTATCCGGGCTGCGAGGATATTTGTCGCGGTCTCGCCATAAATTTCAGATGAACTCCTCACTTGGGGCAACATGCTCTTCGGCACGTCGAACAACGCGAGAAGCTCATCGTCCCATTCCAGTGAATTGATGTTATACAGCATGGTGCGCGAAGCATTGGTCACATCGGTCAGGAATTTTTCACCCCCGGTGAGGTTCCAAACCAACCAAGTGTCGACGGTTCCGAAGGCCAGTTGCCCCTTTTCTGCCTTTTCGCGCGCACCGGCGACGTTATTCAGTATCCAATTGATCTTGCTGGCGGAGAAATAAGCATCGATCAGCAGTCCGGTTTTCTGGCGGATGGTCCCTTCATGGCCACCGCTTTTGAGTTCATCGCAATATTCGGCCGTGCGCCGATCTTGCCAAACAATGGCCGGGTGGATGGGGCGTCCCGTTGCTTTGTCCCATACAATCGTGGTTTCCCGCTGATTCGTGATGCCGATGGCCGCGATGGCCGATGCCTTTATGCCGGCCTTGGCTACCGCTTCCGTCGCAACGGATACCTGACTGGACCATATTTCCTGTGCATCGTGTTCTACCCATCCCGATTGGGGATAATACTGCTTAAACTCTTTCTGTGCCAGCGCAACGATGCCACCCGCTTGGTCGAAGACGATGGCCCGTGAACTGGTAGTCCCTTGGTCTAACGCTAAAATGTATTGGCTCATCCTATTGGTTTTTATTGGTTTATATGCAATCCGGCTTGCCGTCACACCATTTGGCGGTTGGGCAAGGGGGTGTTTACAGTGCTGCAGTCTCCATCGCCGGTAAATAGCCGCTGGCCAATGCACGGTACTGTTCAACCTGCGCGGTGATCCATCCGTTATCCAAGCCCAGCTCTCCGGCGATAATCGCGGCTACTTTAGGGGCCATTTCCATGGATCTTTTCGTATCGAGAAACAACACCCTGAACCGCCTTGCCAGCACATCCTCGACGGTCCGCGCCATTTCATGCCGCACCGCCCACACCACCTCGGCAGCCGTATAGCCGAAGGCTGCATGCAGCTTTTCACCCAGGGTTGCGTCGGCAGCGGCTAATGCCTGGATATGCTCGGCATCGCTTCCATACACGGCCCAATGGCCCGGCAACGGTTCAGTGCGATAGCCGTGTATCTTCGTCGTCGCTGTCTGGCATGGCTGTGGGTCCAACGCGGCGGTTTCGACCGCCTTATTCACCGTATCCTCCGCCATTTTACGGTAGGTGGTCCACTTACCACCCGTGATGGTGATCAGTCCGGACGGATTGACCATCAGTTTATGATCGCGGGAGATCTCTTTCGTCGACCCGTCCATCTTGCCCGGAGCAGCTAACGGCCGCAATCCGGCGAACACGCTCAGCACATCGGCCGTTTTTGGCGGATGTACGAGATAGGATGCGGCCGTGCCCAGGATAAAATCGATTTCAGCGTCCAGTGGACGGGGCTCCAAGCGATGATCTTCGATGGGCGTGTCGGTGGTGCCGAGCAGCAAGTAGCCGTGCCATGGGACGCCGAAGAGCACCCTGCCATCGCTTGTTTTCGGGATCATCAGGGCTTCGCGGCCGCCGAGGAAGGCTTTGTCCACGACGATGTGGGTGCCTTGGCTGGGCCTGACCAATGGGCGATGCGTATGGGTATCCATTTTCAGGATGTCATCCACGAAGACACCTGTTGCGTTGATCACCGCCTTGGCGCTGATTTGAAACGACTTATCCGATTCCACATCGGTGAAAGATAGTCCGGTTACTTTTCCGCCACCGTCCTTATGAAGCGTGGTTACGTTACAGTAATTCAATAAGGTGGCGCCATGTTCAGCGGCCGTTTGAGCCAGATTAATGGCCAGGCGCGCATCATCGAACTGTCCGTCATAATAGCGCACGGCCCCTTTCAGTCCGTTCGTCCTGATCCCGGGAAGCGCCTTGCGGGCTTCCGTTTTTGAAATGAATACCGACTCCCCGATGCTGCGGCGGCCGGCCAGCCAGTCATAGATTTTCAGGCCGACCAGGTATTTCCATTTGCTGAGCGATGAGTAACAGGGGATGAGGAAGGGTTGAGCATGTACCAGGTGAGGTGCATTGTTGAATAGGATACCCCGTTCATGCAGCGCACCATAAACCAGTTTAATGTCGCCCATCGCTAAGTACCGTACACCGCCGTGCACCAATTTCGTGCTCCGGCTTGAGGTGCCCTTCGCAAAGTCATGTTGTTCGAGCAGTAGGGTCTTGTATCCCCTTGTGGCAGCATCGACCGCAATTCCCAGCCCCGTGGCACCGCCTCCGATGATGGCCAGATCCCACATGACCGGCGCAGCGGCATGACGAAGTGCGGTAGGGCGATCAAGCAGTGGTGTTTGCATACGGAATTAAGGGGTATAACGGTAACTAATCGAATACAATGCAAAACTAAATGATTGTAAATATAAAACCAAATGAAATTAAAAAATATAAAATGAAATCAATCAAAAGCTAAGTATGTATGATTGAAGCATTTTAAAAATACCTATATTCGTAGCTCAGTAGCTAACTTTATGAATAGTGTAGAACGCCATCAGTTTATTTTGAATCAGTTACAGCAAAAGGGTTCGGTAAATGTGCTGGACTTATGCAAGCTGCTGGATGTCTCATCCGTCACCATCCGAAAGGATTTGAAATTACTGGAAGACCGCCAGCTGCTTTTCCGCACGCATGGCGGCGCTACGTTGATCAATCCCTATACAAGCGACCGGACAGTTTTCGAAAAAGAGAAGATACAGGCAGCGGAAAAGGCGGCCATCGCTCGGGAAGCGGCTTCGATGATTACGGACAATGATTCCATTATCATTGCTTCCGGCACCACGGTGCAGGCAATGGCCAAGGAAATTCAGCCGGTGGGCAATCTTACGGTGGTCACCTCCGCCCTGAATGTAGCGGTGCAGCTGATTAAGCACCCCAATGTCGAGATACTGCAATTAGGCGGAATCCTACGGAAGAGTTCAACTTCGGTAACGGGATTATATGCGGAGCGTATTCTGGCTGATTTCTTTTGTAGTAAACTTTTCTTAGGGGTAGATGGTGTCGATTTGGAATTTGGGCTCACCACCACCAATGCGCAGGAAGCGCATCTCAATCGTAAGATGATGGAGGTGTCTCAAAAGGTGATCGTGCTGGCGGACTCTACTAAATTCGGTAAGCGAGGTTTTGGCCGCATATGCGGCCTTGAAGAGATAGACCGCATCATTACAGACAGCGGGGTGTCGCCGCATACGGTTACGGCGTTAGAACATTTGGGCGTCAAAGTGACGGTGGTTTAGGGAGATCGTTTACCGTTGTTGACGGCCGTGGGAATACAACCGGCCGAGCTGGTATTGCAACGTAAACTGCTGCTGATTATCGATCGCTCCGGGTGTAAAATGGAAGCTGAGTGTGAATTTGCCTTCCAATCCTTTATATTGCAGCGGTTTCCAACCGAGCTCAAGCCGATCATAAAAGTCGGCCGTATAGAACCGATCACCGTAGGCAATATCCAGCGATTCGCCGGCATACAGTGTATTTGCGACGAAAATCTTTTTGTATTCCGCATAGCCATCCACCATAACCCCCGCAGGGGTGCGCCAATCGTATACACCGCGCAGCCGGTCATAAGCGACGATCCCGCCACCGCTGATATCCAGCGAATCCAGCACCGATCCGGATAAGTCGATTCCGATTTTGACCAGGGCCGCCCCATTATCCCTCACCGGCAGTTCGTTTGGATCGGTATTGTTCATCCGGCCGGCATTGTGCCACAGCATGACGTTGTGCGAAAGATACCACAGGCCCATGTTGACACGGCCGGATAGCCCAACCATAAACTGTTCCCGATGCTCTTCCGTCTGCCTGCTGGTCCAGTCAATCCAGAGCTGTTGATGAAATACGCGGTTTTCATATCTCCACAGCATTCCCTCGATATTTGGCCGATAATAATTCAGGGTGTCGATCAGGATGGCGCGGTGATAGCCTGCCAGGAGGTCGCGGCGTGGAAACATGCCGATATAGAAGTCAAACCCACGCTGTTTGTACTGATAATAGATGGTCGGCGACATGTTTTTCGCGTCGTATGCCGTTGAACCAAATTCGTGCAGAAAATTGACACCACTGTGCAGGTAGTGCACGCTGTCCAGTGACAGCATGATTTCGGGGGCGATGCGCACACCGAGGATCGACTGGGAATACCGATTGGATTTGGCATATTCACGGTTATCGGCAAAGCCATGGAAGTGTACATTCCATCCGATGTCCTGGGCATGGGCGTTGACGACCGACAATAACACTACAAAAAGAAAGGATAATCGCTGCATGGTATACATCATCAATTACTTAAGACCGTTAGGGGTATCTTCCGGCTGTTTCTCGCCCCCGCGAACGGCGCTGTACGAATGGAAAATATCAGGGAGTATTCATCGGGTATCACGGGCATGCGGACCGCAGTGGAAAAGCGCGCGGATGCTCGGGGGGCAATCCGTATGTGTTGATAATCGCCGGGGAGCGCTTCGAAAGCCACCTGCTGGAAGAAATACTTGGTAAAACCGTATTCGATAAAACAGGGCCACTTGGTGCCGGCATTGGAAAACGAAATCGTATCCTGGTAAGGATTGTGGATTTCCAGCGTGACCGGATGCAATGCACCCGCTGTCGCCCGCTCGGCCAATCCGCTGACCGTAATCGTTACTTTTTGATACATTCGCACCGAGTCGATATACCTCAAATATAGCGTACCCCGCTGGGTATCGATGGAATCCTGCTGATCGGTGGTATGCGGTGTGAACGAGGCGAAATAGGCGCCGTGGTTGCGCAAGCTATCTTCGATCGGCCAATAATCATATTGGGTTTTCCGATAGTTGCGTGTGTTGTACGAAAAGCCCTCGACCGTGTTATTGACGAAGTTGTAATTCGAAATGTCCTGAAAACCGTTGTCCATGATCAGCCTTTCATCCCCAACCGCTTCATGGAGCTGCCGGGCAAACGCCGTTTTTCCCCAGAATTGCCGGAGTCCTTTCAATTGGGATAAGCCAGGTAGGGGGAAAATCAAGATGATCCGGATGAAGATAATGAACCCGATATTGACATACAGCAGTTTCGTTAACCAAACCGGCATCTTAGGCCGGTGGGCAAGGTATGCGTACACCAGCAAAAAGAAGGGGATAAACGCGAGTAAGGTCCAGTGCGCTTCGACGCGGCTATTGAATGAACTGAGCAGGAAGAATAGCAGGAATCCGAAGCAATTGAATTTCAGTATCCGGAAGAATGTGTCCGTGGTTGGCTGCTTATAGACATAATAATATAGAAAAATACCCGTCACTGGACCGGCAATGAGGACTTGCCCCAGGATGAAATCAGTGGTAAACGAAAGGCGATATGCCCGTGCAGTGCGATCAAAGAGGTGATACGCGATGGAAGGGTAGTCATTGTTGACTTGCCAAAGGATATGCGGTAAGAACAGGACGGCTGCTAAGCCCGCAGTGAGCCAAAAACTCGGACGTTTGAGCAGCGGCCAATGGGCAAGGACAGTAAACAGGAAAACCAATACCGCGTGGTATTTGCTATATAACATGCAAGCGGCTATCAAGGCCAGTATGACGGCATATTTCAGCCTATCCTCCTTCAGATAACGGTGCAGGACGTAATAAAACAACGCCGTAAAGAAGAATAGCGGGCTGTCAGGCGTGGTAATGAAGCTATAGACGTGCAGGATGAGCATGCTGCTATACAGCAGCACAAACAGCTTGGCATCGTACGCGTAATGCTTAGCGATTTTCCACAGGATCCCGATCGCGGCAACGTTGGTGAAGACGGTGACCAGCCGGGTGCCCAGTTCGGAATGCATCACCGATGAACCTACTTTTATAAACAGCGCCACCATGGGCGGATGATCGTAATACCCCCAATCCAGGAACCGGCTAAACACCCAATAATACGCCTCGTCGTAATGCAGTTCCGAAAAGCCGGCCTGCACCAGGTTGATGAGCAACCAAGCCAGCAAGAAATAGGAAATGGTGTGCGTAGCTTTATCGGGCATAGGGCGTTAGTATAATTGGGTGGAAAAAGTATAGATATAATTGCCAAAAAAGTTCCAGATGGATACGATGGCAATGGCAATGAGTTTAGATAAATAAAAGTTCAGGTTCATTTTTCCATGCAGGAGGAATACAACCAGGTTGTTGATCAGCAGTCCCACCAGCGCGAAGCCCGCAAATTTTGAAAACTCCAGAAACATGCCCTGGCTGCCAAACACTTTAAACGTCCAATATTTATTGAGCAGGTAATTGCTGACGGTCGCCACACAGAAGCCGAGCGAATTGGCCAGGTATTTATGGAAGCGGAGTTTTTCTTTGCAGATCCAGGTAACGCCAAAATCAACGACCACTCCGGATAAACCGACAAGACCAAACCTCAGGAATTTAGTGAAGAATTCGGAATCAAGTACCATATAGGTGAAGTTTCGCCAAACTTAGCTAAACTTGCCTATAAAAGCAAGGTTGTCGATTTATCAATGGAGATACCTGCTCAACCGTCGAAGCGACTCCGGCTGGACTGTTCCCTTGCAATTCATTGCCGCAGGCCCGGCGCCGTTTAAACTTCCAGCAGCAGCCGAGCAGGATCTTCCAATAACTGTTTCAGGCGAACGACGAAACTGACCGACTCGCGTCCGTCGATGATCCGGTGGTCGTATGACATGGCAATGTACATCATCGGCCGGATCACCACCTGGCCGTTTTCGGCAACCGGACGCTCAATGATGTTGTGCATGCCCAGGATGGCCGATTGCGGCGCGTTGATGATGGGCGTAGACATCATGGAGCCGAATACCCCGCCGTTAGTGATGGTAAACGTGCCTCCGGTCATTTCCTCGATGGTCAGCTTATTGTCCCGGGCTTTCGTGGCCAGTTCAACAACCGCCTTTTCAATTTCATGCAAGGACAGCGAATCGGCATTCCGGATGACCGGCACGACCAATCCCTTCGGCGCCGATACCGCAATGGAAACATCAACAAAATCGCTATACACGATCTCATCGCCTTCGATGCGGGCATTTACGGCAGGCCATTCCTTCAGGGCGGTACATACCGCCTTGGTGAAGAATGACATGAATCCCAGTCCTACGCCGTGTTTTTCTTTGAAGATATCCTTGTATTTAGCCCGTAGGTCCATGATCGGCTTCATGTTCACCTCATTGAAGGTGGTGAGCATCGCGGTCTCATTCTTGACCGACACCAAGCGTTTGGCGATGGTCTTGCGAAGCGATGACATTTTTTCGCGGCGTTCTGCTCTCGCGCCGCTGGGTGCTTTGGGCGCTGCGGCTTCCGCCGGTTTACTGGGCTCAGCAGCGGCTTTTGCCTTTGGAGCTTCAGATTTATCGGCGTTTTCAGCATCTTCCTTCGTAATGCGCCCATCTTTACCCGTGCCCTTTAGGGAAGCAGGGTCGATGTCTTTTTCCCGGAGGATCTTGGCGGCGGCGGGTGAGGCCGTTCCGCTGGCATAGCTGCTGCCGTTGCTGCTCGCTTGGGGTGCAGGTGTACGATCCGCCTGTGGTGTGCTTGACGCTTCGGCGGGTTGCTTATCGGCCTTGCCCTCATCGGTCTTGGCGGGTGCTCCGCCTACTTCGATGGTGGCCACCAGTGCTCCGATCTCCAGCGTATCACCCTCTTGGGCGACAATTCTAAGGATACCGGCCTTTTCGGCAGGCAGTTCAAAAGTTGCTTTGTCCGACTCTAATTCTGCAATATTCTCATCCATTTCCACATAATCGCCATCCTGTTTCAACCACTGAGAGAGGGTCACTTCCGAGATGGATTCACCGACGGTCGGTACTTTTATTGCTATGCTCATATATGACTGTTTTTTAACTAGTTGGTCAATCCACGCTGGCGGCTACCTTTACGTTGGCTTTTACTTTTTCCTTGACCTCTGTACCTGCCTTGTCCTCAAATGCCCGGCCTACCACCGCCAACTGTTGCGTGATATGCTGTTTGGCGTACCCGGTGGCGGTGCTGCTGCTTTCCTTGCGTGATACCACTTCCAACGCAATGTTCCGGTTTCTGAATTTACGGCATATGTAAGGCCACGCACCCATATTCTCGGGTTCTTCCTGCACCCAAAGAAATTCCTTGGCGTTTTTGTACTTGTTGCGTACAGCGCGCAGCTTATCCATCGGAGTAGGGTAGAGTTGTTCGACGCGTATGATGGCTACGTCTTTACGTTCATCCGTTTGCTGTTTTTCGAGCAGGTCATAGTAGATCTTGCCCGAACAGAAGAGGACGCGTTTGACGCCGGCTGATTTCACATAATCGTCATCAATGACCTCCTGAAATTGGGATTTTGACGTAAACGCCGAAATGTCGCTCACCACCTTCGGATGGCGCAATAAGCTCTTCGGCGTGAAGACAATAAGCGGTTTCCGGAAATCCCGTTTGATCTGCCGGCGCAACACATGGAAGAAGTTTGCCGGTGTCGTGCAGTTAACGATCTGCATATTGTTTTCCGCACAAAGCTCCAAAAAGCGTTCGATACGCGCCGAGGAGTGTTCAGGACCCTGTCCTTCCAGTCCATGTGGCAGCAGCATGACCAAGCCATTGGAACGCCTCCATTTGGTTTCGGCACTGGAGATATATTGGTCTACAATGATCTGAGCGCCATTATAAAAGTCGCCGAACTGCGCTTCCCACACGGTCAGTGATTGGGGGTTGGCCAGCGCGTAGCCATACTCGAACCCCAGCACACCGTATTCGGACAGGTGCGAATTATAGATGTTGAATCGTTCGCCGCCGTTGATTTGCTGTAACGGTATGTATTCTTCTTCAGAATCCTCCAGGGTAAGCACCGAGTGGCGGTGGGAAAACGTGCCACGCTCCACATCCTGTCCGCTCACGCGTACGCGCGCGCCCTCATCCAGCAATGTGGCATAGGCCATCAATTCGCCCATGGCCCAATCGAAGGTCTTGGTTTCCACCATCTTGAGCCGCTCTTCAAAGAGGCGTGAAATCTTGCGGAAGACCTTCTTATCCGTCGGCAAGGTGCTGATGGCTTTCGCTAAGGACAAGAAATTCTTTTCGGTCACGCCGGTTTTGGCGGGCACAAAAATATCTTCATATTTCGCTTTACGGAGGCCTTTCCAGGCACCTGAATACATCGGATTGTCCTGTGTCAGATTGGGGTCCTCTTTTGAATCGTCCAGCCGTTCCTGCAGCAACTTGCGGAAATCCTTTTCCATCTCCTTGGCGAGGTTGGCATCTACACTGCCTTGTTCCTGTAATTTCTTATTGTATATCTCGCGCGGATTGGGGTGTCTTTCGATCGCCTTATACAGCAAGGGCTGCGTAAATTTGGGCTCATCGGCCTCGTTATGCCCGTATCTCCGGTAACACAGCAGGTCGATGAAAACGTCGGTATGGTATTTTTGACGGTATTCTACCGCCAGATTAATCGCGTACACCAGCGCTTCCACGTCATCCCCGTTCACATGAAATACAGGGGATAAGGTCACCTTTGCAATATCCGTACAATAGGTGGATGACCGCGCGTCCTTGAAGTTGGTCGTAAAGCCCACCTGATTGTTGACGATGATGTGAATGGTGCCGCCGGTGCGGAAACCTTCCAGCTTGGACATTTGGATCACTTCATATACAATGCCCTGGCCAGCAACGGCGGCATCGCCGTGTATCAGTATCGGAGCGATCTTGGTGGCATCGCCATCGTATTTCATATCGATTTTCGAACGCACGATGCCCTCTACCACGGGGTCTACCGTTTCCAGGTGAGACGGGTTGGGTACCAGGCTCAGGTGTACGCTGGCCCCATTGTTCGTGGTGATATCGGTAGAATATCCCAAGTGGTACTTGACATCCCCGCCGAAGTCCTGCTCAGCCTCTTCGGCATAGGTTTTTCCTTCAAATTCCGAGAAGATGGTTTCGTATGACTTGCCCAATATATTGGTCAACACATTGAGCCGGCCCCGGTGGGCCATGCCAAGGACAAACTCCTGAATACCCAGCTCGGTTCCTTTTTCGATGACCGAATCGAGCGCCGGGATCAGGCTTTCGGCACCTTCCAGCGAGAAGCGCTTCTGGCCGAGGAATTTGGTGCCGAGAAAATTTTCGAACACCACCGCTTCATTGAGCTTTTGCAGGATCCGCTTTTTCTTCTCCAGCGGGAAATTGGGCGTATTGCGCTCACCTTCCATGTGGTCCTGCAGCCACTTGATTTTCTCTGGGCTGCGGATGTATTTAAATTCGGCGCCGATGGAGCGGCAATAGGTATCTTCGATCAGCTGCCGGATATCGCGCAATTTGGCAGGTCCCAAGCCTACTTCGACACCGGCATTGAATACCGTATCCATATCGGCTTCGCTCAGGCCGAAGGTTTCCAGTTCCTTGCCCGGAAAATATTTCCTGCGCTGGCGTACCGGATTGGTTTCGGTGAATAAGTGACCACGGTCCCGATAGCCGTTGATCATGTTCAGTACGTTGATTTCCTTCAGCACATGGTCGGGTGTCGCCTGGGTTGCGGTACCGGTTCCATTTTGGCCAAAATCAAATCCCTCGAAAAACTTTTGCCAACCGAAATCAATAGCATTAGGGTCTTCTTTATATGCTTCGTATAACGAGTCGATGTAAGCCGAATCTGCGTTACTAAGATAAGAAAGTTTGTCCATTTAGATGTTTAATGCAATAATGCGTCAAAGTTAAAACTAATAAATCGTTTACCATAGCAATATCCCACAATTTTGTCGCCAAATTTTAACGAAAATCGATTATAGCGTATCGGGAATGGCGTTAATAGGGAGGAGGCTCCTCCTTATCCGAAGGCCAAGGCTTCTTTGGGGTAGCACTGCGCGCTTAACTTTTCCAGATCGACCGGTTTATTATCTTTTGCGCTGCTTCCGACTCCGGCCAGGTGCGCCCAGTTGCCGTAGTTGTTGGCCGGTCCGTAATCCAGGAGCTTTTCTTCAAACCAGGCAGCCCCTTTCAGCCAGTTGACCTTCAACTCGTGGATGAGGTAGGTGGCGACCAGGATACGTTGCTGATGCGACAGGCACCCGGTATCATTCAGTTGATGTATGCTTTTGTCTACTGCCAGGTTGCCGCTATTGCCGGTTTTCCAACGCTCAAAATGATGGTCGTCATCAAGGGTAGTGGGCGGGGTGCCGGTCAGACCACCCAGGTGAAAAAAGCGGTTGCCATGTTTTTTGAACATAAACCGATAATAGTCACGCCACAGTAACTTCAAGATAAGCTGATCGACGCGCTTTTTGTCCAATGTCGTTTTTTCAGCTTCTTTCACCGCATGATAAAACGTATTCGGCGAGAGTGCACCAACGGCGATGTAAGGCGATAAGCAGGAATAATCCGATAATGGAGTATTGTCCCCGTCATGTAAAAACGCTTTCATGCGATCCAGTGCCGTGGCCTCGCCGCCCTGGAAACGGTTGGCGGCCGCCTGTTCGATTTCGGATGTGCCGAACCCCAATGCCGACAGGTCGGGAAGCTGGCCGGTATCCATCCCTTCGGGTACCCGAACGACCGTCGGACTGCTCAATTGAGGCCTGATGGAACTCTCCCGTTCGGTCTTCTTCTTGAAAACAGTAAAGGCATCGGGAATATCTTTGATCGGAAACGGCAGATCTTCTTTATGGTATAGGGTATGGCCGATGAAGTGGCGGAGGTTGATCTGCATCTTCCACAGCGCTTCTTCCACCAACGCGGAGATCTGCGTTTCTTCAAACGCCACCTCGCGGTGGTGATACACTTCATCCACCTCGTGTCTTGCGGCAATCTGCGGAAGGAGTAGTTCGGGATAACCATGGGCAATGATCAGGTCGCCGCCGAGCCGCTGCAGCTCGCGCCGCAGCGCCAATACGTTTTCGCGCAGGAATGCGGCACGCAGTACGCCCGTTTTTTTGGTGCCATATTTGGTGTCGGCAAAATAGCGGGGGTCGAAACAGAAAACAGGCACAATTTGATGGCTGCGCTCAACAGCGCGAAGCAGTATCTCATTGTCGTGGATACGCAAGTCATTCCTGAACCAAACCAAGATTGTCCTTTTGTCCATGTTTACGGATGGATTAAATTCTACAAATGTAGCGTTTATTATCCATTAGAAGTGCAGCTAGTCAGGAACTAACATGAATATTGACAAAAAAAACACAATTCGCTACTTTTTTTCTAGATTTGTCCTGAATTGGATTATCCAAAGAATACGAGCTTTTGAAGGATTCGCTAATACCTAGCGGATTTTCTTACACCAACATTAAGTGGTAGCGTATGAAAGTACTGATTACCGGTCTTAATAATTATTTAGCCAGAAACATATCCGTTTGCCTAGCTGAAGAGGGCCATCAAGTTACCTGCCTGATCAGAAACAGCGACTTTTTCTATCAGCATGTGCCGAAGAAGTATGGCATTGAGGTGATGGAGGGTGATTTATTCAGGGGGAAGCTATCGGCCGAGCTGGATCGGGATACGGAGGTGGCCTTCTACTTTAACCAATCCCCGATCAATGAAATTGACATCCGGCTGGAAATGGAATTGATCGCGCTGCAAAAATACATCCGGGCGCTGAAAGCCACCGCATGCAAACACCTGATCTATGTCACTAAATTGGCGGACGATAACGTCGAAAAGATCAAGTCGTACATTAGCCTAAGCGGCATCAATTATACCGTAGTACGGATCAGCAATATCGTCGGGAAGGGGTCTGCGCTCATGAATATCCTGTCGACGCTGTCCAAACAGAAGCTGGTGATCCTCCCGAGGGACTTTGCCAAAAGCCATTGCCAGCCGATACACTTGTTGGATGTGTGCGCATACTTGAGCAAAATTATTGCCGATGAGCAGACGCATGGGCAGACCTTTGACATCGGCGGACCGGAAGTGATGACCTATAAAGAGGCCTTTGAGCGCTATCTGCGCATTGCGAAACTGAAGAAGAAAGTATTGGCGCTGCCAGGGTTGGGCATGCCGGTGTCGATTTTGTTGGGTCGCTATTTCTACAAGTTTGAGCAAGATGTCACGGCGGCGTTTCTCATCTACATGCGCAAGGATTTGGTAACGGTCAATAGCGGATTGACTACGCTGTATCCGATTCGTCTGGCGTCTTTTAATGTCGCCGTCGAATACGCATTGGGTTGAGGTATGCCTATTGACGAAATGATCGCACATGGAAATGAACAAACGCGTATTGGTAACCGGGGCAAGTGGTTTGATCGGGCGGGCGCTGATGCCGGTGTTGGTCGAGCGCGGTTATTTCGTCAATGCCTTGAGTAGAACCAAGCGGGTAAGCGATCTGTCCGGTGTGCAGTTTTTTGAATGGGATGTTTCAGCGGATCAGGTAGACCCGGCTTGCCTGGATGGGGTAACGGCGATTATCCACCTGGCGGGTGAGAACATCGGCGCCCTGCCCTGGAGCAATAAACGAAAGCAGCTGATCTTAGCAAGCCGAACCGAACCCATCGAATTGCTCTACCGCCTGCTGAAGCAACAAGCTGCACCCCCTGTAAAAGCGGTTATTTCGGCATCTGCAACGGGCTACTACAATGACCGGGGCGACGAATGGATGACGGAGGACAAGCCGCCGGCAAATGATTTTCTGGGTCAGACCTGCGCAGCGTGGGAGCGAGCGGTCAGTCGCGGACGGGATATGGGATTACGGACCGTCTCATTGAGAAGCGGCGTGGTACTGTCAGCCGAAGGGGGTATCTACCGCAAATTTGCCGATCTGATCAAAAGGGGATTGGGTATCGTACCTGGAACGGGCAACCAATGGATGCCCTGGATACACATCGACGATGTTGTTTCCTTATACCTATTCGCGCTGGAGCACAATGGAATACACGGCGTTTACAACATGTCGGCTCCGGAGCAGATTTCATTTTCGACATTTGTCCGCGCCATCGCCAAGCAACAGGGTCGGTCGTGGCTGCCAAAGGTCCCTGCTTTTATGTTGAAAACCATATTGGGTCAAATGAGCGAACTGCTGCTGAGCAGCACCCGCGTATCGACCGAAAAGATCCGAAACACCGGGTTCCAGTTCAGCTATCCGACATTTGAAGGGGCATTAGAAGCGATCGGTCGCAAGACTTGATTCATCCGTCACGGCCTATCGGGCTTTCACGGTGCTTTTCCCATCTTTTCCCGGCGATCCGGAATATACCCTTCCCTGGGACAAGTTGCCTAACGGCCTGCCGGCGCTACCCATATTGATCAAGCCGTAGATGTTTCGGAGATCCGTTTGCGGATTGACACGATAGCCACCCGCGCGGGTATCGAGCTGTAGGTAGTGTGCCGATTTCTTATCTTCACTTTGGGGTACAACCCCCGTACTATCGTACGTGAACGTAACATTACCACCATCCCCATTGGGGTAGGTGCGCGACCCATTATTGTTGGCGTCCTGTCCACCTGCTAACACATACAATGCTCCCAGTTTTTCAAATCGCATGTCGATGTCGAAATCGGTTCCATTGTTCTTTCCGTCGGTGCCGAAAATGTAGGCGCGCTTATCGATTTCGGCATGGCCTACCCGGAGTTCAACATTCTTCTTGCCGAAGAAAACGAGTTGTCCCCGGTCCTTGATGATCAGGGTGTCAATGTGCACCACTAAGTTGGAGTCTTTACCGGCAAATACTTCCTTCTTCTTGCGGTCGATTTCCAATTTTGATAGGTGTACGGTGTCTCGTTCCGCTGTTGTATCCGTTCGTTGCGCGAATGCTACGACCGAACTGATGATGAATATGCTGGCCATGATTGCTTTCATGATTCCTTTCCTCCCTTTCGTTAGACTTTTTCGGGCGGTCAAAGTTTAATTCATGTTACAATGGCACGCATCAGGCATATCGTTGCGGTATTATCATTATTTTCGTCCAAAGTTTGAAGGCGCATGATCCGTTTTACCACGCTCGTTTTACTCATTAGTTCATTACAGTCCATTGCCCAGTCGATCCCGGACACCGCCACGCATTTGGAGGAGGTATCGGTCAATGCGTATTTCGTGGCGCAGCCGCTGTTGCGGGTAACTACGTCAGCCGGAGTGGTCGGTCGCCATACGCTGGCTCATCAAAGTGGTCAGACGCTGCTGCCTGCCCTCAATACCGTGCCGGGTGTGCGGATGGAAGAGCGCTCGCCGGGCAGTTACCGCCTCTCGCTTCGGGGTAGCCTGTTGCGTTCGCCCTTCGGCGTCAGAAACGTAAAAGTGTATCTCGACGAGATTCCGCTGACAGACGCTGGGGGCAATACCTATTTAAACCTCTTAGATGCGGGCAGTATGGATGGGATTGAAGTGCTAAAAGGCCCTGATGGAAGCCTTTTCGGCGCTAATTCGGGCGGCGTGGTGCTCATCCGGCCCCAAGGGATGTCGGGTGATACCGGCAACGCCGCATCCCTGCGCTTAAATGGGGGCTCGTTCGGCCTGTTCCACGAGCAGTTCTCCGCCGTGCTTCACCCGTCACCTGCCTATCGCTTCGGCGTCAGCCAGGCATACCAACGTGCCGACGGCTATCGGCAAAACGCGGCGATGAAGCGCGCGTCTTTTCAAACCGTACAACGGTGGAACTATACGCCTGCTAACGAATTGCGTTTGATTGCGGTATACTCCGATCTCCGATACCGCACTCCAGGGGGACTGACAGCGGCGCAGTATGAAGAAAACCCGAGATCGGCCCGGCCGGCTACCCCGACAATACCCGGGGCGGCCGAGCAGCAAGCCGGTATCACCAACAAAACCCTGGTCGGCGGGTTGGTCCATGATGCTCGGATCAGCAGCAAATTCAGGCACGTGGCCAGTATCTTCGGTACACATACCGACTTCCGAAATCCATTTATCACCAATTATGAAATACGGAATGAGTACAATGTAGGCATCCGTACCTATATCGACTACGCCGACGGAGATCCGGAGACTTTTTCCTGGCGCGTCAATGCCGGACTGGAGTGGCAGCGCGGGGGAACGGATATCGCCAACTATGATAATCATGGGGGAGTCAAGGGCGATCAACAGACGATAGACGTACTGAAAAGCCTCCAACATTTCTATTTTGCGCGGTTCAGCGCTGATGTGTTTCGTCGGCTGACACTGGAGGCTGCGCTGAGTCTCAACTACTATGGATATCAGCACCGATCTATTTTCCCAGTTAAGGAGTTGGCCTTTACAGACCGGCCATTTGATCCCGAATGGATGCCACGGGTGGCATTGTCTTACCTGATGACACCGCAGCTGGCGGGGCGCTTCTCCGTTTCGCGCGGCTACTCGCCACCCACCATTGCCGAGGTCCGGCCATCGGATAACCTCATCAATACGGCATTGGTCGCCGAGACGGGATGGAACTATGAAACGGGTTTCCGGTGGCAGACGCGCAACCGGCGGACGTTTATAGATGGGTCGGTATTTTACTATCGGATGGCTGACGCGATTATCCGCCAGCTGCGTGACACCGGTGCAGAGTTTTTCGATAATGCGGGGAGGGTCGACCAGCGGGGATTGGAGCTCTCGGCCGCTGTGTGGGCGGTTGCACCCCGCCAAAGCGGGGTGTTGCGTGGGCTCCAAGTGGGGAGCAATCTGACGTTGAGTAGGTTCCGTTTTGGCGATTACCGCGTGGGCGATGATGATTTTACCGGCAATAAGCTCACCGGTGTACCGGCCAGCACCGTGGTCAGCAGTGTCTTTGCTCAATTTCCGCTGGGGGTCAGCGGCTATATCCTGCACCATTATACCTCGGCCATTCCATTGGACGATGCCAATTCGGCGTTCGGCGATCCCTATCACCTCTTGCAGGCCAAAATAAGCTGGGAGCGGTCGTTGGGACAAAAATGGAGACTGCAAGTGTTTGCCGGCGGGGATAATTTGTTGAACCAGCAATACAGCCTTGGTAATGATATCAACGCGTTCGGTGGCCGTTTCTTCAATGCCGCAGCATTGCGGAATTTTTATGGCGGAATCGCGTTGGGGTATTGATAATATCCACGAGCGCTGCGTGCGGACGACATCTTCGAACATTCGTTGCTAGTGCTTCGAGACTCGTGCGGCACTGCTCCGGCACTGCTCCGACATACCGGCGGGGTCCGGACGGGATGCGTCCACATTGAAAGCACGTTTTTTGCGGCAAAACGTGGACTCAACGTGGAGTTACCGTGCCTGCACGGTGCGTGCACATCGAAGAAGTCTCGGAGGAGTCTCGGAAAAGTATCGGAGGAGTCTCAATCGGAATTACGTATTTCCGAAAATTATCGCTACTTTCGGAACCTCAAAAATAAGACAATATCATGAGTTTGAAAGATTTTAAAGGAGTGGTCACCGGTGATGCCGTGCAGGAGCTGTTTGAGGTGGCTAAAGCTCATCAGTTTGCATTGCCGGCTGTCAATATCATCGGCACCAATTCCATCAATGCCGTGATGGAGACGGCCAAAGCGGTCAATTCTCCGGTTATCATCCAGCTATCCAATGGCGGAGCCCAATTTTTCGCAGGCAAATCGTTGAACAACGATGGTTTGCAGGCGTGCATTCTGGGTGCGGTATCCGCGGCCCAGCACGTGCACCTACTGGCTGAACATTATGGGGTGGCGGTGGTGTTGCATACCGACCACGCGGCTAAAAAACTGCTGCCCTGGATTGACGGACTGCTAGACCACGGCGAGCGGTTTTTTGCGCAGCATGGCAAGCCGCTGTTTTCTTCTCATATGCTTGATCTATCGGAAGAACCGATCAACGAAAATATCGAGATTTCAAAGAAGTACCTCCAGCGGATGAAGCCACTTGGCATGACCGTAGAGATCGAGCTCGGCGTAACGGGTGGGGAAGAGGACGGGGTGGACAATTCGGACGTGGACAGCGCCAAGCTGTATACCCAGCCGGAAGAAGTCGCCTATGCCTATGAAGAGCTGAACAAGGTAAGTGATAAATTCACGGTGGCGGCCGCTTTTGGCAATGTGCACGGGGTATATAAACCGGGTAATGTAAAACTGCAACCCGTGATCCTGCACAATTCGCAGGAATACATCCGTAAAAAGTTTGGCCTGTCTGCCGAAAAGCCGGTCAATTTTGTGTTCCATGGCGGTTCGGGTTCGGCTCCGGAAGAAATTACGGAAGCACTCTCTTATGGGGCCATCAAGATGAATATCGACACGGATATGCAATGGGCGTTTTGGGACGGTGTGCGCAGCTATTATCAATCCAAGGAAGGCTATCTGCAAAGCCAGATCGGCAGCCCGGAGGGACCGGACTCGCCGAACAAGAAATACTACGACCCGCGCGTATGGCTGCGCAAAGGTGAAGAAACCTTTGTGAAGCGGCTTACCCAGGCGTTTGAAGAACTCAACGCCGTGGATGTGAACAGCAAGCTGTAAATATCCCTGATTGCCGCGGTTCGCATCAGCCCTTGTTTCACCCGGTGAAGCAAGGGTTTTTTATTATTGGCGTAGGTTTCAAAATACCCAGAAGTGAGTATTTCGCAATGTCCGATGGCGTGCTACATTTGCGCAATAACATTCACCATCAGATATTAACTATGAAAAAGCCTATTCTGAATGTCCTCAAAACGTCGTGTATTGTCGGTTTGTTTTTAGTGGCATCATGTGCCAAAACCAATTTGGGTCCGGATGATCCGGACAATCCCGACGCCCCTGGCGGGAGTGGCGGCAATGCCATCCCCAACAGCCTGCACCTCGCCTTTGAAACGCCCGATTGGAAGCGGCAGATCGATTGTACGCATCTGGATCTGAGCCCTGGGGATGCAGCAGATCCGGAGGTGGTGTATGTACGGGCCAGTTCAGCGTCGGCCTTTACCACGTTCACGCTGTCGTATCCGAAATATGCAAGTGAGCTCGAAAAGGCGGAAAATATCGGCATATACCCTGTTGGCCGGTTTAACAGCATTCCCGGCTCGTTTCAGTATACGATGAAACTGCCGTTGGACGATGATAAACTGGATGTGTCATTTGGACGGCTGGAGAGTAAGGCCGGCCAGTCGGATACTGAATTTACCGAAATCACCGAAATCAAGCGTATAGGTACTGATGGTGATTATGGCGTATTCCAAATAAAAGGCCGGTACGGATTTAATTCGACCTTCGTCAACTCGGGATCGGTCAGCGAGTCCGGCAAGTATGTGAAGGGTAGCTTTCACCTGAAAATAAGGGCGCTGTTGCACTAACGGACCGTTTCAATAACGTCAAATATTCCCTATCTTGCGCCCCATAGATAAAATCAACTTATGGAGCAAGTTATCAACGCCGTCAATAATGTCATCTGGAGCAACGCACTGATCGTCTTATGCCTTGGGGTCGGGATCTATTTTTCATTCGCAACCGGTTTTTTACAGGTCCGGTACCTGAAAGATATGGTCAAGCTGCTGATTGGCGGCAGCGGGTCCAAAACAGGCGTTTCTTCTTTCCAGGCGTTTGCCATCGCGCTATCCGGCAGGATCGGTACCGGTAATATTGCCGGTGTCGCTACGGCGATTGCCATGGGTGGACCGGGTGCGGTATTTTGGATGTGGTTGATTGCGTTCTTGGGGAGTGCATCGGCTTTTGTCGAAGCCACATTGGGACAACTCTATAAAGAGGTGAAGGATGGCCAATATCGCGGTGGTCCCGCCTTTTATATTGAAAAGGGACTGGGTGTCAAATGGTATGCCGTGGTATTTGCCGTGGCCACGATTCTCAGTACGGCGGTCTTCCTGCCGGGCGTGCAAAGCAATAGCATTGCGGTAAGCGCACAACACGCCTTCAATATTCCGGTTGAATACACGGGCATTGGGTTGGCGTTGTTACTGGGCCTGATCGTCGTCGGGGGTGTCAAGCGCATCGGCAAAGTGGCCGAGGTGGTCGTACCCTTTATGGCGGGGGCCTATATCCTGATGGCACTGATCATCATCGGGATGAACTATCGTGAAATCCCCGGGGTATTCAGTCTCATTATCCGGTCGGCATTTAACCTGGAACCGGCTTTTGGAGCCGTCATCGGCATGGCCGTGGCCTGGGGAGTGAAGCGGGGGATCTATTCCAATGAAGCGGGACAAGGGACTGCGCCGCATGCGGCGGCTGCGGCTGAGGTGAGTCACCCGGCCAAGCAAGGACTGGTGCAGGCATTTTCGGTATATGTCGATACCCTGTTTGTGTGCACCGCCACGGCGCTGATGATCCTGTTTACCGGCAAATACAATGTGCAGCACCCCGATGGGAGCTATATCGTAGAAAACATTCCCGGTGCCGAGATCGGGTCGGAGTACACCCAGCAAGCCATCGCTCATCATTTCCCGAGCATGGGGGCCGGATTCGTGGCATTTGCCCTGCTCTTCTTTGCCTTTACGACCATCATGGCGTACTATTATATGGCCGAGACCAACCTAAGCTACCTGGACAAGCACGGACGTCATAAGTGGATGATTTGGGGCCTCCGCATCCTGATATTGGGGGCTACTTACTACGGGACGGTCAAAACCGCCGCGGTCGCCTGGACGCTTGGCGATATCGGGGTGGGGTTGATGGCATGGCTCAACCTGATTGCGATTTTGTTGCTCCGCAAGCCGGCGCTGAAGGTGCTGGCTGACTACAAGAAGCAAAAGCGCGCTGGAAAAGACCCGGAATTCCATGCAGAGCAGCTGGATATCAAAAATGCGGAGCACTGGATGGACCGCGACTAAAATGGGATGATGCATACGCATCGCCAAATGTTCGTATATTCGGATGATGAACATACAGACGATCCTCGAGAAATTCAGTCTCAAATCCGAACGGGAGGCTTTTGATGTCATCCACGATGTCGTGGAAAGGGGTATTTATTTCAGGGGCACGAATCTATGGATCCTGATTTTTGCCATTCTCATTGCCTGCGTCGGGTTGAACGTCAATTCCACAGCGGTCATCATCGGTGCGATGTTGATATCCCCCTTGATGGGCCCCATACTGGGTGTGGGATACAGTCTAGCGACGTACGATTTCAAGCTGCTCCGGCGTTCGCTGGCCAATTTCGGATTTGCCGTTGCATCGAGCCTGGGTGCTTCTACCCTTTATTTTCTCATCAGTCCGCTGAGTGAGGCCCATTCTGAGCTGCTGGCCCGTACCCAACCCAACATTTACGATGTGTTCATCGCGTTGGCCGGCGGATTGGCGGGTATCATGGCGTTGTCCAGCAAGCAGAAGGGCAACGTGATTCCGGGTGTTGCCATTGCCACTGCGTTGATGCCGCCGTTGTGTACCGCTGGATACGGCTTGGCAACTGGAACATGGAACTTTTTCTTCGGGGCATTTTACCTCTTTACCATCAACACGGTTTTCATCGCGGCAGCAACGCTGGTGACCGTACGGTTCCTGAAATATCCCATTTGGCATAAAACGGATGAGGGAACCAAGAAAACGGCCAATCGCTGGGTCAGTGCCATCGTCACCGTCACGATCGTTCCCAGCCTGTATTTCGGTATGGTGCTGGTGCGGCAGGAGCGGTTTGTGCAAGAGGCCAATGCCTTTATCCGCAATGAGACGTACATCGAAGGGGATTACTTGCTGAAATCGGAAATCGATCCGGCCAAAAGGACGATCCGGCTGATCTACGGCGGAAGGCTGATCCCTGATTCCGTGAAGGCAGCGGTTGTTGCCAATATCCGGCATTATGCCTTGAAGAACGCTAATGTGACTATACAGCAGGGTTTTTCTGTCGATGAAACCTCGGAAAACTTGCTGGCGATCAACAGCCAGCAGTCGGAGATCAACCGGCTGCGGGCCGAACTGGCCAGAACCTTGCAGGCGCAGGACAGTGCAAGCCGGAAAAGGAACCTGGGTATGCAGTTGCTCAAGGAGTTGAAACCCCTGTTTCCCGAAATACAGACCTGCGGCACGGCTGATCAGCTCATTTATGATGATTCTTTGCATGCCCACGCCTATTTTTCACTTTTCGTAGGTTCGTCCGATCCGGAGAAAACAATTGCCGACCGGGAAAAGCTGGAGGCCTGGTTCCGATCGAGGCTGAGCTCGGACTCGGTCAAGGTGTACATCGAATGATTCCCCTCCATCAAAATACCTAATTTGGTGTATTGCCGCGCGCGAGTCTGATCGTCAATTTTGTGTTTGCATCAAATTGCTGACAAATGATGAAATTACGGACTTCGTTGGCGGGTATACTCGCATTGATGACTATGGTAAGCCCGGCGCACGCGCAGCTCTTGAAGAAGCTGGCCAAAAAAGCCGAACGGGCGGCCGAACGGACCATCGAGCGCCGGGTCGAGCGGGAAACCGAAACCAAGACGGATGAAGCACTGGACAAGGTGTTTGACGGACGGACCGGGAAAAGCGACGAAAAGGATGGCCCGGCGGCCGGAGGGAAAGACGAAGCAGGAGGCCAACCAGCGGAAAGCACGATGGCCGCTACCAAGACCTTTGCATCCTACGGCAAATTCGATTTTGTGCCCGGGGAGCGGGTCATCGCCGTCGAGGATTTCCTGCAAGATGCCGTGGGTGACTTCCCCGCGAAGTGGAATACCGACGCCAGCGGTGAGATCAAGACGATTGAAGGGCTGGAAGGCAGGTGGCTGGCGTTGACGACGAAAGGCAGTGTATTTCCGGAGTTTATCAGGGACCTCCCTGAAAATTTTACCTTGGAATTTGATCTGGCGGTGACACCTGGATATAGTTATTACGACACGGACTTGATGATTTCCCTGGCCCATCTCGCGGCGCCGAAGGATTTTGCCGGATGGGGTCATTATGGGGCCGGAAAGACGTCGGGTGTGGCCATATTTCTGCACCCGCAGGATGCGGGATCGGAGCCGCGCGGTAGGAGCAACTATGCTGTTTGGGTGAATCGTGCCAAAACCATGGATAATGAGATGGGGGCGCTGGAGGCGTTCAATAACCGGGATAAAAACGTCGTGAAAGTATCCATATGGCGGCAGCAACAGCGGCTTCGTTTCTATGTGGATGAGACAAAAATATGGGATCTGCCCCGTGCATTTGATCCGAGCGTAAATTACAACGGGCTGGTATTCAGTAGGCAAAATGCAAAAAACGACAGCGAATACTTGATCAGCAATATTCGCTTGGCCGTGGGTGCGCCAGATACCCGCAGTAAACTCCTGACGGAAGGCAAATTCAGCACCACGGGGATATACTTCAATACCGGTTCGGCCACGATCAAACCCCAATCTTATGGTGTGCTGAAGGAAATTGCTGCCGTGCTGAAGGAAAATCCAACTGTCAATGTGTTCATCATCGGACATACAGACAGCGACGGTGGCGATGACCTGAACCTTACGCTGTCAAAAGACCGCGCCGCTTCGGTCAAGCAGGCATTGATGATGGAGTTTGGTATCGATGGAAGCCGCATGGACACCGATGGCAGGGGAGAAGGCGAACCGATCGGAGACAATGGCACCCCAGAGGGGAAAGCACAAAACCGCAGGGTGGAGTTTGTGAAGAAATAGACCACCATCGTAATTCAAAATTCCTTACCTTTGGCCCATGCCAGAGAAAATCATGATCCTTGATTTTGGCTCCCAATATACCCAATTGATCGCACGACGGGTGAGGGAGCTGAATGTTTATTGTGAAATCCATCCATATAACCATCTTCCCGATATTGACGCTTCCGTCAAGGGCGTGATCCTTTCAGGGAGCCCTTATTCGGTACGCCAGGCCGATGCGCCGCAAGTTGACTTCCGCTCGCTTGAAGCCAGGTTCCCCGTGTTGGGGGTATGCTACGGTGCCCAATACATGGCGCAGCATTCAGGCGGAGCCGTTGTAGCGTCTACCATCCGTGAATATGGCAGGGCCAATCTGCATCATGTCGACCATGCGAATCCGCTGCTGTCCGACATTCCCGTCGATTCCCAGGTCTGGATGTCACACGGTGATACGATTGCGGAGGTGCCAGCGAGTTTTGAGATCATCGCCAGCACGGATAAGGTGCGGGTGGCTGCCTACCACGTCAGCGGCACGCAAACCTATGGCATACAGTTTCATCCGGAGGTGACGCACAGTACCGATGGGACCACCTTGTTGAAGAACTTTGTGATCGACATCTGCGGGTGCACGCCTTCGTGGACGGCCGATGCGTTTGTGGAGACAACGATAGCGGCACTGAAGGCGCGATTGGGCAATGACCACGTGATCATGGCGCTATCCGGTGGGGTAGACTCTACCGTGGCGGCCGTATTGCTGCATCAGGCCATTGGCAAAAACTTGCATTGCATTTTTGTGGATCACGGGCTGTTGCGCAAAAATGAATATGAACAGGTACTGGAGTCATACCGGCACATTGGCCTCAATATCAAAGGTGTAAACGCAAAAGATCGGTTTTATACAAAATTAGCGGGCGTAAGCGAGCCTGAACAGAAACGTAAAATCATCGGGGCGGCTTTCATCGATGAATTTGATGACGCTGCCCATGCCGTACAGGCCGACCTGCCCGAGGGTGTGGAGGTCAAGTGGCTGGGACAGGGCACGATCTACCCTGATGTCATTGAATCGGTATCGGTCAACGGACCGTCGGCGACCATCAAATCCCACCACAATGTGGGGGGGTTGCCCGATTTCATGAAATTGAAGGTCGTGGAACCGCTCAATACGCTGTTCAAGGATGAGGTACGCCGGGTAGGCAAGGCACTTGGGGTCGCGCCTAATATCTTGGGAAGGCATCCTTTTCCCGGCCCGGGATTGGCCATCCGGATATTAGGGGAGATCACACCAGAAAAGGTACGGATTTTGCAAGAAGCTGATGATATTTACATCCGCAACTTGCGCGAATCGGGCTGGTATGACCAAGTGTGGCAAGCGGGCACGATTTTCCTGCCGGTGCAGTCGGTGGGCGTGATGGGGGATGAGCGCACCTACGAACACGTGGTAGCGCTCCGCGCCGTTGGATCGTTGGATGGGATGACAGCGGATTGGGTGCATCTGCCTTACGAACTGCTGGCAAAGATCTCCAACGAGATCATCAATCATGTAAAAGGGATAAATAGGGTTGTATATGACATTAGTTCGAAACCTCCGGCTACGATTGAATGGGAGTAGCTGGTTAATCGGCATCGCCGCGCTGCTGTTGATGACCGGATGCACGCCTAAAATACGGGTACTGCGCGGGTCGGGCAGCAAGACGGAGCCGAAAGAAACCGAAACCAAGCCTGCCGACCAAAGAGCAGCGGAGGTGGAGGAGCCAATTACCGAATCTGAAAAGACCGATGTGCGGAACATCGCACTGTTGCTGCCATTTCAGTTGGATAAAGCCAATCCGCATGCCCCCAGTGCCGCCGACATCAAGCGGTCGGCCTTGGCCCTGGATTTCTACCAGGGGTTCAAGCTGGGGTTGGACGCGCTTGCTGAGGGCGGTACGCATTTCAAGGTGAATGTATTGGATACCCGCGATGACCCGGGCGAAAATGCGCGCATCGCGAAACTGGAGGAGGTCCAAGGCGCCGCATTGGTGGTAGGTCCTGTGTTTCCCAAGGAAATACAGGTGTTTGGTTTTAATGCATCGTTGGATGACGCGCTGCAGATCTCGCCGCTGGCCGCCAGCATGCCTTCGGAATTCAACTTGCCCAATTTGGTGACCTTGACAGCACCCATCACCGCTCATGTAAACGCGTTGGCGGCGCACATCGTCAGGCAATACCGTGCGGGAGACGCGGTCATCTTCTACAATACGGGTGACGAGGCGAGCAGGCAATTCCTGGCGCCCCTGAAGACCGAGATCCGTCGGCTGAATAGCGACATCAGCTTGCTAGATGTGCAAGATGAAGAAAGTCTGGAGAGCAATGTACGCCTGACGGGTAAAAACTTGATCATGCTGGGCACCACCAACGAATACCAACTCTCACCGATATTGACCCACTTGCGGACGTTGCAAGATGAATTATCGTATCAGATACAGGTGTTCGGCCATCCCAACTGGGCCAAGATGGACTTCGACGAAAGCGAGGGCCTGGGCGCATTGCAGGCCCGGGTTACCACCTCCTATTACGTGCGTGCAGATGAGCCCGATGTGCGGCGTTTTGTCCAGCTGTATCGCCAGGAATTCGGCATGGAACCCACGGAATTTGCCTATAAGGGCTATGATGCCGCCTATTATTTCGGAGGCTTGCTGGCCGAATACGGACCAGCATACAAGGACCAGATCGTAAAACAGGAGTACACCGGATTGCATAATACGTTTAAATTTACTTACGACCCCGCTTGGGGCTATGTGAATAATGCCATTTCCATTTTGCAGTATCGCAGCGGACAATTCCAGCCGCTTGATTAACCGCTAACCATCCATGGCGACGGACAACCGGGTAAACCAGCAACTGCGAGTCGTTGAGCGCCTATTGCAGGAATATCAACAGGGAGCGCACATGCCCCTGTCCCGTTTTCTCACCACGTTTTACAAACACCATCGGCAGATGGGTGCGCGGGACAGGCGGATGGCTTCGCGCTTGGCGTATCATTATTTCCGCATCGGCCACGCGGCGAGGCAAGCGGATTTTTCCGTGCGGCTGGGGATCGCGGAATTTTTATGCAGCGAGGAGAGCGCCTTGGTCCAGCAGCAACTGCCGGCGCTTTATCCGGCCATCGGCGCTACGATCACAGAGAAGATCGCCCTGCTGGAAACCCATACGCCTTTTCACCTGAATGATGTGTTTCCTTTTACTGCACGGCTGTCTCAGGGAGTAGATGCGCACGCGTTGGTAACCAGCCTGTTCATGCAACCCAAGTTGTTCATCCGCCTACGCCGTGGCCATGAGGCGGCCGTAATGGACGCCCTCGAACACGCGGGTATCAGCTATGAGCGAGTGGCGGAGCATACCCTGGCCCTTTCTAACGGGACGGCGCTGGAGCAGCTCAACAACATCGCCGGCAACTATGCGGTGCAGGATTATTCATCCCAGCAAACGAGCGGATATTTCCTGGCGGCTGACGGCGAAAGCTGGTGGGACGCCTGTGCAGGGGCAGGGGGGAAGTCGCTTTTGCTGCTGGATAACTACCCCGGCGTGAAGCTGTTGGTGTCTGATGTGCGCGGAAGCATCCTTCGTAATCTTGACGAACGTTTTGAGCAGGCTGGGATTGGCGCCTATCGGCGGAAGATCATCGACCTGACCAAGGATATAACACCTGTCCTCGGAAACGAACAGTTTGATGGTATTATCCTGGATGCGCCCTGTACCGGTTCGGGCACCTGGGGCCGTACACCGGAAATGATCTCCTCGTTTGACGAACGCTCCATCGATCGGTTCGCTGCCGTGCAGAAACAGGTGGCAGAAACCGCGGCAAAGCACCTGAAACCGGGTAAACCCCTGATCTATATCACTTGTTCCGTGTTTGCAGAAGAGAACGAAAAGGTGGTGGGATACCTGCAAGATCAGTGCAATTTGGAGCTGGAGCGCATGCAGCTTTTACCGGGTTATCCGCATCAGGCGGACAGCCTATTTGTGGCGAGGTTGATAAAGCGGTAAAGCGGATTCAGAATAAAAAAATGCGAATCCGATAAGGATTCGCATTTTCTGGTGCCCAGGGAGAGACTCGAACTCTCAAGGGACTGCTCCCAACGGCTTCTGAGACCGCAACGTTTACCAATTTCGCCACCTGGGCAGGCATTTCCCAAACCACCGGGTGATTTGGGACTGCAAATATATACTTTTAACGGATAATCAAAAAACGAAAATACAATTTACCAACCACTATTCCTCATCATCGTCCGTATGCAATATGTCTTGATGTTCCGCCGGTTTGTAAGAAGCTTTCAAGGCGGCCAGCTTCTTCTTGCCATAGGCCATCTTGGTAATCGTGACAAACAGGACCGGCACGATGAAGATGGCGAATAAGGTAGCGATCAGCATGCCTCCGAACACCGTCCAGCCAATGGTTTGACGCGCAATGGCCCCCGCACCGGTGGAATACATCAACGGAACGATACCGAGGATAAACGCAAAGGACGTCATGATGATCGGACGCAGCCGCAATTTGACCGCTTCGATGGTCGCCTTGAGCAAACCCATGCCGATATCGACCCGTTCCTTGGCAAATTCAACGATCAGGATGGCATTTTTGGCGGCCAGGCCGATGATGGCTACCAGCCCGATCTGCGCATAGATGTTGTTATCCAGCCGCGGCAGTAAGATGAGCACCAGGATGGCACCGAATACACCGAGGGGCACAGAGAGCAGGATGGAAAACGGCACCGACCAGCTTTCATACAAGGCTGCCAGCAGCAGGAAGACGAAAACGATACATAAGCCAAAGATCATCACCGTCATGTTGCCCGCTTCCTTCTCCTGCAAGCTTAGTCCCGAAAATTCGTAGGTAAATCCTGCGCCCAGTGTTTGTGCAGCGGTTTCTTCCAACGCCCGTAGGGCATCCCCGCTACTGTAACCGGGGGCGGCGCCCCCCATGATGTCAATGGAGCGGAAAATATTGAAGTGATTGATAATGGATGGGCTTTCGATGATCTCATAGGATACCAGCGTGCTCAGCGGTACGGGGTTTCCCTGCTGGTTTTTCACGTAGAGTTTATTAATGTCTGCAATGTCCATGCGGAACGCTGTGTCCGCCTGGCTCACCACCCGGAAACTCCGACCATAGCGTGTAAAATCATTGACATAGCTGCTGCCGAGGAAAGACGAGATGGTGCTGTATACGTTGGACACCGAGATACCCATGCGTTTCGCCTGTTCCCGATCTACTTTCACCAGGTAATTTGGGGTCTTGGAATTGAACAGCGTATAAGCCATCCCGATTTCCGGCCGTTGGTTGACGGCCATCAGGAACTTGCCCACCTGGGCCTCAAAATCCTTGATGTCGCCGCTGCGCTGATCGATGATCTGCATGCTGAATCCACCACTGGTACCCAGGCCCGGTATGGCGGGCGGCGACACGGGCAATATGGTCGCTTGTTGGAATCCCGCATATTTCTGCTGAACGCCGGCGATGACTTCCTGTGCGGTGCGGCTCCGTTCGCCCCATGGGTGGAGCTGGACGAAGAAGGTACCCCCGTTGGGCTTGAATGAGCGGTTCAGCAGGTTGATCCCCGCGATGCGCATGATGTTTTTGATTTCGGGGTTATCCTTCCGCAAAGAATCCGACAAGGCGTCGAGCAGGTTGCCCGTGCGCTCGGAAGAAGCACCTTCGGGTAGCGTAACCCCCATCATCATTACCCCGGCATCTTCCGTCGGGATAAATCCGGTCGGTTTGGCGGCAAATAACCCAAACGTACCGATATAAATACAAACCAAGAGGATGATGATGAGCGGTGCTCGTTTGATGGCCCCCCTGACGCCGTGCGAATACCGCCTGGTGACCCGCTCAAACCAAGTGTTGAATTTATAGAACAGCCGGTTGATGCCGGTTGACTTTTCATTGAACTGCGAGGGCTTCAGCAACAGCGAGCAGAGGGCAGGGGTGAGGGATAGCGCGATGAATGCCGAAAGCAATACGGATACCGCGATGGTGATCGCAAACTGCTGGTACAGCTGGCCCACCATACCGGGGATGAAGCCCACGGGCACAAACACTGCCGCCAGGATCAGCGCAATAGCGATGACGGGCGCGGTGATCTCTTTCATCGCGCGCCTCGTGGCCTCCGGCGCAGACAGCTTATCATGGTCGATATAGTGCTGCACCGCCTCGACCACGACGATCGCATCGTCAACCACGATCCCGATGGCCAATACGAAGGCCAGCATGGTCAAGTTGTTGATGGAAAAGCCAAACAAGTTGAAGAAGATGAAGGTACCGATGATCGATACCGGAATCGCCAGCACCGGAATCAAGGTGGCTCTCCAGCTTTGGAGGAAGATGAACACGACCAGTGTCACCAGTATCAGCGCCTCCACCAGGGTATGGAGCACGTTATCGATGGACTCTTGGACGACCGTCACGGTTTCGTAGTTGACCACGTAATCCATGTCACTCGGGAAGTCGGCTTTCAGCTGCTCAAGTGCGGCATAGATACCTTCAGCAGTTTCCACCGCGTTCCCGCCGGGCATTTGATTCACCATCATGCCCGATGCCGTCAGTCCGTTGAGCTTATTGGTGATGGAATATGCAAATTCGCCCAGTTCCACCCGCGCCACATCGCGGAGGTATACGATCGATCCATCCGCGTTGGTTTTGACGATGATCTGCTCAAACTGTTCCTCTTGGTTCAGGTCCCCGTCTAAGATCACCGGATATTCAAATACCTGCGTGTTGATCTGCGGGCGGGCACCCACGCTACCGCCGGGCATCCGGATGTTCTGTTCCTGGATGGCGGTGTTGACATCGGCGGGAGTAAGCCCCAGATTGGAGAGCTTGTTCGCATCGAGCCATATGCGCATGCTGAACGGCTGTCCGAAGGCCATGACATCACCCACACCGTTTACCCGCATCAGTGCATCGCGTACATATAAGTTGGCATAGTTCGCCAGGAATTTCTGGTCGCGCGTGCCCTTGGGCGAAATCAGGGAAACCATCATCAATACGTCTGTATTGGCTTTGCGAGTAACGACACCCAACCGCCGTACCCCTTCAGGGAGTGCCGGTTCGGCAATGCCCACGCGGTTTTGCACATCCAGGGTGGCGATGTTAATGTCGGTGCCGACGTCGAACGTGACGGTAATGGCCGATCGGCCATCCGATGTACTGTTGGACTGCATATACGCCATCCCCGGGGTACCGTTGATCTGGCTTTCGATAAGTGTGGTAACGGTCTGTTCCACGGTCTGCGCATCCGCTCCCGTGTAGGTCGCCTGCACCTGCACGGTGGGTGGCGAAATGTTGGGGTACTGGCTGATGGGCAACGTGGTGATCGAAATGACCCCAATCAACGTAATCAGGATGGAGATAACGATGGCGGTGACGGGTCTTCTGATGAATACTTCTGAAATCATGTTGGTTCTGTCCTAAATAACTTGATAGTCGTTGTTGGGCCTTACATTACTTTGTTGCGGCGGGCGGGTTTACCTGCACCTTGGCACCCGGCCGCAGGTTGATGATGCCATCGATCACTACTTGTTCACCTTTCGAGACCCCCTCGTCGATGACCACGCGATCAGCAACCTTCAATCCCAGGCGCACGCCGCGTTGTTCGACCGTATTGCTGTCTGTGAGCACGTAGACCGACGTTTGGCCCAGCTGCTCGATAATGGCCCGGTAGGGGATGACCAATTGCTTCGACTCCGATTGATTGCGGACGTGTACCGTGGCATTCATGCCCGGCAATAACCTGTTGGTTTCATTGGGAAAGCTTGCCCGAACCACAATGGTACCCGTATTGCGGTCTACCGCCCGGTCGATGGCGACAATCCTGCCGGGGTTGGGATAGGCCTGGTTCCCGGGCAGCGTGATGGTGATGATCGAGTCGCTCACCGCTGCGGCCGATTGACGCAAGGTATTGAAGCGTGTGATGTTACGCTCATTGACCGGAAAATCCACGGCAATGGGATTGGTAGAGGAGATGCTGTTGAGCAGGGTGGTTCCGGCCGAGACCAATGCGCCCATACGCACCTGCGAAATCCCCACCGTGCCGCTGAATGGCGCCGTGATGATTGAGCGGTTGAGGTTGGTGCGCGCGGTAGTCAACGCCGCTTTTGCGGAGACCAGTTGCGCTTCTGCATTGCTGAAATCGGTTTCGGCATAGTCCAATGTCTGCTTCGCGATCGCGTCCTGTTCGGCCAGTTTCTGGTAACGCTCCAAGTCGCGCTTCAGCCGGGCAAGGTTGGATTCGGCGATTGCCAGGTTAGACTCCGCCCGCTCCACATCAGCTGCATATCGTGTACGGTCAATCTCGTAAAGCCGCTGGCCTTTGGCAACCGATGCGCCATCTGCTACGAAGATTCCGGTAATGTACCCACTCACTTCAGCCCGGAGCTCGGTCTCGTTTAACGCCACCACGTTGCCGGGGTAGTTATCTACGCCAACCACCGATTCCTCGCTGACCACGGCAGTGGTCACAGGGATCGCTTGTTGGCCAGGGGCCTGCTGCTGTGGGTTATTGCTGCAGGAGGCGACAATACTTGCTCCGATAATAAGTAAGCCGATGGTAAAGTTATTGCTGTTCATGATGATGGATTTCGACAATTTTTAGTTCAAGATTAGTTTGTTTCCGGTCCGATCTGACCCAGGGCCTGCTGCACATCCAGCTTCCCGGCCAGTACGGCATATAATGCGTTGAGGTAATTCAGCTGTGAGGTACGGAGGTCCGTTTCCGCCGTCATCAAATCCAGATAGGTCTTAATCCCCTCATCATATTGCAATTTGATGGTATTGTACACCTCCTCAGAGAGGGTCACATTCTGCCGCGCTACCTGCCAGTCATTCAGGTTGGCTTGATACGTGGCCATGGCCATCTCGTACTGCGTATTGATCTGGTTCTGGAGGTTGACGATGTCCCAGTCGATGCGCGTTTCCTGCAATTGGGATTTGCGGATCTCATGAAGACGCTTACCCCCCTGGAAAATCGGGATGTTCAGCGTGAGTCCGAATACCGAACGGGGGAATGCTTCGTTGAACAACCCGGAGAACTCGGGGTCCCTGAAATCCCACGCGTAGTTATAAAATGCTGACAGACTGGGTAAGAACGTCCATTTGTTATATTGCGTATTCAGCTGCTGTAGCTGCTTGACGGTCTGCAGCTGCCTGAACTCCACCCGTTGCGCATAGTCTACCAACGCCGTGGTATCGAGTATGATCTCGCTCTCCATTGCCGAGGCATCGGCGAGAGACAGGACTAACGACTGGTCAGCGGGGAGTCCGATCAGTTCCTTCAAGAAGGTATACTTGTAGGTGAGCAGTTCGTTTACCCGTTTTTGTTCGGCCAGCGTATTGCTCAATGCGATCTGTGCCCGTTTGAAATCGGTATTGTCTACGATACCCGTTTCATAGCGGGCTCTTGCATCGCTAAGTTGCCGCTCCAGGCGCTGGATGTTTTCAGTGATGATGTTCAGCTGCTCTTCGCTGGTCAGGATATCATAATACCCTTTGCTCACTTCCACCACCGTATTGATGTGGCTGTTTTCGGTATTCAGCGCATTTTGCTGGCGGATGTACTTGGCCGCTTTGGACGCTTGGATCAAGCCCGGGTTGAGGATCTGCTGGTCGGCTTGCAATACCGCGGCGCCGACGTGTTTCTGGCCCAGCTGGATGACGTTGCCACCGATGACATTCGTCGGTATCTTCACGTTGTAGTTGTAGGTGCCCGTGGCGTTGATCTGTGGGAACCAACCCGATAACGCCGAGGCGATTTCCCGTTCGCCGATCGCTTCGTCGATCCCGGCCTGGTGTACGGATGGACGGTTTTCTAACGCGTAGGATACCACGTCGTCTAAAGTCGCCTTTGCCGGCAGCGTCGGCTGGGATTCCTGTCCGGACACCAGGCCGGCGGTCATGGTGAAGGTCAATGAAAAAAGTAAGCTATTTCGCAATTTTCTATACATGTTGTTGTGATCTGAAAACGAATCTATTGTTTTATTCCATTCCAAATGATGGTCACCATTTCGTTCATGGATGTCTCATCAAACGCATAATGCCCGTTGGTGTGCCGCTTGGCGGTAGCGGTCACCGTACCGATAAATGCTGCACTCAGGATATTGATGTCCAACGGCTTGATGTGACCATCGTCGATGCCCTGCCGCAGGAAATCAGCCATCTCATTCTGCATTTGAACACTGCAATTCCGCTCATAAAACACCGCGGCATACGGCGAGGAAAAAAACTGCTCGATGAAACTCAGCACCTCGGGATGGTCGATGTAAAAGCGGACCAGATTGATCCAGATGGCCACAAAACGCTTCCGGTAAGGCAGTTGGGCTTCCTCCCCTTTGAACATCGCACCGCCGATCCGGTGTTTGCAATGCTTATACAATTCGATGATCAATTCATCTTTCGACGAAAAATAATGATAAATTGTGCCCGTTGCTACACCTGCATCCTGTGCGATCTGGCTCATCGGACTCCCATGAAAGCCCTGTTTCATCACCAGCCGAAGCGTACTCTCGAAGATGGCACATTTCTTTTCTGCGGTATGTTCCAATTGAATGTTCATTCGGTCGGCAAAGGAACATATTATTTGGGATAAACAGGCGGTTGCCGTCATTATTAACACAAATTTGACAATGGTGGCCAGTAATTGTGTACTTTTGCATCATTATTAGTGTAGCTTAATTAAAATATACGTTGACATTTAGCGATTTTAACTTTCACGATGGCCTTTCAGAAGGCTTGAACAGCATGGGTTTCAAAACGCCCACCCCGATACAGGCCCAAGCGATTCCGCTCATCCAACACCAACATGATTTGATTGCCTGTGCCCAGACCGGCACAGGCAAGACCGCATCTTACCTGTTACCGGTCATGGATGCGATATGCCGGATGGAACATCGGCCGCCGATCAGTGTGCTGGTATTGGCTCCTACACGTGAGTTAGCCATGCAGATCGACCAGCAGGTCGAGGGGCTGGCCTACTTCGCTGGCATCACCTCCATCGCCATCTACGGTGGGGGAGATGGCATTGGCTATGAGCAGCAGCGCCGGGCACTTCGAGAGGGAGTCGATATTGTCATTGCCACACCCGGACGACTCATTGCCCATATCAGTTCCGGCGCCGTACGCTTAGGTGAAATCAAATTCCTCGTACTTGATGAGGCCGACCGCATGCTGGACATGGGTTTCAAAGACGACATCAACCGCATCGTACGTGAGCTGCCAACGGAGCGGCAAACGCTGCTTTTTTCGGCTACCATGCCCCCGAAGATCAGGACCTTTGCCACGACCCTGTTGAAGAATCCGGAGCAGGTAACCATTTCGCTGTCAAAACCAGCTGAGGGCATCTTGCAGCAGCAGTACCGCCTCGGAGACGAGCAGAAAACCCCCTTGCTGAAAAGCATCCTGCAAAGCGGCGATTATAGCAGTGTCATCGTGTTTGCGTCGACCAAAGAAAAGGTGAAAAACCTCGGCCGGGAGTTGAACAAGCTGGGTTTGCCAGTGCAGCCGTTCCATTCCGATCTCGCCCAGGAAGAACGTGAGGAAATACTCCTCCGATTCAAAAATAGACAGCTGCCCATCCTGATCGGTACCGACGTGCTATCCAGGGGTATTGATGTCGTAGGTATCGATTTGGTCGTTAACTATGACGTACCACCAGATCCAGAAGATTATATCCACCGCATCGGGCGCACCGCACGTGCCGAGCGGACCGGTACCGCCATTACCTTTGTCAATCACCGCGACCATCGCCGCATGATCGCCATCGAGCGGCTGATGGATCGGAAAGTGGAGGAAGTAGCGTTGCCCGAAGGGATGGAGGCCGCGCCTGCGCCGCCGCCCGCTTCCATGCGAAAACCCCATGATAAACGAAATAAGAAGCGCAACTTCAAGCACCGGAGGCCAAATAAGTCGTCTGGTTCCGACAGTAGTATGAGCGCAGGTAACCAGGCGGGTAACCAGGCTTCATAGCATACGGGAGACGTATTCCGCTGGCTTGCCGCTGCGGCGGTTATAGCCCGCGGTACTCCGCCAGAAAAAACCGGATCAACAGGGAACGAGTCATTAAATTTTTAGTAACTTTGTACTAAAGCAATGGAATATGGAAGCGATTATGATTCATCCGGAAAATGTGGAACAACTCAAGACTGTTAAGGCGGTATTGAAGGCGCTGAAGGTACCGTTCGAACCGCAATCCAATACGTTACCGGATCATGTCTTGGCCAGCATCGACAGGGGGATGGAGCAGGCTGCTCAGGGCAAAACCATCGGAGTGGAAGCATTCAAAGAAAAACATTTTTTGAAACGCTAAGGCTAAGCCGACCTGAATCTTCAATAAACCAACCTAATGCAATACACGCTCAGATTTACCCCCGAAGCGGAGGATACGTATGATGCGTTATCCGCTGTTTCTCCGCTGTTACTTCGGTGCTTCTCTGCTGCGCATACCACGCGTTAATTATAATACGATTTTCATTGCGGCAACTGCAGCATCCGGTATTCCGCGATCTGGAACAAGCCGCCCGCCACGACGGAGGTCACCGAAAGTCGATAATACCGATAGGCGGTGCTGTTCTCAAACGTATACGTCTTGGTGAGGAAGCGCGTTTCGAAGACCTGATCGGACCGCTCATCCAGCAGGGTCCAATTCTCTCCGTCCAGAGATCCTTCCAGTTTCCAGTTTTTCGGATCCCGGTCGGGGACATCATTTGCCGAGGTGAGCGTGTATGCACCCAGGATGACCGGCTCATAGAAGTCCAGTTGCCACCAGAGATCACCCACGTATCCGTGTTGCAGGAACTTGGTCTGCGTGTCGTTGTCGGTGAGTTTCAGGGAGCCTTCGCCCGCAAACTGGCCGCCATCGTTATCGCGCGATACGGATAAAATGCCGTTGGCGGTGACATCGCGCACGACACCCAAGTCCGTCAGCAAGCGGGATATTTCGGCAATGGAGCCATTGGGTGTTTTTACCCGGAGCGTATAGTCCGCAAATTGCCCGCGCTCCACCGCTACATTGACCAAGTTATCGTTCGCCAGAAACTCGCCGCCCACGCCCACGCCCTTGTACCAGAAAACGCTGTCAATAGCCATATCTGAACTGACCGACAGGTCGAGGCTGCCGTCAGGCTTCGGTGTGGTAGCCACTTCGATGAGGCTATCGGGATTGATCGAAATCATCGCCTCGCTCTCCGCCCAGAAGCCCTGACCGTTTTCGGTACGGAGGGTCACCCGGAAATCGCCGGTGCGCACGAACGTGTGCGTGGGCGAATCATCCAGCGATACACTGTCGTCTCCGAACTCCCAGCGCACCAGCGTGTAATTCGCTCCCCCGTTGGTGAAGGAGTAGGTAAACGGATCATCTTCAGCCGTTTGCGCTAGGGTAAATAGGGCCGTGGGTTTGGGCTCCTCAGGTTCAGGAGCGGGCAGCGGTTCGTCCTCACAGGCAAGGAACAGCAGGTGAAATGCTGCTATGATCCCCAAGGTTCTTTTCATCATCGTTATCTTGGCTAGTCGATTTGTCATTGCTCAATGCTTTTTAAGTTTCTTTTCATTTCTTCCGGGCGAGGCACCGCATCACGGCACCCGTATTACCCGCCATTCGCCCAGCTGCCAGAGGTTGCTGCCGTTATTGACCCCGAATTGGATGCGGTAATGCGTATACAGCTCCGCGGTGTTAAATTCATAGCGCTTGGTCTGGAAACGTTCGGTGAATACTTCACCTGTGCGGGCATCCAGGGTGACCCAATTTTCGCCATCGTTGGACCCCAGCAACTCCCAGTCTTTCGGATCCCGATCGGGTGCATCATTGGCCGAGGTGAGCGTATACGCCCCGAGTTTGGTCGGCGCATCATATACGAGCTGCACCCAGAGGTCAGCGCGGTAGTCGCCCACTAAGAATTTGGATCCGGTATCGTTGTCGACCAGCTTCAGTGACCCTTCCCCGCCTTCGGGTCCGTCGCCGTTGTCGCGGCTAACGCTATAAGTCGCTTCGCCGGTGACATCCACTTCCAGCACATGCTCTGGATAGATGAGGATGATAGCAGATTTCTTCTGCTCATCCAATACGTGGTTCGAAGGATTGGTAAGCGTCACGGCCACGGCGAGGAGCTTGTCCATATGCTGTTCGATGACCGACCATTGCACAAAGACATCCAAGGGTGCCGAACTGATATTGGAGCCGATTCGTCGTACAGTATCCATGGTCACCTGCGTCATATCGAGCGGGATGGTATTCTCCGGCAGGATGCCGGCTTCGACCAACGATGCGATGGTATCGGGGTTGATCTTGGCTTCCACCGTAAACGCACGGCCGGGTACACCCGCGAGGGAGATGCCCAACGGCACGTTGAGCCCACCGGATTGGACCTGGTAATTTTGCCGGTTGCGTGCTTCCAATACTGTTCCACCGCCATTCGTGAGGGAGAGGTAGCGTATTTCATCGGGTTGTAAAACCGTTTCGGTATTTAAGGTAATCACCGCACCATCACCTTCCAAGGTATTGCCCTTACCCGGATTGACGAGCCGATAAGCAAAGGCTACTTGTTTGCCGTAATTACGTTCCAGGAAACCTAGGTTGATGGCGACTTCAAATACACCGCTATCTGCACCGAAGGGGATCAATACGGTGGTCGGGACAGTCAACTGTTCTACGGGTACAGGCACTACACCTTCCAGCTGCCCGCCCGCCACCAGTTGAGCCACGGTATCCGGGTTGAGCTGTATCTCGACCTGGAAGGCTTTGGCTGCCGCCGCGGACAATCGCACGGTGAGTGGCATGACCAGCCGCTCACCGTCTTTACGAGGCTCGCCAAAACCGGCCGCGGATGATACCGAACCGGGGCTGTTGGACTCCAGATCAAATGTTTCCAATGCCTCATCCTGACATGCTTGGAAGGCCAGTATGGCCGTGAGTACTATACTTAATCTGTATATTATGGATCGCTTCATATTATCTCATGCTTCAATATTACCTCATTAGTCATTATTATTGGTCTAACCATACTCGGCCATCCAACTGCCAGCTTTCCTGACGGGGTATCTTCAGCCAACTGATGATCTGTGCCGGGATATCGACATTACGCGGTACCAGAGCACCGAGATCGGCCGAACTGGGTGCACATACGTAATCGGCCTGGAACTGGCGGTTGATATCGGCGCCTCCCAACGTCATGTGGCTGCCCAGCGGCCCTTCGTCGCTGATGGTGCTGCCCTCCGAACCCACTACGGGCCACAAGCCTGCAAGAAAGTCATAATATGGATGATCTTCGGCGATGCCGATCTCGCAGGAATATTGCCGGATCACATCATCCGGCAGCGCCACCTTCCAAAAGCGGACGTCGGCGATATAACAATCGGCCTGACCGTTGTCCGACTGCCCGCCGATCATGAGGGGAAAATTATTAGTGATGCTGCCGTAATTGGTAATGTTCACTTCGTTGTTGAACTGACCATTGGTATAGGTACGGATAAAGCGTTCATTATCGCGGACTACACCCACCACGGCGATGCTGTTCCACGTAGCATTGGCCAAGGTACCACCTCGTGTTTGCCCGACATTGTTGCCCAGGCCGCGGGCGTTGAACATCCAGAAGTCTCCTTCCAGAAAAATGGTCCAGCCGACGAAATCCCACGTCCACCGTTCCCGTTTATTGATCAGTGCTGGATAATTATATTGGTAGTTGTTATTCGGTCCCGGATTTTTCTTTACTTTCAGTTCAATGGTAAACGCCTCGTTATCCAGGTTATAAATGTCATTGTCGCCCGCGGTGACCTGGCCGCGGAGCTGTTGCTGAAAACGCACGAAGTCCCCTTGGAAGCGAATGCCCAAGAAGGGTTTGCTGATGACCCGCGTACTGTACCGCAGGGAATGGAAGATGGTAAAGGTATTGACCTCCGGGTTGCTGAAAATCGTGTTGTCATTTTCCTCTTCGGGAATGGTGTATTGTCCGCCCTTGCTGGAGGTGATGACCACCAGCCAGTTTTCCTGGGCATAATTCGGACGGTTTTTAATGGCCGCCAGCGCCTCGCCGACGTAATCGTCGAAGCGGAAAATGGCTTCCCGGTATTGCGGTACGGATAGGTCATAACCATATTGACTACCCGCTTTATCGATATCCGTGAAATGGGCGGTGACCACCGTAATGCTGTCGGCGGCTAAGGCCGCTACCGTCGCATCCTTGACCGCCTCGTCGTTGGCCAATAGTTCGCGCGCGTCTGCACCGGTGGTCAGGTGTTCGAAGAAAAGGGGCGTAGCCGTATAGGCTCGCACATCGCTGTTCGGTTGGGCGGCGGCGATGCGCTCAAACAACAACGGAAAATTATCCAATTGGTCGTTGGCGAAATCATCTCCTTGGATACCGTGTTTGTCTTTTTGCACACCGGTAAGCATATCGGCCCAGTTGGTGCCATGCAGTGATGCGGTCTCTTCGTCTGATAGCGACTCCCACGAGTAGATGGCATTCGGCAACAGGGAAGTAATAACCGGTGTCTCCGCGTCATGCACGGACTTGCCCCTGGCGCCGTCGGCGATGATGTAGAGCACGCGGGGAGAGCCAAAGGCGACGTCCACGGAGTCGATGGGTTCGTTTTCCGGGATTACCCGTGAAAACTCCTGGTTGCATGACCCGATGCCGATGATCAACAAGGCCATCAGCAGTAATTGTCTCGGTGTTGTCATGGTATGTGTTGTTGCGATCATGATGAGATGTGGCTTTTGTAGCTGATTAATCAATGAGTACCCGGATGATATGGTTGACAGGCTGGCTGTTGAATTGGAAGAAGTATCCATAAATCAACAGGGCACGCTGGCCGTCAGCTGATGTGGTTTCGATTACGTCTTCTATCCTTCCGCTGAAGATTCCCGTGGCATTATATTGGGGAAGCAGGTTGCCTTGTTCATCCAAAACCATGAATCCGTTGCGGGCCACACCGGCGTACGTCCGGAAATTGCCGGCCACGATGATCTTGCCATCGCTCAATTGTTTGATAAAAGTGGGTTCTCCACCCTCAAAAGCACCTGCAATGAACGATTCATCGACGGAACCGTCTTCATTGAGCATGACCATTTGATTGGCGGGTTGCCCATTGAAATTGCGGAAGCTGCCTGAAACCACGTATTTCTGCGCGGACGGGCTATGGAATAATTTATGGATTTCCTGATCGGCACCTATCCCTTCGGGATTGAATGTCTGATCGATGGTGCCATCCGCGTTGAGGCGTAAGACACGTCCGAATTGCTGTCCGTCAAAGCGGGTAAAACTCCCATACACCATCAACTTGCCTTGGTTCGGACCGCCTGTAATTAGCGTGGTCCGCGCCTCGCCGTTTCCCGCGTCCCAACTACGGTTTGTTCCAGCATCAAAACGGTAGGTTTTGTCTAGGCTTCCATCGGCGTTCAGGCGCGCGAATTGGCGCACCTCTATACTGTCCAAGATGATCGAGTCACGGGTTTCTAGCCTGTTAGGCTGGTCATAACGCCTGCTGATGTAATAGCGGAAACTACCGTTTACAATCACCTTGCCGTCTTGAGCATATAGATTGTCAACCCATGCATCAAACCCACCATTGAACCGGGGATAATACTTGATGGTGTCCGATTGATCAGGTCGGCGGAAAGGGTGGACTCCCATGGTGTCTATGGTTCCGTTCTCATTGATATGCGTGAGATTGCTGATATCCGCGCCACGCTGGGAGAATCCATTGAAGGCGCCACCAATGAGGTAACCATTGTTAAAATAAAGGATATTTCCAAGCACACCGTTTGATGCAACGCCAGATCGTAGGCTGGCGTCATATGTGCCATCGGCAAATGTCCGCGCGATGCGGTTAATGGGACGGACGATGCCTTTATTATCATAATTGGTGAAAGCGCCCACCAGAATCATGCGCCCATCATTGGTCTGGATTATCTGTTCGACCCCATCATTTGTTCCCTGGGTAACATTGAACGAGGGATCTATGTTTATTTTTCCGGTCACCGAAAATTGCGGGCCAAAGACCACAACGTCTCCGACGGAAACAGAAGTAACGCCTGTGCTGGCGAAATCGGGTACGATAATTTTGATGTATTGATCGGTCACTTCCGTTATTTCCGCCAATTCGCCGTTGAACCGGAAGACGAGCTCTTCCCGGTATGGTAGTAGGCCGGATGCATTGATGGTTACCTCCGTGCCGGGCAAGCCAGTTGCGGGAGAAGCGGATTGATTACGGTTGATGACGATACCCAACGACTCCGCGCTTGGGCCATATGGTTCGCCCGGGACTTCTTTTTCAGAGCATGTCCATAGGCAACATCCGAGGATGCTAAGTGAGAGTAGTGATTTTAACGTATATTTCATGTCAATCGTTTCATTTAATGAATTACCGCTTGCTTTGGACGATATCTAATATGACTTCCATCACATTGAGCCCAAATCCGTCTCCGATGTTAAAATCCAGTACGTGAACCACCCCATTTGTAGGCTGTATATCGGATGATGATACACGATAGGTATTCCAGTTATCAGGTTCGGAAACATTGGGAATGTAGGAAAGGTGCAATTGCCGATAACCCATATATTTCAAGCGTGTCTCGGTGGGTAGTCCGGCATTAGTGACCGCATCGTGATATACCACACCGATGTTACTCACGGTGTTATTGTAGGCGTAATAGTTCTGCCCACCAAAGGCACTTAACACATCGAGATCGACCTGCGGATAATCTTTCAGGAGATGTTTTCCCCGAAACATATATCGCTCGAGGTATTTCCGCCAGATGGCGGAATCTACATCGGCTAGCGTTTGAATGGTATCCAGTCCGAAGTCATACAGCAGCTGATTGAGTCCGCCGCTTAACAACGGGTCTTCGCCTTCATAATTGACTTGGCCGATCAATCGTTTGATTTCCTCATCGCGGGGCGCGAAAAACGTAAATTCTTCGATATTAAATGTTTCTTCAAGACCGGCAAGCCGTACAATCTGTGCAATCGAATCCAGTTCGATGGGGCGTGAATCTAGATAAGCCATCATCGTTCCCTCGAAATGCGGGTTGGCTAACCCGCCATCGGTGTAATAGTCGTCCTTTTTACAGGATCCGAAAAAAATGCAACATATTCCAATCACTACGCCAATCGAAGACCAACGTAGCCAAGCTGGGTTATTGTTATTCATAGTCGGTGCTTGTTTCATTGTGTCGTTGTCCATATTATTATCTGCTGAGCCAATATTCATTCAGGACCATCCTTGGATTGTTGGTGCGTGCGGATTGGTCAATCGGCCAGGTCCAAGCGCGGCGGTTGTATTGGTCGGAATTCAGTGGGTTGCGTGCAAAGGTGGGGTTCATGATCCGTTGCGTGCGTACCAGGTCGAAGTACCGGTGCCCTTCGCCAAACAATTCCCGGCAGCGCTCCCAAAAAATAAAATCCTTTAACGCTTGCCCGCCCGTGCCACTATATGGCGTGGCTTCCGCCCGTTCGCGTATCATGTTCAGTGAAGCGATGGCTTCGTTGTCTCGCGATAACTCGGCTAGGGCTTCCGCGTGTAACAGAATGGCGTCCGCATAACGGAAGATCATGAACGTATTATCCGGGTTGCGGTCTTCATTACCGGAAGCGAATACGTTGAACCCGAATTTGACAGCAGTGAATTGTCCACTATTGGATAGTATATCGTCGAACCAAAAATCTCTTCGTTTATCCGCTACACCTGCCGGATAAAGCCGACTCATGTAGGTATCAATGTAATAGCAATGGCTGATCTGGTTATTGTAGCGGGGGAATTTATAGGGCCATCGCAAAAAATGATCTCCAAACGGTGCAAGTGGTGCGTTTTCATCCTGATAGTTGATGCTGCGGTAAAACTCAAACAGGCTTTCATCCGATCGCCCCTTCATGACGGTAGCCCAACCGTCTTCGGTAAGCGGGTACAATCGGTATGGACCATTTTGTAGCAATTCCGTGCCCAATGCGGCTGCCTCTTCATAGTAGCGTTGCCGGTTGTTGCGGTCGAATCCTGCGTTCCACATATTCATGTGCATGAGCAGGGCGATGATGGCACCGCGTGAAGCGCGCGCGCCCTTCATTGCAGGATCAGAATAGGTCCACGGCATATTGTCCTTGTGCGGACGCAGATCGTCCAGGCATTTGTTCAATACATCCACCATGGGTTCACGGGACAGCGCCTCGGCTTGATACGGCTCGGTATAATAGACCACATCCCCATAGAGGCGCACCATCCAGAAATAAGCGAAACAACGCATGAAAGTAGCCTCCGCGAGGTACCGTTGTTTGTCTGACTCGCCCATACCCGGTATACCTTCATTCAATTTATCAATGAGGATGTTGGCCGTTTGAATGACCTGATAATAGCGTACCCAATTAGTTACTGCTTGGTAATTGTACCACCCCCAGGGTTGGGAGCCATCGATGGCGCTCAGGAGGTCGTTTCGACCCAGTACCTCCACCACCCTCCGTGAAGATTCGCTATTACCACCCGGTGAGGCAAATACTTCACCGGAACGGACTTCACCTATGGCGCCGATGACCCAGCTCTCGTTGATTTTCTCAAAAAACATGCTGTACATGTTGGCGATGTTGGTTTCCACATCATTTACAGATCGGTAAAAGTTATTACCGGTAAGCCGGTCGACTGGCTCCACCGTTAAAAACTTCTTGCAGGAAAACGTCGTCAGCGTGAGTGCAAAAGCGCCCGCTAATCCCATGGTTTTCCAGTTCCTTATTAATCTTATTGTCTTCATATCCATAACACACTTAAAGTCCGATATTAATGCCGATATTGTAGGTACGCGGTGTCGGATAACCGGACGAAATATCACGACCCATATTAGTGACATTCTCCGGGTTGGGACCGGAATAACGCGAAAACGTATTTAGATTTTCGCTGGATAGGTATATCCTCAAGTTGTCTAATCCCCAGCTACGAACCATGTCACGATCCAACATATAGGAAAGGATAATGCTGTTGATCTTGAAATAACTGCCATCCTCCGCCCATAAGGTTTGGTCATATCGGAAAGGCTGAATGGAACCATATCGTCGATAATCATAAGCATAAGGATAAGTGGAGATATCGCCAGGACTGCGCCACATATCGATATCATTCAGCGGGACGACAGTCTGATTGCCGAAGGGATAACCCATGATTCCCAAGCGTTCCGCCAAGGCATTGTTAAGAACAGTACGCTTCGCCGTAACGGAGCCGTTCAACGAAAATGAGATATCCTTGTAGCTTAATGTTACCGAAAGCCCGCCGGTAAATAGGGGCTGGGAATTACCCGTGCGCCCATAATCACTGTCATCTAAGATATAGTCGCCATTCAAATCGCGCAAGATGGGATCCCCTCCTTGGAAAAACTCCCCATTAGTTTGATAACGCAATCCCGTCGCTGGATCAACCGGAACATCCTGATCGGTCGCATATACGCCGTCATTGATACGCAGGTAGTTGGCTAGTGTGGCGCCACCTACCCGATAGGCGATGTGTTGGCGCAGTGGGCTCGTATCCCATCGGATGAACTGACCATAATAGTTGTCGGGGAGACTCAATAGGACATCCCGGTTGAAGGCGCCATTGACCGAAAATGACAAATTAAAATCGCTGCTAAGTGAAAGGGGGCGAATCATCAGGAACAGCTCATGCCCATAATTGGCTATGCCGGCCCCATTGCTGGCAAGCTCAGTGAATCCGGTGGTATTTGGAAGCTGCGCAATGAACTCCTGGTTGATGACTTTCTTGTAATAGGTATCATAAATCAATTCGACACGGTTGTTAAATAATGCAAAGTCAAACCCGAAATTATATTGTGTGGTGGTGGTAGGTTTGAGCAGGGGGTTGGGAATGCGTCCGAAATCCAATCCAATGCCTTGCTGTCCATTATAATTACCGGTGATGTTGTACCGACCATAAATGGTTTCCAAGGTAGCTGTGGGAATGATATTGACCCCCCAACTCAGCCGGATGGCCCCATTATCCAACCAGTCCAAATCCTCTAGAAAGCTTTCTTTGTTAAAATTCCATCGAAGCCCAATGGCGGGGTTGTGTGCAAACAGGTTTTCAAAACCATTGACGGACGAACCATCAATCCGATAGGAGAGATCCACCACATACTTCTTCTTGAAATCGTAGGATGTGGCTAACGCGAAGGAGGCAGCCCGTTCATCGGCATAGTCATTCAGCAAACCACCTCCGCGGGAAAAATAGCCGTCAAACCCGATGGGCCCCTGCAATTGGTCGTTTGGACTCCGTTCCTGGCGGGAGATGGAACTTTGGCGTCCAGCAATTCGGAGTTCATTGAAAAAATTGATGAACAGGTTGTGGTTTTCATTGAATGTCGTAGAATAATTCAAACTGTTCCGATTATACAACTGGGTGGTGCGCCCGTTGTACGAGTAGACCCGCGCAAACTGATTGTTAGCGATTGCAGGGGTAAAGGTGTCTTCCGTTTTGGATTCGAATTCATAACTGAGACTTGTACTCGCGCGTAGGCCCTCGATAAACATATAGCTGGCCTCTAGGTTAGATCGGATAAGCCGGGTAGCGTTGTCATTATCAGTACCCAATACGGAAGCATGGCTACCACTGGCTTGATAAAATGATGGGGGCGGCAGCAAGCTGGAAGACAATGCGTTGCTGGCCACACCGGTCTGTAACATGCCGATGCCATTACCGACACTCTGTTGACCCAATTGACCGGTCACAGCCCCGATGACCTGGAAGCGGCGGTCGGCCGGCTGGTACTCCATGCGTAGATTGGTGCTGTAACGGTTGAACCCGGTATTGCGGATAATGCCCTGGTCGGTGAGGTATCCCAAATTGGCCTTATAGTTAAACAATTGGTCGCCACCATCGATAGCCAAGTTGTGCGTCTGGTTGTAAATGGTACGGTAATAATAATCCTGCCAGTTTGTTGAGTTATTCCAATACGCATTGAGGCTATCCGACAGGAACCATGTCTCGGAAATATCATATAAATCCTCATAGCTGGCCGCATTCTCATAAATCTGCTGCAGTTTGAGCTGCCGCTCCAGATTACCGCCCAACGTCTCGCGTAGCTTGGGCGGCGTCTTGATATAGGAATTATGCGTATACCGTACGCGGGGTATTGGTGAATTGCCCCGTTTGGTGGTGATGATGATGACCCCATAAGCGGCCATGGACCCATAGAGGGAGGTGGCTTGTGCGTCCTTGAGAATCTCGATGCTGGCGATGTCTTCTTGCGGGATGAGGGATAGGGGACTGATACCCGGTCCCTGCTGCTGGAAGCCGAATTCCGTAGCCCGGTCGGCATCCATCGGAATCCCATCGATGACGAAAAGTGGAGATGTGGGCTGTAAAAAAGACTGATTGCCCGAACCGCTTACGGCAACGGTGGAAAGGCCACGGATCTGGGTAGAGCCTCGGAAACCGGGCGCACCGGTGCTCATTTGCACATTCATGCCCGGGACACGGCCCTGAAGCAATTGCTCCACATTGGCCACGGGCACGTCTTGCACTTTATCCCCGCTCAGGCTGAACGAAGAGCCCGTGCTCAGCTCTTTTGACCGGGCCTGATAGCCGCGGATAACCACCTCTTCAAGGGCGCTGGCATCCGGCGCCATTTGGATACGCAGGCTCTCTCGTCCCGTACCGACGCTTTGCGACTGCTCCTGATAGCCGATGATCCGGAAGACCAACGTAGAATTGGCCGGTACCGAGAATCGGAAATTGCCATTTTCGTCGGTGGTGCCCAAGGCACGCATCGGTCGACCGACGAAGACGGTAACACCGCCGAGGGGTTGTCGGTTTTCGTCAATCACGTTGCCCGAAACGGTGACATTGGTCTGTGCATGTGCCTGTCCGAAGGCCAGCAAGCCAATCAACATGCCTATCAATCGTATTGTCTTCATCGTGAAGGTATTGATTATCCTGTTATTCATCTTCAAACTTAGGTAGCTGATTTCTAAAATGGAACACAATCTCCCAGTCGCCGGGCCGATAGATGTTGAAATCTAAACCAAAAGAAGCGTAAGTCAGTATCCCGCTAAATCCCCGCCTAGAATATTCGATATCCACGCTGGCACTTCCGCCGTTGCTATTGGTGTATCGCGTGACGATATTGACCAATGGAATGGGGTAGGCGACATCGTACTGCACATATTCTTCGGTCTTGACAATGTTAAACCCATGAACCAATTCGCTCCATTGGGTCTCATTGAATACATCCGGATTCATAAAGGTGCTGTCTGGCGCCATGAACTTAAGGCGGAGGTTGTGGCCATTGCCGCCTTCAAATGGACGAATGTAGACCACCACATCCTTGATGTTGTCATTGCTCTCGAGGTTCCGGTTGGAATTGGCGCCAACGACGTTATTGAGTCGCGGACGGATATAATTCTGCTTATCTGGATTACGTGGATCAGCCGGATCGGGTGCCGGTCCGCCGGTATAAGGATTGGTATCCGTGAACGGAAAGTAGGGTTGCTCACGCCAAGGAATCAGCTGAAAGTCACGAAGGTACATTTCGCCTCCGGTATTGGACACTTTGATATCGAAGAAGCGGACATCCTGTACCAGCGTACTGCTGTCCGTGGGGCGAGGTTCGATGAGCTCGTTGGTAGAAGAGGCCCACAGTATAAGTTGTCCGGATTCGCGTATCTCAAACAACGGGCGCTCCTCGATCTGCCGTTTGGCCTCGATTTCCTCCAACGATTGTTCATCTCCATCGTATGCATCAATCCACACGTAAGTAGGGCGCATCTGGAATAAATCCGTCACCGGGCGGCCATCACCATACCGTGCATTCACAATTTCGAATTTCAGCGGAAGCGACGAATTATCGGAGTTGAAGGTGCCCATGAGATTGGTCCGACCGATGATTGGCTCAAATACCTGTGAACCATAGTTGATATTTTCGCTGAGGTATTCTTTTTCCTCCGGCAAGTCCAACACCTTTTTGCAGCTTCCGGCAAACATTGCGCAGCATACTAGTGCAATGGTCACGCGGGAGGCGCCGGTGCGTCGGATATACGGGGTGATTTTGATGTGATGTCGTCTCATATACGTTCCTGTCTGTTACTTTTTCCGTTGACTTATTCTTGCGTATTGTCAGGTGCATTCATCGTCCAGTCGGCGATCTGGAAAGTGCTCCCACTACGGTTCCTTAGCACATTTAGCCGATAATATTTATAGGCCACTTCGTTATTGATGCGGTATACCTTGAGCTGGAAGCGTTCTTCGAAGATCTCTCCAGACCGGGAATCCAGCGTGACCCAGTTTTCCCCATCGTGCGATCCCTGCACATTCCAATCGATCGGATCCCGCTCGGGCAGGTCATTGGCAGAGGTGATGGTATAAGCCCCGGCCACAGCGGGCTCCACAAATTCGAATTGCAGCCAAGCATTACTGAAATTGTCCAGGTAAAACTTGGTTTCCCGGTTGCCATCAAAGGCAAACTGCGCGGCCTCGATCGCGTTGGGTCCGCCCGGGTTTTCGCGGGAGGTAGACCATTGGCCGCCAACGGTCATAAACAGGTTGGGTGGCGGCGGTATGTAGGTAAGCCTACTGATGAAATCACCGAAACCAAATACGTGGTCGCTGTTGATGACATGAACGAAGGCATTGTCGGTTTCGATATTGATGGAGCCCGTAGTGGTCGTGATCCAATTGCGCCTGAACTGACTTTGCTTCGTATCGCTGTAATCGATGGTCGTGGGTCCCCCGTCACGAAGACCGGAGGAGGTGGTGCGGGCGAGCTTGGCGTGCATAGGATAATTATATCGGACGGCTGTCAAGCTGATGCCGTCTTGCAGCAGCATGGAGTCCGTAGGATATTTGCCCCGGATGATGTACTGCGTGAGCATGGTATCCAGGTGTTCGTAATCGATGGTCGACAGGTACTCCGAAGGCCTATCCGCTAAAAACCGAACATTGTTGAGATTAGCGATGGCCAGCTGAAAGCTTTCGTTGGTGAGCGCAAACAGCGTGATATCGCTATCGCGTAAGGTGGCCTCCAAACCCAGCCGGTCGATGACCTGAATCAGCGAGTCGTATACACCGGTCTTGCTTTTGAGGTATGCGTAGGTATCTCCGTCGAAACGCTTATTGATCACCTCCGGCTGGTAATACCCTCCGTCTTTGGAGCATGCGCCGATCAACAGCCCGAAGAGTAACAAGTAACAATAGTTTATCAGTTTCTTCATGGTATTCGAATCGTTATTGCCAATATTGATTTTGCGTTAGCTCACCGTTTTGATTCAACAATGCTTGCGAAACAGGCCAATAGATGCCGCCATCGGTGATCAGCTGACTGATGATCGGGTGACTGGGCCGGATGCGGTTGTACCGCACGAGATCATACCAGCGGTGGCCTTCGCCCATGAGCTCCCGCTGGCGCTCACGGAAAATCGTGTTGAGCAGATCGCCATTGATCTCCTCATTGTAAGCATCCAGCCCGCGGCGCGTACGAATGGCATTGAGGTTTTCGATTGCTCCGTTGCGTTCGCCCAACACGGCCAGGGCTTCCGCACGGAGCAGGGTGATGTCTTCCAACCGCGTAAATACAATGGCGCTGGTGAAAATCCGGAAGGAGGGATCGGTCACTCCGCCCATGATGCACTTGATCTTGCTGAAAATCGGATACCGGCCATTGTAGTTGGAGAAATAGCGGTCGGACACCGGCGTACCGAGGGTGTCTAAACTAAAGCGCTCATCGCCGCCTTCATTAAAGATGTTGATGATGGAATCTTTCGGTAGGTATATATCGGGAATACGCTTATTGACCACAGGCTCAGCCAGGGTAAGTTCCTCAATATGGCCCGTAAATGAAGCATCCACATGCCCCCAGTCAAAGGCAAAGCCAAATAACTGATTCGTCTTCTTATTGAAGAAAAAGCCGTTGGCATCGGTGAGGTGCGCCGTGGTGATGTAATCGTTGGTCGCGCGTTGATAGTTATCCAATACGAATTTGCTGTAATTGGCCGCATCGGGGTAGTTGCCTTGCCAGGCCGCGAGGTGGGCCAGTACGGCATAGGCGGTCAGTTTCCGGGCCAATGCCCCATCCCAGCGGCCGCTGGTCTCATTGTAGTAATCTCCCTGCTGCTGCTCATCGCCAGCACTGTAACGATAGGGGAGATCGGCTGCGGCGGTCAGCATCTCCTGCTCGGCCCAGGCCAATACCTTGTCCTGGTTTTCACGGGGCCTATTTTCAAAGCTGCCATCGTACGAGGAGATGATCAATGGTACATCCCCCCAGATGCGCACCATATAGAAATAGGCGAATGCGCGCAGGAACCGAATCTGGGCAATATCGACGGTCATGTTGTTTTCGGTATAGCGCAGGTCTTTTTCCCTGACTTCATGCACGCGCTCCAGAAAGATATTGGCCGAATTGATCACGGCATACCAACGCCGCCAATTCGATAGCGCTTCAATGGCTGGGTAGGAGGCCGTGAGGTCGTTGCCGATGATGGCACGCAGATCCTGCCGGGTAGGGCTGGCAAACTCGCCGGCGCGGACATCGCCATATAGCCAATGGGCGTTATGATCGGCCAGGGCGGCGCGCACTAAGCCGTATGTACCCATGATGGCCGCCCGGGTATCTTCCAGCGAATTCCACATGTTCTCTTCACCAACCACGCGGGAAGAATCGACATCCAACATTTTTTGGCAACCACCCATCAGCAACAGGAAGGCGACGAGCAGGCTACAAACAGGTAGCTGCATCGTACAAAAAAATCTATTTGCTTGTTTATTCATGATTTAATCGCTCGTGCTTGAAGTGTGTTTACAAATTCATCCGAATACCCAATGTGTACGTGCGGGGTAGGGGCATGCCATACCCCGTATCGCGCCCCTGGAAATCGACCAACTCAGGATCGCGCCCTGTATATGACGACACGGTGAAAAGGTTATGCCCCGTGCAGTAGATATACATTCGTTCGATAGTAGACGATCGCTTGCGCAGCAGATCGCTCAGGTCGTAACCCAGCGAAAGCGTGCGCAGCTTGAGAAACGAACCGTTTTCAAGAAACAGATCCTGCTCCGCCCGGTAAGGGATGACATTGCTCCAGGGGTTGTACAGCGGGTACTGGCTGTAATCGCCGCGTTTTTCCCAGAACGTAATCTCCTTGACCGAGTTCATGTCTACAGTGCCCTCGCGGTTGATGAAGTCAAAGCGGTTGGCCATGTCGGCATTCAGTACATTCCGACCCACGTTGAAATAGAAATTGGCGTCCAGTGTCCAGTTGGCGTAGCTGAACTGATTCATGAAGCCGCCCGACACCTTCGGAAAAATATTGCCCATGAGGGTTCTGTCGTCGTCGCTGATCAGGTTATCGCCATTGATGTCTGCCCACCGCGGGTCGCCGGCCTGCAAAGGGATGCCGTTGTAACTCAACCGCTGTCCGTCAACCACCTGGATTTCCGCATCGGACAAATAAATGCCTTCGTTTTGCAGCAACCAAAATTGATCGATGCGCTCACCTACACGGAAAAGCCGATTGTCGATAATGATCTCATCGAGGCCTCCGGGCAGGGCCGTCAGTTTATTCTGGTTATAACCGATGTTTAACGAAGGTGTCCAGGCGAATTTGCCCTCGGTGCCACGAACAGCATCGACACTTAACAATAGCTCCGCGCCCGTATTGTTGACGTCCATCCCCGCTTCATAGGACTGGCGGTAGCCAAATTCGGCGTAGGAGGGGATGCCCAGCAATTGGTTCCGGTCATACTTCGTATACCAATCCAAATTGATGCGTATTCGTTCATTGGCTAAGCCCATGTCCAGCCCAATATTCAATTGGTCGGTGTATGCCCATGGTATGCCGTATCCGGACCAGCCGAACTCGTATGGGCGGGTAAGTACGCCGAAGCCGTTATAGCCCGGCGTGATGACATTGCCGGTATACCCCACGTAGGTCGAATAGGAGGGGCCCTGAGAGAAATTATCGAAGGCATTCAAGCGGCCCAATCGGCCCGCACTCGCCCGGAAATTGAGGGTGGAGAATGCCGATTCGTCCGTAAGCAGATCATTTTTGATATTCCACCCGAAGGACAATACGGGGGTAATCAGCCAACGATTTGTCGGTTGCGCGTTGGACGAACCGTCTGACCGCAGGAGCAATGAAGCCGTATACCTGTCGTCAAAATTGTACGAGGCCCGGCCATAAAAGGACACCAGGTTTTGCTTGGTGTAGTCGAGGAACTTGAAGACCAGTTCGCGCGGGAAGGCGAGTGGATTCAGGTAGTTGCCATTATTGGGATCTGACTCCAGCAAATTGATCTTGATGAAATCGTTGATGCCCTTGTAAGCGTAAGCATAGTTGTACTTAAACGCATCCCACTGCAGCACATTACCCGCTTCAAAATAAAGCGCATGCCGGTCACCCACGTTTACGTCATACGTGAGGTGGTTATCAAACACCAATCGTTGGTTATAACCATAATAGTTGGAGGCAAAGCTGTTTTCTTCCAGCAGGGTACGCGGGTAAAAAAGGTCGCGGGACCCCTCGTTGTAATCGACCGCCAAGCGGGAGGATACCGTGAAACGATTGAAGTCGAATACCAGCTTGGCATGACCCTCGACAATGTTGGTGGCATTATGATCAAAACTGTTTTCAAACTGGGCGACGTATTGGCTGTAGCTATCATTATTGGGTGACAGCGGAGAAGACAGGTCGGGAATATACGACATCGTCGCAAACCGATCGCGCAACGACCGGTTGCGATCGCGCTGCACCCGATTACCGTTGATCATGGCCGAAAATAACAGCCACTTAAGGGGTTTCATGTTTATATTGAATAACGCATTGTAGCGTTTCAGCCCCGTTTCATCCGCTACCCCCTGATTTTGCAGATGTCCTACGGCAAAACGAAAGTTAGCCCGGTCACTACCTCCCGAGATGTCAGCGGTGGCCGAGTAAAGCAATCCGGTCTGATAATAACTGTCCGTCCAGTTAGCAGGACCATAGTAAGCGGTATTTAAGGAGTCGCTCAAGTAAAGCGGGTAACTGTCATCGGCCGAATACCTGCCCGTGGCGGTGTATTGATCATAAAATTGTCGGCGGAATGCATTTTCGTAAGCACCATTGATGGTAGTGACCATCGGCCGTTGCGCCAGCCCTACATACGAATTGAAACTGATCTTGCGGGTAGCGGTGGGCTGTTTGGTGGTGATGGCAATGACCCCATTAGCACCGATGGGGCCATAGATCGCCGTGCTGGCTAAATCTTTCAGCACGGTGACCGATTCGATATTATTCATATCAATATTGCTCAACAGGTTTGTGGCTGGCCCAATTCGATTGAACTGGTACTGCTGGATATCGTAAGCGAATGGGTGCTCTCCGATAAGGGGAATCCCATCCAATACGACCAAGGGCTGCGATTGGTAGGTTTCTTTATTGGATAGGATGGGCATGGGAATCCCCCGCACGTACATCGATTGCACACTCCCTGGTTCACCGGAATTTTCTTGGATATACAGACCTGCAGCCTGATCCTTCAGGTATTGGTGGAGCGATACCGCGGGAAAGCGGGCAATGTCATCCGGTCCAACATTCATGGACCGGTTGCTTAAGTCGGTGAAAACCGTATCATTCCGCTCCAAAGGGAAAAATCTGACCGCTGCCGAGTCGTTGTTTAGGCTGTCACGCTGGGGTGCCACTTTTAATGTATCAGCGACCTGATAGCTGTAGCCAAATGAGGACGTGCCAAGTAACCAAAAAATACAACATATCTGTACTTTCATAATACGTATATCTATTAATTTTATAGGAATTGATTGTTCCTACAGTTAAGTTGCGTAACATGGATGGGCCTGCGGGATAACTCGTAGACAACAGGCCAATCGGCGGTAGACCTAAAAGCTAGCTAACGGCAAGCCACAGCGGTCAATAACAACTGACGATACTAAAGAAATGGGAGGCGTGATAACGTTGTTTAGGTTATCTGTCGCAATCGGTTTTCAAACGTAAATAACATGTTCATAATTAGTGGTTAAGTTTTAACAGGTGTTCACTCGTCTTTTCGGCAATAGCCAATTGCTTGCGCAATGGTAAAAATGTTTATTTGGTTTGTTGCGACTAAATTACAAACAAAAATCGTTTTAGCAAGTTTTTTTTGTTTTTTTTTAAAAATTGTTGAAGAATAGCGTTTGAAGAACATACCAGCCATTTTTATTTTGTTAAAATTCTGTAATTAATAATGAAATTTTGGAAATAATCTGATTTCTGTCATTAATTTTGCGGCAACTTAGAGACATGGCTAAAAGAACGAAAAAGACCGCCGAAGAGGTGGATGTGATTCTTATCGGCGCGGGGATCATGAGTGCCACCCTGGGTACACTGATCAATGAGCTGCATCCCCGTGCAAGCATCGAAATTTTTGAACGGCTGGATGAAGCCGCAGCGGAGAGCTCGGACGCATGGAACAATGCGGGTACGGGCCATTCTGCGCTTTGTGAACTGAACTATACGCCGCAGCGCCCCGACGGGTCGGTGGATATCAGCAAAGCGATCAAAATTGCCGAGGCGTTTGAGATTTCCAAAGAGTTTTGGTCGTATTTAGTGGCTACGGGATTGGTCGACCGCCCGGAAAGCTTTATCCGGCGTGTGCCTCACATGAGTTTCGTATTTGGTCAAGATAATGTTTCGTTCTTGCGGGAACGCTATCAGACCATGAAGGAGCATCACCTCTTTCACGGCATGGAGTATACCGAAGATCATGCGTTGCTGAGACAATGGATCCCGTTGGTCATGGACGGCCGTGATGCCAGCGAAGTGCTGGCTGCCACCAAGATCGACATCGGCACAGATGTCAACTTCGGGGCGTTGACCCGTGCATTATTTCTGCACCTTACCCAGAAAGATGGTGTTAAACTGCGGCTGGCACATGAAGTGCGCGATATTGAACGGACCAACGATGGCCGGTGGGAGGTTTCGGTGAAAAACCTCACGACGGATAGGAAACGGAAGGTGTCTGCGAAGTTTGTGTTTATCGGTGCCGGTGGGGGCTCATTATTGCTCCTTGAAAAGTCGGGTATTCCGGAAGCCAAAGGTTTCGGCGGATTTCCGGTAAGCGGACAATGGCTGAAATGCACCAATCCGGAAGTCATCGCCAAGCACCACGCCAAGGTCTATGGCAAGGCGGCCGTGGGGTCGCCCCCGATGTCGGTGCCCCACCTGGATACGCGGGTCATCGACGGAAAAACGGCACTATTATTCGGTCCGTATGCGGGATTTTCCACCAAATTCCTGAAAAACGGCTCTTGGCTCGATCTGCCGGCGTCCATTAAGCTGGATAATATAGGGCCGATGCTGGCCGCCGGTATGGATAATATCCCGCTGACGAAGTATTTGATCAACCAGGTGCGGCAAAGCCCTGAAGACCGGCTGGAGGCGTTGAAAGAATATGTGCCCACGGCCCGGAAGGAGGATTGGGAATTGGAAGTTGCGGGCCAACGGGTGCAGGTCATCAAAAAAGATGAAAAGCAGGGGGGGATATTGGAGTTTGGTACGGAGGTCGTGAGCAGTGCCGATGGCTCCATCGCTGCGCTCTTGGGCGCATCGCCGGGCGCATCCACATCGGTATCCATCATGATCGACCTGCTTGCCCGGTGTTTCCCCGAGCGGGCCAAGACCGCGCAATACCTGAGCAAGCTGCGGGAAATGATCCCTTCTTTTGGACGATCCATCGCGACGGATGTGCAGCTATGCAGGGAAACCCGTGAACGCTCTGCGGAACTATTGAAATTGGATAGAACACTCGAGTCGGTTTGATGGGGGTATTGCAGTGGATCGGTGTGGCGTGTGGGGTGGTGCAGGTGCTGCTGGCCAAAGCCAATAATGTATTACTCTACCCTTTCGGAATTGCTAGTATCGTGATCACGGTCTACGTGCTGTACGCGGCCGGACTTTATGCCGAAATATTGCTGAACCTGTACTACCTCATCATGAGTATCTACGGCTGGGCGTATTGGGTAAGGCGGAAGGACGATGCACCGGTACAGGCGACCTACGCCACGAACCGGGAATGGGGCATCACCATATTGATTGTCGCCCTTGGTTTCCCGGGGTTATACTACTGTCTGGTTCATTTTACGGACTCCACCGTGCCCGCTTGGGACGCATGGGTGAGCGCGACAGCGTGGGCCGGCATGTGGCTGCTCGCCAAACGTAAGATCGAGAATTGGATCTTGCTTAATATCAGTAATGCGTTTGCGATTCCTTTGTTGGCGTATAAGGGACTCCATCTTTATGCGGCATTGACCTTGTTTTTGTTTATCGTCGCGGTTTTCGGGTATTTTGAATGGAGAAAGATCATCAATCGGCAGGCGCATTTATGATCGCGCCCCAGGTGAGGGAACAGCTGCAAACGCGATCAGCCGCTGCGGAAGCGGCTGGGCGCCTCACGCCTGAGCAGTTGGCGATCATTTATGATCAACGTTGGTTTAAGCTGTTTGTGCCCAAGCGTTATGGCGGCCTGGAGCTGACGGTGCCCGAGGGGGTACGACTGGAAGAGGAACTGGCCCGGATCGATGGCAGCTTGGGATGGACGGTTACCCTCTGTGCCGGGGCCAACCTGTTTGTGGGGTATGTCGACCGTTCGGTAGCACCTGTGCTGTTCACCGCGCCGGATGTGTGCTGGGGCGGGAGCGGACAGGCATCGGGCAGGGCCGTGCGGGAAAACGGGGGATATCGGATATCGGGAACGTGGCGTTATGCCACCGGCGCGCCGCATCTTACGCATTTTACGGCCAATTGCGTCGTGGAGCAGCATGGTGAGGTGTTGACCGACGAAGACGGCAATCCGCTGATCAAGTCGTTTTTCTTCGCGAAGCAGGATGTCCGCGTGGTCGACGATTGGGGCGCGTTTGGATTAAAAGCCACGGCCAGCCACTCGTTTGAGGTTGAGCAGGTCTGGGTAGACGAGGCCCACGCATTCCGGATTGCGCCTGAATATGCTACGCTGGACCTTCCGATATACCAGTATCCATTTTTGCCATTTGCCGAGACGACCCTGGCGGTGAATACCTTGGGCATGGCGCGGCATTTTGTGGCATGCGCTGCGGCAGGTGGGGCGAGCGGCATGCGTGAACGGGCGGAAACGGCAGCGGCGGAACTCGTGAAAGTACGGACACCGTTTTACGAAACGCTGGATGCATCGTGGGACGAATTGCAGGGCACTGGAGGCCTATCGCCTGCGATGTTGCGTGCGGTAAGCGACGGCAGCCGTGCCTTGGTCGACGTATGCCGTGCACAAGTAATGGCGCTATACCCGCACGTGGGGCTGGCAGCGGCGGATGCTTCAACGGAAATCAACCGGGTATGGCGCGACCTCTTTACCGCGAGCCAGCACAGCCTCCTGCGTTAGTCTGCCACACAATCGATTGGCTCATATACGACTGAAAAACGACTCGTATCGCGGGTGACCTGTCGGCCGGTAAGCGCATCGACGGTCAGCGGTTTTTGCAGGAGTTTACCATCGCGCAGCGCAAATACCACCCGCAAGGTATCCTGCGTGCCCTCCTGGGTGAAGGTCCACACCAGGTCGAATACCCCATCGTCCGATTTGCCTAATAGGGTGCCCCGCCTGGCATCTTTCTCCTGCGGGATGACGTTGTAAACCCCACTGACCGTCTTGTTCCGCATGACCAACTGGATATAAGATGAATCCTGCTGCTGTGTTCCTTCCGTTCGCAGGAAACAGTGTTTTTGCTCGTGGTCTTCTAAAGGCAATTGGTCCGCCTGGTGCAGGGTGTCGCTGGTTCCTTCCCCGCTTCGGCTACTGGGTTGGCAGGCAAATAAGCAGGTGAGAAAAGCGAAGCTCATATATACGCGTATGTTCATGTAAAGGGAATTATTCAGACAGGTAACAATTTGCCGGCCGAATTGTTTATTATCCATCAACGGGGGGTAATTGCGGCATTTGGATAGCGAAACATTATATTTGTATACATGATTACGTTTGCTAATGCCAAAATCAATATCGGACTGCAGGTGCTCGGCCGCCGGGATGATGGCTACCACGACCTCGAAACGGTGTTTTATCCGTTGAAGATTTATGATGTAGTAGAAGTGGTGGAGGCCGCTGAAACCCGGTTTATTCCTTCGGGATTGTCCATTCCGGATGATGGTCAGGATAATCTTTGCCTGCGGGCTTACCGGTTGCTTTGGGATGCATATGAATTGCCGCCGGTAGCGATTTATCTGCATAAAACCATCCCCATAGGCGCCGGACTCGGAGGCGGCTCGGCAGACGCTGCCTTTCTGCTGAAATTACTCAACACCATGTTCGGTCTCGGCCTTGACGATACACAGTTAATGGCCTATGCCGGCCAATTGGGTGCCGACTGTGCCTTTTTTATCCGCAATACGCCGGTGCTGGCCACCGGTATCGGAGAGGTGTTTCACAAGGTACAGGTCGACCTATCTGGGTATCACCTGGTGCTGGTGAAACCTAATGTGCACATTTCCACGGGTGAAGCGTACCGCTCGGTGCGGCCCGATCCTGCCGGTAGGCAGCTGGCGTCGGCCATTACCCTGCCCGTGACCGAGTGGCGCGGGGCTATCGTCAATGATTTTGAAGCGGGCATTTTCGCCACGCATCCGCAAATCGCGGCACTTAAAGCGCATCTGTATGAAATGGGGGCGGTATATGCGGCAATGAGCGGCAGCGGATCGGCGGTATATGGGTTGTTTGAAGAACCGGTGCAGCTATCGGGATTGGATGCTGCATACCAGGTATTTTATATTGATCAAACGGGAATGAAATGATGGTCGATTTCCAAGCGGAAATACTACGGTCGGAGACACAGGGCACCGCCATGATGGGATGGGCTTATATCGATATACCCCGGACCGTTGCCGACCGCCTAAAGCCGAACTATAGGCAGGTTTATCGGGTGCGTGGTGAAATCGACGGACATCCGTTTTCGGGAATGGCGTTGATGCCCAAGGGGGATGGCGATTACATTTTGGCCATCAACGGAAGCATGCGGAAAATACTGAAAAAGGGAGTAGGAGATAGGTTGTCGCTCCGGTTGGAGGAAGACCGGGATTTTACGATTGAGCTGCCGGAAGACCTGGAGATCTGCCTGCGGGATGATGAAGCTGATTTGATGGAACGGTTCATGGCCCTGCCAAAATCTCACCGCAACTATTTCATCAATCACATCAACGGAGCCAAGACAGTGCCTACGCGTGCCAAACGCATCGCCATGACGGTAGAGGCGATGGCTTTAGGACTGGACTTCGGAGCGATGATCAGGTTGGATAAGGCCAGGAGGCAAGATGCGTGAGTTGTTGAAAATCGGGGATCAGATACCCCACTTTGTCTTGAAAGACCAGCATGGACAGGACGTCGATATCAACGACCAGATCGGCCAGAAAAAATTAGTCATCTACTTTTACCCCAAAGATGAAAGTCCGGGCTGTACCAAGCAAGCCTGTGCCATCCGGGATAGTTTTGCTGCGTATGCCGATGCCGGAGCGATGGTCATCGGCATCAATTCGGGCAGCGTGGAAAGCCACAGGGCATTTGCCGAAAAATACCGGCTGCCCTTCACGCTGCTCAGCGATCCGGGCAATCAGGTACTGAAAGCCTTCGGTGTCAAAAATGTACTTTTCCTCACCGGCCGGGAGACCTTCGTCTTCGGGCTTGATGGACGCTTGGCCTTCAAGTACCGGGCAATGATGAATGCCACGGCACATAATGACCAGGTATTGGCATTTTTGGAAAAGAGGGGTGTCAATTAATGATCGTCATCGTGACCTTCTTCTACGACATGTATTTCGACTTTCAGGTCGAGGTCATTCTCACCGCCAAACTGTGTATAGTCGGGATTGTTCCAATCATCTGCAGTGATTCCGGCCTTCACGCCCTCGTTTAAGTGACGCAGGATGTAGTTGAATACAAACCCGTCACCGGCCGCCAATACGTGTAAATAGCCGGTTACCCCCACCCGGGCGTCATTCGGGTCGGCATAGTCATAATCCAACATCCCCTGAGGCGCACCCAGCAAGAATACTTGGTGGACAGCTGCATCATTCACAAACTCCTGCTGGGCTTCCCTGCCGGCGAAATCGTAGGCCGTAAGCGATAGGCGATATGTTTTTCCAGCGTCCAAATGCAGGTGTGTACCTAGCGGAGGCAATCCTTGTCCGTCAAATTCGACTTCTACGATTTCGGGGTTTTCGAGATCGTCGGCGTGATCACCATGCCATTCGACTTCGGTAAATGTCAGTTTAGCGCTGCCAATTTCTTCTTGGGGGATCTCCGGCTCGGGGTCGTCTTTGCTGCAGGAAGATGCCACAACCAAGAATCCAAGAGACAGGAGTGCGACGGAGAATTTTTTGATTTGCTTGTTCATACGAATTTTGATTTAACTAGTGAAACAGTTTTTTGTTAATGGTATCATCTGGATTAAAATGAATAGGATAGGCGGATACCGACCTCCCTGCCTAAGTTATGTCCGTAGTAGCGGAACGTGTTCATGTATTCCTTATACAGCCGGTTGAATAGGTTGTTGATCGAAACGCCTACATCCAATTGATGGTTGCCCACGGCCAGTTGGCTGCCCGCATGCAGTGCGAACACATGATAAGCAGGTGGAGGCGGTGCGTAGTCCGCGCCCGGCTCATACCGTTTCTGCTCGAGTACCCAGCGGTGCTCGATGGTGACGTATGTGCCATCGGCGATCCTGCTGGTCAACGGCAGCTGCCATCGCAGCCGGTGATTAAACCGATCTGCCGGAATGTAGGGCAGGAACACCTCATTGGTGATGTCGCGCGCACGGATGATCGAAGCGCCGAGCTGATAGTGCAATCCATAAGGCAACTGCCGCTGCAAGGAAAGATCGGCACCCAGGAAGGTGGCGTCGGTCTGCCGATACCGGAATACCGGGAATGTGCCGCGGATGGTCTGTAAGAATTCGCCCGGAGCAGGCTGCGCATAAATGTAATCCTGAATGTACTGCGCATATAGATCCAGATCCACCGAAAGCGGTCCGTTTTGATAAGCGGGACTGACCACCCATTTGTAGCCCCGTTCGCTCGCCAATTGATCGTATCCGATTTCGTAGCGGGCGGCACCATGATGAAGGCCATTGCTATAGAGCTCGCTGGCACTGGGCGCACGCCACGCCAGGCCAATGTTGCTCCGCAGCTGCCAGTGCGGATCGGCGTGCCAGACACCGCCGATCGATCCGCTGATGTTGTGGAAATGGCGCTGACCTCCATATAGCTGCTGATCCCGGTCGAATCCCGCAGCGTCGAACGTCTTAAAATCGTAGCGTATACCCAATTCCCATTCATGGGTGTCTTCAATGAGCCGCTGAATGGCGAAGGCCCCGGCGGTGAAACTGTCATAATTGGGGATGAGCGGTGTATTCAGCGTACCCGGAACGTTATTGTTGACCTGCAGCGTGAGGTTGGTGCCCGCCTGTGTCTTCCATTTGCCATATAGGGGCGTTTGGTAGGTCGCATCGACGGTCTGTGTGGTCAGCACCATGTCGAGCATGGGTAGTGCATCGCGGCCGGCCCGGCGGATGTCATACTCTTGGCGGTGGTTGCGTTGAAGACCGTATTGTATATCCAGGCTCCCCCCGTCGGCATGGTCCTTATGCCATTTCAGCTTACCCAGGTCATGCGTGACCCGCTGGCGCGGCACGGTGATCTCATACGTGAATGGATAGGTTTCAAGGGGCATGCCCGCTGCGATGCGCGCCTGTATATCTGCTATGGTGCCCACATGGGCACTGGTAAAAATACCGAGCGAGGTGTGGAAACGGCTATAGTAAGCCTCAAATGCGGAGTTGGTACGGCCATAACGCAACGCGCCCGACACGTTGTACTCGGCGACTCCGGTATTGCCCATATAGTAGTCGCCCGTACGCACATTGCCACTGCGTTTCGCCGTGCCCTGCAGCCGCCAGGCCAACCCCTTAACGCCTTTGACGCCCGATTGCAGCATGCCCGATAGTACCCCACCTCGACCGTTGGTCTGGTAGATGGTATTCAGCTCGCCGGATAGGTGCGGATCAATAGGTAGGGGAGCAGGCGACGTAATGATGACCCCACCCATGGCATCGGCGCCGTAGCGCACACCTTCGGCGCCCTTGATCAGTTTAAAATCCTTGGCGATAAAGGGATCAATTTCAGGCGCGTGTTCGCTGCCCCACTGTTGTCCCTCTTGCCGGATGCCGTTATTGAGGATGAGGATGCGATTGCTGTGCATGCCATTGATGACCGGCTTGGCAATGGTAGTACCGGTCTGCAACATGCCCACGCCGGGTAAGGCGGTGAAGAGGTCGGCTAGGGTCCGTCCCCGGGCCTCTGCCACCAGCTCGCGCGAGATGGTCCTAACAGGGTTCGCCGTAACGACCGCCTGCTGGTGTCCGACGACATCCACGTCATGCAAAACAATATGCCCATGACGAAGCGCGAGGGTGAGCGTTTCATCTTGATTGGGGGTGAGCTGCACAGTTAAGCTGTCAAAACCGATGCTGCTGGCGGTTATCGTATATCGAGTACCGCTGCAAAGCTGGGAAAGACGGAAATAACCGTGACCGTCGGAAATGAACTGATGCGCACCCGGATGGGCATTGATGGTAACGCCCGCTAGGGGAAGCTGGGTGTCGCTATCGACCACCCTGCCTTTGATGGTATGTGTGCAAGTTGAGGTTTGGGCATAAGCCCACGAAAAGCAGGAGAAAAATAAGAGGAAAGCTAATATATTCAGTATCCGCATCTGTGCTACATTGTCAACGGCTCAAAAATACAACAATGTTGCTTTAATAAACAAATTAAATGCAACAAAATTTCATTAGTGATCCAAGCCATGCTCCTCAACTGGATCCGGCATGCTCCGCTGCCGTCTCCTAGGTTTCGTCCGCATCGGCTTGAATCGGTAGGGTTGAGGGGGATCGTGGTGGGTTATGAGCGGGGGTGGTATTGGGTAATCACACTGCGCAGGTAATCGCGGTCCACATGGGTATAGATCTCGGTGGTTGTTATGCTTTCATGGCCCAGCATTTCCTGCACGGCGCGGAGATCGGCGCCACCTTCTACCAGGTGGCTGGCGAAGGAGTGGCGGAAGGTATGTGGACTGATTTTCTTTTTCAATCCGCTGGTTTTGGCCAGTTCCTTGATGATGAGGAACACCATGACGCGGGTCAATGGCGCGCCCCTACGGTTGAGGAATACGAAATCGGTATTTTCTGCTTTGATTTTCTGATGTACACGTACTTCCGTAAGGTATATGCGGAGGTATTTAGCCGCTTGGCTGCCGATGGGTATGAGCCGCTCTTTGCTTCCTTTGCCCATCACCTTGATAAATTCGACATCGAGGAACAAGTTGGATATCCGGAGCCCCACCAGCTCGCTTACCCGGAGGCCGCAGCCGTAGAGCACTTCCAGCATGGTTTTGTTGCGCATGCCTTCTGGGGTAGAAAGATCGATGGCCGCGATCAGGCGATCGATCTCCATGACATTGAGCACATCGGGGATCTTGCGTCCCAGTCGCGGGGCCTGGATCAAGGCCGTGGGGTTTTCGATCAGCCCATGCTCAAGGCACATGAAGAGGTAAAAGGCCTTGATGCCCGATAGGATACGAGCCTGACTGTAAGCGGACAATCCGAAGCCGTTAATCCAAGCCAGGAAATCCTGTAGATCTTTTGGGGTGACCGTCTCCGGCAGGAGGCCCTGCGGCTCGGCAAACTGCCGGAGCTTGCTCAGGTCATCCAGATAGGCCTCAACCGTATTGATCGACATGGCCCGCTCGAGTTGAAGGTAATGCTTAAAATCGCTGATGCTCGTTTTCCAATCCATTGGTCACCGCCTAAGTGCCATCATCCGGGCTACGTATTTGCCGATGATATCAAACTCAAGATTGGCCGTGTCTCCCGGTTTTACCTGATTGAAATTCGTATATTCATACGTATAGGGAATGATGGCGACAGAAAACCGATCGCGGCGGGAATCCACTACCGTAAGGCTGATGCCGTTGACCGCGATGGAGCCTTTTTCCACGGTGATATTGCCGGATGAGTCATCGTATTGGAAGGTATACAGCCAACTGCCCTGCTGATCATCCACCGCGATGCACTGCGCAGTCTGGTCTACGTGGCCCTGCACCATGTGCCCATCCAGCCGGTCACCTACTTTGGTGCAGCGCTCGAGATTGACCATACTGCCTACCTGCAACTGCCCAAGATTGCTTTTCTGGAGTGTCTCCGCAATGGCTGTGACAGTATGCACCCCGGGCGATAGGCCTACCACCGTGAGGCACACCCCATTATGCGATACACTTTGGTCGATTTTCAACTCATCGGACAGGGATGAGGAAACGGTAATGTGAAGATTGCCCGCCTCTTGCCTGAGATCGGACACAATACCTATGGTTTCGATAATGCCGGTGAACATATGAAATACGCGTTAGCCATTTGAAATACAAAGGTACGAAAAAGCCCCTATTGCTTTTGTTTTCGGAGTGTACCTAGCAGTAACACGCCGAAAACAAGTGCACCAAAACACCCTGCAAAAGCGAGGTAGTCACCCGTCTGCACATAAAACGTAATTTCCTCATTGAGGTTGATGTCTTGTTTAAGGGCAGCGGGCACCCACCATTCGGTCCGCTGCGTCACGTCGCCACGTTGGTTGATGAATGCCGAGATGCCCGTATTGGCGGAACGGGCTACCCAACGTCGTGTTTCGATGGCGCGCAGTTTTGCATAGGCAAGGTGCTGATTCTTGCCAGAAGTGTCGCCCCACCAGCCGTCGTTAGTGACTACGGCAATGAATTGAGCGCCCTGTTTGATGTATTGCGCGACGTAATCGCCCCATATCGACTCGTAGCAGATCACCGGTGCGGCGCCGATGCCGCTCCGCGAATAAAAAACCGAGGGGCTATCCTGTTTGCCATAGCCGCCGGTCGTGCCGCCGAACGCCGCAAAAAGCGGCTTCATGAAGGCCAGCGCACCGCCGAAGGGCGTTTGCTCCACGCCGGGCACCAGCTTGGATTTGTGGTAGTACTGCAGCTTCGCCGAATTTTCAATGAGAACGGCAGCGTTAAAGGCATCATAGTAAACATCATCAAAAGCACGTGCTGTTGGTGTCTCCGGCCCGCTATATATCCGATATCCTTCGATACCTGTGAGGACATTGCCATTCATATAGGTGTTCAGGAATCGCTGGATGCGGAAAAACGTCGGATGCTGAAAGAATCGGTCTTCATCATACCCGCCTTGCCCAGCGATCGCCGTTTCCGGCCAGACGAAAAATTCGGTGTTCGGCTGCGCCACGGATTCCGAAAGCTGGATAAGGTGTTCGATCTGTTCCTCCGGGGGTATGGAGCCGAACTTGCCATAAGGATCGATATTGGGCTGCACCACCACGATGTTGGACGGATTTTCATGTTCCTCATAAGCAAAATAGTGGTACAGCGACCAGGTGGAGGGTATGATAATCAGCGCTGCGAGACCCGCCAACAACTGATACCGATGCCTGAGCGGGAAACCATCCTTGGCCGACAGGACGGCAAGGAATGTCAATATATTAGCCGCCCAGATCCATACCGTGCCCCCGTAGACGCCGGTGTATTCATACCATTGCACCAACTGATGCGTATCGGCAAATCCGTTGCCCAATGTCATCCACGGGAAAGCCAGGTCCCACGTCTGATGCAAATACTCATAGGCGATCCAAAAGCACACCAAGCCCAGTAATGACCATCCGATGGCGTAGCGCTTGCGCAATTGATAATACAGCCGAAAGGCGAATGCCATCAACACCGCCGCCAATCCAAAAGGGATTAAGGCGACAAACATGGCGGCATATACCGGCATGACGGCATTCATGGCATTGAAGACCCAGTAGATCGAGGCCGTATTCCACACCAACCCAGTGAGGCCCCCCAGCAAAAACACCTTGGTGCCCTTTTTCCGGTAGTCCCCGCGCATCAGCGCTTCCAGCGCCAGCAATAGGGGGACAAACGCCACCCAAAGCAAGGGGGCGGTGTAGGGAATAGGAGGCCATGCCAACCATAGGAGGAAAGCGCTCAACAGCGCCAATAAGTAGTTGTTCTTCACGGTCAAAGTTGAGATAAGAGCTCGTTCTTTTTGTTTTCGTACTCCGCTTGGGTGATCAACTGCCGCTCAAACAGGGATTTGAGCTTCTGGAGTTTCAGGGCAAGCTCATCCGCTTCAGGTACCGCCAGCACACCTGACGCGGTTTCCACCTGCGGTTCATTTTCCGATCGCTGCTTTTCCAAGGCTTCGCTGCTCAACTGATAGTATCTGCGCGCCTGGTTTTTAGGTATGTATGCCAATTCCACCGCTTCACCCCTGATGGGTACAACGACCACTTTGGCGCCCAGGAGGCCCTCCTTGAAGGAAATGTCCTCCACAGCGGTCAACGGAAAAATCTCAAAGTCGGTGGCCAGACCCAATTTGGTAGACCTGCAAAAGATGATGCGCTTATCCGTCAACGCGATGCTATCCGGGAACAGCGTTACGGCAGGCTTTTTCTGCACAGCGATGTAGCTGACCTGTTCGCCATCGGCAAGCATGTCCTGCAGCTTCACCAACAGTTTCTCCACCTCACCCGGATCCTGTCCGTCGTTGATATATCGATCGATGTTCATGCAATTTTTTCACGCTAAGATAGCAAGTTTATCCTAAACCCTGTACGCAAACCACAAATTCACCTTTCAGCGTATGCGTCTCAAAATGACCGATCAGTTCACCAAGTGTCCCGCGGACGGTCTCCTCGTAGATCTTGCTGATTTCGCGCGATATGGAAGCCTGCCGCGCTTCTCCGAAGGTATCGACAAACTCCTGCAGCGTCTTGAGCAGCCGGTGGGGCGACTCATAAAAGATCATGGTACGGCTTTCGGCAGTCAGCGCTTTCAGTCGGGTTTGCCGCCCCTTCTTTACCGGCAAAAACCCTTCGAAACAAAAACGGTCGCACGGCAAGCCGGAAGCCACCAGCGCCGGCACAAAGGCGGTCGCACCCGGGAGGCATTGGATCTCCATGCCATGCTTTATGGCTTCACGTACCAAGAGAAAACCCGGATCCGATATTGCAGGCGTACCCGCATCGGAGATCAGTGCAACGGTTTTGCCCTCCTTGAGGAAGCGGATGATCTCACTGATGGCCTTGTGCTCATTGTGCTGATGGTGGGCATATGCCTTTTTATCAATACCGAAGTGCTTGAGTAAGGGCGCACTGGTACGGGTGTCCTCCGCGAGGATGACATCCGCTTCGCTCAGGATGCGGATGGCCCGGAGCGTCATATCTTCCAGGTTGCCTATGGGAGTGGGTACGAGATAGAGCATTTTTGTTATCTTTGCCAGCACAAAATAAGCGAAACCGTCATGATTTTCAAATCACACCGTGAAATAATTAAATCATGACAGCTTCATCGCCGATAAAGAAAAATTTAAGCAGATGAAAATATGTTGCAAATAGGCTATATCCGCGAAAACCGCGAGCAGGTGATCGAACGTCTGGGTGTCCGCAATTTTAAGGCCATCGGGCTGGTGGATGAAGTGATTGCGCTGGACGAGCGGCGCAGACACCTCCAGACGGAAGCTGACTCCCTTGCTGCCGAGGCGAATACAGCCGCCCGGCAGATCGGCGAACTGATGCGCCAGGGCAAGCGCGACGAAGCGGAAGTCCTGAAAGCACAGGCCGGCGGATACAAAGAGCAACAGAAGAAGCTGGCCGATGAGCAGGCCGCCATAGAAACCGACCTGCATGACAAGCTGGTGCTGCTACCCAACCTGCCGCACACTTCCGTACCCAAGGGAGTAGGCGCGGAGGACAACGAGGTGGTACTCGAACACGGCCACCGGCCCGAATTGCCGGACGATGCCTTGCCCCATTGGGAACTGGCAACGAAGTATGATATTATCGACTTCGAGCTGGGGACAAAAGTGACCGGGGCAGGATTTCCGGTATACAAAGGAAAAGGAGCCCGCTTGCAACGCGCCATGATCAATTTTTTCCTTGATCAAGCGGCAACGGCTGGCTATAAGGAAGTGCAGCCACCGATACTGATCAATGAAGCCTCCGGATTCGGCACCGGGCAGCTGCCCGACAAGGAAGGGCAAATGTACCACGTCGGCATCGACAACCTGTATCTTATTCCCACGGCGGAAGTGCCCGTAACCAACCTATACCGCGACACGATCGTCAAAGAAGGCGATTTTCCGATCAAGCTGACAGCTTATACGCCCTGTTTCCGCCGTGAGGCCGGATCCTACGGAGCGCACGTAAGGGGACTGAACCGCCTGCACCAGTTTGATAAGGTAGAAGTCGTGCAGATCGTACATCCCGACTGCTCCTATGCGGTGTTGGAAGAAATGAGCCGATATGTGCAATCACTGCTCCAAGCACTGAACCTCCCTTACCGGGTGCTGCGCCTTTGCGGGGGCGATATGGGTTTTACGTCGGCACTCACCTACGACATGGAAGTGTGGAGCGCGGCCCAGAAGCGCTGGCTGGAAGTATCTTCCGTATCCAATTTCGAAACTTACCAAAGCAACCGGCTAAAAGTGCGATTCAAAGGGGGAGAAAGCGGTAAAACCCAATTGGCCCATACCCTCAACGGCAGTGCATTGGCCCTGCCACGGATATTGGCTTCTATTTTGGAAAATAACCAAACGGATAAAGGGATCAAGATGCCTGATGTGCTGGTGCCTTATGCCGGGTTTGAGTGGATTGATTAATATTCCTTCGAATTTTCGCCGGTTTTTGTGCTGAAACATAAAAAAAATGCCATTTGCTGATGATTTAACGGCAAGTAGCATTTTTTTATCAAAAAATCGTCCAATTATTTGGTGATTTATTAATAATTGCTTTACATTTGACCATCACAAATGAACAAGCCTTGCATAGCCAGCTGGATCCGATAAATAGTGATGGTCGAACGATAATTTAATGTATGCAGCAAAATCTACAAAAACAAGCACACGATTGCCAAACACACATGTTTTAAACAACCTGCCGGAATAAGAGATTTCTATATTAAAAATCTTTCAACCTGCTGATTTCAACTTACTATTTGAACAATATTTTGGAATGCCAACGCATTGCACAATGAAGAAATCCGATATTTCGGATACTGTAATCTTAATTAATTAACCAAAATTTAAAACACATGAAACAAAGAGTACTAAGTTTCGTACTGCTCTGCGTTTTGTCAATTGGCTTAGCCAATGCGCAAACCAGGGTTGTTAGCGGAAAAGTGACGTCCACGGAAGGCGGGGCGCCGTTATCGGGAGTATCGGTTGCGGTTGTTGGCTCTACGATCGCCACCAGCACGGATGACGATGGTAATTACGCCATTACCGTGCCGGCTAATTTCGATGCCCTTCGATTTCAATATCTGGGTTATGAAACTCAAGATCAATCGGTGGCTAACTACGCCCAACGAGGCAACACACTGAATGTTGCACTCGTCCCTACAAGCACCAGTCTAGACGAAGTCGTGGTGACGGGTGCCGGTCTGACGGCCAAACAACGACAGTTAGGGAATGCCTCAACCACGGTTTCCAGCCAACAGATTACTCAAGGCAAGGCCGGAAATGTTGCCGCTAGCCTCTCCGGCCGAGTTCCGGGTTTGCAGGTCAACGCTGTAAGCGGGGGTATCAACCCAAACTACCGCCTAGTCCTGCGCGGCCAGCGTTCCTTGACCGGTAACAATCAAGCGCTCCTTGTGGTAGATAACGTGATCGTGCCGAATTCCTTATTAGGTAATCTCAATCCTGAAGACATCGAAAACATTCAGGTGCTGAATGGTGCCGGTGCAGCTGCCTTATACGGATCGGACGCATCTAACGGCGCCTTGATTGTTACCACCAAAAAAGGAAAGGCCGGTCAGTCTTTTATCAAGCTGTCACATACCTCTACGGTTGAACAGGTAAGCTATTATCCCCAATTGCAGTCAAGATTCGGTTCGGGTACTACTCCTGACAACGTGAAGACTTACACTCCATACGAAAACCAGCAATACGGCCCCGAATTCGATGGCTCTTTGGTTGAGATCGGCAAACCCCTTGAAGACGGTTCCATCCAGACGATTCCTTACTCGCCCACGAATGCGCGCCGGGATTTTTGGGAAACAGGTTTGACAAACCAAACTGATCTGTCGCTTTCGTCCGGTGATGAAAAATCGACTTACTATTTATCCGGACAGTACTATTCCCAGAAGTCTACCGTACCCAATGACAAATACTGGCGGGCGCAGCTTCGGATGAATGGAACCAGGAAGGTTTATGACAACTTTGACGTCGAGTACACTGCCAATTATATCTACAACTGGTATGATCGGACCACGGATCCTGCAGGGATGTACAATAACATCATGATGACACCCGCACATATTCCTTTGACGCAATATAAAGACTGGAAGAACGACCCATATGCCAATCCGAACGGATATTACAACGAATACTATGACAATCCGTATTTTACATTGGATAATTCCCGTACCAGCGAGATTAACGAATATCTGCAGGGTAATGCTCAACTGCGTTGGAAACCCATTGAAGAACTGACCTTTATCTACCGGATTGGCCTAAGTTCGCGTAATTACCGGGACAAATATCGTATGGAGAAATTTATATTGAGCGATTATACCAAGGATATTTCGCCGTCTAAGACTGACATTGCCGGAAACACCGGGGATGCGCAGCGGTGGTATTACCAGTTAAATTCTGATTTCACGGCAGGATACGCCAAAAACTTTACCGAGGATTTCTTATTTGAAGCAACCTTAGGAACCAGCCTCCGTGATAACAATAACAAGTTCGTTGGGGTTAGTGCCAATGGACTAGTAGTCGATGGCCTTTACAACATTTCCAACTCCCAGAACAATCCGGGTGCCGCTGAGCAAAATTACCGGGCCAGGCAACTTGCTGTCTTTGGAGATATTCGCTTGGGCTATAAGAACTACCTGTTTGCTCACTTCACCGGCCGTAATGACTGGCGTTCTATTTTAGCGAAGGAAAACCGTTCGTTTTTCTATCCTTCAGTTGACGTGTCGTTTATCGTGACCGATGCCATCGAATCGTTGAAAAATGTGTCGTGGTTAGAATACCTAAAAATACGTGCGGGTTATGCCTACGTAGGTAACGTGAATCTGGGTAGTACGGAATCCACGATCGGCGCTTACGCATTGGTGCCCACGTTCAGCCAAGGCAATGGTTACCCCTATGGCGGAACTGCTGGTTTCTCGCTTGACGGCGGCTTGGTTTCTCCCGATATCAACCCTGAAATTACGAAAGGCCCTGAGGCAGGTATCGAATTCGATTTGTTCAATGGAGATATTAACGGTGGGTTTACATACTACCGCACCAATACCGTGGACCAAACTATCAGTGTCTCCGTATCTACTTCTTCTGGGTTCAGTGCCTTACGCACCAACGTGGGCGAAGTGCTTAACGAGGGTGTCGAAACCTACCTGCGGGTAACTCCTGTACGTAACATTAATGGATTTACACTGACCGTAGGAGCGAATTACACGCACAATCGCAACGAAGTACTTTCCCTCTCCAACCAATCGGATGTATTGCAGATCGGCTCCAGCGGAACCGCCGCGCTCGTTGTTGCCGAAGTAGGGCAGCCCTTCCCTTTATTGAAGACCACACGCTACAACCGTGACCCGCAAGGCCGTATCATTGTGGATCCGACCAGCGGCTTCCCCTCTACGGATGGCTCCTTCGACATCTTGGGAACCTCCAACCCGCCCCATATCTTGGGTACTGATTTAGAACTCCGGTGGAAAGGCTTACGATTTACTTCCCTGTTTGAGTACCGCACCGGTCATTATTTCTATAATGGGGTGACCACCGCATTTGACTTCTCCGGGGCCGGTATCCGCACTACATGGTTCAATAGGGAGCGTTTCGTGGTTCCGAACTCTTCGTATCTCGATCCTTCTTCAGGCGAATATGTGGCTAACACGAATATTACGACCCGTTCGGGTGGAGCTGATTTCTGGACTGACGGTACACGCAACACGGGTATAGGCGAAAACTACGCACACTCAGCCGCATTTTGGAAATGGCGTGAAGCTACTTTGTCGTATGATTTGCCTGCGCACATCTTCAGAGGCTATGTAAAGGGGGCCACGGTCAGTGTCCAAGGGCGTAACCTATTTATCTGGGTTCCGAAAACCAACCTGTACACCGATCCGGAATATAGCCAAAACGGCTCAGACAGCAACGCCATCGGGATTGCCAATGTGTCGTTGACGCCTCCGGCCCGTTATTTTGGTGGAACGGTTTCATTTACGTTTTAACACTGGTTTGTTTACACTATAGTAAATACTTCAATGAAAAAGATAAGTTTAAAAGTTGCAGCATTGGCCCTGGTTTTACTGGGCACATCCTGCGAGAAATATTTGGATATTAACGAAAATCCAAACTCAGCGACCACGGTGCAGCCCGATTTGGTGCTGCCATCAGCTATCGTTGGTTCAGCATCCCAAGCCGTGGCCTATAATACTTATGGTGGTTCATTAGCAGGCTATATTGCCAATGCCGGTGGATTTTCCGGTTTCGGCGCGTTGTTGAACTACAACTTCACGCCCGGTTTCTTTTCCAATTGGACAGGCACCTATGACAACCTCAACGATTACAAGTATGTGATCGACCAAACCGAGGGTGTCGACGAACAATCATACCTGAATGCCGCTGCAAAGATCATGACAGCTTATATGTATCAGCTGATCGTGGACGCGCATGGGGATGTGCCATATTCGGAAGCCCTGCTTGGAACAGTCAATTTGAGCCCAAAGTATGACAGCGCACCGGATATTTACCAAGGCCTTGTGGCCAAAGTAGACAGTGCCATCGATATCATTGACAATGCTCAATTTCCTTTGTCGTTGAATTCCTCATCGGATCCTCTGTTTGGGGGCGATATGGATCAATGGAAGAAATTGGCCAATACTATCAAGCTCCGTCTGTTGATCCGGATTTCCGGTGTAGCATCTTTGCAGGACTTTGTGAGTGCGCAGTTCGCCTCCATCGATGAGGAGTTGGGATTCCTCGAAGAGGATGCAATCGTAAATCCGGGATATGTAACCGATCGACCGAACCCCACTTGGGCGACTTGGGGATATACGACGACTGGCAATGTAGCTAATGCCTCGCGTGTACCCACATTCTACATATATGGGTATTACGATGGTACCAAATTGAGTGATCCTGGCAGAGGCAGCGTTATCTTCAATGATTTTGGTAATGCCAGCCGGCCTACCCCATTGAATCAGTTAGGAGTGGAGCAGAACAATCCTCCGATTCGATCGGGGTATTCGCCGTGGTATACAGGCGATGCGTCAAGTCTTTCCGATGCGCTGGGAGTTGTGAAAGGCTCTTCGCAAGGGCAGCCGATCTTCCTCGCCGCCGAGTCTTATTTCCTCCAAACAGAGGCTCAGTTGAAGGGGTATATTGATGGCGCTGCTGACGAAAGTTTTGAAGCGGGTATCACTGCGTCTTTTGCATACCTTTATACGACTGTTGACGGTGCGATTGATGCTGACATGGATGTAGAAGGTGATGTGGAAGCTTACTTGGAAGATAACAGTGGTTCCACGCTGGTGAACTTTAATGCTGGCTCTGACGAGCAGAAACTAGAGGCTATTATCACTCAGAAGTACATCGCATTGAACATGATCCATGGGCACGAAGCTTGGAACGAATATCGTAGAACAGGCTATCCGCAAACCAGCCCCAGTGCAGATAGATACCGTAATTTTGCGTCGACGACATCAAATTCGACCCGTCCGGATGAGTTGCCGACGATTCTGTTGTATCCACAGACGGAGTTTGCGTATAATCCTGATAATGTGAGGACGTTGAACCAGTTTAGTGACCTGATTTTTTGGGCAAAACAATAATTAGAGAACAATGAAAAAGATAACAAAATTAATAGCGCTTTTTGTTGCATTCGGCTTGTTGAGTTCATGCCTGAAAGACGATAAATACGCATTGGATCCTTCGGGAGGAAATAACGTAGTTGAGTTTTATAATGTAACTGCGCCTATATCGACCTATAACGACAAATATGTCATTTACATTCCAATGACGTTGGAGGCGGTCGAGGAGGCCGAATTTACGGTTGGGGTAAATTATGCTGGTCCGGAAAATGTGGCTCCGCAAGACATCGTGATCGAGTTGGCTGCTTCACCAGAAACCGTAGAAGATAACAACACGGTGGAGGGTTCATCCTACACCCAACTAGATCCATCTCTTTATGAATTTCCGACCACGGTAACCATTCCGAAGGGAGAAAAGACTGCCCTTTTTCAAGTGAAGGTTAAACCTCTTGAATTCAATGGTGATTTAAATAATGCATTGGGCATAAGAATCACATCTAGTTCTTACGGTGTCATCAGTGGCAACATTGGCGAAGTTATTTTTAGCCTACCGGTAAAGAATATCTATGATGGTGTCTATGCTGTAGAGGAAATCGCTCCAATGTCGGATGTGGTTGCTTCGAATTTAGTGGGCTATTATCCGTTTGATGCTGAGTTGAGGACACTTAATGGAAGCAGCGTGGTAATGTTCGATTACTTGATTGGAAATAATGGTCATTTGATATTCGATAATGTAGCTCAAGGATTGTCCTACTATGGGAATTTTGCGCCTGTGTTTCATTTTGATGAGGAACATAATGTTGTTGATGTCACTAACTATTTCGGTCAAGGGACAAACTCTAGTGCGAGAGCTGCTAGACTTGATCCCACTGGCGTAAATAAATTTACAATCAATGAAGATGGGTCAAGAGTGCTGGAAGTAAACTACGTGATGGTTCAAGGAGGAACAGATCGTACCTTCTACAGCGAGCGGTGGGTATTCACCGGTACACGCGAAGAATAAATGACCCTTTGATAATATACCTGCGGTTTCCCAGAATTGTTCCGCTTGTATCATGTGTTTGTGAACCCAAAACAATTCTATCGCTAAAAAAGGGGCTCCCAGCCCCTTTTTTAGTTAATATACTTGCAAGTTTCTCAGTTTCGGTACGATGGCGAACTCCTTAGCTGCCGAAAACAACGATTGACAACTCTCTAAAGCGTTTGATAAAGAGATTTCGGTTAAAAATATTTTGCACCCTTGTTAATTCCGGATTTTTGCCCTGTTGTTTCAGTTGGAAATTGAAGTATTACCTTCTGTTACGTCAATTTTTGAGGTGATAAAAGTATTTTTAGCACTTTAAATCATATTTTATTGCTGTATTTCAATAAGATTTAGTGTTTTTACAATTTTAATTAAAAATTTAATGAAGTATATCAAGTTAAATGATTAATTGACATAAATACCGATAAAAATATTTGTTTTATATTAATTTTTTATTATATTTGATCTCAATCAGCTGATAATTGTTTACTATAACACACCAAAACACAAAACAAAACACACTTAACTAAGATTACTCAAAAGAACCGCTCAATTATTGTTTTAATAAACACACTACAGTGCTTTATATGAGCATAGGCTTGGCATAAGCCTTGACTGAGTTATGCACCTGTAAACGGTCAGTGCAGTTTACAATACTTTTCAACTTAATTGGTTTCAATGAATGTATTGGAACCAAACGGGGATGTTTTATGCATCACCAAATAAAAAATCCGGAGTCCCGGATCATGCGATCTTACATTTTTATTTAACCAAATTCAAAAACACATGAAACAAAAACTACTTGGGTTTTTCATGTTGGGCGTATTGCTGATCGGATCGGTGTATGCCCAAGACAAGCGAATTAGCGGGACGGTCTCGAGTGCTGAAGGCAGTTTACCGTTAACCGGTGTCAGCGTTCGGGTAGCCGGTTCTTCGACATCCACATCCACAGACGACAGCGGTAGGTATACCATTACCGCAAATACCGGGGACGTGTTGATCTTCACCTACCTTGGTTACGCTGAACAACAAATCACCGTCGGCGAAAATTCACTTGTTGATGTTTTCATGTTGACTGATGCGCAACAATTGGACGAAGTGATCGTGTCCGGTGTGGCGGGGGCTACCGACAAGAGGAAAATGACGGTGTCGGTAACCAAGATTGGAGAAGCGCAGCTTAATGCGGTACCGGCTACTTCGCTTTCTTCTGCCTTGACCGGTAAAGTAGCCGGCTTAAGGACTTCTTCAGTAGGAGGTGCTCCCGGAACACAGGTCGACATCCAGCTCAGAGGAGATAACGTGCTAAATGTCAGCGCATCTCCACTTATCGTGCTCGATGGGATTATCATGCAGGGCAGCCTGGCCGATATCAACGTAGATGATGTGGAGTCCATGGAGGTCATCAGAGGCGCTGCCGCTTCTTCCGCATACGGCTCCCGTGCCGGTAATGGGGTGATCGCCATCACCACGAAAAGAGGGAAAGGGGCATTAGGAACGCCAAAACTGACCATCAGAAACGAAGTAGGTTTACAAAACCTCCAACATTACCTGGAAACGTCAAGTTCCCACATGTATAAGCTCGCAGATGATTGGCAATCCGCCCAGGGGCTGTACACCAAGTATGCTGGTGTTACGTATCCCGCCGATTATGCAGCTGATTATTGGGCCCCAGGTAGCATATCGGGTTCCAGGTCAATCGATGATGACGGATACATGGATAACCCTTTCGGTGTATATCGGTTTGACCCCGCTGATGTTTTCCAGACAGGGCTTTCGTACACGAACTATGTTGGCGTGTCTAACGCATCAGAGAAAAACAACATTTTCTTATCTTTTGAAAACAATAACCAGGCGGGTGTAGTGGCGCAACGTGACGGATACGAACGGCAGAATTTCCGTTTCAATATCGACCAGGAATTGACCCCTTGGTTAAAAGTAAGTGCCTCTAATCTGTTTATTAACCGGAAAGTGCAGCAGCCATCGGGTATTTTCTACAACCTGGCCCGTATGGAGAAAGATATGGATCTGTTCGCAGAAAACCGTGACGGTCAGCCTTACAACATTCGGATAAACCCCTTCAATGGGGAGGTTACCAATCCATTGTATTCGCTTTATATGCAACAGGATAATCGGAATACGCGCAGGTGGTTGGGCAACTACACCGCCAATTTCAAGTTCACCAGTTGGGCAAATCTGGATGTCACGCAGACCGTTGAAATCGAAAATTACCGAAGGGAGCTGATCAACCCGAAGAATACCTTGAATGCTTCTGACGCCTACACCGGTGGTAGCCTAACGCAACAGAGCAGCGAAACCAATACCCAAAATACGCAGGTATCGCTCAACTTAAATGAGCACTTTGGCGATGTCATCCTGACCGGTAAGTTATCCTACTTGTATGAGAACCGCCATTATGAATATACCAATACGAATGCCAATGGTTTTCAAGTTGCAGAAATCGAGAACTTCAACAACTTTTCGGCTATCAATGGTGCAAGCTCTACTAAGGAAAATGAAATCGCGCATAACTATTTTGCCATTTTGGGATTGGATTACAAAGACCGGTATTTATTTGACGGGATGTTTCGTTATGACGGATCTTCGCTGTTCGGTCCCGATGCTCGTTGGAATCCGTACTATAGGTTGTCAGGCGCTTACCGGATTTCGCAGGATGTGACAATTCCGGGCATAGACGAATTGAAAGTAAGGGCCGCTTACGGAACCGCTGGCATACGCCCGGGTTTCTCCTGGCAGTATGAAATATACTCGCTGAACCAAGGGGTTGCTACAAAGGCTCAAACCGGGAATACGTTTTTGAAGCCTTCCCAAACAGCTGAAACCGAATTCGGATTAAATGTGGATTTCCTCCGGAAATTCAGCTTTGAAGGAACGTATGCGCAGTCTGTCACCACCGACCAGTTTATCAACGTGCCGCTTATCGGGTTCCTGAACGGGGGATATACGAATCAGTGGCAAAATGCAGGCACCATCGAATCCAGGACACTGGAACTTTCATTGGCCGCCAATTGGGTACGGAATCCGGATTTTTCCTGGTCGTCAAACATTGTGTTTTCCAAATTGCTGCGCCAACAAATCACTGAACTGCCCATTGCCGACTACTGGCTGAGTGCAGGGAGCGGCGACGTAAACGCATTCCGCGTAGCGGCAGGCGAAACCTATGGTTCCATTTATGGTCGTAAGTTTGTGCGCACCTTGGACGAAATGGCGCGCCAGCTCCCAACAGGGGCAAGTATTTCTGATTATGTGGTGAACAGCGAGGGCTACGTGATTCTTGACGGAACCGAAGGCACATCAGCCGAGCGTCCCATCCTTTACACGGAAAACGGCGCTCCATGGCTGGGCAAAATAGGGGATGGAAACGCCAATTTCAACATGGGCATTGCCAATACCATTGCTTACAAAGGGATTACACTCTACGTGTTGATCGACTGGAAAAGCGGTGGCGATGTATATAACAGCAACGAGCAGCGTTTGACATTTAACAATGTCAGCAAGTTGCAGGACATGGCGGGTGTACCGGAGGGCCAAAAGAAAGTGGCGGCGTATTGGGGTTCCGGCATGTACGATGCCAATAATCCGAACGCCTATTGGGTAGAAGATGCAGGTTATTTGAAATTAAGAGAAGTGGCCATCGGGTATAACCTTCCTTCTAAAGCGCTTACCGGGTTTCTGAACGGTGCCATTAAAGGCGTTTCGCTCAAAGCCGTTGGCAGGAACCTGTTTACCATTACGGATTATTCAGGTTATGACCCGGAAGTGGGTACCGTACGGCAACCGGTAGATGGGATTAATGCAAACCCGATCTATCGCAACGTAGCTTTCTCTTTAGGGTTGAACTTTTAATCGAAAAGAACATGAAAAAGATAAATAAATTTCCCTTAATTGCCTTTGCTGCTACAAGCTTCTTAGTTAGTTGTGAATTCAGCGACCTGGATGTCCCCAATGAAAATACGCCTGACAGACTAAAAGTATTAAACACGCCTGAAGACGTATACACGTTGGCTGGTGGGACGTACAACACCATATTTTATGGAGAGCAAAGCGCCGATGGCGTGAAACCCATGCTGGCCGTGGCAGCCGACAACGTCACCTGCTCATATGGTAATTTCGATATGCGCTGGATGGCCAATGAGCCCCGCGATTTGGCCTGGGATAATTCACCTACCTATGGCACGGAGAGCCAAAATAGGTATACGTATAACCAGTGGTATTCAGCCGTTGGCTCGGCTTCGGATGTGTTGACCATGATCGATCAAGAAGGGATGGAGATTGTGGTAAACGGTGTGGACCGGACGCAGCTTACCCGGGCAATGGCCAAATTCGGGCTGGGGATGGCATACGGAAACCTTGCTTTGCTGTACGACAAAGCCCATGTCGTTGACAATGTAATAACCGCAGAGCCCACGCTCGATTCAGCTGTTCCGTACCAGCAAGTGGCTGCCGCCGCCATCGCTTACCTGGAAGAGGCACTGGCATTGACCGAAGATTCCTATACCCTTCCTGCATCATGGTTTGGCACGGCCGGAGATTGGAGCGGTGCTGATTTCAAAAAGCTCATTAACACATCCATTGCCCGTATCCTGGCCTATCTTCCGAGGAACAAGACAGAGCTCGCCGCAGTGGACTGGGTCCGCGTGAAAACCCTTGCCGATGCGGGCATTACCAGCAGCTGGATGATCGAAGCGGACAACAATATCTGGCAGTTTGAAGGAGATTTCTACACCACTACCACCGGATGGGGAAGGGTCGATATGTATGTGGCACACCTGATGGAACCATCTTTGCCCCAGCATTGGGACGAACGTCCAAACCCTGCACAACCCACAAACCCATTGGATAAGCGCTTAGGGACTGATTTTCAGTATATGCCGTCCAATGACTTTCCTGTCGAACGGGGAACCTATCATTTCAGCTGTTACCGCTTTAGCCGATATGATGATGTGTTTGTCAGCACTACCGGTGGTATTGGACCGAAACCCAACATGCTGCTATCTGAAAATGATTTGCTGAGGGCAGAGGCCAGCGCTTATACCGGAGATCTGGCAGGTGCCGCAGCCATTATCAATGCAGGAACCCGTGTTACCCGTGGCGGCCTCGCGCCCGTAGGGGCTGATCTGGACGATATCATCGATGCCATACACCACGAAAGGCATGTGGAACTCTATGCTACCGGGGGGCAGATACATTTTTATGAAATGCGGAAATTAGACCTTTTGCAAAGGGGTACGCCTTTGCAGCTGCCGATACCTGGCCAGGTTCTCCAGCTTTTTGGATTAACCGAGTACTACACGTTCGGAAGGACGGCCAATGCCGATGGCATCGGCACATCCAACGGCGGCTGGAGATAGTGCCTAAACCGGTAATCTATCGTTAAAAAGGGGCTCTTAGGCCCCTTTTTTGGGCTCCATCCTCACCAGATACTGATCGTATTCATCCTCATAAAGCACCTGTACTACCCATCCCTCGGCCCGGGCCAGCTGGATCAGGGTTTTCTGGTCAATGAATAACCAACTGAACTGCGCTCCATATATTCCCTTGTATTCGTACCGGTATTGGATTTCGCCATAATATCCGCTGGGCTTTTTTACTGTGCTGTCTGCGTAGAGATACGCAATATCCGAGGAGTCGAAGAGCAACTGACCGCCTGTATTGAGCAAGGATCGGCTATGGCGGAACAGGGCTCTTAATCCATCCATCGTGCCTGCGATGCCAATGCCATTCATCATGAATAACAACGTGTCGTACGTTCCTTCCTGGTACTGGAAGAAATCGGCGCAGACAACATGTTGCACGCCGCGCTCGCGCATGACCGCACAGGCCTGGGGTGAATGCTCCAAGGCGGTTACATCCATATGCTGTGCTTGCAGATACAGCGCATGACCGCCAGCCCCGGCACCTACATCCAGTACAGGGCCGTCACATAACGCCAGGGCGATATGCTCCAATTCGGGAAAGTCATTGGGCGCACGGAAAAACTCGTCGACCGGCATTTCCTCGATATCGCCATAACTGGTATGCAACAGGAGCTTGCCACCTGTTCTTCCGTGGAAGTGGTCGTGGAGCGCTTGGCCAAGGACATCGTGTGTCATGCTATGGAATGTGAAGGATCTGTTTGGCAAGTGCGATGGTGGCTTCGTCGCCGGTATGTTTGCCAGGTTCGTCGGAGAGCTTGATGACGGGTGTCCATTGGGCTTCTTCGGGAAAAGCCTCGATCATCTTGATGACGATATTCATGGGCAGCAATCCCACGTCATTGGTGAAGTTGGTACCGATGCCGAAGGACATGCCGATGCGGCCGCGGCAATATTCGGCGATGCGGGCGACTTTCTCATAATTCAGGCCATCGGAGAAAATGATGGTTTTGGATAGGGGGTCGATGCCTTTCTGCTGGTAGTGCCGGATGGTGTTGTCGGCAAACACCAGCGGGTCGCCGCTATCGTGGCGCACGCCATCGAATAATTTGGTGAGTTTCTTATCGAATTGTGTAAAAAAAACATCGGTGGTATACGTGTCGGAAAGGGCAATGCCCAAGTCTCCTCGGTACACATCGGACCAATGCTCCAGCCCCAGGAGGTTGGCCATCTTGAATCCGTATTTGGCGGCATGGAACATGAACCATTCGTGGGCGTGGGTGCCGATGGGTTTGGTTTGGTACCGCATGGCCATGTGCACGTTGCTGGTGCCGATGAATGTGCCTTCGCCGTATTGCCGGAGAGCCTGCACGACCAGCCGGTGTACGGCGTAAGAATGGCGTCTGCGCGTGCCGAATTCGGCAATGGTGATGCCCAGCTGGCGATATTGCTCGATCTTTTGGCGGGCCGTGGCGACGACCTGCTCGTCCGGTTGCCGCTGTTGGCCGGCCAGCTGATAATACAATTCGCATATCAGGGACATAATGGGCACTTCCCACAGGATGGTGCGGTACCAGTATCCTTGTATCGCTACGTGGAGGTCTTCGCCGTGTTGCTGGATATGCACTTCCTCCGGATCGTACCGGTAGCCCTGCAGGAAATCGAAGTAGGTGGGATCGATGTACGGGCAGGTATCGGCGAAATAGTATTTTTCCTGCCGTGTCAATTGCAGCTTGGCCAGGTCATCGATGGCGTTGCGCAGCTCCTCGGCAAATCCTTTCGGAAAGCCATGCCCGCCTCGGTTGATAAACTGGTACTTCGCCTTGGCCTTGGGAAATTGCTTCACCACGGCGTGTTGCATGGTGAATTTGTAGAAGTCGTTGTCCAGTATGGAGTTGATCATCCGCGTCCCATCCCTATTTCACCGTACTTAACCACGCTTCGGCCATCAATTGGGCACCGGCCAGTGTGGTGTGCACACCGTCTCCCGTCCAATATTCAGGCGAGACCTGTTTGGTGGCTTCGTCAAAAACGCGTTGGTAGGGGATGAAGGCGGCCTTGTACGCTGTGGCGATCTCCCGGGCTGCCTGGCGGTATTCATCAAATGCCGGATACCAAGCGTCCGTCACCGCTTTGACGTTGTTGACGGCGAAGGGTTCGCCGATGATGAGTTTTACATTGGGGAGCGCTGCCAACGTGCGGTCGAGCAACTTCCGGTAATCGTCGCGATATACCTGCACGGTGCCCTTGTAGTCGCCGTTGAGCGTATGCCAATAATCGTTGACGCCGATGAGGATACTCAGAATAGTTGGTTTGATGGCCAAGCAGTCCTGATCCCAGCGTTCAGCTAATTGGTGTACCTTGTTGCCGCTGATGCCCTTATTGTAGATGGTGGGCCGTTGGGAAGCATGGGCGTGCAGCAGCCGCGCCGCGGCGAGGAAGGCATATCCATTGCCCAATGCGCGACTATTATTGGGTGTGTTGTTTTCTTTATCGCGGCCTGCATCGGTGATGGAGTCGCCCTGGAACAGGATGACGTCGTTCGGCTGTATCCGGATAGCCGGTGCTGAATGGGTCGAGGCGGTCGCTGCGCTTACGATTTCGGGGAGGCTGATAGCCAATGCTGCTCCCTTGAGGGATGTGCTGATGAATGTTCTTCTGCTTTTATCCATGGTCAATAATGGGTTTGATGATTCAAAGATAGCCATTTAAATGAAAAAAGGAGGTTTCCCTCCTTTCACTACTTAAAAAAACTGATGTATGATTATCCTCTTCCCCGTCCGGAACTTCCCCGCTCGGACGACCTGCTGCGCGTGGCGCTGCTGCTTTTCCGCTCGGAACTCCGGCTTGTGGATACGCTTGGGCGTGATGTGGCGCGCGACGATACGGTGGGCTGACGGCTGGGGGCGCTTTTTTGTGCGCTAGGCGCACTGTTTTGTACCCGTGGTGCACTGCTGCGCATGCGCGGGGCGTTGCCGCCGTTGCTGCGCGTGGTGGCTGACGAGGTTTTTACCGCAGTTGTACTTCGTTCACCCGTTCCCCTTTGGCGGCTGCTCATTTCAGGGCGACTGGCAGTAGGGCGTGCATTGCTGCTTCGCTGGCTACCGGGTGTTGCTACGGCTTTCCGGCTTTCCGATGAGGTGCGTGATGCGCGTGCGCTGCTTCTTTCCGGTGCAGACGAGCTGCGTGGCGCTACTGCTGATCCACGTGTTGCTGAACCCCGTGTTGCCGAAGAACTGCGCGGGGCGGCAGCTTCCGACCGACTGCCGCTGCGTGAGCTGGATGAGCGTACCGCGCTTCGTGCATCTGATACCTGTGCAGGCCTTGCCGATGTACGGCTATTGCGGTCTACTTCCGGACGGTAAAGGCTTACCGAACGGCTGCTTACTGCTGCCCTTCCGGGGCGTGAGGCGTTGTTGATCTGCCTTACGGGAACCTGGCTGCGGGTAACGCGTTCGATCTCGCTGCGCCGCGGACCGCTCACATACGTGCGGTTGTTGTACACGTACGTGTTGTTGATGATCGTGGTGCGATTATAGATGGTCACGCGGTTTCGATACGGTACATAGTAGCTATAGAGCCTTGGACTGCAGATGTAGCGTTGGGGTACGAATATCCAATGGTGATGCGGTATGCCGATGCTGACATTGATGCTCATACGGGGGGCTAATGGTGCCCATCCGTAATAGCCGTCGCCGCTCCTCCAGCTGACCCAAGCGGGTCCCCATTCGTAACCAGGTATCCAGGCCCAGCCGTAGTAGTCCGTATATTCCCAGCGCCCGTAATGGAACGGTGCCCATCCCCATGTGTAGTCTGATACCCATGTGTTGCCGTAGGAGGTCATCACCCAATGTCCATTAGTGGCATAGGGCTGAAAACCCGGTTCGGCGTCTGGCAACCAGATGTACCCGTATTCGGGATCGTCTACCCATTCCCCGTAGGGCGCGAGTTCGTCATAAAATGTTTGAAATGAAACGCTCATGCCGGGCTGAGCCTTCACGGTGTTGGAGGCGGCAATGGCCAAGAAGGCTAATGCAACCAATACTGATCGTCCGGCTTTCGTTAACGTTTTCATGATATGTTGATTTAAATGTACCACACTTTTATTCGTTATCTGGTGGTATGACTGCGCGGATAGACCGATGGTTTAATGGCCGGTGTGGACCCTCTCTAAATTGTTACGGCGGATGTTTGGAGAACATTTTCCCGAAATACGTGTTAACATAAGGATATTAGAGGCATTTTATCTAAGTTTGCAGCCTTAACTGCTCATATTCCTGATGATAAAAAAGATACAACGTACACTGATCGAACTGGCCAATATTCATCGGTTTGTCATGCGTTTCTTCAGGGAGCTATTCCGGCCGCCCTATGAGTTTAAGGAAATCATCCGGCAGTGCTTTGAAGTAGGGTGGAAGTCGCTGCCGCTGATATCGCTTACCGGCTTCATCACGGGCATTGTATTCACCAATCAGTCCCGTCCTTCCTTGGCCGAATTTGGCGCGACCTCGTGGTTGCCGGCGCTGATATCCATCGCGATCATCCGGGCATTGGCACCGCTGGTAACCGCACTGATCGCGTCAGGCAAGGTGGGCTCTCAGATCGGGGCTGAACTGGGCTCGATGAAAGTAACCGAGCAGATCGATGCCATGGAAGTGTCGGGTACGAATCCCTTTAAGTTTTTGGTCGTGAGCCGGGTGTTGGCCACGACGATCAGCATACCTGTTCTTTCCCTATATACGGCTGCCGTTGCGCTGTTGGGTGCTTTCCTGAGCGTCAATCAGGGCGAAAACACGAGCTTTCGCGTATACTTCGATCAGGTATTTGAGGCGGTCACTTATCTGGATGTTTTTTCATTGGTATTGAAGGCGGTGGCATTTGGGTTTACCATCGGCATCGTGGGCTGTTATCAGGGATACCACTCTTCTAAGGGTACCGAGGGTGTGGGCCGGGCAGCCAACTGGGCGGTGGTGATGTCCATGTTCCTGATATTTATTGAAGAGATATTGATTGTGCAAATTATTCAGGCAATGCGGGCTTAACCATGTTGAAGACGGACGGACATATCGATTATAATACCCGGGTGATCAACGTGCTGGAGGTCAGCAAGTCGTTCGGCGATCTGCATGTTTTGCGCGGCGTGGATCTTCATTTGTTCAAGGGTGAAAACCTGGTGGTCCTGGGTCGTTCGGGCACGGGCAAATCGGTGCTGATCAAATTGATATCCGGCTTATTGAAGCCGGATGCGGGTACCATTGAAGTATTGGGTGAGCAGGTGGATGAACTGGGTGAGAAGGAATTGCAGCAGCTTCGGTTGAAAATCGGCTTTTCGTTCCAAAACAGCGCACTGTATGACAGCATGACCGTACGGGCGAACCTGGAGTTTCCGTTGGTCCGGAATAAACGGCACCTTTCGCGTGCGGATATCAATCATGAAGTGGAGGATGTGCTGGATGCTGTGGGCTTGTTGCATACCATCAATCAGATGCCTTCGGAGTTGTCGGGCGGACAGCGGAAGCGGATCGGCATTGCACGTACGTTGATACTCCGCCCTGAAATCATGCTATACGATGAGCCCACGGCGGGTCTTGATCCCATCACGTGCATCGAGATCAATGGGCTGATCAATGAGGTGCAGGAAAAATACAAGACATCGTCGATTATCATCACGCATGACCTGTCATGTGCCAAAAATGTGGGCAACCGTATCGTCATGCTGCTCGAGGGAAGATTCGAACGGCAAGGAAATTTTGACGAGATCTTCGACACGGATGATGAACGGGTGAAGCCGTTTTATGACTATAATTTTATCAAATAAGCTATGAGTGCTACAGAAAATAAACGTTCGGTTATCGTGGGGTTGTTTGTGCTGGTGGGGCTGATCATCTTGGTGGCTGGTATTTTGGTACTTGGCGGACAGCAAAACCGCTTCACGAAAACCATCACCGTGACTACCGTATTCAGTGATGTGAGCGGACTGAAAGCGGGGAATAATGTGTGGTTTTCCGGCGTGAAAATCGGCACCATTAAGGCAATCCGGTTTAAAAACCTCAAGGAGGTAGAGATATCCATGGTGATCGAGGAGGCCTCCCGGCAGTATATCCGCAAGGATGCGATGGCCAAAATAGGTTCCGAAAGTTTCATCGGTAATAAGCTGATCGTCATTGAAGGGGGAAGCAGCGATGTGCCACCCGTTGACGATGGTGATGTGTTGCAGACGGCACCTGCTGGCGGATTGGACGAGATGATGGCTACCTTGCAGGTGAACAATGAAAACCTGGTGGAGATCACCAAGAATTTCGGCGAATTGAGTGCCCGCGTGGCACGCGGCGAAGGTACCGTGGGCGCGTTGCTCACGGATTCGATGATGGCGACGAACATGAAGCTGATGATCGCGAACCTCAACCAGACGACGGCTAATACGGCAAAGGCTTCGCTGGCGCTCAACCAATTGACGACGAAACTCAATCAGGAGGGCACGCTCATCAATGACCTGCTGACCGATACGGTTGTTTATGGCAATTTGCAGTCGGCCGTAGCGCAATTGGAGGGGATCACCCAAACGGCTTCGGCCTTGGTGACCAACCTGAATCAAACGGCCGGCAAATTGGATGATCAGGACAATGCCGTGGGGGTGTTGCTCAACGACGCCGAAGCGGCTGAAAACATCCGGCAGACGTTGTACAACCTGGAGCAAAGCACGCAGAAGTTGGATCAGAACATGGAGGCACTACAGCACAATTTTTTGTTCAGGGGATTTTTCCGGAAACAGGAGCGCGAAGCGGCTAAGGAAGCGAAACAGCAATAGGTTCCGTTATTTCGACGTCTCCGCTGTCAGCGATCTCCAAGAATTTGACAGGGGCTAATTCATTCACCAGTAATGGGTCATAGGGTGTGCGTACTTTGACGTAGTTGCGGCTGAAACCGTGCATGTAGCCATCCTTGATATCGCCCTCGAACAGCACTTCTGCTTCTTTTCCCAATTGGGTTTGGTAAAATGCGCGGCGCTTTTTTTCGGACAGGATGTGCAGCATTTTGCTGCGTTCGCTACGTTGCGCACCGGGGATAGCACCCTCCATCTGCGCAGCGATGGTGTTTTCCCGCTCGGAATAGGTAAACACATGGAGGTAGGAGATATCCAGTGCCTGGAGAAACTGGTAGGTATCCAGGAAGTCTTCCCGTGTTTCGCCCGGAAACCCAACGATGACGTCGACACCAATGCAGCAGTCGGGCATCAGCTCCTTGATCTTCGCCACGCGGCTGGCATACAGCTCTCGCCGGTAACGCCTGCGCATAAGCTTCAATATGTTATTCGAGCCGGATTGCAGGGGGATGTGGAAGTGGGGGACGAAGCGTTTGGATTGCGCCACATATTCGATGATCTCATCGCTGAGCAGGTTGGGCTCGATGGATGATATGCGGAAGCGGTCTATCCCTTCCACCGCATCCAATGCGTTAATGAGGTCGAAGAAACGGTCTTCGCGCTCGCCGTTGCGGAGGCCGAAGTCGCCGATATTGACGCCGGTAAGCACGATTTCCTTGACACCGGAGGCAGCGATTTCTTCCGCTTGCTGCACGATATTGGCGATGGTTCCGCTACGGCTGGCACCCCGTGCCAGCGGAATCGTGCAAAACGTGCATGAATAATCGCATCCATCCTGTACCTTGAGAAAGGTTCGCGTGCGGTCGCCTATGGAAAACGCGGGGACGAACTGGTTGGTTTCTGCAATCGGCGCATTGCGCACGACCGCCTTGGGTTGCTTGGTTAAATCGTCGAGATGCTGCACGATATTGAACTTCTCGGCGGCTCCCAGCACCATGTCTACCCCCGGTATTTCGGTGATCTCGCGCGGTTTCAGTTGGGCATAGCAGCCCACCACCACGATATAAGCGCTTGGCGAATGGCGGAGCGCCTCCTTCACCACCTTGCGGCACTTCCGGTCGGCATGCTCGGTGACCGAACAGGTATTGATCACGTAGATGTCTGCTGTGCTATTGAAAGGAGCGGTCTCGTATCCGGCCTGTTGGAAAATACGGCCAATGGAGGATGTTTCTGAGAAATTCAGTTTACACCCTAACGTATAAAAAGCGACTTTTCTGCCCATTTCGAGGGGCAAAGGTAAGGAAAAACAGTGAATAATCTAGTGCTTTGCTGGTGATTCAGGCGGTTGCAGAGACAACCTAGGAATTGGGAGCAACGCGAACCGATTCCAGTTGTCGAGCAATCGCCTGAATCAATGCCATAAAAAACTCGGCTTGAGCGCCGAGGACCTTGTGGGAAATACAGGGCTCGAACCTGTGACCCCTACCTTGTCGAGGTAGTGCTCTGAACCAACTGAGCTAATTTCCCTGAAATACTCCGCAAAAATAGTTTTTTTTACCGATGATGCAAATCGTTTTTTATGACAATATCCCTCTCCCTCATTTAAAATTCCTTCCCTTATGGAAGACCCCTGTGGTCATATCCTCATCGTTGGCGGTCGCCAGCCCGTGCAGTAATCCAGTGAGATCGAAGCAGCGGCTGACCATCACGTGGATCACTTCACCTTCTACCTGTAAGGTGCCCTCTACCATAAGCAGCTTCGAGCGCAGGATCTCCTTCCGGTACCGGTCAAACAGGTTGCTCCACACCACCAAGTTGGCAAATCCGGTTTCGTCCTCAATGGTGATGAACAAGACCCCTTTTGCAGTGCCCGGCCGTTGCCGTACGGTCACCATCCCACAGACCTTTACGGGCATGCCATTTTTCATGGAGACCAGCTGCCCCGTCGGCACGGCGTGCAGCAGGTCCAGCTTTTCGCGCACCAGGCTGACAGGATGTGCCTTGAGGGAGAGGGCAGTGGTTGCATAGTCCTGCACGACATGCTCCCCCGGTGTCATCAGGGGCAGTCTCATCTGCGGCTCCACAGCGCTTTCGGACGGCTGTCCGTCAAACAGCGCGATGGGACGATCATGCAGGGCGGCGACTTCCCACAGGGCCTGCCGCCGGTCGAGGCCCAGGGAGCGGAAGGCATCGGCATCGGCCAGCCGTTCAAGTGTCGCCTGTTGTACGCCTGCCCGGCATAGCGCGGGGATATCAGCATATGCCGACGACCGCCCGGCCACCAAAGCCTGTATATCTTCCTCGCGTATGCCCTTGACCTGGCGGAAACCCAAGCGCAGTGCCTGATACTTGCCCGCCATTTCTTCCAGCGTGTTGTCCCAGTGGGAATGGTTGATGTCAACGGGTAGTACAGTGACCCCATGCTTGCGGGCATCGATGACGATCTGTGCGGGCTGATAGAATCCCATGGGCTGACTGTTGAGCAGGGCCGCAGCAAAGATATCAGGATGAAAACATTTCAGCCAGCAGGAGATGTATACCAGCAGGGCGAAAGAAGCGGCATGGCTTTCGGGGAATCCATAACTGCCAAATCCTTTCAGTTGGTTGAATACCCGCTGGGCAAATTCAGCGGTATAGCCTTTGGCCACCATGCCGCTCACCATTTTTTCCTGAAAACGGGCTACCTCTCCCTTGGCTTTGAAGGTAGCCATGCTGCGGCGCAGCTCATCGGCCTCGGCGGGGGAGAAGCCCGCCGCCACGATGGCGATTTCCATGGCCTGCTCCTGAAACAAGGGCACACCCAATGTCCGCTCCAAGATGCCCTTGATTTCTTCCGAAGGGTAATCCACGCGTTCCTCGTCGTTGCGGCGGCGCAGGTAGGGATGCACCATATCCCCCTGTATCGGTCCGGGCCGCACAATAGCCACCTCGATCACGAGGTCGTAAAAGTCCTTCGGCCGCAGGCGCGGCAGCATAGACATCTGCGCCCGGCTCTCGATCTGGAACACGCCCAACGTATCGGCATGGCTCACCATCTCGTATACCGCTGGCAGATCCTGGGGAATATTGGCCAGTGTGAGGTCCAGGTTTTTATGTTGTTTTGCCAGGTCAAAGGCCTTGCGGATGCAGGTGAGCATGCCCAACCCCAGCACGTCTACCTTGAGGAATCCCAAGGCTTCCAGGTCATCCTTATTCCACTCCAGGCAGGTACGGTCTTGCATACGGGCCTTGAGGATGGGGCACAGCTCGCGCAGCTGCCCTTGGGTAATGACGAAACCGCCCGTATGCTGGCCCAACTGGCGGGGAAAGCCCACCAGCTGGGCGGTGAGCTCCAGCACCTTCCGCAATTGCGGATCGTTGGGATTGAATCCCTGCTCGGCCAGCCGCTTTTCGTCGATCCCATCGTCCCAGAAGCCACCGATGGCTTTGGATAGACGGCCTACAGCATCCAGTGACAGCCCCATGGCCTTCCCCACATCGCGGATGGCACCCTTCTGCCGTTCCTGCGTCACGGTAGCGACGATGGCCGCACGGTCGCGGGTGTACTTTCCATATATGTATTGGATGACTTCCTCCCGCCGTTCATGCTCAAAGTCAACATCGATGTCGGGCGGCTCGTCACGCGCATCAGACATGAAGCGGGCAAAGAGCAGCTTGACTTTCGTGGGATTGACGGAGGTGATGCCCAGGCAGTAGCAGACCACCGAGTTGGCCGCCGAGCCGCGCCCTTGGCACAGGATATGCCGCTCACGCGCGAAGCGTACATAGTCGTATACGGTGAGGAAATAGGAGGCATAATTTTTCCGTTCGATGAAGGCCAATTCTTGGGTAATGGTTTCTTTGATGGCATCCGGTATGGTGCCATTGAACCGCTCATTGGCCCCTTCCCAAGTACGGAAAACCAGCTCCTCCTGCGGTGTCCGGTCGTCGCTGGTCAGCTCTTCGGGATACACATATTGCAGGCTATCCAATGAAAACTGGCAAGCTTCGGCAATCTCCGCCGTATAGCGGATGGCATCGGGATACGGGCGGAAGAGGCGCTGCATTTCTTCGATGGGTTTCAGGTACCGTTCGGCATGCTGATGGAGCCTGAACCCGGCATGGTGGATGGTGCATTTTTCGCGGATGCAGGTGAGCACATCCTGCAATTCGCGCCTGTCCGGTGCATGGTAATGCACATCATTGGTCGCCACCATGGGCATATCCAGCCGCTCCGCCAATTGGAAAAGACGAAATAATTTTTTACTGTCATCGCCCACATAAGAACGGGTTGCCCCCAGATACAGCGCATGGCCGAACGCCTCACGGTATTCGCCCACCTGTAGCTGGAAAGCCGGATCCAATTCAAACGTGGTAGTCAGCGCTGGCGGGGGCACCACGATGAACTTCATGTCCTTGCTTTTGGAATATACCTCTTCTTTCTTGAGGTAGCACGCTCCCTTTTCTGCGACGAGGTTGCCTGTCGTCAGCAGGGAAGAAAGGCGGCCATAGGCTTCCCTGTCGGTGGGGTAAGCCAGCAAACTCGGACCATCCTGTAGGTCCAGGCGGCAAGCGGGGATCAGGCGTATGCCATGTTTTTTGGCGGCGATATGTGCACGTACGATGCCTGCAACGCTATTGCGGTCGGTGACCGCGATCGCCGGGTAGGCGAGGGCCGCTGCCCGCTCCATTAGCTCCTCGGGGTGGGAGGCTCCGCGGAGGAAACTGAAATTCGTGGTGACCTGCAATTCGGAATAGCTCATCGCATTAAGCAAAAAATCCATGGATAAACCAGCGCTGGGGACTGCCCTCCTGGTAATGCCCCGAGCGGAACAGCCAATAGCGCCGGCCTTGTTCATCCTCTACATGGTAATAATCGCGGTGCTCGCCCTCATCCATCCACCATTCGCGTGCTATCCGCTCCGGGCCATCCGCTTTTTTGACGTGATGCACGGTACTCTTGTAGCGGAATGTCATGGGCGGATAGTCCGGTATGGGTGCCGATACTTCGATAGGCTCCGGTTTGGTTAGCAAACGGATGGGGCGCGGCTTGTCGTGGCGCCACCCGATAGCGGGTTTTTCCCCGATGGCGGATGCCCGTTTGAAGGACCGCTCGGGCCAATGGTGTTCATCGGGCAGGTAGCGGCTCACCGTGCAGGTGTCGACCTTTCCCCTCAGCCTGTCCAGCAATTCAGCTAGGGCCGTGTCCTCCAGTCCGGGGGCATTATTCCACAGCGATTCCTGCACGGAATTGGTATCGGCCACCTTCGTGGCCTGCAAGACAAACAGCTCGATGCCCAGCGCGGGCTCGATCTGCGGTATTTTAAGTTCGAAGAGCCTGCGGATATGGCGGACACTGGCGGTAGCCTGGCTGGTACCGATGGTTACCTGTGCTGTTTTGCCATCGATGCGATATCCCGTCAATACCGCTTCCCGCACCCCCACACCTTCCTTGGAGAGTCGTTTGCACAGCGCCTCCAGCAGCTGCTGGAGGGCTATTTCAATGCCCGTAGCCGTCCGTATGGGGTCCAGACAAGGCAGCCGCTCCTCGTAAGGCATTACGGGCTGCAAGGGGTGGAGGTATTCATCTTCCTGTCCGGCCGCTTGCCGGAGCTTCAGCAGCAACCCCTCCCCAAACCGCCTCCGCAGGACCGAGGGGGGCATCCCTATGAAGCTGCCGATGGTGCGGAGCCCCAGTTTATGCAGCCGCTGCACAGTATCGGGCGGCAGGCGTAGCGCGGCAGGGGGTAGGGGTAGCAACGCATGGAGCTGGGCGCTGCTTTCCAGGATGGGGTCAGCCTTGCCATACCGGGCCATGGCCCAGGCAGCGCCGATGGTGTCGGCGATGGCGGCCCGTATGGTGTACCCCTTGCTGTTGAGCCGTTCGACCATTTCGCGGAAGTATGCCTGTTCGCCTCCCCATAGGTGGGCACAGCCGCTGATATCGAGGATAAGTCCGTCGGATCCAGCGATGGATACGGTGGGCGTATAGCGTATGCACCATAGGCCGAACGCCTTCAGCAGCTTTCCGGCCAACGCCGGTTTATGGTCAAATACCTGTAAGCCGGTAATGAACGCCTTGGCATCGGCCACCACCATTCCCTCGGCGATTCCCTGTGCCTCCGCGATGGGGTTTGCCGCCGTGACGACCATGCGCCCATGCTGGGGAGCGGCGAAGACAAAGGGCCACTCCCGCAAGGCGGGGTGCCGGAGCGTCATCCAGTCCGTCGTCAGGTGGGGGAACCATATCGTCATATAGCGCTTGTTCATCATGATTCACGAGCCTGTTTGGCGATTTTGTTCGGGCAATGCGATGGCTGGGGGTGCGGAGACCACCGGTGTAAACCGCCCGCCAGACCATTCCATTCTCCAGGTTCCCGGATTGCCGTTGCGTACAGTTAGCAGCTGCACTTCCCATTTGGGGAATCCCACGCCGGGCAGGCCCGGCTCCAGCTCACTGGGCAGGGGCTGGATGCGCCAACGGGCGGCGCAGGCCGTGGCGCCCACCTTGCGGGGATTGCTGCGGAGCACGAAGCCGGTGACCTGGGTTTTTTCTACCGCCAATTGGAGGCGCCGGGACTGGACGAAATCCATTTCACGCAATTCGGCAACGACAGCGGCCAGTCCGGTACATTTCAGTGCTTCTTCCAGGGCCCAGCGGATGTCATTTTCCCGCCTCATGGTGATGAAAATGATTCGGTCGGGCGCTACTCCGAAAGTGTTAATCGCCGGAGGAAAGAGGGTAGTGGAGGGGCTGATCCACAGGCAAATCCCACCCGCGCGCATCAGTGTGGACAATAGACCGCCCACGAAGCCGCTGGAAGCCGCGGTTTGCTCGGGAGAAGCCATGATGAATTCATGGACACGCCCGATGGGGAAGACCCCGTTGGGGAAGGCTTCTTCTACGGGTCCCAAGCCAACGCGATCCCCAGGACTTGCTGACGCCCGATAGCCCTGCCAACGCAAAATACGCTTTTGCAATTGGCTGATGATTTCGCTTTTTTTGTTGGATAGGGCAGCCATCTGATCGCTATATTCCATAAACAAAGTTACTACTAATATTTTTAGTATACATGGTTTTTTGAAAAATAATGAGATGACTATAAAATTTAACTTTTCTTAACACATCAGGGGTTTTGGGTAAGCATTTATCGTGTTATCTTTGCAGCGTAAGATTTGTCTTTTCATAATTTAGGTTTATAATTGGTTAGTTTAAAAGCCCTGATTCTCCCCGTTTCAGGGCTTTTTATTTCTTTTTCTTAGGAGAATAGTCACCATGTTAAAGGATGTTAAAGAACTATGTGCCAACCATCCTTTACGTAATTTTGCGACCATGATTCACCGCTATTTAACTATTTTCAGCCTGCTTTCATTTTTTCTACCCGCATGGGCGGATGCCCAAGAAACCGATGATTGGGGAGCGTTTGCCCAGCGTGTTGACGTAACGGCTTACCAGGGCAGGTCATTCCGATTACAGGCAGCCGTGAAGGTTGAATTGATCGACACGACGGCGGAGGCGGAATTATGGGCGCGCGTGGATAAAAAAGATAAGCGCGTAGGTTTTTTTTATAACATGATGGACAAGCCCATCCGTAAGGCAGACTGGCAGGTGTACACCATCGAAGGGCAGATCGACCAGGATGCGGAATCCCTTATGTTCGGTGGATTATATAGCCGGCAGGGGCGGTTTTACTTCGATGACTTCCAGCTTTCTATCGCATCCGAAAGCGGGGAGTTTGAAGCGGTTGCGGTGCCCATGGGCGATTTCGAAGGGGATAGCCTCGCAAAGCATTGGGGTTATTTGCAGCAGCGGGACGGCTTCCGGCTGACCACCACGCCGATGGCACCTTACCGGGGGCAGCAGGCGGCACTGGTAGACGGCTCCGCCTTCCAGAAGGCAGCCGCCCATGGAGACAACGGCCGTGCCGGGAAATTTGCGGATGTGAATGGTGTCAACCTATATTATGAGGAATACGGCCAAGGCGAACCGCTGCTGCTCTTACATGGCAATTCGCAGTCCATTGCGGCCTTTGCTCATCAGCTGCCCGAGTTTTCGAAGGACTACCGGGTGATCGCAGTGGATACCCGCGGACAGGGCAAATCCACCGAAGATGGTCAGCGCTATACCTATGAGCTGTTTGCCAAAGACATGAAGGCGTTGCTGGACAAGCTGGGACTGGACAGCCTGAATGTCGTGGGCTGGAGCGATGGAGGCAATACCGGTCTGATCATGGCCATGAAATACCCGGAGAAAGTGAAGCGACTGGTCACGATGGGCGCCAACGTATACATGGATAACAGTGTAGTAGATCGGCGGGTCGTGAAAGAAATCGAAAAGCGGGTGCAGGATTACCGGGCAGACACGACCCGTAAGGCTCAAAATACCGTCCGCCTGATGCAATTGCTCTTATCGGAGCCCAATCGGGTGTATGATGATTTACGGGTGATCCGGTGTCCGGTGCTGGTCATGGCCGGCGAAAACGACATTATAAAAGCAGCACATACCCGTGGCATCGCCGCCCATATCCCCAACAGCACACTTTACATTGCGCCGGGTGAAGACCATTACTTTCCGATGAACAATCCAGCGGAGTTCAATCGTGTGGTGCGGGAGTTTTTAGCGCGTTGATCCGTTTACCACGGCGATGAAATCCGATTAAGCCACCAGTCCCGCTCGTTTGAGCAGCGCATCGGGCTCCGGCTTGCGGCCCCTGAACCGGATATACAGTTCCATCGGATCCACCGTGCCGCCGCTGGCCAGCAAGGCTTTGAATTTGGCGGCCGTGTCAGGGTTAAATATCCCCGTCTCCTTGAAGTAAGCAAATGCATCGGCATCCAGTACTTCGGCCCACTTGTAGGAATAATACCCCGCAGCGTACCCTCCCGCAAAAATATGAGCAAAAGATGGACTTTGTGCCGTGCCGGGCACATCGGGGTATAGTTGTGTCTCGCGGACGGTCTCTTTTTCAAACTGTTCGATGGGAGTGTCTGCGCTGAGCTTGCCGGTATGGTAGGCCATATCGAGCAGTCCGAAACTAAGCTGGCGCATCGTCTGGTAGCCCTCCATGAAGTTGGCGGCCGCCACGATTTTATCGATCTCTTCCACCGGCAGTGGATCGCCGGTCTGATAGTGTCGGGCGAAGGAACGCAGGAAATCCTTTTCATAGCAGTAATTTTCCATAAACTGCGATGGAAGTTCCACGAAATCCCAGTAAACATTGGTGCCCGAGAGGCTTTCATAGGACGTGTCGGCCAGCATGCCATGCAGGGCATGCCCAAATTCATGGAAGAGCGTAGTCACCTCGTTGAAGGTAAGCAGCGATGGCACCTCGCCCACGGGCCGCGCGAAGTTGCATACGATGGAGATATGGGGGCGCACGTGCTTGCCATCTTCCTTCCACTGGCCGCGATAGGCCGTCATCCAGGCACCCGCCCGTTTGCCTTCCCGGGGATGCCAGTCGGTATACAGCAGCGCTTTATGTTGGCCGTTTTCCAGTACCTCGTAAACCGCAACCTCGGGATGGTATTTAGGAATATCCGTGCGCAGCTCGAAGACGAGCCCGTAGAGTCGGCTGGCGGCATCAAACGCGGCTTCCAGCACCTGAGGCAAGGGGAAATAAGGTTTCAAGGCTTCTTCCGATAAGTTGAACGTAGCCTCCCGTAGTTTTTCGGCATAATAGGCATGATCGTAGGGCATGGTGGGCGAAATGCCGTCGGCTTCAGCCAACGCCTGCAACTTAGCAACCTCCTGCGCAGCATGGGGCTTGGCCCTTTGCAGCAGATCATTGAGGAAGCCGAATACGATGGCCGGAGAGGAGGCCATCCGTTCCTGCAACACAAAGTCAGCATGGGTGCCAACGCCCAGCAGCTTCGCCCGGCGGTCGCGCAGGTCTACGATATCACGTACAATGCCTTCGTTATTGTATTCGTTGGACTTCAGCGCCCGGGTGGCCGAAGCGAGGTACAGCTCCTTGCGCAGCTCCCGGTTGGCTGCGTATTTCATGAATGGTACAAAGCTCGGAAAATGGAGCGTGAATACCCATCCGTCAAGATTCCGTTTTTCCGCATCGGCCTTGGCAGCAGCCAGGATGGAATCGGGCAGTCCCGTCAATTGCTCCCGGTCCTGCACATGAAGCTGGTAAGCGTTCGTCTCCTGGAGCACATTTTGGGAAAATTTCATCGTCAGCGTGGCCAATTGCTTGTCGATCTCACGGAGTTTTTCTTTGTCTTCCGGTGATAGCAATGCACCGTTGCGGACAAAGCCCTTATAGGTCTTGTCCAGTAACCGGCTTTCCTCGTGTGTCAGCGACGATTCGTCTGCCTCGTCATGCACCTGCTTCACCCGTTGGAACAGCCTTTCGTTGAGCATGATGTCGTTGCTGTATTCCGCTAAGATGGGGGACAGTTCCTGTGCGAGCTGCTGGATTTCATCGTTGGTCTCTGCCGAATCAAGGTTGAAAAATGTAGCGGAGGCGATGTTGAGCCGTTTGCCGGCGTATTCCATCGCGGCGATGGTATTGGCAAAATCCACCGGAGCAGGATTGCCGGTAATGGCATCGATTTCCTGTTTGGCTTCCTCGATCAGCTGTAGGATGGCCGGCTTGAAGTGTTCCGGTTTTATCGCTTCAAAAGGTACGCTATCGAATGGGGTGCCAAAAGGCTTCAACAAAGGATTATCCATAATAAATAAAACACTGAGCTGCTAAAATTATGAAAAATCGCTGACATTGACGATTTGGTGAAGGGTTGGTGAGCTATTTTTTGTTTTTACGTATTATTTTTTTAATTTTGTCGTATAAAAAATAGGAGGTAAAAATGGATGCCAAAATTACGCTTTCCTTTGATAAAGATGTTGTCGAGCAAGCCAAGGCTTTTGCCGACGCCCATCATATTAGCCTTTCGCGGCTCACCGAATTTATATATCGCCAGCTTGCTGCGAAGTCATACGGAAGTTTGGAAGAGTTGCCCATTTCCGATTGGGTAAATATGCTGGCGGAGGGGCAGGTGGAATACCAACGTCCGCGCAGCCGCAAATCCCTGAAAAACGAGTACCTCAACACCCGCAAATGAAGGTATTTCTGGACGCCAATGTACTCATCGCTGTGCTGAATAAGGAGTATCCGTTGTTCAGCCATGCGGCGCGGGTATTGAGTTTACAGGATGATCGGCGTTTTACGTTGATGACTTCTCCGTTATGCCTGGCCATTTCTTTTTATTTTGCCGGAAAAAAATCCGGCGCTGCCCATGCGCGCACGAAGATTGCCCTGTTGGCGTCCCGCTTGGGAATCGCAGCCTCCGATGCAGCGACCGTCAGTCAAGCGGTAGCCGATAAGCGTATACATGATTTTGAGGATGGGCTGGAATACTACGCGGCGGTGCAATCCGGTTGTGATATCATCGTTACCGAAGATAAGGGCGACTTCTATTTTTCCGATCTCCCGGTATACAGCTGTGCAGATTTCTTAACGGAGTGTGTCTTTGGGAAGTGACTGTTTCTTAGGTGCGCCACGCACCGCAGTGGCCCTGAGCGGATCCTCCGGCCAAGCGTGCTTGGGATAGCGCCTTTTGAGCTCCTTGCGCACTTCGAAATAGGCCGTCTGCCAGAAGCTGCGGAGGTCTGACGTAACCTGTACGGGTTTGAATCCCGGAGAGAGGAGGTGCAGCACTACGGAGGTCTGCCCATCGTTGATACGTGGCGTATCCATCAGACCGAATACTTCCTGCAGTCGAACGGCCAGTATGGGTGGTTCGCCGAGGGATGAGTACTGGAGCTTGATGAAGGAGCCGCTCGGTACGGTCAGCCCCGTAGGGGCCAACCGGTCCAGCGCCTGTTGTTGCGTGTAATCCAAGCTGTGCCGCAGGATATCCAGGATCGCCAACTTTTTCAGCTCCTCTATCTTGCGGATACCCCGAAGATAGGGGGCAAGCCACTGTTCGGGATGCCGCAGCAGGGTAGGCGTGGACACATCGGGCCATCCTTCCTCGGGCCGCCAATGCCTGAGGCTGAGCACCCGGTTTTGCCACTGTTCCACGGGTCCCGTAAAGTCCAGCAGCTGCTCACCCTCGGAGCGGATGGCTCCACTGATCGCGTTGGTGACGGCTGCCTCATCTGGGGTATTTAGTGAGGTCGATTCGAGTATGATGTTGCCGATGCGGCGGTCGTGCGTAGCCACAATGCCCCCTTTCTTGGTATCCCAGGCAATGCGTTGGGTTTCTTGAACAAATGGAGATAAGTCCGCAGGGTTGACCACCGAGGCCATGAATACCTTTCCCAACCCGTCGCGGGCATCGAGTGAAGCAATGGATAGCCAAGGCTCGTGACCGAGGTCATCGATAGGCGGCACGACAGCGCGTTTGCCATTGGCCAGCTGATAGGTGCCCTTGCCGTCGGTCCTGGCTTTGGCGATGCGCTCCGGATAGGCATGTGCCAGCAATAGACCGGTATCGTAAGGATCGACTAAGCCGTTTTCTTCCATCACACCAAGCAGCCTACGGTAGGAACGGGCGATCTGTTCGATACGATCAAAGCGTTTGCCCTGCTTGCCGTAGGTCCGGTGTTTACGCAAGGCTGTTATACGAAGGTCGATATCGATGCCCGCGTCCCGGCCAAGCGGGTCCCGCTCCTCCAGCAGGGCAGCGATATCCGTGGCGAGGTTGGCCATGCCCAGGCGCGTGCCCTCCAGCAGCATATGGGCGATGCGGGGATGGCAGGGCAGGGCTTGGATGGCCTTGCCGTGAGGCGTGATATGGTGTTTGGACAAGGCCCCCAGCCTGTGCAAGAGTTCCCTGGCCTGGGCCACGGCGGTGGGCGGCGGAATGGTGAGCCAGTCCAGTTGACCAAGGTCATGGATGCCCCACTGCGCGGTGTCGAGCAGCAATGAAGTGAGGTCGGCCTCGAGGATTTCGGGTGTGCGGTAGGGCGCCATCCGCTGTTCGGTGGCCATGGACCACATGCGGTAGCAGGTACCCGGTCCGAGCCTGCCTGCGCGTCCTGCGCGTTGGTCGGCGGCATCGAGGGAAATGCGGACGGTCTTGAGGCGCGACAATCCCGATGATGGATCGTAGGCCTGGGTGCGGGTATAGCCGCAGTCGACTACAACAGAGATGCCCTCAATGGTGAGACTGGTTTCGGCGATGGAAGTAGCCAGCACGATCTTCCGCTGCCCCTGACGATTGGGCTGGATGGCGGCATGCTGCTCGGCGAGCGACAGCTGCCCATACAGCGGGTGAATGGCCACACCCAACGGATCACCCAACAGCAGTTGCTCGCATGTGCGGATTTCGGCCTCGCCGGGGAGGAAGGCTAGGATGTCGCCTTTCTTTTCCCTGCAGGCCCGGGCGATCGTACGGGCACATTGTTCGGGCAACTGGAATAGGTCAGGCGCCTCGGTGTGGATGATGTCAACGGGATACATACGCCCCTGGCTTTCTATCACCGGCGCATGTAAGCGGGCAGCAAGCTGGTTGGTATCCAGCGTCGCCGACATCACCAGCAGCCGGAGGTCGGGGCGCAGCACCTGCTGGCTTTCGCGGCACAGCACCATAGATAGGTCGGTATGGAGCCGCCGCTCGTGAAACTCGTCGAAGATGACCATGCCGACGTCTTCCAGTGCATTGTCTTGGTGGAGCATGCGGGTGAGGATGCCTTCGGTGACCACCTCGATCCGCGTTCGGGAGGAGGTTTGGTTTTCGAACCGCACACGGTAGCCCACGGTTTCGCCTGCTTTTTCGCCCAATAGCGCCGCCATGCGGTGGGCGATGCTGCTCGCGGCTAGTCGGCGCGGCTCGAGCATGACGATTTTCTTGTCCCCCAGCCATGGTTCATCCAAGAGCGCCAGCGGCATAATGGTGCTCTTCCCAGCGCCGGGAGGGGTACTCAGGATGAGCGTGTGGTGTGTGCGCAGGTGCAGCCTTACTTGAGGCATCACCTCAACGATGGGGAGGTTTATGGATGAAAGGTCAACATATGCGGACATCTGCGACCAAAGATAGGAAAAGCCGTGCGTATCGCCTAGAATTGGATATATTTGCGGATGCTTGAATTTGAGGAAGCCCATGTTTTCATGTTTCGCACCACTACGGTGGATCAGCTTTCGGAGACGGCTATCCTATCGGTTGGCAATCAAGGATTTTCGGCAGAGACGAAGGCAATCCTTGCGGTGCGTCACGTGGAGATAGATGTGGACAAGGGCGTGTTTGCCTGCCGATTGACGAACGGTGAAGAAGCCCTGATAGGGGTGGTGCAGGAACATGGGCACGTGACGATATCAAGCGACACACCCGGTCCGCCTGACCGGCTTACTGCGGCAGAGGTGACGGTACTGACCGCCATCTTGAGGAGGGAAGCGCTGGGTATATTTTTCAGGCCTGCCCTGCGGCAACAGAAATTGCGGCAGGCAGCAGTGGCCTATGGGCTGGAACACGAGGCCGACTTGGATCGCTACCTCTCGCCTGTGCTTACCGGCGACCGGCTGATCATCCAACCGCGTTTGCCGGGACTGCTTTCTCTTGCTTCACCCAAACTCCAAGAATTGGGCAAACAGGCCGAACACCACCGGCTGAAACAACCCCTCGGTCTATCGTCTGTAAAAGGGGCAATCGTGGTGATCAGTAGGCATAGGTATTATAAATATTTGGTTGTTGAATTGATTGATGCCGAGCGTACAAAGCTGGATAAGCTAAAGCTCCCATTTACAAAAATAAACCCGCTCGAACGGGTCACATCTGCCGAGGGCATCGAGGAGGCGAGGTTTTATGCCGCCATCGCGAGACTACAACAGGTGGGCGACGGGGGTAGCCGGATCGCGTCCGATCTGGAGGCACTGCGCATCATCCTGAAATACCACGGTAACCACCCCTTTTACTATCACGATGATCACATAGGTGAAAACCTGTCGCCTAAATCTTTGGTGCGAGTGAATGTGGCAGCCGTGCCGAATACCATACGGCTATCCGTCAATGCCGAAGGGGCTTTCTACGCGCTTACGGGGGTTGCTACCCTTGCAGGCAAGCCCTATGCGCTGCATGATCTGGCACTGAAGTTTGGCTATTTCTTCTTGCTGAAGAATGTGCTCTACCTGGTGGACAACCCCGTCCTGTTATCCGTGGTATCACTGCTGAGGGAAAGCGGGGGAAAGCTACTCATCCACGCAAACAAGTTTCGGGATTTCCAGCGGCAGTTGCTGGATAAGCTATCGGACAGTATCCGTATCGAGTTTCCCGACATGAAGCCGGGTACGGCCCTTCAGCTTGCCGAAACAGGCTTTTCAGCTCCTCCCGAACGATTGATTTACCTGTCGGATTTCGGCAGTCATGTGATGATCATCCCGGTGGTCCGCTATGGGGAAGCAGAAGTAGCCATCCGTACGGAAAAGCAGGTGAAGGCCATAGATGAGCGAGGAAATGATTTCATGGTGCCGAGGGATGATGATGTTGAGCAGGCATTCATCGCCCTGCTGATCAAACAGCACCCCCATTTGCCGGAGCAGCTGGATAACCAACTTTACTACTTTTACCTGCACAAGAAGTACTTTCTCGACGAGGAATGGTTTCTTCCGGTGTTTGACAGGTGGCGCGAAGAAGGAATTGAAGTATATGGATTTAATGAGTTAAGTGACAATAAATTAAATTCAAATAGTGTAACGATAGCAATTAACGTAACCAGTGGCTTGAACTGGTTCAACGCCACACATGAGGTGCGCTTCGGAAAAACGAAAGCCTCGCTTAAAAAGATCCAAGCCGCCTTGCGCAATAAAAGCAAGTACGTGGCACTGGATGACGGCACAGTGGGCGTCCTGCCGCAGGAATGGCTCGATAAGTTTGCGGAGTACTTCCAGGCTGGCGAGGTGGTAGATGACGAGACTTTACGGTTTGCCAAAACCAATTTCGAGACGTTGGCAACCCTTTATGATGCGGCGATGCTGGACAAGGCAGTTGCCGATGAGCTGCGCGAATTGCGTGAACGGTTGAATAACTTCGAGTCCATTCAGACCCTGGATACGCCCCGCGGTTTGAATGCAACATTGCGTCCTTATCAGCACCAAGGACTAAATTGGCTTGGTTTCTTGGATGCTTTCAACTTCGGTGGGATACTCGCGGATGAGATGGGATTGGGGAAGACGGTCCAAATCATCGCGTTTATGCTCTCGCAACGCGAAGCTGGTCGTAGGGGAACTGACCTCGTGGTCATGCCTGCCACGTTGATCTTCAATTGGCAGCGCGAACTGGCTACATTGGCACCCTCGCTGACGGTGCTGACGCTGTATGGTACCGGCCGTACGAAATCCGCCGCAACCATCGCGCAGCATGACGTGGTACTGACCTCCTATACGACGTTATTGACAGATATCCGCTTTTTGAAAGATTTTACATTCAATTACGTGTATCTGGATGAGTCGCAGTACATCAAAAATTCCGATTCGCAGCGGTATAAGGCCGTACGCCTCCTGCAAGCGCGCAATCGGATCGCCATCAGCGGTACCCCTTTTGAAAACAGCTCATTCGACCTTTATGGGCAGCTGTCATTTGCCTGTCCGGGGTTGCTTGGCGATAGGCGTTATTTCCGCGACGTGTACGGCCGACCGATTGACCAGTTTAAGCATAAAAAACGCCGGATTGAACTCCAGCAAAAGATTAAGCCATTTATCCTCAGGCGTACCAAGCAGGGGGTGGCCGCGGACCTGCCCGAAAAGGTATCAACGGTGCTGTATTGTGAGATGGGTGAACAGCAGCGGAAGATATATGATGCATATGAGAAGGAATTCCGGGAGTTTATTTCCGCCCTTTCCGGGGAAAAGCTGGACAAGAGTCCCATGCACGTGCTCCGCGGCCTGACCCGCCTCCGTCAAATCTGCAATTCGCCGGCGTTGCTGCCCGATGGGATGCTGAATACCTCGGTGTCCGCTAAAATTGAACTGCTGAAGGAGCAAATACAGGACAAGTCTCCTTATCATAAGGTAGTTGTCTTTTCGCAGTTCGTGTCGATGCTGCACCTGATTGAGGATATGCTTAATAGTATTGGTGTCCGTTATGTAAGCCTTAGCGGTAGCACGCGTGGACGGGAACAGGTCGTAACTGCTTTCCAAGATGATCCGGAAGTGCGGGTATTCCTGGTCAGTCTCAAGGCAGGCGGCACAGGGCTCAACCTGACCGCGGCCGAAGTGGTGTATTTGATAGATCCCTGGTGGAACCCAGCCGTGGAAAACCAGGCGATAGACCGCGTGCACCGCATCGGGCAAGACAAAAAGATCGTGGCCTATCGGTTGGTGACGCCCGATACGGTGGAGGAGAAGGTGTTGCAATTACAGGCAACCAAAAGCGCATTGGCGGACGGGTTGATACGTGGTGATGCCTCGTTTTTCCGGACGCTGGATAGGGAAGCGTTGCTTGGATTGTTGTAACAGGCCGAAAAACAAGCGCTACTTCACCTCAATACGCCTATTCCGAAAAACCAATAGGAAAAGCACGGCCAATGCGAGCGCATAAGCAGCGAAGGTAAACCAAATGCTGGGCCAGTCCCGTACACCGCCGGCGGTAAAGTGATCTACGACCCAACCGCTGCCGTAACCGCCGATGACGGCACCGAAGCCGTTGGTCATGATCATGAACAACCCTTGCGCGCTGGATCGGATTTTCGGTTCCGCCACTTGCTCAACATACAGCGAGCCCGAGATGTTGAAGAAATCAAAGGCCATCCCGTAGATGACCATGGACAATACCAATAGGTACAGCCGGTTATCGGGATTGCCCAAGCCGAACAGCCCGAACCGCAATACCCACGCAAGAATACTGAACAGGATGACGTTGCGTATGCCGAAGCGGGTCAGGAAAAATGGGATCAGGAGGATGAAAAAGGTTTCTGAAATCTGTGAAATGGAAAGCAGCAGGTTGGGATGTTCCACGCCGAAGGAATCGGGATACGTTGCCTTGAAATCGTCCAGAAACGGACCGCCGAATGCGTTGGTGATCTGCAAGGCGGCGCCCAACATGAGCGAAAAGATGAAAAACAGTGCGGTATTCCGGTGTTTGAATAAGACAAAGGCATCCAATCCCAATGACGACACCAGGGATTTTTTGCGGGTCTCATCCAAAAATGGGGGCGATGGCGGCACGGTAAACGCATAGCACCCCAGAAATAGTCCGGCCCCCGCCGCCAAGTAAAGCTGATACGGACTCTTTGTCCAGTCCAGTAAATCCACGATCCACATCGCTGCAATGAACCCCACCGTTCCCCACACCCGGATGGGGGGGAAGGCTTTGACCACGTTGAATCCCCTGCGGGTCAGTACATTATAACATACTGAATTCGAAAGCGCTAGTGTGGGCATGTAAAACAATGAGTTGACCAGCATCAGGCTGTAGAACGTCTGGAAATCGGTCACCCGCGTGGCGGCGATCAACGCGGCGGCGCTGATGAAATGCGCCACGGCATATACCCGCTCGGCATTGATCCAGCGGTCAGCCACGATACCCAGCAGCCCGGGCATAAAGATGGAGGCAATGCCCATCGTGGAGTAGACGGAGCCGATTTGCAGGCCAGAAAAACCCAATTGTCCCCCCATATACCCACCAAGGGAAATGAGCCACGAACCCCACACAAAAAATTGCAGGAAACTCATCACCGTGAGCCGGATTTTTATTGCCATAGCGGCCTCTCCATTTACGAGGATTTTCTTCGGGTTAGTTCATCCCGGATACGTGCGGCCTTTTCATATAATTCATCCGCCAGCGCTTTGGATAAGTTCTCTTGCAGCTGTTCGTCGGTCATGGATGCGAATGATGACGTTTCTTTGGTAGGTATGACCTCGGGGTCGTTGGCGGCTGTCGATTCGATGTTTTCGAGAAATACAAAGTCGTTGCCCTCGATGACGATCCCCGCAGACGCCAAGATAAACTCGTATGTATATACCGATGCCTTGAAACGTACTGCCAAGGCGATGGCATCGGATGTGCGCGCGTCTATTTCGGTTTGTTTTTGGCCGTCGTTGAAGACGATCTTCGCATAAAAGATACCGTCTACGAGGTTATAGATGATCACTTCGTCGATACGGATGTGATAAGTGTCAGCAAATGTCTTAAATAGGTCGTGGGTGAGCGGCCTACTGGGTGTCATCTTTTCGATTTCGATAGCAATGGCCTGTGCTTCGAATCCGCCAATAATGATGGGCAAGCGCCGTCGTCCTGATACCTCTCCCAATACCAGGGCATAAGCTCCCGATTGGGTTTGGCTGTAGGATAAACCGACAATATCTAACTTTATCTTCTTCATACTTCATTCCCTGACGGGAGATACAAAGATGCGAATTGTAATTGAAAAATACGGTTACCTTATTCGCTTTTATAGTATAAAGCTGTCAGTATTTTCTTGAAAAACCATCATTTAGTTGCCTTTGTAGGCCTTGATGGCAGCCGTAAGCTTGGGTACCACATCAAAAGCATCACCTACGATACCATAGTCGGCCACCTTGAAAAAAGGGGCTTCGGGATCTTTGTTGATGACGACGATGGTTTTCGACGCGCTTACGCCAGCCAGGTGTTGGATCGCACCGGAGATGCCGATGGCAATATACAGGTTGGGGCTTACGGCGATGCCCGTTTGGCCCACGTGCTCTGCATGCGGCCGCCATCCGGCGTCAGACACCGGTTTGGAACAGGCCGTCGCAGCGCCCAATACCTCAGCTAACTCCTCAATCATCCCCCAATTTTCGGGCCCTTTGAGGCCACGGCCAGCGGAGACCACAATTTCCGCATCGGGCAGGGTGATCTTGTCGGTGGTGCGAACAATATCTTGGATAACCGTGGTGAGGTCACCCGCACCGATTGCTGGACTGAACGGTTGTACATCAGCGCTACCGCCTATTTCGCGTACTTCAAACGCATTGGGGTTGAGTGCGATGACCTTTTTTGCCGAGGTTAGTTCGGTGACGGCATATGCCTTGCCTGAGAAGGCGGTCTTCTTTACGGTAAGCTTATCTCCATCGATCTGCGGCAATGCGATTGCGCCGTCGGCCAGTCCGGCCCCAAGCTTGGCCGCAACTCGGGGTGCCAGCCCCTTGCCGCTGAAGGAATTGGAGATCACCACGATGGCGGCATCAATTTGGTCGGCTGCGGCCGCAATGACGGAAGCGTATGCCTGATTAATGAACTGGCTAAGTTGCTCAGATGATACATGAAGCACGGTGGATGCACCATAATTGCCTAATGAGTTGAGCTCAGTTTGGTCCACATGACCGATCGATATCGCCGTGAGGGACGTGTCCAACATATCGGCAATGGCTTTGGCGTACGATACGACCTCATGTACGGATTTTTTGAATTTGCCTTCCGTGTGTTCGGTATATACTAAAACTGACATATTTCTTTGTTTACGCTTTTCGCTGTTGCTTTTTGCTCCTTACTCTTTTTTCCTTACTCTTTATTCCTTACTCCTAAATCACTCTAGCCTTGCTGTGCAATAAATCCACGAGCTTCTCCGTGTCGTTTGCGTCGACCAAGGTGACGGCGCCCCGCGGTTCAGGTGTCTCGTACCCGACGATGCGGGACAACACGGGTACGTCTGCCGGTTCCACCACGGTCAATGGTTTGGTGCGGGCACTCATGATGCCGCGCATGTTGGGGATCCGAGGCTCAGCTACTCCCTCCGCTGTACCGGCAATCAAAGGAAGGGGGATAGCGAGTACCTCCTTGCCGCCCTCGATTTCCCGTTCTATGGTCGCGGTACGATCATTGATGTCAATTTTCTTGGTCGTCGATATGGAAGGGATGCCCAACAGTTCGCCGACAAAGGCGGCGACTTGTGAACCGTTGTAATCGATGGATTCCCTGCCGGTGAGGATCAGGTCAAACGACCTGTCTTTTGCATAGTTAGCGATCTGGTTAGCCACAAACCAGGCATCGCGCGGCAATGCGTTGACGCGAACGGCTTCGTCAGCACCCGTCGCCAGGGCTTTACGTATGGTCGGCTCGGTACTGGCTTCGCCGACGTTAATGACCGTCACCGTACCTTTTCCTGCTTCGGCTAAGCCGATGGCTTTGGATAGGGCGATCTCATCGTAAGGATTGACGATGTATTGGAGCCCCGCGGTGTTCAGCACGGTGTTGTCGTTCGAGAAGGTTATTTTTGAGGTGGTGTCCGGGACGTTACTGATGCATACTAGTATGTTCATAACACTGGTTTTTCACAAACATCGACAAACTTTTAGTCTTTTGCAAGTTTGGTGACCGGTGGTTGGTGATCGGTGATTAGTGGTGAGTGATTTGCTGGAAAAATAGTAAGTTTGCTACTTGAAGCGAGGTTAAGCATGAGTGAACGTTTGATGCAACTGATCGATTTTCTGGCGGATAGCCCGAATGACCCTTTTGTGAAATATGCGCTTGCCACGGAGCATTTGAAGCTGGGGAATACGGCCGGCGCACTCCTGTACTACGAGGAGTTGCGGACCAATCATCCGGAGTACGTGGGAACTTATTATCATTTGGGCAAATTGTATGAAGCGCTGGGGCGAACGGAGGAGGCAGCCGTCGTGTATGAACAAGGCATGCACGCCGCGCGGACGAAGCGGGACATGCATGCCTTAGCTGAATTGCAGGCCGCCTACCGGGCGGCGACCGGTATGGATGACGAGGACGAATAACTATACCGTCCCGGGGTTGCTGATATCGGCAGGAGCATCATGCTTTCTCTTATGCTTGCGGTCCGCAAAGCTTTCCCTGTCGATATCAGTAAGCTGCTCCGCATCTGCTACCACATCGTTCTCGTCTTTTCCCTTCTTTTCAAACGGCTTGTTGTTGCGGTTTTCCGTCGGAACACCCACTTGATTTTTTCTATCCATGACTGCACTCCTTTCTTTTATTGTTTATAAGAAAACAGGTGGCTAGCTCCATTGTTTTGATAAACTTGGATTTGTCGCGTTATCAGGGAGTAGGGGATTAGGCCTTTTCCAAGCAGAGCTCACGCAGCTTGGCGACGACGAAGTCAATCTCTTCACGCGTGTTGTTTTTGCAGAATGAAAACCGCACATTAGGCCGCTGAGCATCGGCGTTTATACCCCGTAACACGTGCGACCCGATATCCGATCCCGAGCTGCAGGCGCTGCCGCCGGATGCCGAGATACCCGAGATATCCAGGTTGAACAACATCATATCGGCGATGTCCGTGCATGGAAACGAAGCATTGAGTACGGTATACAAGCTGTTTTGAGGCGTGAGATCACCATTGAAACGAATATCCTGGATGTGTTCCGTCAGTTGGGCAATCATGTAATCCTTCAAACCTTGGATGTAATGCCGATGTTCGGTCATATGCACGTAAGCGATCTCCAGCGCCTTGGCCAAACCCACAATGCCGTATACATTTTCAGTGCCGCCGCGCATGTTGCGTTCTTGGGCACCGCCATGGATAAAGGGTTTGATCTTGGTATTATGGTTGACGTAGAGGAAGCCCACGCCTTTGGGGCCGTGGAATTTGTGAGCCGCGCCGGTCACAAAGTCAATCTGCAACTTGGCTAAGTCATGCACGTAATGTCCCATGGTTTGTACCGTATCCGAATGGAAGATTGCATGGTACTGCTTGCACAGCGCCGATACGTATTCGATATCGGTGAGCGTGCCGATTTCGTTATTGGCGTGCATGAGTGATACAAACGACCGGGGGTTGTCTTTCAACAGCTGTTCGAGCTGTTGAAAGTCGAAATGCCCTTTTTCATCAACATGGAGTAAATTGAGCTGTATCGTGCCGTTTTTTTGCAGCGCCTCCAGCGTGTGCAGCACCGCATGGTGCTCCAGTGGGGAGGTGATTGCATGGGTAATGCCGTTGTCAATGATGCCCCTGACGATGGCCGTGTTATCTGCTTCTGTACCGCCCGAGGTAAAGAAAATCTCCGAAGGCGATGCATTCAGTAACCCTGCCACGGTTTTGCGGGCCTTCTCCACGATGGTCTTTACCTGCCTTCCCTGCGCATGGATGGAAGAAGGGTTGCCATAGTGTTGTTCCATGGTTTCGACCATGGCCTTGATGACCTCGGGGTCAAGCGCCGTGGTGGCCGCATTGTCCAGATATACTTGCATGCTGCAAAGGTAATAAGATTTTAGATTATGAGACCGGCCATCATCCGGTTTACCCCTCAAAAATAAAAAGCAAATTTTTTTGAAATGTTTTTCGGGGTTGTTCGTCTATACCAGTAAGCGGCAAAAGAGCGTGTAAATGATTGTGGCTAACATGACTGACGAAAAGCAAAGCAACATCACGGCAACCATCAGGTCTTATGGAAAGGGGTTGCTTGGCTTTATTCGCAAACAGGTAAATAATGATGCCGACGCGGAAGACATCTTGCAGGATGTGTGGTATCAGTTGACCGCGGTGATCCATACACGGCCGGTGGAACAGGTAGGTGGATGGCTTTACCGGGTGGCAACGAACCGGATCATCGATAGGCGCCGGAAAAAAACGGAAGAGCCCCTGAAATACAAGCTAACCGGGGAAACAGGTTTTGAAATGGAAGCGGCTTCATTGGTAACCGAGGGCGATCCTGAGGCTACCTACCGCGAACGCGTGGTGTGGCAGCAGTTTTATTTGGCACTGGAAGAGTTGCCGCCAGCACAGCGAGACGTGTTCGTGTGGCATGAGTTGGAACGGATACCCTTTGCAGAAATTGCGGCATTCACCGGTGAGCCTGTCAATAAGCTGATCTCGCGAAAACACTATGCCGTGTTGCACCTGCGGAAACGGCTGAAAATATTTTATGATGAATTAATAGACAATTAACTAAGGAATATCGTAACAAAATAATAAACAGATGAAACCGACATGATTAAAATAATCATCAAAGGTTTCATCTGACCATTGAAAATTAAAATTAAACAAATGAAAACATTATTCAGAAGCAGGATGCGGTTTGTATTGATACCCATCATCGGATTGGCCTTTTTGTTTTTAGTGGGATACGCGGTGATGATGCTGTGGAATTATACCCTGCCTGCGTTATTGGGTGTCAGCGCGATAACACTTTGGCAGGCCATGGCCTTATTCTTTTTGTGCAAAATCTTATTCGGCTTCAGCGGGGGCGGTCCGGGCAAGGGGCGCGGTGCATGGAAAAGACGGGCCATGCATCGGAAATTTGATCGGATGAGCGAATCGGACAGGGCGCAGATGAGCGAAGCGGACAAGGCCCAATTCAAGGCGTATATGCGCTCGAGGTGGTGCCATTGGGAAGGGATGGCCGAAGCGCCGGAAAAAAAAGATAGTGCCGAAAATCAATAAACAAAAGCAACATGACCGAGATACTCATCTTCAAAACCGATGTGCACACCACGGAACGTGTGCAGCGGGTAGCGACGGCGTTGGGGACTGTCGATTCCATTAAGCAATGGACGGTTGACCTAGAAGATTGCGACCGCGTGCTCCGCATCGTCGCGCTCAACCTCCACCCACGAAGGGTTGAGCAACTACTGGCGCGGGAAGGCATCACCTGCGAACCGATGGAATATCAATTATAGCCGGCAGCTATGCTGGGATCATCCGCATCGGTAAATAAAAATTATTGTTTACCTTTGCGGAGCAATGGCAATCGAACAACTCGAGAAGGAAGCTGTATCCTTCAACTCAATTTTGGCAACATGAACCCGCGTCTCCGCACTAATTGATTACACACACGAATAACTATTCACAAATGAATCTCAAATTGACACGTCCGTTGGCGTTTTTTGACTTGGAAACCACCGGCGTAAACATATCCGCAGACCGTATCGTAGAGATTTCCATCCTCAGGGTTTCCCCGGATGGCGATGAGGCGGTGAAAACGTTGAAAATCAACCCCGAAATGCCCATACCCTTGGAATCGACCCTTTTTCACGGCATCTATGATAAAGATGTGGAGGGTTCACCTACGTTTAAGGAGGTCGCCCGGGAGCTGTCTGATTTCATTGGGGATGCCGATCTGGCCGGGTACAACTCGAACAAGTTTGATATTCCCATGCTGATGGAGGAGTTTATCCGCGCTGGTGTGGATTTTTCGTTGGAAGGGCGGCATTTTGTGGACGTGCAAAACATCTTCCATCAAATGGAACAGCGTACGCTTAAAGCTGCTTATCGCTTTTATTGCGAAAAGAGCCTGGACAATGCTCACAGTGCTGAAGACGATGTGAAAGCAACCTATGAGGTGCTGAAGTCGCAGCTGGACCGCTATCAAGATGCGGAGTGGGAAGATAAGCTGGGCAATAAATCTATCCCGGTGGTCAATGATGTGGAGGCGCTGCACCGGTTTACCAACTTAAGCCGCCCTGTGGACTTTGCCGGACGGATGGTGTTTGATGATCAGGGCAAGGAAGTGTTCAACTTCGGAAAACATAAGGGACGGCCCGTGGAAGAGGTTTTTGCCGTAGAGCCCAGCTATTATTCGTGGATCATGCAGGGTGATTTCCCGCTGTATACCAAAAAATGCCTGGACAGGATATGGCAACGCTTCCGAATCAAACAAAGAGAAGAACGCGCTGCAGCCAGCATCAAGCAGGAAGCCCCTCAAAAACCGGCAACGGCAAGTACGCAGCCCATTCAGGACAAGCCCGCTGACAGACAGCAACAACAACCCGCGAAACAGAAACCCAAGCCGATCACGGATGACATGCTGAAAAGCTTGCAGGAAAAGTTTGGGAAATAAGGTGCTCCAATACTTACCCGCAACTGACAAAACACTGTTGAATTAGCGAAGGGAAAGCCCTATTTTTGTACGTCAAAAAAGCAACTATGTCACAAGAAACCGAACACGTGAAATGTTTGATCATCGGCTCCGGACCTGCGGGGTATACCGCTGCCATCTATGCTGCCCGGGCCGATCTCAAGCCGGTGTTGTATACGGGTATCGTGCCCGGAGGCCAGCTTACGCAAACCACGGAGGTGGACAATTTCCCGGGCTATCCGGCTGGTGTGCAAGGGCCTCAAATGATGGAGGATTTTAGAAATCAAGCAGCGCGTTTCGGCACAGATATACGCTTTGGTTACATTACGTCTGTAGACTTTTCGGGCGATGTGCACAAGGTGGTTGTGGATGGAGAGAAAACCGTAACCGCTGAAACGGTGATCATCGCTACGGGTGCTACGGCCAAATGGTTGGGACTGGAAAGCGAACAAAAATATAACGGCTTCGGTGTGTCAGCCTGCGCGGTGTGCGACGGTTTCTTTTTCAAGGGGCAGGATGTCGCGATCGTTGGGGCTGGTGATACGGCGGCGGAAGAAGCGACCTATCTGGCCAAGCTGGCCAATAAGGTGCATATGTTGGTGCGCAGGGAAGAATTCCGGGCGTCCAAAGCCATGCAGCATCGGGTGCTGAATACGCCGAACATCGAAATACACTACCACTCAGAAACGAAAGAGATTGTCGGCGATGGACAGAGTGTGACTGGGGTGCTGGTGTATAATAACCAGACACTGGAGGAGACGTTGCTGCCCGTGACCGGATTTTTCGTCGCGATCGGCCATAAGCCCAATACCGAATTATTCCAAGGGATGCTGGATATGGATGCCAACGGCTATCTCATCACCAAGCCGGGCAGCACGCGTACGAATATGGAGGGTGTATTTGCCTGCGGAGACGTGCAGGACCATATCTACCGCCAGGCGGTGACCGCAGCTGGAACGGGGTGCATGGCGGCGTTGGAGGCCGAGCGTTACCTCGCTGCCAAGGAGCACGCTATGGTATAAGCTCGTCAATCCCGTCAATCGTATACTTTAGACCCATTTTCGAGCCATTGCGACCAGTTATTGTCGTACACGTGGATTTCGGTCGTCTGCACGCTGTCGTTGTTGTATACCGGATTCCGCTGGTTGACCCATTCGTATATGCCGCCAAATAAATGGTATACGTGCCGGTAACCGGCTTTCTGGAGTTTCTCGGCGATGCGTTCGCTGCGGCTGCCAATGGCGCAATAGACCACGATGGTATCACGCTTCGGGATATCGTATACCTTGCGCATGTCAAACCAAATATAACCCACGTGCCGCGCATGTTTCAGGTGGCTTACGTCAAATTCATCCTGCTCTCGTGCGTCCAGTATGACTGCGCCTTGCTTCATCAGCGCCGGTAATTCGCTTACCGTAACCGTGGGTACGCTGTGTCGGTAAACACTGTTCAACCGGGCACTGAAATCGGGATTAATCGTTGAATCCTGCTGCTGGTGACCGAGCGTCAAACATGCTTGAATCAATAATAGTTTCCACATCAGCTTGCCGGTACAAAGTCCGAAATATGTGTCCCCATGTCCTGTACAGTCGCATCGGTCAACGCGGCTGCAACGATACTCGCACCGATGGTCGACCGGTATCCCCCGGCACAGTGCACCACAATGGGTTTTTCAGTGGGAAGTTGATGCGCCTTGGCCCGCAGTTCGGGCAGCGGAATGGGAATCGCATGGTCGAAAATAAGCGTCCCGCCCGTTTCCGAAGCATTGCGGATATCAACCACGGTATAGTCCTCAGGGTGTTCTCCGAAGTCCGCAAAATCAAACGGAACCGACACGGATGGACCACCAGCTATGGCCACCAGCGCCTTTACCTGCTGCTCATAGCCAATTTTTGCGGCTTTTCGGATCAGCGTATCCAACTGTCGGCGGTCGGCTGCCGACAAGTAAAATGGCTCACCGGGTTTTACCACCGTGCCCAGCCAGGTTTCAAACCGGAGTCCATCGGGTATATTGATGGCGTCCCGCAAGTGGCCAGCCTTGAATTGGTCCTGCGGCCGTCCGTCTATCACGAGGGTGCCTGCTGCGACCCCCTCTGCGTGGCTAAGCACCGGAATGGCTTCAATGCTCTTGGTGAACGCAGCCGCCCCTTTTTTGTTAAGCGCCACATCGAATTCAAAATAATGGGGGACGAAAGGCTGCTGTTCCAATACCAAGGAGACAAAATCATCTTCGCTCATCGGCTGAAGGGCATAGTTGCCGCTGATTTCCCGTCCTATGGTGCTTTGGAGGTCGCTGCTGATGTTTTTGCCGCAGAGTGAACCCGGTCCATGGGCAGGGTATACCAACACATCGGGGGGGAGGACCATCAGTTTCTCCCGTGTAGAATGGTATAACTGCTTGGCCAACGCTGCTGCCTTCGCCGTGAGGTGCCCCACGTTCTCCCGTAGATCAGGCCGACCCACATCGCCCACGAAAAGAGTGTCGCCGGTAAATACCGCGTGCGGGCGGTTTCGCTCGTCCAACAAGAGGATGCAGATGCTATCGGGCGAATGCCCAGGTGTATTGATGGCCTCCAAGGAAACCGCGCCCAAGGCGATGCGGTCGCCATCATCGAAGGTCTTGTGGGGATATTCAGCTCCCACGAGGTGACTGGTATAAATAGGTGCCCCCGTGAGCTGATGCAACTCCAAATGCGAACTGACAAAATCCGCATGCGGATGCGTTTCGATGATGGCAGAAATCTGAGCCTGCTGTTGAGCGGCAAAGGTGATGTAGGGTTGTGGATCACGCGCCGGATCAATCAATGCCAGTTGTCCTTCACTGACAATGGCGTAAGAAGCTTGCGCTAATCCGTTATCATAAAATTGATGTATATTCATATGTGAGACAACGTTCGCCGCAAAGATACAGAAAATGTTTTGGTGGTAAATTAATCTGTATTTTTGGCGGCATGTGGATCATAAGAAGATTAGCCATACTGGTTGGGTGCTGTTTAGCAATCGCGGGTGTATGGGCACAAGGCACGACGCCGTTCGCCAATGGCGAGGCCCATGGCAAAATAAAAGGCAGTACGATCAATGAGGCTTCGGGGCTGGTGGCCGCCGTGGCGCATCCCCGTCATTTCTGGACACATAACGACAGTGGCGACAAGGCCCGGATATTTCTCATGGATGATTCGGCCAGGCACCAAGCAACGTTTTATCTGCAAGGGATTGAAGCCCGTGACTGGGAGGATATCGGGATGATGGAGCAACAAGGACGGCATTACCTCATTGTCGGCGATATTGGCGACAACCAAAACCGGCGCCCGAATGTACAGGTTCACGTATTTGAAGAACCGCAGATTGACGTACAGGACCCCGCTGGTGTACCGGACATCGATACGATTCCGCGAGAACGGATACGTTCCTATACCATGCGGTATGAAGACGGCCCGCGGGATGCCGAATCCTTGTTTTTCGACCCGGTGGAGAAGCGGCTATACCTCATTAGCAAACGGGACCTGGCCGTAGGGCTGTATGTCGTGGATCTGCCCGCGATGGCTACGGATACCTTGACCCTCCATCGTGTGGCCTCCCTGCCATTTACCTTTATCACGGCAGCCGATATCAGTCCGGACGGGACGGAATTATTGATGAAGAACCTATTGGGCGTGTTTTATTGGAAGCGCAATGCGGGCGAATCGGTATCCGAGATGATGAGCCGGACGCCGATCCGACTGCCTTATGAGCCCGAACCACAGGGGGAAGCCATCGCTTTTTCGCGAGACGGAAGTGGTTATTATACCCTGAGCGAGGCACCCTTTGGTTTGACTGCGGTTTTGTATTTTTACCGGCGATTATAACGTATAACACAACGATTAACATGAAAGTCTATTTAAGCATTGTCTTGTTCATGTTTGCTGTGGCGAACACCGAAGGAGCCGAGGTCGACACCATCTCCGTGGCCAGTGCAGCCATGAATAAGGGCATCAAAACGGTGGTCATCACCCCGGAAGGATACGCAGACAAGGCTGCGGTGCCCGTGGTATACCTCCTTCATGGCCATGGCGGTAATTATGCCGACTGGATCAATGGTGTTCCCGAAATCAAGGTTCTGGCTGACCGATACGGATTGATGATCGTATGTCCAGATGGCGGGCGTAGCAGTTGGTACTGGGATAGTCCCGTCGATCAGTCGTTTCGGTATGAGACCTTTGTGGCCACTGAGTTGGTCGCCTGGGTTGATGAGCAATACAAGACGATCAGCAACCGTAAAGGCAGAGCCATCACCGGCTTAAGCATGGGTGGGCACGGTGCATTGTACCTGGCCATGCGGCATCAGGATGTATTCGGTGCCGCTGGTAGCACGGCCGGTGGGGTAGACATACGCCCTTTTCCGCTGCAATGGAATATGGCCGAGCGGTTGGGAAGTTATGCGGAGCATCCCGAAGATTGGGATGCCCATACCGTCGTTGAACAGCTCCACCGCCTGACGCCCCAGTCATTGGCATTGGTGATCGACTGCGGTGTCGACGATTTCTTCTACGGCGTGAATGAACAACTGCACCGTAAACTGCTGGAGCGCAATATCCCACATACCTACATCACCGGTCCGGGCGCACATAATTGGGATTATTGGAAGCAATCCATCCCTTACCAGTTGCTGTATTTCAGTGTATTTTTCGAAAGCGGAAAATAACGTTATTTTGGTTGATTTTCAGTTGATTGTGATTTATATCTAAAAAAATATGACTTTTTTGAATAAATGGGTTGACATTCTCGACTTATTTTTCCTAATTTTATTGCACAAACTAGCCGGTTATAAACTTAAAGCAAGTCCTGATGCCTAATTCATCAGGACTTCCCTTTTTACGGTGGTCACCTGCTATTTATTACCGCCGAGTTCCTGCTGCTGCCGAAGTTGGTCGACATTGTTTTTAGCCGCAAAATCATCGGTCTTTGCTGCGAATGCAGCCAATAATTCGGTAATAGCTTCTGCATTTTCGGCAGTGCGCTGGTAAATATCCGGCAATATTTCGCTCAGGCGATTGTCGCCTATTTCGATATTATCTACCTCTACCTTGCCGATTTTTTCTAATACTGCCTGCTGGCTCCGTTTTAAATCCTCCAATTCCCGGACGATTTTTTCCATCAGTTCGAATTTCTGCAACTTATCCATGATCAAATTATGTCTGGTGTTAGGTAGGTAAACAATAAAGGCGGCAAAATGTTTTGCAATAAACTAATTGATTAGTTATATTGCGAAAGATTTAGTTGTATAAATTGATGTGTTATGAATAAGGTCTTTTATATTGCGGTGCTGGCCTGCTGTTGGTTATCGATAGTGGTCGGATATGCTCAAAATAGGCAACCGGACAATAACAGGTTGCTTGAGTTTTATCAATCTCAACAGTATCGTGAGGCTGCGGAATATCTCAAACAGTATTACCCTGACACCATTGCCGATCCAACGGTGTTAAGCCGGTTGGGTTATTGTTATCGCATGGCGGGTGATTATGGGCAGGCCACCCGGTATTACCTCCAATTGTATGCATTGGACAGCACGAATACCTCGACATTGTCAAATTTGGCGGCGATCCACATCCGCCGCGGACAATACCTGCCCGCGGCTGGCTATTACCAGCGGATCATCGCGGTAGACAGCGCCCATGTGGCCGCATATGATGCGCTTTCGGGCTTGATGAGAAGGCGTGGTGAGCTGGATTCGGCATATCACTACCTCCGGCGGGCCAATCAAATACAACCTGTGAACAGCGACATTGCGTACGATTTTGCCCAGTTGTGCATGGATCTAGAGCGGCATCCCGAGGCCGACACGGTGTTGCAGCGGGCGCTGCAAGCCGATCCGGAGCACGGTTTGCTGCTGTTGGGGAAAATTAAAGTGGCAGAGAAACTGGAAAATTACCTGGAAGTGGTGAATGTGGGCGAGCGATTGGTGGAGCAGGGTGACGAAAGCCAGCAAGTACTGTCCATATTGGCCAAAGGGTATTTTCATATCGACGATTTCATCGGTTGCCAGCAGACCTATGAACGCCTGCTCGCCATTTATGAGCAGATGGGCGAAATCGATTATTACTATTTAGCGATGGCCTATAAGACCTTGAAGCGGTACAAGGATGGACTGGAATGCATGGATAAGGTGCTGGCACTGGCTATATCACCAAACGCTGCTTTTTATTACGGACGCAAGGCGGATTTGCACGACCTGGCCAACCAACCATCCGCTGCGGCGTCAAGTTACCTGCGTAGTTTTCAGTTTGAAGTGATTCCGTTGCATTATTATAGCCTTGCTGTATTATACGACCGCAAATTGAGCGATACCCGCAATGCCCTGCGCTACTATCGCTTATATCTCAAACAGCAGCTACCTCAGGAGGAACGTGTTTACGTGGATTATGCGCATAAGCGCATAGACGAGATCGCGCCGGAATAGTTCGGTAACAATCAAGTCACTCATTTGCATAGTTTTCCAGTTTCTGTTATATTTGATTGCATCTACCAAAAGGTATGATGTCATGAAAAATGCCTTGTTATGATTCTTCATGTAAATGGCCATGAATATCGCATCGATGTGCCGGACAATGCCAGCCTGCTGGATACGCTCCGGATACAGTTGAAACTCACGGGTGCCAAATACGGATGTGGGGAAGGCGTGTGCGGAGCCTGCCGGGTGCTCATCGATGGTCACGCGGTGCCCTCCTGCATCACACCGGCGGTCAGTGTCCAAAACAAGGAAATCGTAACGATCGAGGGACTGGAGAAAGATGGGCAGCTGCATCCGGTGCAGCAGGCTTTTCTGGATGAAGATGCCTTTCAATGTGCCTATTGTTCCTCAGGCATGATCATATCCGCCGTCGCATTAAAAAACCAAAATCCTAAACCAAACCAACAGGAGATCATCAATGCCATGCAGGTCAATATTTGCCGTTGCTGCGTGTATCCCCGGATCATGAAAGCAATCAGCAACGCATAGCCATAAGAAAAAGCGTCATGGATAAGGTAACCGCAGTGAGTAGCACGTCCGCCCAAGATACCGCCGATATCCTGGAAGCCAACGCTTCAGGACAGACCATTACCAGGCGTAATTTTTTCAGACTATTGGGCGGGGGCATGGCCATTGCCCTTACCCAGTCGTGCGTATATGGTTTAGACGGATCTTCGTCAATTGCAGAAACCTTAGCTGTCGATGAAAACTCGATCGCGGCCTGGATACACATTTCGGAAGATGGTTCGGTCTCGGTCTTTACGGGCAAAGTGGAAGTAGGGCAGAATATCCGCACCTCTTTGGCCCAGGTTGTCGCCGAGGAACTGTCTGTGCCGGTGCAGCGTATCCATATGATCATGGGCGATACCTCGGTAACCCCCTTTGATGCCGGTACGTACGGTAGCCGCACCACCCCCTATATGGGTCCGCAACTGCGCAAGGCAGCGGCTTCCTTGCGGGAAGCGCTGGCGGAGATGGCTGCAAAGGAGTGGCAGGTGCCGGCGGCATCGCTGCAAGCGAAAGCAGGGACGATCGTCCACGGTGCATCCGGACGGATATTGGACTACGGTGCGCTCACGAAGGGAAAGCAGTTGTTGCTCCCCCTGAATGACGACGTAGCGCTTACGCCAGCTTCGGAGTGGACCGTAGCAGGCACGTCGGTGCCCAAGGTTAATGGAAGGGATTTTGTCACCGGAAAGCACCAATATACATCAGACATGGTACTGCCTGGGATGGTGTACGGAAAGACCCTGCGGGCGCCGGCATACGGCGCATCATTTGTCTCAGCAGACACGGAAAACGCAAAGGCCATGCCCGGTGTGGAGGTGGTCGAAGCGGGCGATTTCATCGGTGTGGTAGCCCCCGATCCGCAGACGGCTACCCATGCGCTATCGAAGATGGAGGCACAATGGAAAACCGCTGCCCAACCATCGAAAGCGGAACTCTTTGCCCATTTGAAAGAACACGCACAGCAAGACGGGGACGACAACGGTACGCAGGCCGCAACCCGCGAGGTGTTCGCGCGCGCGCCGGTCCGCCTGGAAAGCCGGATAGAAGTTCAGTACATTGCCCACGTGCCGTTGGAGCCGCGCGCGGCCGTCGCACGGTGGGAAGATGGGCAGCTCACCGTATGGGCGGGTACCCAGCGGCCGTTCGGCGTGCAGGAAGAGCTTGCAGGGGCTTTCGGTATCGCTAAGGAAAACGTGCGCGTGATCATGCCCGATACCGGCTCGGGCTATGGGGGCAAACACAGCGGGGAGGCTGCTGTGGAAGCGGCAAGGTTATCCAAAGCGGTGGGCAAACCTGTGAAAGTGGTGTGGACACGCGAGGAAGAGTTTAAGTGGGCCTATTTCAGGCCTGCAGGCTTGATCGAGGTGGCGGCATCCCTGGACAGCGCCGGTGCCATTGCCTCCTGGGAATTTCATAACTACAATTCAGGCAATGCCGGCATTGAATTGCCCTACCAAGCAGGGGTCAAACATATTCAATTCCATCCTTCGCAGACCCCGTTGAAGCAAGGCTCATACCGGGGCCTGGCGGGTGCAGCCAATGTGTTTGCCATCGAAAGCATGATGGATGACCTGGCCGGGCAACGGCAGCAGGATCCGCTGGAATTCCGCTTAAGCAAGGTAACCGACGAACGACTGAAAGCGGTGCTTGAAGCCGCGGCAGAGCGGTTTGGCTGGAAAGGCACTAAGGCGCCGGGGCATGGCTACGGCATCGCCTGCGGCTTCTTGAAAAACTCCTATATCGCCACCTGTGCAGAAGTGGCTTACGACGAAGCGGCGGAACAACTTCATGTGGTCCGTTTAGTGGCTGCTTATGACTGCGGCGCCATCATCAATCCGGTACATCTTGAAAGTCAGGTGCTGGGTGCCGTGTTGCAGGGGCTCGGCGGTGCGCTGTTTGAAGCCGTCGATTTCAAGGACGGCCGTATCCTGAATGCCTCGCTATCGAGCTATCGGGTACCGCGCTTTACAGACATTCCACCGCTGGACATTGTGCTGCTCGACCGGAAAGACATCCCATCCGCAGGTGCGGGGGAGACACCGATCGTGGGGGTTGCGCCAGCCATCCGCAATGCCATTGCGGATGCAACCGGAATCAAATTGCAAGGCTTGCCGCTGATTCCACAGGGACTTAAACGAACGAATAATTGACTAACTAATCACACATACGATGGCAACATTCCAGCTCAAGGTCAACAACAAAAAGTATGACGTAGACGCAGACCCGCAGATGCCGCTTCTGTGGGTGTTGCGCGATTTTATCGGCCTCACCGGCACGAAATTTGGTTGCGGCATTGCGCAGTGCGGCGCCTGCACGGTCCATGTGGCTGATGCGGCCGTACGGTCGTGTTCCATTCCCGTGGAAAGTGTCGCTGACCAGCCCATTACCACGATTGAGGGGCTCTCTGAAGACGGCGACCATCCCGTACAGCGGGCCTGGGAGACGATCGACGTTCCCCAATGCGGCTACTGCCAAGCCGGACAGATCATGACCGCCGCCGCACTGCTGAAAAAAAATCCAAACCCGACCGATGAGGATATCCTTGAATCGATGACCAACATTTGTCGCTGCGGTACCTATAACCGCATAAAAAAAGCCATCAAGCTGGCTGCGGAAGAGGCGTAGTGCCAACAGGATTGTATCGGTAGGTCAATGAATGAGTAATCTTAACTAGCAAGAACAATGAGTACGCAACAACATACAGTAAGCAGGCGGGACTTTATCCGCATCGGCGCATTCGCGGGAGGGGGCCTTATCCTGGGGTTCAAATTGTTTTCTTCCTGCAGCACGCCGCAGGGAGAGGAAGTGGTGTATGAGCTCAACGCGTTTGTCAAAATCGATACCAATGGGGTGGTCACCCTCATGAATCCGAATCCGGAGATCGGACAAGGGGTGAAGACCGCTTTGCCGATGCTGGTAGCGGAAGAGCTCGATGTGGATTGGAAGGATGTGCGGGTAGAACAAGCGGGGTTGGATACCGTGAAATATACGCGGCAGATCGCGGGTGGAAGCGGTTCGATCCGCGATAGCTGGGAATCGTTTCGCGGCGCGGGGGCTACGGCCCGCCAAATGCTGATCAACGCTGCCGCCGCGGAGTGGGGTGTCGCTGCCGAAACCTGTACCACCGAGAAAGGGCAGGTGATGCATCAGGACTCGGGCAAGAAGGCTGGCTACGGCAAGCTGGTCGAAAAGGCGGCCACCATGGAAGTTCCGCCAGATGTGCCCACCAAGGCCATTGGCTCGTTTGCTATCATCGGCCAGCGGATCCCGAATGTTGACAACCGGGCCATCGTGACCGGACAATATAAATACGGGATTGATACCAAGCGCGAAGGGATGAAGTATGCTACGCTGCTGCGCCCCCCGGCGTTCGGCCAGACGCTGAAATCCTATGATGACACCGAAGCCAAGCAGCAGCCGGGTGTCGAACAGGTGCTGCGCCTTGAAAACAAGATTGCCGTGCTGGGGAGGTCGACCTGGGAGGTGATGCAGGGCGCCAAAAAGATAAAAGCCGAGTGGGAAGACGGTCCGTCCATGGAAAGCACAGCAGATTATCAGCGCAACTTCCGTGAACTGGTGAAGAAACCGCCTACGGGAACGCCCCAGCGCAAGGATGGCAACGTGCAGCAGGCTTTCGGCACCGGCGGGAGCAAGGTTTTCGAGGCTGTGTATGAAGCACCGTTCTTGGCGCATAATACCATGGAGCCGATGAACTTCTTTGCCGATGTACGTGCCGATGGCGTGGAGCTTTACGGGCCGATCCAAACACCCGAGCGTACGCGCACTACCGTAGCCAAATTGCTGGGTATGCCCGAAGAAAAGGTAACCGTAATGATGACCCGCATGGGCGGGGGATTCGGGCGCCGGTTGATGTCGGACTTTGTCGAGGAGGCCGCCCTGGTGTCCAAGGCGGCGGGCGTGCCGGTAAACCTGATCTGGTCGCGCGAAGACGATATGGGCGGCGGATTTTACCGCCCGATGTGTACCTATCGCTATAAGGCAGCGGTGGATGCTGACGGAAAGCTTATTGCCTGGCACCACCAGTCGGTGGGTACCACCGGCAACCCGGCCCGTGCGGGCAGCTTCCCCGCAGGTGCGGTGGCCAACCTGCAAGTGGATGCGGAAGAATATAAAACCCCCGTTACCACTGCTCCGTGGCGTGGACCTATCCACAACTTTATTGCTTTTTCGGAGCAGTCGTTCTTTGATGAAATCGCCCATGGGATCGGTAAAGATCCGGTGGCGTTCCGGCTGGAAGTGCTCGGACAAGCCAAACAACAGCCCGTCGGGGAGTTGGAGTACGATCCGGATCGCTTCGCGGGTGTCATTAAAAAGGCTGCGGAGATGGCTGGATGGGGGGCTTCAAAAGGCGCCAATATCTTTCAGGGAATAGCCGCACAGTATTCGTTCAGTTCCTATGTGGCGCAGGTGGCCGAAGTGGAAAAGCTGGACAGCGGCAAGGTACGTATCCGAAAAATCTATTGCGCCGTGGATTGCGGCATTGTCGTCAACAAAAGCGGCGCTGAAAACGTGGTCGAAGGAGGGATTATCGACGGCATCGGCCATGCCATGTACCCCGAACTGACACTCACCAAGGGTAAGCCGGACCAAGTGAACTTCAACACCTACCGCATGATCCGGATGGCGGACGTGCCTGAAGTCGATATTCAGTTTATCGAGAGCGATATCGACCCGACAGGACTGGGTGAGCCCGGATTGCCACCGGCTGGTCCTGCTGTAGCCAATGCGGTGTTCGCCGCTACGGGTGTGCGCCTGCGGGCGCAGCCGTTTATCAAGAGTGGACTCTTTGCATGACCCGGCAACCGATATACCTGGATTATAACGCGACAACACCATGCGACCCGCGTGTGGTGGAGGCCATGCTGCCCTACTTCACCCAACAGTTCGGTAATGCGGCAAGCGCCGATCATTACTATGGCTGGCAGGCCCGGGAGGCAGTGGATGAAGCGCGCGAACAGGTAGCCAGTCTTATCGGCGCCAGTGCCAGGCAGCTCATCTTTACCTCCGGCGCAACGGAATCGATCAACTTAGCCCTCAAGGGTGTTGCCGAGGCGTTGGCGAAAAGCGGAAACCACATCATCACCTGCAAAACGGAGCATAAGGCGGTACTGGACACCTGTGCTTATTTGGAAACGAAAGGCTACCGGGTGACCTACCTCGACGTCGATGCACAGGGCAAACTTGCCCCCGAAGCGGTGGAGTCGGCCATTGGCAGCCAAACGATCTGCATCGTACTGATGTATGCCAATAATGAAACGGGGGTCATCCATCCCGTCAGGACCATTGGGTCCATCGCCCGGAAGCATGGGGTTCATTTCCTGTGCGATGCCACGCAGGCGGCAGGCAAGATACCGGTGGATGTTGAAGGCGATGCCATCGACTTATTGGCTTTTTCGGCACATAAGCTGTACGGCCCAAAGGGGGTGGGGGGCCTATTTGTTCGCCACGACGGTCCGAAAGCTGATCTGCTGTCGCAGCAGCACGGCGGCAACCAAGAGCGGGGGCTGCGAAGCGGCACGCTGAACACACCCGGCATCGTGGGGTTTGGCAAGGCGGCGGAACTGTGCCGACGGGAACTGGCGACGGAGTCGTCTCGTGTGCGGGGACTACGGGACCGATTGGAGCAGACCCTATTCCAACGTGTGCCCGGCATGGCGATCAACGGTGGAGGCGAGCGGCTGCCGCATGTGAGTAACCTGCTGCTGCCCGATGGCAACGCTGAGCAACTGCTGCTTTCCGTGTCGCCATACCTGGCGTTAAGCAGGGGCAGTGCCTGCGCCGGACTGGTACAGCAACCCTCGCACGTGCTACGGGCCATGGGATTGGATGATCATGAGGCGCACCGTGCAATCCGCATCAGTCTCGGGCGGTTTACCACATCGGATGAGGTAGATGAGGCAGTGGTGCAGCTCGAAAAGGTGATTATGGCATTGGAGGCGATAGGTTAGTGTTTAGTTCGCATGAAAGAAATCAAGCAAATCATTCAGGCATATCAATCGGCCCGCGCGCTGAAAAAGCGGACAGCGCTGGCCACGGTGGTGCATATCGAAGGGTCTTCCTACCGGAGTCCGGGCGCCCGCATGTTGGTCACCGAAGATGGCATGCTCACTGGAGCGATCAGCGGTGGTTGCCTCGAGGGGGATGCGCTGCGTAAGGCCCTGCTGGTGATGAAAGAAGAACGGCCGATGCTGGTCACCTACGATACGGCAGCGGAGGATGGTGCGATATGGGGAGTCGGTCTCGGCTGCAACGGCATCATCCGGGTACTGATTGAACCGATCAGCCCCGAAGCCGAGGAAACTCCCATCTCCCTGCTGGAGCAGGTGGCAGCGAAGCGAAGACCCTCGGTGTTGGTGACATTCTTTACACCGGATGATAAAAAAAACAGCATCCAAGGTACGCATTTTGCGGTTGCCCATGAAGGCGTCTTAGCGGGCGCAGCCCCCTCGTGGGCATCTAAACCGCTCATGGCCGATGTCGGGCAGGCGCTGGCGGGGCAGGGCGCCGCGTTCGTGCAGTACCCGCCGTTGGAGGGAGACACCGCTGCGATAACCGCATTCATAGACTACATCCCCCCTTCTCCGGCACTGGTCGTGGCCGGTGCGGGTAACGACGTGCTGCCGTTGGCAGCACTGGCCGAACTGCTGGGTTGGGACCTCACGCTGATCGATGGCCGGCCTGGTTATGCCAATGCCGCGCGCTTCCCCACGTGTCAGGTCATTGTATCGGATCCCGTGGAAGCCCTGCAGCAGGTAACCATCGATGAGCAGACGGCCATTGTGCTGATGTCACACCATTATGCATATGACAAGGCAATCCTCACCGCCGCCATTGGCAGCCCTGCAAACTACATCGGCATACTCGGACCGGCAAAAAAACGTGAGCGGATGCTGGAAGAACTGACACAGGAGGGCCATGACGCGTTCCCCGCCGGGCAATCGCGCATATACGGTCCGATCGGCCTTGACATCGGTGCGGAAACACCTGAAGAAATCGCATTATCCGTCGTCGCCGAGATCAAGGCGGTATTTGCCGGAAGAAGGGGCGATCACCTGCGCGACCTGTCGGGACCAATACACCAGCGGCAAACACGTATTAGACCTTCCTTGGAGGCCTATGGCATTTTGCTGCTGGCTGCTGGCGAATCGAAACGGCTGGGAACACCCAAGCAACAGTTGCCCTATCGGGGACAGACCCTGCTGCAGCACGCCGTTCAAGCGGCTTTGGGTGTAGGCACGACGGTCACGGTAGTTTTGGGACCCGACGCGGAGGCCATGGCTCAACAGCTCTACGGAATGGGTGTCGATATCGTGGTCAATCCCGATTATCAATCCGGTATGGCTACGTCCATTCGATGCGGCGTGGAGCATGTCCGTGCGCATTACCCGCAGATCGCATATCTGACGATCATGCTGTGCGACCAACCGCACGTTGACACCGACCATCTCCTCGCGTTGATCCGCCGGCAACAATCGACAGGCGCACCGGTAACTGCCAGTTACTATGCCGCACGAAAAGGAGTGCCGGCGCTCTTCCATCGGTCGGTTTTTCCACAGCTACTTGCCCTCCAGGGCGATACGGGCGCCAAACACGTGATCGAAAGCCTGGGAGATGAGGTAGCTACGGTCCATTTTCCACTGGGTGCCACAGACATCGATACCCAAGCGGCGTATCAACAGACATTGAAACGAATTTCGTAAATTTGCGCTGAGTCATGATTTTAGATACCCATCATAGAAGCCATACCTACCTGCGGATTTCGCTCACCGACGTGTGCAACCTCCGGTGCTTTTACTGTATGCCCGACGAGAGCTACGATTTTATGCCCAAGAAGCACCTGATGCAACCTGACGAGATCGAAGCAATTGCCCGGGTATTCGTTGGTCTGGGCACCACCAAGATCCGGCTCACCGGGGGTGAACCGCTGGCCCGCCGGGATTTTGATGATATCGTGCGGCGCCTTTCTGCGCTACCGGTGGAGCTGACATTGACGACCAATGCCACGTTGCTTCACCAGCATCTCGATGCCCTGCAATCGGCCGGGGTGCGTAGCCTCAACATCAGCTTGGATACGCTATCTGAAGAACGGTTTCAGCAGCTCACCCGCAGGGATAAGTTTTTTCGGACCATGGCCAATATCCGGATGGCGATCGACCGCGGATTTCGGGTGAAAATCAACATGGTGGTGATGAACGGGGTAAATGCCGATGAGGTGCTCGACTTTGTGGCGTGGACGGGCACCGATCCCATCGATGTGCGATTCATCGAATTTATGCCGTTTTCCGGCAACCGATGGACAGGCGATCAGGTGTTTTCGAAGCGGGAAATCATGGACCTGGTAGCCGCTCGATATACAGCGGTACCGCTTTCGCAAGATCCGCATGCGACGAGCCAGCCCTATCAGGTGCCGGGGCACCGGGGGACCTTCGCCGTTATCAGCACCATGAGCGCGCCTTTTTGCGCAGGTTGCAACCGTATGCGGCTCACGGCGGATGGCAAGATGAAAAACTGCCTGTTTTCGAAGGACGAAAGTGATCTGCTGTCGGCCCTGCGAAAGGGAGCATCCCTTGAGCACCTGATCCGGGAGAATATCCTGGGAAAAGCAGCGAAGCTTGGCGGTCAGTTTGGCGAAGTGCCTTTTGAAGAATTGGCGGGCGACCAGCTGGTCAATCGGAGCATGATCAGTATCGGAGGATGAATAAATAGGACGAACAAGTAATGGACAACGTGCTTTTTTTTTATCTGCTGCTATTCGGTGTGGCGTTTCTATATTCATCCGTCGGCCACGGCGGTGCCAGCGGTTACTTGGCGCTCATGGCGCTGTTTGGAATCACACCGGATGTGATGAAACCGACAGCACTGCTTCTTAATCTTTTTGTTTCCTTGACCTCGTTTACCTTTTACTACAAGGGGCGCTATTTCAACCGGAAGTTGTTCGTGCCCTTGGCAGTGGCGTCAGTGCCCATGGCGTTTCTTGGAGGAAGCATGGCCATCCACTCGGATCTGTATAAGAAAATGCTGGGCGTATTTTTGCTGATTCCCGTAGTGCGCTTCCTATTTTTCAGTGACATCACCGTTGACCAACAAGCCAACCCCAAAACGGTGTGGCTGCTGCTGATCGGCGGGACCATCGGGTTACTATCAGGCATATTGGGTATCGGTGGCGGTGTTATCCTTTCGCCAGTGCTGCTCTTGCTGGCCTGGACGAACCAGAAGCAGGCGGCAGCCATTAGCGCCTTGTTTATTTTCGTCAATTCACTTTCAGGCCTGATCGGGCAGTTTACCCAGGGCATTCAGTTCAGCACAGACATGGTGGTATATGTTGCAGTGGCTTTCTCCGGCGGGCTATTGGGGTCTTATTTCGGTGCCATACGTTTCCAGCACCGAACCATCAAGCTTTTGTTGGCCGCGGTACTGGCCGTGGCGTCGTTTAAATTATTTTTGCCCAACTTATGGTAGACAGCACGTTATCGATATTGTGTTTCGGGCGGGTGTCGGACCTCATCGGCTCCTCGCGGATTGATATGCCGCTGGTCAATGATACGGACGAACTGCAACAGTGGCTCAATAAGCAATATCCCGCGCTGCGGCAGGCTACGTATGTGATCGCGGTTGACCAAGAAATCATCCGGAAGAATACACTGCTGACCGTACAGCAGGAAATAGCCTTGTTGCCTCCTTTTTCGGGGGGGTAGATTCCGATTGGACTCGATGCCAGTCCAAAGGTTATTCAGCTGAAAATGTACGTATTAGTAAAAAAAGCACAATTCCATTTGCAAAATGTGGTAGAGTTTGTACTTTTGCGGCGGAGAGTTGGCAGAGTGGTCGAATGCGGCGGTCTTGAAAACCGTTGTCTGTTAAAGGACCGGGGGTTCGAATCCCTCACTCTCCGCCAACGCAAATGAATACCCCGACTTGTCGGGGTATTTTGGTTTGTGGTGTTGCCAAACTTATTTCAGCAAAAAAACACAAACAAAAATAACGAGTGAGCAAAGCGAGCGGCATTCATCTGCTTTGAAGCCGTCCTCAACAAGGGCATAAGAACCTGCACAGGGGCCTTTCTTCGGACTTTCTCCTGCCTTTCTTCCCACTTTTACCGTGATTCTAGCGGGGCGTACGCGGGCTGTATGCGAGAAAATCATGCATTCGGAGCGCATACGCCCCGCGTACGGCATGCGAGATGGGAGAACACGTGTAGGAGAAAGTCGGGCATTGGTGTGCTTGGTCTTTAGCGAAGGGTAAGCGGCTATATAGCAGGATAAAGGCGTATAAGGGGCATGGGATGGGTTATAATTTATTTTTATTTAAATAAGCCTTAAGAGTCTCTCTGTAGCTACTACCAACTGGAACTTCTGAATTGTTGATGATTACACATTTTCCATTATACTGACTTATTTTAGCTAATGGAACAACATACGATTTATGAATTCTCATAAATTTATAAGTACTTAATACCGCTTCTATCGATCTTAATGATTTTAGTGCTAAGCAATAATTTTTCCCCGTAATAATTTTAACATAATCTTTTAAACCCTCAATATAATCTATATCCTTTACTAAAATCTTGATAAATTCATCGCCTTCTTTTACGAAAAATGAGGGTTCAAGGATATTTTGACCCTCCATATTTTCAGAACCTTCAAAACGGATAATCGCTTTACAAAAACGTTCAAACGAAATTGGTTTTAAAAGATAATCGACCACCTCTAAATCAAAACTTTCAACGGCATATTGACTATAAGAAGTAGTCATTATAAACTTGGTATTGGCGTTATAAAGTTTTACAAGCTCAATTCCAGAAATTTCGGGCATTGCAATGTCTGTAAAAACAAGGTCTACTTGATAACCTTGTTTTAAAAAATCAAAGGCTTCGACCGAATCTGTAAAGGCTCTAATCACTTCAAAATTTGAGAAACGCTTTAAATGATGCGTTATGACATCTATAGCCAACGATTCATCATCAATTATAATAGCTTTATATAACTTCATTATTTAGTGTAATTTTAAGATGCGTCGTGTAGGTATGTTGTGTATTAGTGATCTTGATACTCGAACTTTTTGGATACAGCAGTTCCAATCGCTTTTTTAGGTTTTCAAGCCCTTTTCCTTCACGGTTATTTTCTTGGAAATGCTGCTTGTTAAAAAGACTGTTTTCTACAGTACATAGAAGTTCTTCATTCCTGATATCTACATTGATCTTTACAAATGCATCTTTGATGTTGGTATAAAACCCATGCTTAAAAGCATTTTCTACAAGCGTTATCAACAGAAACGGTTCGATCCATTTTTCGTCCCTATTAACCTCTTCGACACGAAGTTGGATACGGGCATCTTTACCGAATCTTATTTTTTCAATTGCGATGTATTTTTCAATAAAATCTAATTCTTTATACAGCGGAACTTTTCTAAGATGAGTCTCATCTGTTAAATAACGCATCATACCTGATAATTTCAAAATATAATCCGATGTCTCCGGATCATTTTTTAACGACAAACTATATAAAGAGTTAAACGCATTAAATAAGAAATGGGGATGTAATTGATTTCGTAATAACTGTTCCTTAGCCTGGTTTAATTCGCGTTCCAGCTTTTGATATTGCCCAAAAAACTCAAAGCGATTGATAATATAAACAAATGAATAAAATAAAAATGATTGTCCTAAAAAGCTTGTAAAGTAATCGAATGTTCGTTCAAATGTGATCCCATCAGGTATCCTGTAATCTTTAAATATTTCGTAATATTTAAGTTTCCTGTAATCTTGAAGTATCCTGTAATCTTTAAGGGATGCCAATGCTAGTAGGATGATGACAAAGAAGACGGAAGACCCTATCTTTTTCCAATTGCCATTTAATTTGGGTACAAAATAATATAATAGATAAGCAATTAGGGAGCATACGAAATTCTCCACGGCATCACTTGTCAAAAAGAAAAACCAATCACCTGGGAGGGAAATAAAGGCTCTTCTTAATAAGCTGATGATGATGATAGCAATAAAAACCATATGAAACATGGTCTTCATTGTTCGAATGGTTTTATGTGATGGTTGAAACATAGCTATTCAAAGATGAATGTAAATATATAAAAATGGGATCGTGTTAAGTCGGCTAGCAACGTACGTTCATCTATCCAGACATAGGGTTTGTCTATAACATTTTTGTAAAGGTTCAAATTAAAATATGTTTGACTAGAATTCACGTTAAAAATTTAAAAAATGAGGACGTTTTTTATATTCACTGTTTTGTGTTTTAGCTCACTACTTGCCTTTAGTCAAAAATTGGAACTGGAAAAGGCATCTCCTTTTACAGCCGTAAAATGGGAAAAAGGCCAACCTGTTGTACAAGTTGAAAATGAATGGTATCATCTTGAAAAATTAGATGCTTTTACAACAAAAGAACTTTTGGATTTCTGCAAAGAACGGTTTGGACCTATATGGCAAAAGCGCTTTTCTGAAGATCTTGTGGAAGTCCTACGAGGTATGGGTTATGAACCTACTATAAAAGTGACGTTACAGCTATCCAAAGGGGGCATTTCAAATACCTATACCGGAGCATTTACCTATGAAAATAGAAGAAGCTCGCTGCTTTATAATAGATCCAACGCTGAATCTAAATTTCCCCAAAAAATTTCAACAGCTGATGCGATAGCCGATTTAAGGCAATTTGAAGATATACTGCAGTCAGTTTCTTCCTACAGCCAACTATCAACGTTTGATTACCAGTTGAGGATTAAGGAATTGGCTGATGCTATTGATGATGAGAATACGCAGGTTGATGTCAATAAACTAGCGAACGAGATGGCCAAGATTATGGCAGAAATCGGAGATAGGCATTCGTCCATAAAAAATGAGGCATTCAATGATATTGGTCATAAAACATATGGCTTAAAACTTCCATTCGGTGTGGCAACCTTAAACGGAAAAATCATTGCGCTGAAAAAAGACGAGAAAAGCGAAACGTATAGCTACTATTATCGTTCATATCCCTTTCTTAAAAGCATAGACGGAGTAGCCATAGAGACGCTCATCAACACGTATAATTACCGGGATAAAAAGGCCCCAGCACAAGCAAAACTTTCGCGGGGGAGCAGCACTATTCAAAATTATGGTGCCTTATTGTTTGCAAATGATACAGCATGTCCAGATAGTATAAAGGTCGTTTTTGGTGATGGCAGCGTTGAAAAAACGGAGATCTTTCTATTAACCAAAGAGAACAAGGGATATACTTCAAAATTAAGTGAAGCGTATGCTATTAATACGGATAAGCTAAGCGAAGGTAACTTTAACGGTTTAAGTAAGATAGTCGGAGACAATATTGGGTACATAATCATTCCTCAGATGTACGACTATGACGAGGTAGCGGGGCTGGAAAATTTCATAAAAAATACGCTTCGAAGTTTTTCCAATACGAAAGCATTGATTATTGACATTAGAAACAATCCAGGGGGTAGCAGAGCGATTCTTCAAACCTTTGCGGGTTATATTGTTCAACCGGAACAATCTCCTTGGGTTGCCAATGTTGCGTATTTAAGAACGGACCGACAACTAGTTGGAGACGAGCCATCCATGAGCGGTCGGTACCTTTATAGTTATAACTCCGAGGAATTATCAGACAATGACAGAAAGGCTATTGACCAGTTTAGTGAAGGTTTAAAACTTCAGAAAACAGTGGATGATTCGAAGTTTAGCGGTCCTTTTTATATGGTTTTGCATCATGGCGGGGAATCATATAGGCAACCCGTCTATATGTTAGTGAATGAAGAAAGCTTTAGTGCTGCATCCGTCTTTACCAGCGTATTTAAAGGGTTGCCAAACGTAAAAATAGCTGGAGAAACAACGGATGGTTCAAGTGGTAATTCAAGGATATTGCATTTGAAAAATTCAAATATTCGAATCAGGGTCTCGACTATGCTGTCATTTCAAAGAAATGGAAAGACCTTAGATGGAAATGGAACCATACCGGATATTGTTATTCAAACGGATGAAAAACAGGTTTTGAACGGTTACGACACCCAGCTAACTAAATTGATTAAAATAATTAACCGTAGCCCTGGTCACGACGGATTCTAAACGGGATTAAGTTTTTTATGTTCACAAATTTTTCTAATTTTGCACCGCAATGGGAGCGCCAATAGCTCAGCTGGATAGAGCAACGGTTTTCTAAACCGTCGGTCTCAGGTTCGAATCCTGATTGGCGTACCAACGAGCCTCTTGATGTCCAAATTGAGGGGCTTTTTTGTTCATGTTAGCACAAGTAAATGCTTGCATGCACCGGACAAGATCGATTTGGTTTACGATGGACGTTACGAAGCAAACGGTTGGCGTAGTGGGTAGTGGTAGTTGGGCTACCGCGATGATTAAAATGCTCAATGACAATGCCGCTGATAAGTCTATCTATTGGTGGGTTCGCAACCGGGAAACGGCGGATTATATCCGCACATACAAGCACAATCCCAACTACCTTAGTGCCGTCACGGTAGAGGTTCCAAAACGCAATATCCACGCCGACGTGCGCACGGTGATCGCCAATGCAACCATCGTGGTGCTCAATACACCGGCAGCTTTTTTAAAGGATGCGCTGATGGGGGTGTCGCCCGAGATGCTCCGCGGCAAAATCATCGTATCGGCTATCAAGGGTATTGTTCCGGATGAAAATCAGATCGTGGGCGATTTCCTTCAGGAGCGGTATCGGATACCGACTGCCAATATCGCCGTCATCGGCGGTCCCTGTCATGCCGAAGAGGTATCCCTCGAGAAGCTGTCTTACCTGACGATCGCTTCCCAAAATGTGGCCGTCGCGTCGTTAGTCGCGTCGCTGATCAATACCCGCTATATCAAAACGAATGTTTCGGATGATATTTATGGGACGGAATATGCGGCTGTATTGAAGAATGTTTACGCGATCGCCGGAGGAATGTGCCATGGTATTGGGTTTGGAGATAATTTCCAGGCGGTATTGGTATCCAATGCCATCCGGGAGATGGCTGATTTTGTCAATACTGTCCACCCGATTACGCGGGACATCAAGGAATCCGCATATTTGGGCGATTTGCTGGTGACTGCTTATTCTCAATATAGCCGGAACCGCACCTTTGGCAATATGATCGGCAAGGGATATTCGGTCAAGTCGGCGCAGCTGGAGATGAATATGGTAGCCGAAGGCTATCATGCATCGTATTGTATCCGACAAATTTGTGAAAGGAAGGGTATCGACATGCCGATCTGCAACGCGGTGTATCAGGTGTTGTATCAACACCAATCGCCTATCACGGAAATGAAAATGTTAGCGGATAAGCTAACATAATGATGCAATTAACTTAAATACGAACGCAATAACACACCCTAGATGAAAAGAGGAACCTCGCTCCATTACTTATTATCTTTCTTTCTGACCGTTTCGGCAGTCTCGTGCAGTACGTTTAAGCTGGACAAACAACCGCCTTCGTATCGCAATGGGGTGGTGGTCACCGCACACCCGCAGGCATCGGCTGTCGGGTTGCAAATCCTCAAAGCCGGAGGCAATGCGGTAGATGCCGCGGTGGCTGTGCAGTTTGCCTTGGCGGTTGTGTATCCCAACGCGGGGAATATCGGCGGGGGAGGATTCATGGTGTACCGCGGCGCAGATGGCGACTTCGCCTCATTGGATTTCAGGGAAGCGGCACCCGCTGCAGCGACCAAAGATATGTACCTGGACGAAGAAGGCAACCCCATTACCGACCTCAGCCTTCGTGGGCAATTGGCATCGGGTGTTCCGGGTGCGGTGGATGGTATGGTAAAGGCTCATGAACGGTATGGGAAACTGGAATGGGCAGCACTGGTGCAGCCCGCTGTCCGCTTGGCGCAGCGGGGGTTTCCCCTTACGGCGATGCAAGCGCGGGAACTCAATGGCAGGAAGGAAAGCTTCGAGCACTATAATCCTGAAGGGACGGCTTTTGTGAACGCGGATGGATGGGCGGCGGGGGATACCTTGGTGCAGCCGGAACTGGCACACACGCTCTCGCTGATCGGTAACAAGGGACGCGCGGGTTTCTATGAAGGCGAAACGGCCACCAGGATTGTGGAGGAAATGAAGCGCGGCAATGGGATCATCAGCCATGACGACCTGAAGAATTATGAGGCTAAATGGCGTGAACCCGTTGTATCTACCTATCGCGGGCATCGGGTGGTGTCTATGCCACCGCCATCAAGTGGGGGTATCGCGCTGATTTCCATGCTTAAATCGGTTGAGGCTTATCCGTTATCGGCGTGGGGATTCCAACGCGATTCGACGATGCGGGTGATGATCGAGGCTGAACGCCGGGTGTATGCAGACCGGGCAACGCACCTAGGTGATCCCGATTATTACGAGGTGCCACAGGACATGCTGATTGACTCGGCCTACAATGCTGAGCGTATGCGCAATATGAATTTCACCCATGCATCATTCAGCAGCGACATCCATGCCGGTAGCCCTCCTAAGATCGAACATGAGGAAACCACGCACTTCTCTATTGTAGACCGGGAGGGCAACGCCGTATCGATCACCACCACCATCAATGGTTCTTATGGCTCACAGGTGGTGGTTGCAGGTGCTGGATTTCTGCTGAATAATGAAATGGATGATTTCTCGGTGAAACCGGGTGCGCCGAATATGTACGGCTTGATTGGCGGTGAGGCCAACGCCATTGAACCGGGCAAACGCATGCTCAGCTCGATGACGCCTACGATAGTGGAAAAGGACGGCAAGCTGTTCATGGTAGTCGGCACGCCGGGCGGATCGACCATTATGACTTCGGTATTTCAGACCATCCTCAATGTGGTGGACTTTGGGATGAATATGCAGGAAGCGGTGTCCGCACCGAGGTTTCATCACCAATGGTTGCCAGACGAAGTGGACGCTGAGAAAGAGGCGATCAGTGAACCCGTCCGCCGCCTGCTGTCCGCCACCGGCTACAAGTTGGTCGACCGAAATGGTATCGGTAGGGTGGATGCGATACTGGTGTCTTCCGATGGCCGCCTGCAAGGCGGGGCGGACCCTCGCGGGGACGATGTCGCCATGGGCTATTAATGGCTTTAACGGTATAAGATAATGGATAAGCAGCAGATCGCGGAGCGGTATAAAAGCATACAGGATGAGATATGCCAGGGATTAACGGCATTGGATGGAAAAGCAGCTTTTCAGGAAGAGCAGTGGCAGCGGGACGGCGGCGGCGGCGGCCGGACACGCATCATCCAGGATGGTGCCGTTATCGAGAAGGGTGGCGTCAATTTTTCAGCAGTGCACGGTGTATTGCCCGAGCCGGTAAGAAAGGCATTTAACGTGGATGAAAGCAATTTTTTTGCGACAGGGGTGTCTATCGTCATCCACCCCCATAACCCGTTTGTGCCCATCATCCACATGAACATCCGGTACTTCGAACTCAACGACGAGGTAAAATGGTTTGGCGGTGGAATAGACTTGACCCCTCATTATGTATTGGCTGATGATGCCGCGTATTTTCACGGGCAGCTTAAATCGATCTGTGATCGATATGACTCGGCATTTTATCCTGATTTTAAGGCATTTGCCGATCGGTATTTTTACATTAAGCACCGTCAGGAGACGCGGGGAATAGGGGGAATTTTTTATGACCGGCTCACGCCTGAGAGGACAGTGGCGTCATGGGACGGTATTTTTGATTTTTCCTGCGATCTAGGTCGCGCATTTGTGCCGATCTATACAGAGCTGGTCAGCCGGCACCGGTACCGGGAGTTTACGGAAGCAAATAAGCGATGGCAGCACCTCCGGCGGGGCCGGTATGTCGAATTTAATCTCGTGTACGACGCCGGAACGAAGTTCGGACTGGAGACCAATGGCCGCATTGAGTCGATCTTAATGAGCCTGCCACCCCATGCCGAATGGATATATGACTTCCAGCCCGATCCGGGAAGTGCCGAAGCCCAAACGGTGGCATTGCTCAAGCAAAATATTGATTGGCTGGCGCGCTGATCGCGTCAACAACGACATTATTCACATATCAAGGATGGTAACATTCAATCGGTTTACATTGGCCAACGGTTTGCGGGTGTTGGTGCATGAAGATGCCGCCACGCCCATGGCGGTGGTCAATTTATTATATGATGTGGGCGCTCGGGATGAACACCCCGACCGAACCGGCTTTGCGCATTTATTTGAACACCTCATGTTCGGTGGGTCGGTTAACATTCCAAATTATGATGGTCCATCGCAGGCTGTGGGTGCACAGAATAATGCCTTCACGAGCAATGACATCACCAATTATTACATGACCCTGCCCGCGGCTAATATCGAAACCGCGTTTTGGTTGGAAAGCGATCGCATGCTGGGGCTGGCCTTCAATGAGAAAAGTCTGGAAGTACAGCGCAATGTGGTGTCTGAGGAGTTTAAGCAGCGGTACCTCAATCAGCCTTATGGTGACGCCTGGCTTCGGCTGCGGCCGTTGTCTTACCAGGTGCATCCCTATCGCTGGGCAACCATTGGCAAGGACCTTAGCCATATCGAACAGGCGAAAATGGAAGATGTCAAAGCTTTCTTCGCCAGACACTACGCGCCCAATAATGCCATCTTAGTGGTCGCCGGAAATGTAGAAAGCAATGCAGTGCGGCAGCTAGCCGAAAATTGGTTCGGCCCGATTCCCTCCGGCAGCAGGCATGAACGTCAGCTACCGGCAGAGCCCCAACAGCGGGAAGCTCGTAGGGAGATCGTTCGGGCCGATGTGCCCTTGAATAACCTATACATCGCTTTCCACGGTCCAGCACGTCTGCAAGCAGGATACCATGCAATGGACATGATTTCAGACATGCTTTCGCATGGACAATCTTCCCGATTGTATCGGCGCTTGGTCAAAGAAACCGAACTGTTCAGCGAGATCAATGCGTACCAAACCGGCAGCATGGATACTAACCTGTTCGTGATAGAGGGAAAACCGTCACCCACCGTGCGCATCGATATCGCCGAGGAGGCAATCTGGTCGGAATTGGAAAACTTAAAAGCGGAGCTCGTCGATTCCTATGAACTGAATAAAGTAAAAAATCGGATAGAATCGACGATGGTCTTCGCCGAAATGGCCCTTTTGGAAAAGGCCATGAATCTTGCTTACTTTGAGCTACTTGGGAATGCCGATGACCTGAACACCGAAGTAGACCGCTACTTGGCTGTTTCCGCTGCCGATATCCGGCAACAGGCCCAACAGCTGTTCAGGAAAGAGAATTCTTCAACGCTTATTTACCTTGCTACTTCGCATGCTTGACAGAACGGTGCCCCCTGCTTATCACCCGGTTACGGGTTTTGAATTAATCAAACCGCGACACCTGGCGTTTCCAAATGGCTTGCAAGCCTTTGTGTTTAACGCAGGCGAACAAGACCTCGTACGCATTGAATGGATTGTGGGCAACGTGTTCGATCAGGAAGACCAGGCGTTGTTGAATACCGGTGTCACCGATCTGTTGCTGGAAGGGACATCCACATTCAGCAGTGCGCAAATTGCGGAGCAGATCGACTTCCACGGGGCGTTTTTGGTGCCCGAGTACGGCTATGATCAATCGTCACTTACGCTGTTTTCACTTAACAAGCACTTAAATCAAGTATTGCCCTTGGTGAAGGATGTCCTGACGGATTCCGTTTTTCCCGAAAAGGAGTTGTCTACCTATATTCGCAACAATCAGCAACGGCTACAGGTATCCTTGAAGAAAAATAGTTTTGTCGCCCGCCGGCTGTTCAACAAAACCATATTCGGATCAACGCGCTATGGCTACGTGCCCGAGGTAGCAGACTACGACGGGATCACCAGCGAGGCCCTGCTCTCGCGGTTCCGCCAACAGTATGCGCCGTCAAACTGTACGCTGATCCTCTCCGGAAACGTCACGGAAGAGGTGATCGATTCAGTAGGGCGATTATTTGGCCGCGATTGGCCGGATGGCAACGGTACCGCCCCGGCAGGTGGTGCGCCGCCTATCGCACTAACCGAAGGACTATTGGTCTTGGATGAACGGAAAGACGCCCTGCAATCCGCCATACGGGTGGGATGCCAAAGTATCCAGCGGTCCCACCCCGATTTCCCCGGCTTACAGGTGCTCAACACGTTGTTGGGCGGATACTTCGGATCCCGCCTGATGATGAACATCCGGGAAGACAAGGGTTACACGTACAGCATTAGCTCCGGATTGGCCTCACTGAAGCATAGTGCCTTTTTTACCGTCGCTTCGGAAGTCGGTGTGGACGTAACGCAAGCAACACTAACGGAAATTGAACGGGAAATCCGCCAGCTCAGAAGCGAGTCTGTAGGCCACACCGAATTGACCATGGTCAGGAATTATATGATGGGCTCCATGCTGGGTAGCCTGGAAAGCGTGTTTTCGCACGCCGACAAGTTTAAGAGTGTCTATTTTTCGGGGCTTGGTTTAGATTATTACGACTATTACATCGATGTCGTCAACACCATTACGCCAGAAGAGATCCTCCGGTTGGCCAACACATATCTGGATTATGACAACATGGTAAAAGTGATGGTCGGCAAGTATGCCTCCGGCAGTTAGCCGCGCTTAATATCAGCGGCTTTTGAGTACCTCAAAGAGTGCTTTACCCTTCAATAGGCACTCGTTGTATTCGTTTTCTGGATCGGCGTTGTCGGTGATCGCCCCCCCGGTATGAAAGGAGAGGTAGCCACTTTCGGCATTGTACAGCATGGTCCGGATCACCACGCTGAAATCGTAATTGCCCTGGGGGCTAAAGTACCCCAATGCACCTGAATACACACCTCGACGGCTATTTTCGTACCGGTCAATCAGTTTCATTGCGCTGATTTTGGGGGCGCCGGTCATGGAACCCGGAGGAAACGTGTTCTCGATGGTCTGGGTAGCATTCATTCCCGGGCGTATTTGACAGGTAATGGTTGAAATAAGTTGATGTACTTGCTTGAAGCTATGGATTTGCAGCAGTTCAGCTGCCTTGACGGTTCCGGGCTTTGCGCTGCGGGTAAGGTCGTTTCTAACCAAATCCACGATCATGATGTTCTCACTGATTTCTTTTGGGCTGCCGGCCAGTGCGGTCTTCAGTTGCTCATCTTCTTCGGCGTTTTTGCCTCTGGGCGCGGTGCCTTTTATCGGTTGCGAAAGCAGGGTGTCGCCGTTTTTGGAAAGGAAGCGCTCGGGCGAAGCGGAGATAATGTACTTTTGTCCGAATTTAAAAAAGCAGGAGAAGGGTGTGGGCGATACCTCGTTGAGCCTCCGGTATGCTTCCAACGGGTTGAGTGACACCCGCTCGGCAAAAAACTCCTGGCATAGGTTTACTTCATAGATGTCGCCCTTACGGATGTGGCGCTGCAATTCGGTGAACGCCGAAAAATAAGTCGACCGATTCATCCGGTATTTGAGTTGGCCCTTAAATCCCAATGGTTCTTCGGTTATTGCTGTGGCCTCAATTTGCTTGATGATGGCCTGCGGATTATGGCCTTTGATCTCGGCGTTGTATTGACCGATCAGCAACGTGTATTCCGGTACGAAGAAGTAAGCATCTGGAAATCCGGAAGGATTCGCATGTTGGGTAGACAGCGCTTCGATCTCATTCTTCAAATCATATCCGAGGAATCCCGGAATCCAGGTGTCGGGGTGGTTGTCAATGAATTGCTGGAGCTTTTCGAACGTCCGGCTTCCATCAGATGTAAAGGAGGCGGTTGACCCTACTGCGATGAACACGTCGATATTGCCGTGATTATCCCGATAGCCGTTGGAGTCCAAATAGCATACGTTATCAAACTGGGCCGCCCACCGCAACGCCCGTTGAGTAAAGGTATCATGATCATCAAGATGGCATGCTAACGATACCATGGTTATATCAGCTCAATAACAACGTCTGCGTACGATCCGGACCTACCGAGAGGTATTTGATCGGCACACCGAGATGCTGTTCTAAATAGCGGATGTAATCCTGCAGGGTCTGCGGGATCTGGTCCTGGCTGGTTATGCCACACAAATCGGCATTCCACCCCTTGAGCGTTTCATATACCGGTTCGGGCTTGACGCTTACGATGTCATACGGCATGTAGTCGATCTGTTCCCCGTTTTGAATATAATGGGTGCACACATTGATGGTCTCAAATCCGCTCAATACATCGGCTTTGGTCATGACCAGTTCGGTGACCCCATTAAGCATAATGGCATACTTAAGTGCCGGAAGGTCGATCCATCCGGTACGGCGGGGTCTTCCGGTGGTGGCCCCAAACTCGTGTCCCAGCCGACGGAGCTTCTCGCCGGTTTCGTCTTCCAGCTCGGTCGGGAACGGACCCCCGCCAACGCGGGTACAATAGGCCTTAAAAATGCCGATGACCTGACCGATGTTCGAAGGTGCTACGCCCAGCCCTGTGCAGGCGCCTGCCGTAGTGGTGGTAGACGACGTCACAAACGGATAAGAACCGAAATCAACATCCAGCAACGTGCCCTGTGCACCCTCGGCCAGTATACGCTTTCCGGCCCGCAGGTATTGGTTTACCAAATGTTCGCTATCCACATGAGGGATGGTCTTCATAAACTCAACCGCGTCCATAAATGCTCGTTCGCGATCGCTGAAATCAGGGATCTCACCGTAATGAGCAAGAATGGATTTATGTTTTTCAACCAACCGCTGGTAGCGTTCCATGAAGTCGGGGAGGGTGGTGTCGCCGACCCGAAGGCCGTTCCTCCCGGTTTTGTCCATGTAGGTGGGGCCGATCCCTTTAAGGGTGGAGCCGATCTTGTCCGCACCCATCTTGCTTTCCGAAGCGGCATCCAGCAGTTGGTGGGTAGGCAGGATCAAGTGAGCCTTGCGCGCGATGACCAACTTTCCGACCGATACGGGATCAAACCCGCTTTTCTTGAGCGTGTCCAGCTCCCGTTTGAGAATGATCGGATCGATGACCACTCCATTGCCGATGAGGTTGAGGGTATCTTGGTTGAAAATACCCGAAGGAATGGTGTTCAATACGTATTTTTGATTGTCGAACTCCAGTGTATGCCCCGCATTCGGTCCGCCTTGAAAACGGGCGATTAAATCGTATTTCGGGCAGAGTACATCTACAATTTTGCCTTTCCCTTCGTCGCCCCACTGCAGGCCCAATAGCACATCAACTTGCATAGTTAAAATTAGCGTTGAAAAAATTAAATCATTAAATAGTCAATGAAAGATGGGGCAAATCTAACATTATTTTACATGGAAATAGGGTAGGTGCAAAACAAACTTAGTGCGCTTCTACCAGTTCGCGGTTCTTCAGGGTAGCTATGTCTTGTAGCTCCGCTTTCTTGGCTGAGCAGTCGCTGCACACCCCATATAGGTTTAAGGAATGGTGCTTGATGTCAAATTTGAGCAGCTCGGCCATCATCGATTGTATTTGATGGATACGGGGGTCACAAAACTCGACGACTTTGCCGCATTCGATGCAGATGATGTGGTCATGCTGCTTATAACCGTATGACTTTTCAAACTGCGCCATGTTTTTGCCAAACTGGTGTTTGGTCACCAGATCACACGATACCAGTAACTCCAGGGTGTTGTATACCGTAGCCCTGCTGACCCGGTATTTTTTATTTTTCATGTGGATATAGAGCGATTCCACATCAAAATGGTCATTCCGCGAATAGATCTCTTCGAGAATGGCATAACGCTCTGGCGTCTTGCGCAATCCCTTGTTTTCGAGGTAAGCCTCGAAAATTTTCTTTACTGTTTGGTAATTTTCCGTTTGAGTCATCATCCGAAAGTTAAGCTTACAAAGCTACATAAATATGGTCACAAAAGCAAGTCGGGCCAAACCCCTCAATTGTTTGAGTCAAACCGTGTAATGCCCGTGATGCCCTTGATCTGCTTGAGGTGTTTAATGAGATTTTCCAAATGGGCTACGTCGTTGACGAAGATCATGATCGACCCTTCGAAAATGCCATCGTTGCTGGATATGGTGATCGAGCGTATATTGATCTTGAAATCGTGCGAAATAACCGTCGTGATTTTATTGACAAGGCCCACGTCATCGATGCCGACAATGCGCAACCCCGTCAGGAATGCCAGTTCCTTTTGGGAGGTCCACTTGGCTTTTACGATGCGATACCCATAGTTTGCCATCAGTTTCGCCGCATTGGGGCAATTGGTGCGGTGTATTTTGATCCCGTCATTGACGGTAATGAATCCGAACACATCGTCTCCGGGAATCGGGTTACAGCAGGGGGAGAGCGTATAGTCAATCTTCTGCAAGTCATCACCGATGAGCAGGGTTTCGTAATCCTTTTTGTTGATTTTGTCTACCAGTCCATTGATATGCGAATTGAATTGCTGCCCATTGAATTGTTCGGTGCTTTTTTCGTTTATCGCAAATTCCTTCAGGTTCTTGATATCGATCACCCCTTTGGCTACATTGTAAAAGAGATCCTGCGAGGAGGCATACTTAAAAAATAGCGTTAGTTTATTGATGTTTTCCGTGTTGTAGGTGATCTTGAGCGATTTAAGTTTCCGTTCAAGAATCTCTTTCCCATCCTCTGCTACACGTCTCTTTTCCTCCTTCAGCGCGGACTTAATCTTGGATTTCGCCTTTGCGGTCACCACGAAATTGAGCCAATCTTCTTTAGGCGTCTGCTTGCTGGAGGTAATGATCTCCACCTGGTCGCCATTTTGAAGCTTGTGGCTTAATGGCACCAGTTTATGGTTTACTTTGGCGCCGATGCAGCTGGCACCCAGGTCGGAGTGGATCTCAAAAGCAAAGTCCAATGCCGTCGCATTATGCGGCAATTGAATGAGCGCTCCCTTGGGCGTAAAAATGAAGATCTCGTCCGAAAAGAGATTCATCTTGAAATCATCGAGGAAATCCATGGCATTCGACTCAGGATTGCTCAAAATCTCCCGCACTTTCTGTATCCATTGGTCGAGTCCGCTGTCTGAATTCGACTCTTTATATTTCCAATGCGCAGCAAATCCCTTTTCAGCGATTTCATTCATCCGTACCGAACGTATTTGTACCTCCACCCATTGTCCTTTCGGACCCATCACGGTGGTGTGCAGCGACTCATAGCCGTTGGCCTTGGGCGACGACACCCAGTCGCGCAACCGGTCCGGATTGGGACGGTAGAGGTCCGTCACGATCGAATAGGCTTTCCAGCAGTCGGCTTTTTCGTGTTCCAATGTGGTATCGATGATGATGCGGATGGCAAATAGGTCGTATACCTCTTCAAACGGTATGGATTTTTTGCGCATCTTATTCCATATCGAATGGATGGACTTTGGCCGGCCGAACACATCGGCCCGGATGCCCTGTTCGTGTAAGATTTCCTTGATCGGCTCCACGAAATTATGGACAAAACGCTCCCGTTCGGCCTTTTTTTCGTTGAGTTTACGCGCGATGAATTTGTACGTATCCGGATCGGTGTACTTCATGGAAAGGTCTTCCAGCTCCGACTTAATGGCATATAGACCAAGCCGGTGGGCCAATGGCGCGTATAAGTACGACGTTTCCGAGGCGATTTTGAGCTGCTTATCACGCGGCATAAAATCCATGGTGCGCATGTTGTGCAGGCGATCAGCCAGTTTGATCAGGATGACCCGTACATCATCTGCTAGGGTCAGCAGCATTTTCCGAAAATTTTCGGCCTGTAGGGAACTGTTGGGGTCGAATATGCCGGATATCTTGGTCAACCCATCAATAATCCGCGCAACTTTTTTCCCGAAGTCCCGTTCAATATCTTCCAAGGTGATGTCGGTATCCTCAACGACATCATGCAGCAAGGCACACACGATGGAGGTCGTCCCCAAACCAATTTCTTCCGCGGCGATCTGTGCCACGGCAATCGGATGGTAAATGTAAGGTTCGCCTGATTTGCGGCGCATATCCCTGTGGAGATTCAGCGCCATGTCAAATGCCCTGCGGATCATTTGCTTGTCTCCCCGCTGCATGGTGGGTTTGCAAGCCCTCAGCAGGGCACGGTAGCGTTTACGTATTTCCTTGCTCTCTGCTTCTAAGTCAATTTCTAATTCTTTCATATAGCATTCCCACGATTGTCAGGAATTTCCATCGTCCCACGATCCCATCTGTGGTCGATGGTATTGTTTTTAACCCCTTTGGCGCACTTGTATATCAGCACAAGTTTGTCTAAGTTTGTATATTCATTGCGATCGTTGGACGCCTCGGCGGGTCTAACGTTTAAATGTATAAAAATACGGATAATTATCGATATTCCATCAATGCGCTATGTAAGATTGATGATTTTTTTTGGGGTGATATGTGCTGTGGGTGAAGTTTCGGCGCAGGACACGCTTCCCAACGTTGCTCAGGCTCAACAGCCGCAAGGCCGCTTAGTGCCTACCACGGTGGTAGGGGGCGAATTGCTCCCTTGGATGGTCATCCCGGAGGTGACCGTGACCCGGAAACGCGTGTTTAGATCTCCGGAAGATAAGGCGCGCTACCTTCGGCTGCGGTACAACGTCATGAAAGTGTTGCCGTACGCCAAATATGCGCAGGGCCGCTATCAGCAGCTTTACCGCGACCTCGCGCTTACGGGCAATAAACGTGAGCAGCGTCGATTGGTGAAGGTCTGTGAAAAAGAAATCAAGGACATGTTCAATCGGGAGGTCAAGAAATTGACCGTTTCCCAGGGTGAAATATTGATTAAACTCATCGACCGCCAAACCGGAAATTCCAGCTATGAGGTCGTAAAGGAACTAAGGGGTGGTGTCACCGCATTCTTCTATCAATCCGTCGCCCGCGTATTCGGACACAACCTAAAGGATACCTACAGCCCAGAAGAAGATTTCGAGATCGAAAACATTATCCGCAGTTTGGAGCGGCCTACCTACCGCTATTTTTAACGAAATACACGACATTTTATATCTTTGCGCCGGATTTGTAGCGCACTCGAATATGGATCATGATATGAAGCTGGATTTACTGGTTATAACTGTACACCCTGATGATGCAGAGTTGGGCAGCGGGGGCACGATACTCAAGCACGTGAGGATGGGGCGGAAAGTGGGCGCAGTCGATTTGACACGCGGTGAACTGGGTACACGGGGCACACCCGAAATCCGGGAAGCGGAAGCACGCCGCGCCGCGGAGCTGCTCGGTTTATCGGTGCGGGAAAATCTGGACATGCGCGATGGTTTTTTCCGCAACGATGAAAGTCACCAATTGAAAGTGGTTCAGGTCATCCGTAAATATCGGCCGGACATCGTCATTTCCAATGCATTGTTTGATCGGCATCCCGACCACGGACGGGCAGGCGATCTGATCAATGACGCCGTATTTCTAGCGGGACTGCGCAAGATAGAAACCCAGGAAGCGGGCGAATCCCAAATGCCCCACCGGCCGCGCTTGCTGCTCCAATCCATCCAGGATTATTATATCAAACCGGATATTGTGGTCGATGTGAGTGACCAATGGGATGATAAGATTGAGGCCATAAAGGCATTCCGGTCGCAATTCTATCATGAAGACTACATCGCGGATGAACCGCAGACCTACATCTCAAAGCCCGATTTCCTGCATTACATAGAAGGCCGGGCAAGGGAATACGGCAAACATATCGGCGCCAAATACGGCGAGGGATTTACCTGCCGGAGGCTGCTGGGGGTGGATGATCTATTTGCGCTGAGATAGCTGTTGTCCTTTCACGCAAGTGGATCACACAGCAAAACTTTCTCCGCAAGCGCAGGTACGGGAAGCATTCGGATTATGAAATTCAAATCCTTTTCCATTCAAGCCGTCGGAATAATCCAACTCCGTGCCTGCCAAATACAGGTAAGATTTGATGTCAAGGCAAATTTTAATGCCTTGGTCTTCGAAAAGCTGATCGCCCTTTTTCTCCTCGTTGTCGAAGTCGAGCTTGTAGCTTAATCCTGAACAGCCGCCGCTTTCAACCGCCACCCGCACGAAATAGGTTTGGTCATAGTTTTCCGCGTGCATGATGTCAAGAATACGTTTCTTTGCTTTTTCTGTTATCGTTACCATCGTTTCGCCTTTAGACACTAGATGCTCAATGCTACAAATATCGGGATATTGAATCAATATTACAACCTGCCAACCGTTTATTGGATGTCATATTTGCCTCATGGGTAAGGCGATTGTTTTCCAAACACCCGCATCAGGTAAAACAGAAAAGGTAAGATGAGTGGGCTGCCCAACAGCAGCGCCCATGCAAGTGCGATGATCGTCTTGGTGCTCCCGGCGTGTTCAGTCAATGACAATCCGCTACCGTCCTTAAACAGTATCAACTCCGGGTAGTGTTGGTAAGTAGCCGCCAAGAGGATCATCGAAACCTGAAACCCCGCCAGTAGACGTGCGGTGATCGCGCTCCGCTTGTTGAAGGCTACAAAGGTAAAAACCACGGAAATCGTAGCGGACAGAATAGCGACTTGCCCGATCACATCACCGAATATCCATTCGACCAGGGGGATTCCGGACCCCAGAGCGGAGAGAAAGACCAATGCGCCCGCGCCCACCACGATGTAGATGAACCGTTTGGCAATGCGGATCATCAGCGTCCGGTCGTTTTCGTCTTCCACCGCGCCGATGGCGTAGGTTGCTGCGAGGTATCCGCAGATACTGGTGGTAAAAAGGCCGATCGCGATGCCGAACCAGCTTAACCAACTGCCAATGTAGGCGGTGACAAAATCATGTGCCCCGGTATCGATGGTACGGGCCACCGTGGCAGCGGCAATGATCCCCAGGAAAAATGGGGTAATTACGCTGGACCAGGTAAATATGCGGGTATAGATCTGCTGCCAATCATCCGCCACTGCGTCATAATTGCGGAAAACAAATGCCGTGCCGCGGGCCATAATGCCCATTAGCATCGCCACCAAGGGGATATGCATGTAAATGGACATGGTGGTATAAATGGTTGGAAATCCCACAAATAGGATGACGATGGCGATAATCAACCACATGTGGTTGGCCTCCCAGATCGGCCCGATCGCGTGCGACATGATCTTCCTCACCCGCTGCTTGTGCTTGCGGTCTATGGTCAACTCAACGATGCCTGCACCGAAATCGGCTCCCCCGAGGAGGAGGTATAAGCAGATCGACGCCCAAAGGAATATGATAACAACGTATAGCATCATGACGATGATTTGGGTTGATAATCGGGGTCTGTCGTGTCATACAGTTTTCCCACCATGGTCATCTGCCGGTAGAGCAAGAAGATGACGATCGCCGATAACGAAATGAAAATAGCCGTGAATAAATAAAACGAGTACACCATGCCGGGCATCGGCGTTACGGCGTCGGCTGTGCGCATAACGCCATAGATGATCCAGGGTTGGCGCCCCACCTCCGTAACGATCCAGCCGGCTTCCACCGCGACGTAACCCAAGGGGGTGGCGATGACAAACAGGCGGAGCAGCCAATCACGGTTGAGCCATGTTTTTCGTTTGGCCAGGGCAAATAGGTAGATCACTGCGAGCAGGGCTAACAGTATTCCAATAGCGATCATCACCTGAAAAGCATAGTGTGTGATGGCTACCGGCGGCCAGTTTTCTTTGGGTATATCATTCAATCCGGTGACCGGCTTTTTCAGGTCGCCGTGTGCGAGGAAGCTGAGCAATCCCGGTATCTTGATCCCATGTTTGACTGCTTGTTTTTCTTCATCTGGAATCCCGCCGATCAAGAAAGGCGCTCCCGCCGCCGTTTCGAAATGCGCTTCCATGGCGGCCAACTTGGCCGGTTGCCGCTTGGCCACATCTTTGGCGGAGATATCGCCGCTGATGGGTTGCAGGAGCGCCGCGATACACGCGCAAAGGGCGGCGATCCGAAAAGCGATGGCATGAAATGCCACGTTTTTTCGCCTCAAGATCATCAACGCGTGTATGCCTGCTACGGCAAATCCGGTAGCACTAAAAGCGGCCAATGTCATGTGGAGCGCCTGGGAAAACCAGGCATCGTTAAACATCGCCTGTATGGGGTCTACGTTTAGGTATTGCCCGTTTACAAAATCGAATCCCGCCGGACTATTCATCCAGGCGTTGGCCGCCACGACCAATATCCCGGAGGCCAGACCGCTGAGCCCCACGATTACTCCCGTAACCCAGTGAAACCAAGGCGCTAACCGCTCCCATCCATAAAGAAAAAAACCAAGGGCGATGGCCTCGACAAAAAAGGCGGTGCCTTCCAGTGAAAATGGCATCCCGAAAATGGGACCGGCATGTTCCATGAAGACCGGCCACAATAACCCCAACTCAAACGATAGCATCGTGCCCGATACCGCCCCCGTAGCAAACAGGATGGCCACCCCCTTGCTCCAGGCCTTAGTAAGTCCGCGATAGCGCAGATTTCCGGTCTTTAAGTAAATGAAGTGCGATATGGCCATAAAAAAGGGCATAACCATACCGACACAGGCGAATATGATGTGGAATCCCAAAGACATCGCCATTTGGGATCGCGCGGCGATCAGATTGTCCATAATGGTATTGAATAATGACGGTACATCTAAACAGCCCTAAAGTTACCGGTTTAGTGCCATATACCGAAGGCGGTCAAACCCGATAGCAATAAAATAAACAAAATTCATATTCTTTCTAAATTAAAAAAAATTAATCTAAAAGGAGGGTTGGGGTTGTATACGAAATAAAAATTTTCCTCAATTACTTTTGTATTTTTGTAACATGACCGTTGGACTTCTCCAAAAGATAAAGATGAATGCCAAGAAACGCCTAACTTTTCTAATCGGTACCCAGGTTGGCTTGGATTTGGAAAACAGGCTGTTTAATTCGATCAGCCTGATCGCCATTTTTATTTTGCTATGCAATATCCCATTCAACTATTTTTCCGGTTTGCAGGTTACAGCGCTGATCTTTGGTATCCTCACGGTATTCCTCGGATATATGTACTATTTGGCACGTTTCAAGAATCGGCTCATCGTCTCCGTGACGATTTCGTGTAGCCTTGTGATTATTTTATTCGCCATTAATTATTTCTTCAGCGCGGGGATACGAGGCGCTTCCCTTCTTTCATTTACGTTGGCGTTTATCCTGATCGTTATCGTTTCGCCCAAGAAGCTGTATGGGTTTTGGGTGTCGTTCTGTCTGTTTATTGTCGTCGGCTTGCTCGTGGCCGAATATCATTATCCCAACGCGATCAAGGTGGCTTATGTAGACGAAAAATCATTGTTCATCGACATCGCGTTCACCTACGCCACGGGTATCGCGGTTAGTTTTTTTAGTTTATTTTACCTCAAGGAAGCCTATTATAAGGAAAAACGGTCGGCCGAGAACAGGGCCATTGAACTGGTACGATCGAATGATGAAAAGCTGAAACTCTTTTCCATTATTTCGCATGACTTACAGGCGCCATTGTCGTCCCTCCACAGTTACATCCGTTTGGTGGCAGACGATCGGCTGATGCCTGATGAGCGAAAGCATGTGGAGCGCGGATTAGCGAATGCGCTTCATGTCACCCAGGAGATGTTGTCGAATATGCTGATCTGGTCGCAAGGCCAATTGCGGGGGCTCCGCGTAGAGCTGATGCCACACAATATCAAAAGCGTGTTGTACCCCATTGTCGATATTCAACGGGTTTACGCCGACCAAAAGGGAATTTCGATGGAAACGGATTTCGACGAATCGTTGACTGTGTCGGTCGACCGGGATATGTTGCAGCTGATTATCCGGAATCTCATTAACAATGCCATTAAGTTTACCCCGCCTGGCGGCCATATCCGTGTTTCCGCAAGGGCGGCGGGCACCAATTGTCAGATCGTGGTGGAAGACAATGGCATAGGCATCCCGGAAGCACAGCAAGCTGAACTTTTTTCATTAAAAACACGGTCCACCTATGGTACCAACAACGAACGTGGAATCGGATTAGGACTCTTTTTATGCAGCGAGTACACCCTCGCCCAAAATGGTGTTATTTCGTTTGACAGCGAGCCGGGCAATGGTACCAGATTTCGCTTATTATTGCCATTAGTAAGCTGATGTATTACGTAAAACCAGTATATTGGCCGGTCGAACATGAAAAAGGATTATCCACGCGAAGTGTTCTTGAACGGGCAATGGCTGCCCAGCGAACACGCTACGGTTTCGGTATTTGACAGAGGTTTATTATTGGGAGACGGGATTTATGAAGTGATTCCATTTTACCAAGGAAAGCTCTTTACCATTGATGAGCACATGCGGCGGTTCCAGGATGGACTTGCCAACGTCGGCATTGCTTATGACGTGGATACCCTCAGGATCAGCATAGGCGAGGCGATCGAACGGTCTGGATACCTTACAGGCATCGTTTATATGCAGGTGACCCGTGGCGCGGCGCCGCGTACCCATTATTTTCCGGAAGACACGGCGCCGACCGTATTGCTGTATGCCGCGCCCTTCAATGCAGAGGGGTTCGAACAACGGTTGGTCAACGTGCTCCTCTCGGAAGATTTCCGGTGGCAGCGTTGCGATATCAAGTCCACCTCCTTGATGGCCAATGTTTTGGCAAATAATGCTGCGCATGATCTGGGGCTGGCTGAACACGTCTTTCATCGCGGAGGACACCTTACAGAAGGGTCGCATACGTCCGTCTTCTTGGTGCGCCACGGCATGCTATTCACCCATCCCCGCGGTCCCCATATCTTGCCAGGCATCACACGTGAGGTGGTCATCTCCATCGCGCGTGAAATCGGTATTGAAGCGAAGGAAGAAGCCGTTGCCGTATCGGATTTAAATGGTGTGGAAGAAGCCTTTTTGACGGGTACCACCACGCAGGTCACCGCAATCGGGTCATTTTTCATGAACGCCAAAGAAGTAACGGTAGGAAAAGGGGGTATCGGTCCGGTTACCCGACAGATCCAAACTGCGTTTTCGGAGCGTATCCGCGCATTGTGACGTGCGTGCTACGGTTTGTTAGGAGCGACCACCAGGGGGATCACCTTGTCAAGCGGCAGCACTTCAATTTTCCGGCCTCCTTTTCCGGTGGTGGTTTGTGCCGCAAAGAGGGAATTGATGATGGCCTCTTCGGTCGCTTCGATAGCGGCCATGAATAGGGGAGACATCAAATCGTTAGGCACCAGGGCAACCTCATGAAGGCGTGCATCCGTCCGGAAAGGCACACGGACCTCCGGCGCAGTAGCGAATGCAATAACATAATCACCGCTCCCATTGGACGCAATGCCGCCGGTTTTGGCAAGTCCCATGAACGCACGTTTGGCCAGGCGTTCAAGGTTTCGGCTATCCAACGGTGCATCGGTGGCCACGACCATCATGCATGAACCATCGACATTGTTCAGGAGCTGATCGCTGAAGGCAAATTTCCCCAGGAGTTTGCCCACCTGTACACCGTTGATCTGCAATACGCCGCCGAAATTGCTCTGCACCAAAACACCGACGGTATAGCCTCCCAGATCATCCGGCAACCTGCGAGAGGCTGTACCGATACCTCCCTTGAAACCGAAACATACCGTACCCGTACCCGCCCCTACGCTCCCTTCCAGGGGGTTATCTTCACTTGCATGGCGGATCGCGGCGATGACGTCTGCTTTCGTTACATGGCGACCGCGTATGTCGTTCAAGTACCCGTCGTTGGTCTCACCCACGACCGCATTGACCGATTGGACATCTTCGTTGCCCGGCAGCGCCAATACATGATCAATCACAGCATCCATAGCGGTGGGTACACTCAGCGTGTTGGTCAAGATGATGGGTGTTTCCAAATTGCCAAGCTCCATGATCTGGGTACTTCCGGTGAGTTTGCCGAAACCATTGCCCGTATAGACGGCCGCAGGGACTTTATCCTGGAATACGTTGCCGCCATGGGGGAGGATGGCTGTCACCCCTGTCCTGATGGAGTCGCCCACACGCAACGTGGTATGCCCCACCTTTACGCCAGCCACATCTGTGATGGCATTCGATTGCCCGGTAGGTAAAACACCTATCCGTATCCCTAGGTCCCGCGGTCGCTGCGTTTGCCCCACAGCGGTCGACGCCGATAGGCAGATGAGGAGAAACGACGTGGTGATGATATGCCTTATCACGCGGTTTTCTTCCACTTGATCGAACAGCCAACGGCCTTCGTCATGTTAGGATCCGGTTTATTACCCGCCGTCAATGCGGCGACGGCTTCTTCCACGAATTTTGTTTCCGGATTGCCGCCCCTGCTGTCGTCATCGATCGCGCCGATGTATTGCAACACATTGCCTTCGGCCGTCTTTTGCAGCACAAAGGTATGCGGCGTGTGCGTCGCGGCAAACTGTTTGGTGATGACGTGGTCAGGGTCAAGCAAATAGGGAAAGGTAAATCCTTTTTCGGCCGCCCGTTGCTGCATTTGTTCGTAAGATTCCCGGGGTTCCACGCCAGCATCGTTGGGATTGATGGCAATCACCGGATAACCCTGTGGCTTATATTTTTTGTCTAATGCAATGATACGGTCTTCGTACCCCTTAGCGACCGGACAGGTATTGCACGTGAAGATCAGGATAAATCCTTTCGCGTCCGGGTAATCCGCTAAGGATACCTGATTGCCATCTACATTTTTAAGGCGAAAGTCGTTGACGATGTCGCCGATTTGGTATCCTTCATCGGATACCGGGGTATTGGCCGAAAAGACAACAGCCAATCCCATCAATAAAACGCCGATTGTTTTCATGACTCAATTTTTTAATGGATAATGGACAAATAACTATGCTCGAGTGCTTCATAATCAAACTCCTGCTCCTTGAAGATCCGTATATCTTTTTCCGTATTGACAAATAGGGTGGCCGGTATGGCTCCAGACCATTCGGGACTGATCTGCGGGATGAAAGCTTGTTCATTTTTTTCGTCGAGTAGCAACACTTCGTTTTTCAATCCCTTCGTGCCGACAAAGTGGAGCACGGCATCGTGGTCCTGTTTGGCATCTAAACTAACAAACAAGACGCGCAGCGGTTTTGACTGGTGGTTTCGTTGCAACTGCTCGAAATGAGGCATCTCAGCCACGCAAGGGGCACACCAAGTGGCCCATAGATTGATGATGAAAGTCGTGTCACCACCATTATCCAACCGTTTTTCCAATCCGTCCAATGTGATCAGCGGTATACGCTCTTGTGTCCTCGCACGGCTTATGGAAAGCACGGCAAACGAGAGGGAAACGATCAACAGCCTGTTCATACTAGTAAAATTAACGAAAAATCGACCAAAACAGTCGATTAGTAACGCAATATTTACTAATTTAAGCTTCCGGCCCGTGTAAAATACTTATAATACCACGAATCATGAAGATCACTGATGATCACACCCTTGCTGGTGGACACATGCACGAACTTATTGTTATGCAAATAAATACCGACATGGTCAATATCCCTGCGGCCGAAGGAGAAAAAGACAAGGTCGCCTTCTTCCAATTGCCGTTCGTACTTACGCTTGATGTCATCAGCCATCTCCTTAGATGCGCGCGGGGCTGATTTACCGTAAACGTCGCGCATGACCATGCCTACGAATGCGGAGCAATCCACTCCTCGACGGTCGGTCCCTCCGGTGCGGTGCGGGATGCCCATCCAATCATCGATGTAAGCATATAATGCCGGACTCCGCAGCTCATCGGTGCGGACACCCAGTACCTGTGCGTACCCCTCGAGCAATCCCCGACCAACCGGGCGCACATCTTTGGGAGCAGCGGAGGCGTCCGTGCGAATCGTGGTTCTTGCTTTCTGACCGCGTGCCGGCGTGGCACCACTTGGCGGAAGCGCGTTTTTGCGTGTGAGACAGCCACTGAGGAGCAACGCACAAAGGGATAGGCAGAGCCATATACCTGCCTTGGGATATGTTCGTACTGTGGTCATTTATAGATCGCAATTTCGATTTCACCGGTTTCGGTAATCGTGCCCCGGTACATGCCGGCGGTGTTGAACGGCATGGCCATGTGGCCTGCATTGTCCAAGGCGATCATACCGCCGTCTCCGCCCATTTTTCCAATCTTTTCGATCACCGCCGATGCCGCCTCGGCTACAGGCGTATCGCCGTATTCCATTTGGGCGGCCACATCGTAAGCCGCAATTCCCCGGATGAAAAACTCACCCCATCCTGTGCATGAGATGGCCACGCGCTCGTTGGCATACGTGCCGGCACCGATAATGGGGGCATCGCCCACACGTCCATACTGCTTATTGGTCATGCCGCCGGTAGACGTCCCGGCTGCCAGCTGTCCGTCTTTATCCAATGCTACGGCGCCTACCGTGCCATATTTGTAATCATTGGCCAATGCCATGCTTGAAGACTGCTTGTTTTCATCGTGATCGAGTTGCGTTTTGAGCGAGTCCCTTTTCAATACCCGCTGCAACGCTTCCCACCGATTCTCAGTCCGGAAATAACTTGGGTCGACGATTTCAAGCCCCTTGGAAGCCGCAAATGTTTCAGCCCCCTTTCCGGTAAGCATGACGTGTTCGGATTGCTCCATCACCGCCCGTGCGGCCTTGATTGGATTGCGGATCGTCGTTACCCCGGCAATGGCACCGGCTGCCCGGGTAGGTCCCCACATCACGGCAGCGTCCATTTCATTTTTACCCTCATGCGTAAAGACCGCCCCTTTGCCCGCATTGAATAGCGGGTTGTCTTCCATGATCAGGATCGCGGCCTCCACCGCATCAAGGCTGCTCTTACCCGCCTGCAGCTGGGCATATCCGGCCTGCAAGGCCTGCGTGAGCGCATCGGTGAATGCCTTTTCCGTCTCGGGGGTCATGTTTTCCTTCAAGATCGTGCCGGCCCCTCCGTGGATGACCATGACATAGCGGGTTTGACCGAGCGTAGGGGAGTAGAGGGCTAATATCAGTAGCAACGTAGATAAATACTGCATTTGAGTGATGGTTAACTGTTAAATACGGAGGCCAATTTAAATAAAAAATTTAATTGCAACGGAAACCGCAGGGAAGGTAGCTCCCCTGGTTACACATTTGGGTTTAGGATGCGCGATAAATCACAGCATCGGGAAATCTTTGTCCATTGATGTAGTGTCCAAAAAAGTTAATCCTACCTATTTCATCCCCTGTATGAAGCATCTTTTGGAGGGATTGTGCAAGGTTGTCGCGCACATCGATCACACGAATATCCGCAAGTGAAATTGGAATATTGTTTTCGAGAATAGTCTCTTGAATTCGTTTGTAGTAGGGTCTTGATCCATTGGCTTTAACCCCATCCATGGCGACTAAAAGTGACCAAGCATAATCGTCATCAGACAATTTTGCAAGGAATGCCGTAGGTATGCGAATTCCTTTTTTATCTAATGCGGTAATAAGCTTCCTGCCCGCATCATATAACTCATCTACCAATATTGCTGTACCCATGATAATATTCCTTTGTTTTTACTAAGAATTGCATTTATCAATTCTTCAGCTTGATTTTTATCATACTTTTTGTACCGAGATTGCTCATTCCAGTCTTTTACTATTGTCCAGTTCATGATGAATTCACCATCACTTTTCAATGTCTCATATGATGTGTTTAAATCATCATCAAATTTAATTAATTTTTGCAGATCGTGCGTATATATATCGTTGATGAATTTCTTCTCCGGAATGTTATGTTCACTGATTTGTTTTGCTAAACACGCCTTAACACCACATTCCAACGCATAGCCCGCTAAATAGTATGCCCCACTATAGTGACCGTTAGCTAACAATGTCTTCGCTTCGTCAATACGCAACTTTGCAATCAGCTTAAACTCTTCTCTTTTCATAAGATAGTTAATTTGGCGATCAGGTCTACAGTCAGGGCTTCTTTCTTATAGCTGTAAAGATAAAAATTTTAGTAATTCAAGTCAAGAAAAATACTTGGCTTTTTTTACCGTGCATACCCGTTTGAGCTCGCAGTGGTTCGCAATAGCGAAGGGGTATACTTCGTGTTCCTTGAACAAAGGGATACGGGTAAAGACAACAATGTCGGTCATAACACTGCAAATACACTGATCACACTATTGCGGTAGATCAAAAGAAAACAACTCGACATTATGGGGCCGCACGATTACTCAATCTGCCGTATTTCCACCGGGAAATGACCATTTGTGTTACCTTTGCACCATGGTCATCAAAACGGCGACGTTTATCAGCAGCAATAACCGGGTGGACAAACTGCCAGCCGCTAACTTGCCGGAGTATGCATTTATCGGACGTTCGAATGTCGGTAAATCATCTCTTATCAATGCCCTGACGGGAAATCGCCATTTGGCCAAGACATCGCAGACACCGGGTAAAACCCAGTTGATCAACCACTTTCTGATCAATGATGCCTGGTATCTGGTGGATTTGCCAGGCTATGGGTTTGCAAAGACGTCCAAAAGCAATCGCGCCGCGTGGGAAAAGTTTATTCGCCGCTACCTGTTGATGCGCGAAAACCTGCTATGCGTGTTTGTCCTGATTGACAGCCGCCTTGATCCGCAGCGGCTCGATCTGGATTTCTGCTGTTGGCTCGGCGAAAACAGCATCCCGTTTATGCTGGTTTTCACCAAAGCTGATAAGCAGTCGCAAGCCAAATCGACCGCCAATGTTGAAAAGTTTAAGCGGGCGCTCCAGCAATGGTTTGAGGAGGTGCCTCCGCTTTTTCTTACGTCAGCCGAGACGGGTATGGGTTGCGAACCCCTGTTGACGACCATTGATGACATTAATCAGAACTTTCAGCCTGTTGACGTCGATCGCTAGCTTACGTTTATGAAGAAATATTTTTCGCTTGTCCTGTTTGCACACAGTGTGTTTGCACTGCCCTTTGCCATCATTGGTTTCTTTCTTGCCATTAACACGACCGGTTATCGTTTTGATTGGCTCCAATTGGTGCTGATGCTCGCCTGCATGGTTTTTGCCCGTAATGCAGCGATGGCGTTCAACCGTTACCTGGATCGCGATATCGATGCCGCCAATCCACGCACCGCCATGCGCGACATCCCCGCAGGCCGGGTAAGCGCCGGTCAGGCGCTGGCATTCACGGTTATCAATTGCCTGCTGTTCATCGCAGCTACCTGGTTTATCAACCGGATCTGCTTTTTCTTGTCGCCGGTAGCGCTCGCAGTGGTATTGGGCTACAGTTATATGAAGCGGTTGACGCCGCTTTGTCACCTGGTGCTCGGCTTAGGGTTGGGCTTGGCTCCGCTTGGCGCCTATCTCGTCGTCGCGGGTGCATTTGATATTATCCCTGTTTTCTATTCGCTGGCGGTATTGTTTTGGGTCGGTGGATTTGATATCATTTATGCGTTACAGGACGAGGAATTTGACCGCCAGCATCACCTGAATTCGATTCCCGCTTGGCTGGGCAAACGGAAGGCCCTGCGGGTATCGGAGGTCTTTCATGTCCTTTCGGCTGTATTCGTGATATTGCCCATGTTTTTCATTTCGTTAAGCTGGTTTTATTTTCTTGGTGTGATCTTCTATTGCGGATTGCTCATCTATCAACACCGGATCGTAAGCCCCTCGGATTTAAGCAGAGTAGACCGCGCCTTCATGACCACTAATGGCATTGCCTCCGTGGTGTTCGCCTGTTTTTTCCTGTTGGATATGGTTTTTTGATTTGCCTTTACCTGAATAAATGCCTTTATTTGCAGAAATCCAAAAATCAATGGCGAAAAACTTACTGATTGTAGAGTCACCGGCAAAAGCGAAAACAATAGAAGGATACCTGGGTAAGGATTTTCTGGTCAAATCCAGCTACGGTCATATCCGTGATCTGGTGAAGACGGATGACGCCATCGATACCGCCAATAACTTTGAACAGAAATATGAGGTTCCCGCTGATAAGAAAGCGGTGGTCAGTGAGTTAAAGAAACTCGCCAAAGCAGCCGAAACGGTATGGCTCGCGTCCGACGAGGACCGCGAAGGAGAGGCCATTTCTTGGCATTTATATGAAACCCTTGGTCTGCACAATGACAAGACCAAGCGCATTGTTTTCCACGAAATTACCAAGCCGGCCATCCTCAAGGCCATTGAAACGCCGAGGAGCATTGACTTTAATTTGGTCAACGCCCAACAGGCGCGTCGGGTACTCGACAGGTTGGTCGGGTTTGAACTTTCGCCGGTACTGTGGAAAAAAGTAAAACCGGCCCTTTCGGCAGGCAGGGTGCAGTCTGTCGCCGTTCGTTTGATTGTCGATCGCGAACGGGAGATCAACCGGTTCAACGCCGAGGCGGCATTTAAAATCGTAGCGATTTTTCATACCGATAATCCCAAGGAACTGTTCAAGGCGGAGCTGCCGAAGCGGTTCGCCGCGATCGCCGATGCCGAGCGTTTCCTTGCGGACTGCGCCGATGCCGGTTTCGTGGTCAATAGCTTGGAAACAAAGCCTTCCAAGCGGAATCCGGCAGCACCCTTCACAACATCGACCTTGCAACAGGAGGCCAGTCGTAAGCTTGGCTTCTCCGTGGCCCGTACCATGTCGGTCGCTCAACGGCTTTACGAAGCCGGACGCATCACCTATATGCGTACCGACTCCGTCAACCTTAGCGATACGGCGCTTCAGGGCGCCGAAGAGGAAATCAAGTCGGCATACGGCGGCAACTATCATAAGCGCCGGCAGTACCGTACCAAATCAGCGGGTGCGCAAGAGGCGCACGAAGCCATCAGGCCCACGTACTTCGACCGGCACACGATTGAAGGCGACAATGCTGAGCGACGGCTGTATGAACTGATTTGGAAACGGGCTATCGCCTCACAGATGAGCGAGGCGGAGTTTGAGAAAACCACGGCGAAGATCGGGATTTCAACACGGGATGAAGAATTGGTAGCCAATGGAGAAGTCATGCGTTTCGACGGGTTTCTCAAGGTTTATTTCGAATCGACCGATGAGGATCAGGAGCCCAGCATGGATGAGGATGTGGCCAATGCCTTATTGCCTCCGCTGAAAAAGGATCAACCGGTACGCTTGAAGACGATGACGGCGACTGAGCGTTTCTCGCGCCCGTCCGCCCGGTATACCGAGGCGAGCCTGGTCAAGAAACTGGAGGAGCTGGGCATCGGCCGCCCGTCCACCTATGCACCTACGATCTCCACCATCCAAAACAGGGGTTATGTCGTGAAGGAAGACCGCGACGGCAAGCCAAGGGACTTCCGGGTATTGGAACTGGTGGGGGGTAAGCTGTCGACGTTGACGAAAACCGAGATCACCGGGGCTGAAAAATCCAAGCTATTCCCAACGGATATCGGCGTAGTGGTCAATGACTTTCTCGTGGAGCACTTCAAGGGGATTGTGGATTTTAACTTCACGGCTAAAGTGGAGAAGGAATTTGACGAAATCGCACAGGGTTTGAAGGAATGGACGGATATGCTTCACGGGTTTTACAAGCCGTTTCATATGGAAGTAGAAACCACCATTAAAACGGCTGATCGGGCGACGAATGAGCGGGAGCTCGGTGCCGACCCACAAACAGGCAAACGGGTGAGCGTGCGCATCGGGCGGTTCGGGCCCATGGTGCAAATCGGATCGGCCGACGACGAGGAAAAGCCGCGGTTTGCGAGCTTGCGGCCGGGACAGATGATTGAAACGATCACCTTTGAGGATGCGCTGGAGTTGTTCAAATTGCCTAAAAAGGTCGGTGAATTTGAGGGTAAGGAGATGACCGTGGCGATCGGTAAGTTTGGTCCCTATATCCGCCATGATAATGCGTTTTATTCGCTTCCGAAGGAAGTGGATCCGCACGATGTAACCACGGATTCGGCGATCCAAATTATTCGGGATAAACGTCAAAAGGATATTGAAAAGGTCGTCAAGGTGTTTGACGAAAATCCCGATGCTCGGATCGAGAACGGCCGGTGGGGACCTTTTATTCGGTTTGGCAAGCAGAACATCAAGATACCCAAAGGTACGGAAGCGACTGATGTGACCTATGCCGATGTGCTTAAATGGGCCGAAGCCGGCGAGCAAAAACCGAAGAAGAAAGCGAAGGGACGGAAGTAGGAGGGTGACATGAAAAAAGATCTGCCGGAAAATATTGTCCAGGATATCTCGGTTGCGGCGGTGCTGGAGAGCGACTCGCCTGCGGGACAGGTATGGTATGTGTACCTCATCAATGAAAAGGATGTGCCGGTAAAAAACGTAATGGTGAGCTCAAAAGGATATGGGACCAAGGACGAAAAGGAGGTGAAGACATCCATTTTAAGGCATTTTATCGGTGATATCGATCCGCATGACTATGCAAAGATCGAGGCCATCGACGAGCAGGTGTTCGGACTGACCAATGAATACTGGGTTAGCTATTATATTGACGGCACCATCTATGACAAAAAATACATTTTCCTTCCGGAGAGCATCATTGATGAAAACCTAATGAAAATCCCGGTACTGAATAAACCCGGCGTGTTGATCGGAGGCGTCAGTTGATCGATGGCAAGGACGAACCATATCATCGCCATCGACGGCTACTCTTCTTGCGGCAAAAGTACGCTGGCCAAGGCACTGGCTAAGGCATTGCATTATGTCTATATCGATAGCGGTGCCATGTACCGCGCCGTGACCCTCTACATCATCCGGCATGCCATACCCTTGGAAGATGAGGAGAAAGTAGCCGAAGCGCTCCGCGACATCCATATCGACTTCCATCCCGAAGGGGGCAGCACGCGGATTTTGCTCAATGGAGAAGACGTATCTGAGGAAATCAGGCAAATGTATGTCTCGGATTATGTCAGCGAGGTGAGCGCCATCAAGGCGGTGCGGCAGGCGATGGTTGCCCAGCAGCAGCGAATGGGACAGCGGCGGAACATCGTGATGGATGGGCGGGACATCGGTACGACTGTCTTCCCCGATGCTGATCTGAAGATCTTCATGACGGCAGATCCCAAGGTGCGGGCTGAAAGGCGATACCTCGAACTGAAAAACAAGGGAACGGAAATTACCCTTGAAGAGGTTTTTGAAAACCTGGCGCATCGCGACTACATCGATACGACACGGGAGGAAAGTCCGCTGATACGGGCCGAAGATGCCATCATATTAGACAATACCGACCTTACTGAAGCCGAGCAGCTGCAATTTGTGCTCGACGGACTGCCGCACTGATCGCGCTATTCCGTGTGCCCCGGATATGCGGCCAAGCCTTTTTCGAGGCATATCAATGCCTTTTTCAAGTCGTTGATATTTAATACGTAAGCTAATCTTACTTCATCTTTCCCTGCGCCTGGTGTGCTGTAGAATCCGCTTGCGGGAGCCATCATCACCGTTTGGTTTTCGTAGGCGAAATGCTCCAGCATCCATTGGCAGAAACGATCGGCGTCGTCAATAGGGAGGCGGGCGACCACGTAGAATGCACCGCCCGGATTGGGACAGTAGACGCCGCTGATGTCATTGAGTCCGGCCACTAAGGCATTTCTCCGTGCGGTATATTCCGCTTTGACGGAATCAAAATAGCTTTGCGGCGTATCCACAGCGGCTTCCGCCGCGATTTGGGCCACCGCAGGCGGACTGAGCCGTGCTTGTGCAAATTTGAGTGCCGCGCTCCAGACGTCCTTGTTTTTGGTGATCATACACCCCAAGCGGGCTCCGCATGCGCTGTACCGTTTGGATACGGTATCCAATACGATCACGTGTTGCTCAAGCCCTTCGAGGTGCATGGGTGACACAAATTCGCGGTCATCGTAGCAAAACTCGCGATAAGCCTCATCGGATAACAGAAAGAGGTCGTGCTTGAGGCAAAGATCGCGCAGGGCTTCCAGTTCCTCGCGCGAATACAGGTAACCCGTCGGATTATTCGGATTGCAAATGGCAATGGCTTTCGTTTTTTCGGTGATCAACTCTTCGAATGCCGCAATCGGCGGCAACGCAAATCCGCTGTCCATGTAAGACAGGATGGGCTTAATCGTAATGCCGGCCGAACGGGCAAAGCCGTTGTAATTGGCATAGAACGGTTCGGGGATGATGATTTCCTCTCCCGGATTGATGCAAGCCTGCATCGCGATGGTGATGGCTTCGGAACCGCCATTGGTGACGAGGACATCGGTTGGTGTGATGTTATACCCTAATTGGTTGTAATAACCACTGAGCTTATGGCGATAGGAAGCGGTTCCTTCCGAGGGCGTGTAGGCCCAAACCTTGAAATCAATGTTTTTGATGGCATCCAACATGACTTGAGGAGTCTCGATATCCGGCTGCCCGATATTGAGGTGATAGACGTGTTTACCCTCCTGCTTCGCCTTGTCGGCATAGGGCGTTAGTTTACGGATGGGAGAGGCCGGCATTTCGCGGCCCTTGACGGATATAGAAGGCATAATGCTGCGCTATTTTTGCTGCAAACTTAAGGATAGCTTTTGACTTCACGGCATAAAAAAACCGCTAATCATTTAGCGGTTTCTGGATCTTGATTAAGCGATTGTCAACTAACCGGTTACTTCACCTTTAATGTAAAGCGTCTTTACCGGTGTCTTGGTATTGGAACGCACGGTGAAATTTTTGGTGAAGGGCTGTTTCGCCGCTGCATTGAACGTCACCGATATGGTGCCTTTTTCACCGGGTTTTACCGGAGTCTTGGTAAACTCGGCAACGGAACAACCGCAAGAGGGTTTTACCTCGCTAATGATGATCGGCTCCGTGCCGGCATTTTCAAAGGTAAACACGTGGGTTACCGGCTTGCCCTGCGGAATCTTGCCAAAGTCGTGTGTTTCCTTATCGAATTTAAATTCTGCCTTGCTATTATTTTGCTGACCCAAGGCAGTTGTACAAATAAACGCGACCAACACGGCGCATATCGTAGCAATCTTTTTCATCATGTTTTTCTTTAGTTTTTTGTTTCAGTACTGTTTATCTGCTATACAAACGTACTGTTTTGGAATGATAAGGTCAAATAATGTTCCAAATTTTAGGGGATATTGAGGTATTTATGGGTTTGCAGTGAAATCTCCCATTTCGGGTGCTGCTTTACATATTCCACAATTAGCGGTGTCATCGCTTGGGCATTAGACCATTCTGGCTGCAGGTAAAGCCGGCAATTTTTTGGGGCGAGCGCTGCATGTTGCTCGGCCCAGTCAAAGTCGCTTTTATTGAAGATGATGACTTTCAGTTCGCCTGCGGCAGCAATGACATCGGGCAGCGGCCGCTTGAACTTCTTTGGTGACAGGCATATCCAGTCCCAATGCCCGCTCAATGGATAAGCGCCGGAAGTCTCCATGAAAGTCTTGATCCCCGCCGCTTGCAATCCATGGGTAAGGTAATCGAGGTCATAGAGCAATGGCTCTCCGCCGGTGACTACCACTGTTTTTGAGGGATATTGCTTTGCATGCTCGATGATGGTGTCTGCGTCAGTAAGCGGGTGCAATTCGGCATTCCAGCTTTCTTTGACATCACACCAATGGCATCCCACATCACACCCCCCCAAACGGATAAAATAAGCTGCTTTGCCCGTGTGGTATCCCTCACCTTGGATGGTGTAAAATTCTTCCATCAAAGGAAGTTGTGTGCCGTCTATTGGTACCTGTTGAGCCATGTTATCTTTGCGCGGCAAAGGTACGGAAATTTACGGAAATCAAATTTTTTAACCCGACTGTCGCGTTTTATCGGGTTTCTTCGTCAATATCATAAACTAACTGATATTTTTGTCGGACCTAAAACAAAATACTGATGAATTTCGCGACACGAATGGTTTATCCTTGGGCAAAGTTGCTGTTAATGGCTTGCTTGCCCGCCGTCTTATTTATGGCATGCAGCGATCAGGTGGAAACCACCTATACGTATCGTGCCCAGGTACCGGTGTATATGGAGGTGGAGACGTTCCGCGCGGCGGACATCGGCTTACGTCCACCCAAACCCCTGATGACCACCGGAAAAATCTATGTTTATGGCGATTATCTTTTCATCAACGAGCCGATGAAGGGTATTCACATCATTGACAACCGCAACCCCGCCAACCCAAAAAATCTGAATTTTATCGACATTCCCGGGAATGTGGATATGGCTGTCAATAGCGATATCCTGTATGCGGACAGTTATATTGACTTATTGGCTTTCGATGTCTCGAATCCCCAAAGCATTACGCTGGTTGACCGCGTGGAGGGCGTATTTCCCCACATGTTTGCAAACCTGGAGCAGACGCTTTTCGTGACCTACAAAGATACGGTCATCACCTACACCGATACGCAAAGGCACGAGGGGATGTGGTATACGGACGGGATGGCCCATTTCAACAGCGGCAGTAGTGAGCATGGCGGTGCCAGCTATGGCCAGGGCGGATCCCTTGCCCGGTTTACGCTGGCAAGGGGACATCTATATGCTGTGGACGAAAGTAGTTTGCGGTTATTTGATGTCAAAACAGCCGATAAGCCGCAATTCGTGAGCGACATTCCCCTGGGGTGGGGCATAGAAACGATCTTTCCTTATGACAATAAGCTCTTTATCGGTTCCACTACGGGTATGCATATCTATGACGTCTGCAACCCGGCCAGTCCACAGGAAATGGCCGTATACAGCCACATTACCGCATGCGATCCGGTGGTGGTGAATGACAAGTATGCCTTTGTCACCTTGCGGAGCGGTAACATTTGCCAGCAGGGGGCGGATCTATTGGAGGTCGTCGATATCCAAGATCCGTATCATCCCCAATTGCTGAAGTCTTATCCCATGCAAAATCCGCACGGATTGGGACTCGCAGGCGACAACCTCTACGTTTGTGAGGGCAACAGTGGATTGAAGAGTTTTAAGGTCACCGATGTAATGAACATCAGCAACCACCTAATGGAGCACCTCGAAGACAAAAAAGCCATTGATGTTATCCCGGCACCGAAGTCGCTGGTGGTCACCGGGCCTGAGGGCGTATATCAATACGACTACAGCACCCCCGACAAACTGAAATTACTCAGCCATATCGCTGTTAATTGATGCGTCATTGATGAGCAGATCATTTCAATTGAGTGCTGTAGGAATATTCCTATGGTGTATCGCCGGCGGCTATGCAAAGGGACAGGCGATTCATTTTACAAGCCAAACAGAATTGGGTATGCTGCCGGCTAAACGACCGTTTATGGCCCCCAGCGGGTTTACGGCACAAACATTCAACGGCGTATGGCTCCATGCCTTTGCCGAACTCGGAGCCACCGTTGGTGTAGATGCCTATCCCGACATGACGCTCGTGCCGTTGGCGGTTGGGTGGCGGGGCGTGATGCATGCGGGAGACGTGTCGCCATACCTGGGACTGGATGTAGGGTATGGCTTCACTTGGTTCAAGAAAGAGACCGCTACCCAATGGTATGACGGCGGACTTATGTTCAACCCTGCAATCGGTATCCGGATCAGGTCGAAGGGAAAGGATCGCTTTACCTTGAGCGCCGGTTACAAACGGCAAACCTATTCGGCCTACGAGGGAATCCCAAATGTGGAGGGTTTTACCGCCACGACCCCAGCAGACAGCTCCCTGCCCCCCGGTATGGCTTGGCTGCGCAAGGATACGTACACCCTCCAGCGGATGTCGGTGAGATTGGGGATTGTTTTCTAGATTCCTTTTACTACCTTTGCGACGAAAAATCAATCACATTTGTATTGTGGTTTATTGCATTTTTTTAACGAACACCAATCATAGTTGTAGATGATTAAAATTACCCTACCTGATGGTTCCGTGCGGGAATATGCACGGGGAACCACCGCGATGGAAATCGCACAATCCATTTCAGAAGGCTTGGCCCGCAATGTATTGGCTGCAGCAGTCAACGGCGAGGTGTGGGACGCTTCGCGTCCGATCGAACAAGACGCTGCTGTACAGCTGCTTACGTGGAATGATGCCAAGGGGAAAGCCACCTTTTGGCACTCTTCGGCGCACCTCATGGCCGAGGCATTGGAAGCGCTGTATCCGGGCATCCAGTTCGGCATCGGTCCGGCCATCGAAACCGGCTTCTATTACGATGTGGATTTTGGCGGACAGGAATTTTCTTCGGATGATTTCAAGCAGATCGAAGACAAGATGATCGAGCTTGCCCGCGGCAAATCCGATTATGTGCGCAAGCCGGTGAGCAAGGCTGAAGCTGAAGCCTATTTCACTGAAAAAGGCGATGAGTATAAGCTGGACCTGATCAAGGACCTGCCTGACGGAAGCATTACGTTTTACACGCAGGGCAACTTTACGGACCTCTGTCGCGGTCCGCATATCCCCAACACCGGTTTTATCAAGGCGGTCAAACTGACCAACGTGGCCGGCGCTTATTGGCGGGGTGATGAGACGCGTAAGCAACTTACCCGTATTTACGGGGTGACCTTTCCGAAAGCCGGTGAATTGGCGGATTACCTCCACATGATCGAAGAGGCCAAGAAACGCGATCACCGCAAGCTGGGACGTGAACTGGAACTGTTTGCATTTTCCGAAAAGGTGGGCATGGGGCTTCCGCTGTGGCTGCCCAAGGGCGCGCGGTTGCGGCAAAAACTGATTGATTTTATGCAACGGGAGCAGGTCAAGGCGGGCTACGAGCCGGTAGTGACCCCCCATATCGGACATAAGAGCTTATATGTCACCTCGGGGCATTATGAAAAGTATGGGGCAGATTCGTTTCAGCCCATTCATACGCCCCAAGAAGGGGAGGAGTTTCTGTTGAAACCCATGAACTGTCCGCATCATTGCGAAATTTATAAGACAAAGCCGCGTTCCTATAAAGACTTGCCTATCCGGTTTGCCGAATTCGGTACGGTGTACCGCTATGAGCAGAGCGGCGAATTGCATGGACTTACCCGCGTACGCGGCTTCACGCAGGATGATGCGCACCTCTTCTGCCGCCCAGACCAGGTAAAGGAAGAGTTTAAGAAGGTCATCGATCTGGTGCTCTATGTATTTGGTGCGCTGGGTTTTGATGACTATACTGCGCAGGTGTCGCTGCGCGACCCGGATAACCGGGGGAAATACATCGGCAGCGACGAAAATTGGGACCGTGCGGAGAAGGAGATCATCGAGGCGGCAGCCGAAAAGGGATTGAAGACGGTCGTTGAGTACGGAGAGGCGGCATTCTATGGACCGAAGCTGGATTTCATGGTGAGGGACGCCCTGGGCCGCAAATGGCAGCTGGGGACTATTCAGGTCGACTATAACCTGCCCGAACGCTTTGAACTGGAGTATACCGGTAGCGACAATACGAAGCATAGGCCGGTCATGATCCACCGTGCACCGTTCGGATCGTTGGAACGTTTCGTCGCGGTATTGATCGAGCACTGCGCCGGACAGTTTCCCTTATGGCTCGCTCCGGAGCAGTTCATCATCCTTCCGGTATCCGAAAAATACGAAGAATATGCAAAAAAACTTTTAAAATCGCTCAATAATTCCGATATTCGCGGCTTGATTGACCTTCGAGATGAGAAGGTCGGCCGGAAAATCAGGGATGCAGAATTGAAAAAAATCCCCTACATGCTCATCGTTGGCGAAAAAGAGGCAGAAAACGGTACGGTTTCTGTTCGGAAACACGGCCAGGGAGATCTGGGTACGATGCGTGTAGATACGTTTGGCGAACAGTTAATTAAAGAAATAACCGTTTAATTATTTTAGACATTTGGCATTAAATAGACCAGGATTCAGAGGCCCGAGACCTCCGTTTAGAAAGAAGGAGCCGGAGCACCGTATCAATGAGCACATCAGGGTACCCGAGGTACGATTAGTAGGCGATAATGTGGAGCAGGGGATATACCCCACACGCAAGGCATTGGAGCTTGCTGATGAATTGGAACTGGATTTAGTGGAGATTTCGCCGAATGCTGTCCCTCCGGTTTGCAAGATCACGGATTATAGCAAGTTCATCTACGAACAGAAAAAGAAGCAGAAAGAGATCAAGGCAAACGCCAAGCAAACGGTTATCAAGGAGATCCGCTTCGGACCCAACACGAATGACCATGACTTTGAGTTTAAGCTCAAGCATGCGATCAAGTTTTTGGAATCCGGAGAAAAAGTACGGGCATATGTCCATTTCAAGGGACGGGCCATTGTATACAAGGAGCAGGGTGAGATCCTGTTGCTGCGTTTTGCGCAAGCCCTTGAAGACTACGGTAAAGTGGAACTGCTGCCCAAGTTGGAAGGCAAGCGCATGTTCCTCACGGTAGCACCAAAGAAATAAGGAATAAGTAACTAACAAAATCGATATAAAAATCAGTGAATCATGCCAAAAGTGAAAACCAATTCCAGTGCGAAGAAACGCTTTAAGCTTACTGGAACAGGTAAGATTGCCAGGAAGCATGCTTTCAAAAGTCATATCCTGACCAAGAAAAGCACCAAGCGCAAACGCAATCTGACGCAGACCGGTTTAGTGTCTGAAGCGGATATGGGCAACGTGAAACGTATGCTCGCTATCGGAAAATAACTGAAAAGTTAGAAGTAAAAAGGAAAAAATTAAAAATCAGTAACCAGGTATCGGGTTGTAAGACCGTTGCAAAACACGGCGCCTATTACCAAAAAACAAGAAAATCATGCCACGTTCGGTTAACGCAGTAGCGTCGAGAAGAAGACGCAAGAAGATCCTCAAAATGGCCAAAGGCTATTATGGGGCACGCAGCAAGGTATATACCGTTGCGAAGAATACAGTAGAAAAAGGATTGCAGTACGCTTATCGCGACCGCAAAACCAAAAAAAGGGAATTCAGGGCTTTATGGATACAGCGTATCAACGCCGGTGCCCGTCAATATGGAATTTCATATTCCCAATTGATCGGTAAGCTGAGTGCCAAAAACATCGGATTGAACCGCAAGGTGCTGGCCGATTTGGCCATGAACAATCCGGAGGCATTTAAGGCCGTCGTTGATGCAGTGAAATAACGTCTAACCCATATCGAATTTGTTAGGAAGAAGGGAGACCATAAAACGGTTTCCCTTTTTTCGTTTAGCCCAATCTCCGGAACATCACTTTATGGGGACCAATCCCCGGGATTTCAAACTCCTCGGAAAGAAAGCTAAACCCGAGGTGCAGGTAGAAATCATAGGCGGCCCTGCGGGCATTACACCAAAGGTAGTCGGCCATCAACACCGTGGTCAGGTGGTCAATAGCGGCGTCCAGCAGGAGGCTGCCAATGCCCTTGCCGCGCCAATCCGGATGCGTGGCCATGCCGCGCAAACGGTATCCCAGGCCCTCGTAGCCATCCATGGTCTCAGGCTGACAGGAAAGGACGCATATGATTCCCTGTTGGGAAGAGACATACCCCATATGGAAAGTGTCTGGTGAATCGTCGCCCTGAAAATAACAGCTGTCCGGTGGCGCCCCATCCCGGAGTACCCTACTACGCAAGGGCAGCGTATCTTCGGTGCTGATAAACCTGATCATCGGCGGGCTATTTTCAATAGTAAATCGACTAATCTGTTAGAATAGCCATATTCATTGTCGTACCAGCCGACGACCTTGACCAATCCGCCTACCACTGATGTCAGTTGCGCATCGAAAATACACGAATAGGGACTGTTGATGATGTCGACGGATACGATTGGATCTTCGGTATATTGCAACACCTGTTTCAGCTCATTGGTTGCGGCGCTCCTGAAGGCGGCGTTGATTTCGTCGACGGTCGGCTGTTGACGCAGGGTACAGGTAAAATCCGTTAAGGAGCCATTCAACACCGGTACACGAATGCCAGCACCGCCGAGCTTACCTTCGAGGTGCGGAAATACACTGGTAATGGCTTTTGCCGCTCCCGTGGTGGTGGGGATGATGGACGCGGAGGCGGCACGTGCCCGGCGCAGATCGCGATGCGGCGCATCATGCAGGCTTTGGTCGCCCGTCATGCTGTGCACCGTCGTGATGTAGCCGTCTACAATGCCCCAATGTTCATCCAGCACCTTTACCAAAGGCCCTACATTGTTGGTCGTGCACGACGCATTGGATAAAATCGGCGCATGCAGGTCTACAGCGTCGTCATTGACTCCCAATACGACGGTCGGAATTTCCTTGTCTGATGAAGGCGCCGATAGGATCACCTGCTTCGCCCCGGCGTTGAGGTGTTGGATGGCTTTTTCCCTTGACGTGAATCTACCCGTGGATTCAACGACCACATCGATTCCTTCCGATTGCCAGGGAAGGTTTTCAGGGACGGGTTCCTTAAAGACTTGGATCGCATGGCCGTCTACGATCAACTGATCGGACGTTGCTTCCACCGCTCCTGGATAAGGCCCATGTACCGAGTCATATTTGAAAAGATGAGCCAGCGTAGCCGTGTCGGTCAGGTCATTAATGGCGGTAACCCGTAGACCGGTTTCGTTCCTCAGCAAAATATTTCGGAGTGTATTCCGCCCGATGCGGCCAAATCCGTTGATGGCAATGGTGATCATGATGTCATTAAGCGAACAGCCAAAGTTACATAAATAATGAGGAATCGATCCGAATAAAACAAATCGCGGTTTAGGCGTGTTTTCTGAATATGGGAAAGCACGAAGCATTTGAACCAACGGATTCAAAACAGGATCGCAAAAAGGATAAGCAAGTAGTCAAACGACCTGAAGACACCCGTTATGACCGGGATGAAGCCAACCTTGCCAATCCAGCGGTAAAAAGGAAATACAGTGAGCAGCCTCCTTCAAAGCATAACTCAAAAACGTAGGCGCTTACTTCCGGATAGAGGCAATCACCTTGTCAATATCCCGTTCGCCATCCCAATGGTCTTTCAGCTGACCATTGTTGCCGTAGACGTACACGGCGGGATACTGGGACGGGACATGGAATTTATTGATGAAATCCGCATTGCGGTCATATAACAGTTCGACATTGGGTTTTCCGACCAATGGTTTCGCATGGGTTTCCAGAAAGGCACTCATCAACGCCGGGTCGTTCATAGACACGAAGTAAAAATTAGCATCTTTTACCTCGTCATAATGTTGACCGATGTGCTTCGCCTCTTGCTGGCAATGGCTGCATGTTGGATCAAATAGGATAAACACGATGTTCCCTGTTTTGGCAAGGTCCTGCTTAGTGAACCGGATCCCGCTCCTCAGGATGTAAAAAGTGAAGTCAGGAAGGACCTGGGCGGGTTGTGCCGAAGCAGCCGGTTGGGGAGAAGATGCCTGTACGGCTGTTGCCGTAGCAGCGGCGGTGGGCTGTGCCGGGGTGGCCGCTGCCGCAGTTTCCGATTGGGAGTGCGCCGGTTTTGCGCTGTTTTGGCAGGCATGCAACACCGATAATAATAGCATTGCTCCAGTACAGGCCATCACGATATTCGTTTTCCTTATCATAGCCGCAAAGGTAATGATTATCCGTCCAGTTTCCGAACCAAAAGCTGGCAAGTATAGCTGTCTTTCAGTTCCAAGATGATCGCTTTGCTCACCAATACACGGCTTATGGTCTCTTGATTGTAGTGGCGGATCGTGATGAGCTCCAGTCCGTGCTGATGCTGCACCTCGTAGCGGATTTTTAGATCGAGCAGCAGCGCGTCTACATTTTCGCCCGTGTCGTCTATGCTGACCGAGAAGCTCACTGCACTGTTGTGCATCATGTTGACCTTGATCTTCTGCTTATGAAAACGGCTGAAGATATCGCTCAGGTTGTCTTCGACGATAAACGAAAAATCCTTGGGCCGAATGGAAACCAGCACTTGATTTACCTTGAAGATAAAAGAAGGTACCGGGAGTGCCCCTTTGGTCTCGCGTATCTGGGTGCCTCCGTTTTCGATATCGATGAAAGACTTGACGTAGAGCGATATGTTTTTATTCTGTAGGGGTTTGATGGTTTTGGGATGGATGACCGTAGCACCGTAATACGTCAATTCGATGGCGTCTAAATACGACAATTCGGGGATCAATTCGGTTTCGTCAAACCATTTGGGGTCGGCATTCAATACACCGGGCACATCTTTCCATATGGTCACGCTATCGGCATCCAGGCATGCCGCGAAGATCGCCGCCGAATAATCAGAACCCTCACGTCCCAGTGTGGTTGTAAAATTCTCGGACGTAGCACCGATGAATCCCTGCGTGATGATCAGCTGATCTTCCAACAGGCGTGGAAGTCCGCGTTGAATGCGTTCGGCGGTCGTATCCCAATCCACTTTTCCTTCCCGGTGCGTATTATCGGTAGCAATATAATCCCGGGCATCCACCCATTTAGCGGCCAATCCGATGTGCTGGAGATAATGGCTTACGATCGTCGTGGAAACAAGTTCACCTACCGACACGATTTGGTCATATAGGTAATCAAACGGATCCATAGGCGCTTCCTCCAGTATCCACTCGATTTCCACGAAACGGTTGGAGACTTCATTGTACACCGGGTGGTTGACGTTGTCAAACAACACCCGCATAATATCGTTGTGGTATTGTTTCGCTTGCGCTAATAGGTCCAGCGTGTCATCCTGCTGCTTGAAATAGCTTTGCGTAAGCTGTTCCAGCAGGTTGGTGGTCTTGCCCATGGCCGAGATAACGACCAATAGCTGATTACCCTGATGTTTCGAAAGGATTCGGCCGAGGTTGATCACCCCTTCAGCATCTTTGACAGACGCGCCTCCAAATTTGAATACTTGCATGTTAACGTTTAGGATTTACCTCGGTAATTCGGCGATAATGCGTTTCGCGCGGTCGGTCAATAGCCGATCCACATCCGCATAAGGGATGCGCAGTTCCGTTTCGCCTGCTGCGTAGGGTTTGATCTCATAGATGGAATAGCGGAATACCATACTGTCACGCTCCAGCGCGAAGTTCTGCGGCAAGGTGAACTGACCCTGGTCAAAAAAATACTGGTCTTCAAGCGTCTGGTCGACCCCCAGTTTTTCCTGCTTTCTGAAATAACGTTCTCCAACAGCGGTCAATTCATTTTGGAAGGGTTTAGTCACGATATCATCCAAGGTCAGCGACTTGTGTTCAGTGAGGTCATAATGGGCAAATACGGTCGCGTAGTTGCCGTGCGCGCCGCCGGTATAGGTAGAAACACTGAGCGCTAGCGCTAGGTAGGAGGGACTAATGCGGTATACCTTGGCGTGCGATTCGGACGTCCATACCCTCGGGAAGGGGTCGGACTGCTGGAAGTCGTCAAATTCGCGGATAAATGTCTGCGCCGTACCCGCTACCGAGGCGGTATCGTTGCCCAGCAGCGTGGCCAGCACGAACCGGTTGACAAGGGAATCCTGGAATCGGGGATACGAAACGGCGAAATACGTCGTATCGGTCGTCTCGCTGGTTTTGATCAGGTTTTCACTATACTTAATGTATTCCTCGTATTCGTAGGTCAGTGTGTCTGCGGCGGCCGTTTGCTTATCCGCATCGTCCTCGGTGTTGGCATTGAACTGACACGCGCCAAAGAACAAGAGGCCAATCAGGCCCGCCATATTTTTAATTGCTTTCATTCAGCTAAGTAAAAGTAAAAATCTAAAATCGTCAAGCTACCATCCATCCAACGACACATTCATCCACCCTCCATCAAAAGATGCACCATATTTTTTGTAGAAGTTGATGGCGGGTTCATTCCAATCCAATACTTGCCATACCATTCCGCTGTATTGCCGTCCACGGCACAGTTTCAACGTTTCTTCAAAGAGTAATTTGCCGATGCCCTTGCCCCGCATGTTTTCGGTGACGATGATATCTTCCAGATAAAGCCGTCGGCCTTTCCAGGTAGAATAGCGGATATAAAAAAGTGACATGCCCACCAGCGCGCCATCCACTTCAGCAACGAACGCCTCCCATACGGGGGTATCACCAAATCCAGCATCCACAAATTCTTCCATCGTTACCGTCACCGCCTCGGGCGCCTTTTCATACCTGGCCAGTTCGTTGACAAGCTCCAATAACTGCGGACAATCGGCCGCCTCCGCTTTGCGTATGGTTGTTTTCATTTCTTTTGTACATCACCGTCACCCTCCACCAATCACCGTTCACCGTCCACCGTTCACCGTCCACCGTCCACCAAACACAGTGCTTCCCAGGCGCACCATGGTGCTGCCCTGCTCGATGGCGATCTTATAATCAGCAGACATACCCATTGAGAGCGTGCTAAAATACGCAGCGTCTTTAAAAAAACTCGTCTTGACGCCGTCAAATAAGGTTTTTAGTTCACGAAACTCCTCCTTGACCTCCTTTTGATTGGGTGTGTTGGTGGCGATACCCATCAGTCCGATGATACGGATATTGTTCAATTCCGCAAATGCTTCAGATCGCAATAATTCGATGAGTTCAACATGGTCGAGTCCAAATTTGGTGTCTTCAGTGGCGATATGCACCTGCAATAGGCAGTCGATCACGCGATCGTGTTTCTGCGCCTGCTTATTGATCTCCGTCAAGAGCCTGAGACTGTCTACGGAATGGATTAAGGAAATGAACGGTGCGATGTATTTTACCTTGTTGGTTTGCAGGTGGCCGACGAGGTGCCATTCGATATCCTTAGGCAACACTTCTTGCTTTTCAACCAGCTCTTGTACCATGTTCTCACCGAACGCCCGCTGTCCAGCATGATAGGCTTCCAGTATTTCTGCCGGTGATTTGGTCTTCGAAACGGCGATGAGCGTCACCCCTAGGCGATTCAACTCTTCTGTAATAGCGTTAATCTGATCAGCAATACCCATAAATCCGGCCTTAATTTTGTATTTTTGCACAAATTTGCACAAAGCTACGAAACCCGGGGGTATCCACCAAGGCGGATTAGAATTTGAACCATGCGGCAACGGTTATTGATTGGATTGATCCTATTATTTTTTTGCGTTTCATGCGGAGACGGTATACCCGATGACGTCATCGCGCAGAAACAGCTGCCTGCACTGCTGGTAGACATGCATCTTGTCGATGGGCAGCTGGTGTCCATGCCCATCGATTCCGCCCGGACGTACCGCGAGGTGTATTACCAAGCGGTTTTCAATCGGTATGGTATTGATTCCAATCAGTTCCGGCGTAGCGTCGAATTTTATTCAACGCAACCGGCCATCATGAACGACGTGTATATCGATGTCGAAAAGCGATTGCAGGCTTTGAATACAGCTGAGCAGCAGGTCATAGACGAACAATACGCCGCGCAGCGGCGGGCGGACTCTATCAAGAATGCGCAACGGCTGGATAGCCTAAACCGCATCAGGCTGGATTCATTGGCCGTGCAGCGTGGCCGCCATTTGCTGTTTCTGTCCTATCCGGATAGTTTGGACAGTGTCCGGGTAATGCCGCGCTATGAACAATTCAGTGATCAGTTACTGGAGGCCGTTGGAATAAGAAGTACGCCAGCCAAGCGGGAGCCGGTACGGCCCGTCAATCAAGTGCGCCAGACACCCCCTAAGCCGGTACCGAAGGCTGGACAACAGCCGCTATTGCGGCCATTGGAAAAGATAAAATGAGCATGATCTACCCGGATAACGCTGTTGACAAGCTGGGCTTTGCCGATATAAAAGCATTGATCACCGCCAAATGCCTAAGCGAAGCAGGCATGGAGATGGTGGCCAAAATACAGCCTCAAACGCGGTTTGACCAAATCGATAAATTCCTTCGGCAGACCTACGAGTTCAAGCAGTTGCTCACCAATGATGCGCAGTTGCCGGTAGATCATTTGTACCCCATCCGTCCATTGGCGGAGAAGGCGCGCGTAGAAGGCACTTTTCTGTCTGAGGAGGAGTTTTTTAGTGTCTTGTTGTCCTTGAAAACAGTGTTTGCCATTATCCGCTATTTCAATGAGCGAAGCGGACAATACCCCAACCTGGAGGCCTTGTTTGAGCACCTTCCCATTGAAAAAGGCTTGGTAGCAGCTATCGAGCAGGTCATTGACGCAAAAGGTAAGATAAAGCCCAATGCATCGCCCGTATTGGCGGACATCATCGGCAACATTGCCCGGGCAGAGCAGGAAGCACGTAAGCGCATCGACCAGGTGTTCAGGATGGCCCAGCAAAACGGGTGGACGGCAGATGGCAACCTGACGGTGCGTGATGGCAGGCTATGTATCCCCGTGCTTGCTGAAAGTAAACGGAAGATTAAAGGGTGGATACATGATGAATCGGCCACGGGCCAGACCGCGTATATCGAACCCGAAGAGGTCTTCCATCTGCATAATCATGTGCGGGATCTCGAATTTGATAAGCGCCGCGAAATCATCCGCATCTTGACCGCCCTGACCGACGAGCTGCGGCCACATGTCGCCCTGTTGATCGATTATCATAAGTTGCTCAGTAAAGTAGATGCGGTACGGGCAAAGGCATTGTTTGCCATCGACATTGAGGGCGAGATGCCCGAGCTGAGCAAGGAAGCAGCAATCTCCCTGGTCAACGCCAGGCACCCCTTGCTACTGCTCAATTTTCGGGGAACCCAACAGACGGTGGTTCCGCTGAATGCCCGGATCGACGAACATCAGCGGATCATCGTAGTCTCCGGACCCAACGCGGGCGGCAAATCGGTCTGCATGAAAACGATCGGGTTGCTGCAATTGATGGTACAGGCGGGATTGCTGATCCCGGCAGATGCAACATCCAAGATGGGGCTATTCCGGCAGGTGTTTGCCGATATCGGCGATGATCAGTCCATCGAGAGCGACCTGAGTACGTATAGTGCACACCTATCCAAGATGAAATACTTCACCGAGCATGCCGATAGCAAAACGCTGGTGCTGATCGACGAGTTTGGCACCGGTACAGACCCGCTGTTTGGCGGACCCATCGCTGAGGCGGTACTGGACGTGCTCAACCGTCAGCAGGCACGGGGGGTGGTGACTACCCACTATTCTAACCTCAAAGTATTCGCCAGCAATACTGAAGGGCTCGAAAATGCTTCCATGCTGTTTGACAATGCGGCGATGCGCCCCCTGTATATCCTGCAAACCGGCAAGCCCGGCAGTTCGTACGCGTTTGAAATTGCGCAGAAAATCGGACTCAACGCCGCCATCCTGGATGCTGCCAAGCAAAAAGTGGGTGTTCAGCAAAAACGGGTGGATACCCTGCTGGTGGATCTGGAACGGGAGAAGAAAACCATCTATGACACCCAGGTAGCCGTAGCCCAAAAAGAACGGCAGCTGGCCAAATTGAAGGAGGAGAATGAACGCTTGCAGGCGTATCTGGAGGAAAATAAAAAGACTATCCTCACCAAGGCGAAGGAGGAAGCGCGCGACATCATCCGGAATGCCAATAAGCTGGTCGAAAATACCATCGCCGATATCAAGGAAAACCAGGCCGATAAGGAAAAGACCAGGGTACTGCGCAAACAACTGGATGACGAATTTAAGCGGCATGCCGCCGATCGGCCAAAACAACGGCCGGAAGTCAAACAAAACACACCGGAAACCGTTGCCATCAAGGTAGGTGACTGGGTCAACATAGCGGGCACGAATACAGAAGCGCAGGTCATCGGTGTTGCGAAAAATAACGTCGTACTGGCCATGGGCGAGCTCCGTACCGTGCAGAAGTTGAGCAACGTAGTCCGCATCAACAAAAAGAGCGCACCCTCCCGTTCGCGACAGGCCCATCAGGCCAAGATCACCGATGAGGCGGTCGGTTTCCGGCCCGAAGTGGATGTGCGCGGCATGCGTACAGAGGCTGCGCTGTATGAAATCGAGAAACACCTCGATAAGGCGCTCATGATGGGGTATCCCAACGTAAAAATAATACACGGGAAAGGGGACGGGATTTTACGTAAATTTATTCGGGATTACCTCCGTAAATACGGTCAGATATCGCGGATGGAGGATGAACATGCCGACCGTGGCGGGGAGGGAATTACCTATGCTTACTTTGATTGAGATGAATTTTTTGCCTGAAAATAACGACCTGATTGCATTGGGAGTTTCTATTCTCGCCGGAAGTCTGGTGGGAGTGGAGCGCGAATACAGAAACAAGTCAGCCGGCTTTCGCACCATTGTGCTCATTTGCCTGGGCGCGACGGCATTCACCATTGTCTCACGCTTTGGGGTGGGGAGTGATGACCGAATCTCCGCGAATATCATTACCGGCATCGGGTTCATCGGCGCCGGCGTCATCTTCAAAGATAAGTTTTCGGTGATGGGACTTACCACGGCGGCGGTGATCTGGGTGGTCGCGGGCATTGGTATGGCAGCGGGTATCGGGTACCATGGGTTAGCGCTGTTACTTTCGGCCATCACGGTGATTGTGTTGTCCCTCTTCGCTAAAGTGGAAGGCGCCATGGAGCGCTTATTCCTGACGCGCACATTGTTTGTCGTTTTTCAGGACATGGATATCAGCAACCTCGATAAACTCCGGGAGGTCATGGATAAACACCAGATCAAGCATGTCCGTAAAACCGTCAGCAAACGTTCCCGTAGGTTATCTGCGGTGCTGGAACTAACCGCTGATCGGAAAAACCTGCGGCGGTTCAATGACGATATGATCACCCTCCTTTATGTAGAGGAGTTTTATTATAATTCTTGACCCCCGACCGGGCCTCTGCCTATGTTTGGGGCCGCATCCAGTCCCGTTTTAAAAAAAGAAGCGGCAGCCTCGAACGAAATCGAGGCCGCCGCTTTCTTGTCGCGTTGACTACGCCATATTAGAAACTATACGTCAATCCGGCATTCCATGTAGTGCCTAAGCCATAGAAGTAGCCGAACCCGTCTTTACGACCGAAGTACTCCTTGTTGAAGACGTTGTACACATTGCCACGGAATTTGAGGGCTTGCGTTCCGATACGGAACCGATAAGTCAAGCCCGCGTCGACAACCCCGAAGGAATCCAATTTCTCTGGTTCGTACACTTCACCCTCTAATACGGCGCCAACGACATTCTCTGGCTCCACCTGTGCATACAGGTTGTCGTAAAAATTGAAGTCCACATCGACAGACAAATCGGGCAAGATGTTGTACTTGGTACCCAACCCAAATGACGTTTGGGGTGCGTTACCAACCTTTACGCCAGACAGTGGCAATTCTCCGTCCCCGATGATGTCTGAGGTCGATTCTTCCCGGAATCGGAAAGGTGAACTGCCGTCGTATTGCCAGTCGCCGACTGACCCGTAACCACGGAGCATCCATTCCGGAGTAATATGGGTCTCGAAATCGAGTTCCAAGCCCTTGTGCAATTGCGTGATGCCAGTAAACAAGTAGGTTCCTTCGATGTTGGCATCGGTATATACACCACCATTTGCCAAGAAGCGATTAGCCCATTCGGTATAATAACCGTTCAGGTTTACCACAACGTTCGATCCTGTAAAGCGATATCCGGCTTCTACACCGAAGATCTCCTCATTATCCACTACGGGATCGGTAAAATCGATGGTGTTTTGGATGAAGACGTTATCCAGGAAGGGTTGGCGTGAATAGAAGCCGGTATTGGCGAAAACCGTGTGGCCGCCTTCGAAGTTGTATGACGCTCCACCTTTGATGTTATAGCCAAATTTGCTTTCGGTGTCCGATTGGGCTTCGCCGCCTTCGTAATTCCAACGGTCATACTTGATGTATGATTGGTTTGATACCGAGCCTTGCGCAAACACGGTGAATCCGTCAACCTCGTATTCTACCTGTCCGAAAGCACCTTGGTAATTGATGTCTTCTGAATTGTCGTAACCTACGCGTTGATCTTCCGGAGCGTGGTTGAATAAGGCAGCCCATGGGTTGATCTTATAGGTTTCCGTCACTTCGAATTCTCCGCGAGCGGTATTGGCTTCGATGCGGCTGTCCAAGCCCAGCGTATTGATGAGCTGACGGAAGTGATCACCGTGGTAGAAACGAAGGTCGGCACCGACATTGAAGGTCAGGCCGAAATCGGTTTCGTGGGTGAAGTTACTGACCATGCCATACCAGAAGTGGTTGTTCATGGAAGCGCGCAGCAGGGAACCATTGAAGCCCTCGCTGACGCCGTTCGGAACGGTCGCGTTGTAGGCAGCAATATTGTCCCAAAGGATTTCGCCGCTGGAGCCATAGGCATCCCCGAACGCGCTGTTCAATCGGTTGACACCATTACCCAAGATACCTGTACCACCACCGCGTCCGATGGAAGCATACAATACGGTCGAGAGCGAGGATTGTTCGTCGATGTCAAAATCCCAGTTCAGGTTCGCCACCGGTTTATGGTAGAAGTTGGTGACCAACGACAGTCCTTCGCCGTTATAGTGGCCATAATTATGGTTGCCTTTGATGCCGGTCAAGTCGTACCCCGGGGTATTCACTTGACCCGCGATTCCGCCACTTGCATTATTCGCCCAATAACTCGTAGTCATCGCCTTTGAATAATTCTGGCCATGTTGTTGCGGTGCGCCGAAGATCATGAAGTTGAAATTATGGCGGTCGTTGGGCTTATACCCCACGGAGAAGAAATAGCTTTGACCCTCACCCTGCGTGCCGACAGCGTATTTCCCGTCCGCTCTCCAATAGTCGACCATCATCGAAAATCCCCATTTGTTTTGCAGTCCGGTGCTGTAGCTGACCGTCCCTTTGAGGTAACCGTTGTTAGCTGTCATGAAGCGAACAAATCCGCCTTTTTGCAGGTCGGTGGCCTTTGTCACGATGTTGATGGTACCACCTACGGAAGAGATCGCCAATTTGGATGAACCCAATCCGCGTTGCACCTGTACCGCATTGGCCACATCCGCGATCGAACTCCAGTTGGACCAATACATGTTGCCGTCTTCCATGCCATTGATCGGTTGACCATTCAGCAGGTAAGCCGTATTGGACTGGTCAAATCCGCGGAGGAAATTCTGGCCGTCGCCGAATCCGCCGGCTTGGTTGGTCACGAACACCGAAGGCGTGTTTTTCATGATTTCCGGAAATTCCACGTTGCCGATGCCTTTGTCCTGAATTTCGGCACGTGATACGGTCGATACGGCAATCGGCGTTTTCCGGTCCTCGGCAATGTCGATGATCCCGCGGCCGATCACGACCACTTCATCCAACGCCTCCGAATCCGAAGGGGACAGCACGATCGTCCCGAGGCTCGGGGACGATGAAAACGCCACGGTCTTGGTCGAAAAACCAAGAATGCTGATGACAAGCTCACCCGATTCCTGATCGGTAGAAATGCTGAAGCTTCCATCCGAACCGGTGGATGTGCCCCCTGCCGCGCCCCTGATAGAGACCGTAGCCCCGGCAACCGGATTGGTTCCATCGGTCACCCTTCCGGTGAGCATACGCTGTGCCCAGGAATAGTTGCTAATCACCATGAAAAAAGCAACTAACGTTGTCCATTTAGTAATCATTTTTGTCATACTTAAAAGAATTAATTTGGAATTTTTGAGTTGAAGGCAAAGTTTCTCTTTGGATTAAGAAAAATGTAATCATGTGCACGATGAGAAACGATACATTCATGAGATGAATGATAATTACGGGACAAAGATAGGGTATTCTATATTAATTTTGTGTTAACATACGGTTATATAACATTTTTTTGTTTTGCAAATGCAAAAAGCACCTTGCTATACGTATAACAAGGTGCTTTTTAACTGTTGTCGTTTTTTACGTTCTATAGGGTAGGCCCCGGTTCTTTACCGGCCTCCACTTCAGCCCTGATCTTGCTATGCCGCTTGCCATAGATGAAGTAAATGACAATACCGATGATCATCCAAATGGCCAGCCGCTCCCAGCTCTCAATGGGCAACGCCGCCATCATGGCGATACAGACCACGATGCCGAGGATGGGTACCAGCGGCACCAGCGGCGTGCGGAAGGGGCGAGGGGTGTCGGGGTTGGATTTGCGCAATACCATGACGCCGATGCAAACCAACGTAAACGCAAACAAGGTGCCGATGCTGACCATGTGCCCGAGGTCTGATACGGGAACAAATCCGGTAAAGAGGCTGACGAACACCATGAATACCAAGTTGGTTTTCCAAGGGGTTTGGCGTTTAGAAAGATCGGAGAAGAACTTGGGCAATAGGCCGTCTTTGCTCATCGAATAGAATACGCGGCTTTGTCCAAGCAGCATCACGAGCATCACGGATGTATATCCGGCCAGGATGGCGATGATCAATGCCGTGTTGAGAAAGGTGTATCCGGTATTGGCAAATGCCGTTGCCACAGGTTTCGCATCGCCGGCAAACATTTTATAATTTTCAAGGCCCGTGAGCACATAAGAAAAGAGCACGTACAGCAGGGTGCAAACCAGGAGTGAACCGATGATACCGATGGGCATGCCTTTCTGTGGGTTTTTGGCTTCCTGTGCCGCTGTACTGACGGCATCAAAACCAATGAATGCGAAGAAAACGACCCCGGCACCGCGCATAATGCCGCTGATACCGAAGTGACCGAAATAGTCGCCTTTGAAGAATTCGAAGAACCCTAGCTGACCTGATTTTACCAATTGTTCGCCCTCATTCACCGGAATGAACGGCGTATGGTTTGCGGGGTTCATAAAGCTCCATCCCAAGGCAATGAATATCAGTACGACGGCTACCTTCACGACCACCAGGATGTTATTGACCAATGACGATTCCTGGGTGCCACGCATCAGCAGCAGCGATAGCAGGCATACAATGAATATGGCCGGAAGATTGACGATGCCGCCTTCCCAGGGCCCATGTAAAAAATGATGCGGAAGATTAATTCCAAATTCAAGTAAAAACTGGCTGAAATACTGAGACCAACTGGAGGCCACTGTGGCGGCACCCAGCGCATATTCGAGCACGAGATCCCAACCGATCACCCACGCGACAAACTCGCCCATGGTGGCATAAGAATAGGTATAAGCGCTTCCGGCAACGGGAATCATGGCCGCAAATTCTGCATAACAAAGTCCCGCGAACGCGCATCCGATGGCCGCTACGATAAACGATAAGGTAACCGCCGGTCCCGCATTCTCGGCCGCCGTAATCCCGGTCAACGAAAAGAGGCCAGCACCGATAATGGCTCCAACACCCAATGCCACCAACCCACTACTTGTCAATGTTCTTTTTAGCGTACCTTCCCCCATTTCTTGAGCTTCCGCAATCAGCGTAGGTATCGATTTTTTAAATAACATATGGTTTTCTTTTAGTAATTCAGATTGTTTCACCCAATACGGGCCAAACCTACAAATTTTTATTTTTAAAAGAAGTAATTTTTTTCGTACATCAATCCATCTACTATCGCTAGGCTGGTTTTTGTGGAATGTTAGTAATGAAAAAGGGGGCATCGTCTTATCCGATATCCCCTTTCCTGTTATTTTTGGTGATCAATAACGCCATTCATTCAAAAGGGGGCGATCGATTGACTGCTTTTTGCTTGTTCAGGTTGATGCGTGATCTCCTTTTTTGGTTGCGGCATCTCAGCCGAAGCATGGGCAGCACCTTCACTGACGCTGATGTGCGGCGCGATGATCAATGAAACAATAGACATCAGTTTAATCAAGATGTTCATCGACGGACCAGAGGTGTCCTTAAACGGATCGCCTACGGTATCGCCGGTCACCGAGGCTTTATGCGGATCGGAACCTTTGTATTCCATTTTTCCGTTGATTTCCACACCTGCCTCAAACGATTTTTTGGCATTGTCCCAGGCGCCGCCGGCGTTATTCTGGAACATGCCCAGCAATACGCCCGATACGGTGACTCCCGCCAGCAGTCCGCCCAGGATTTCGGCTGAGGAGGTCTCTTCAAACATGCCCTTGAAGCCAAAACCGACCAATAGCGGGACGATCAGCGCGATCGCACCGGGTAAGATCATCTCGCGGATGGATGCTTTGGTGGATATGGCTACGCATTTGTCGTATTCCGGCTTTGCTTTGTATTCCATAATGCCCGGAATTTCGCGGAATTGACGCCGCACTTCCTCCACCATAGCCATGGCCGCACGTCCCACCGCGGCAATCGCCAGTGACGAAAAGATAAAGGGTATCATGGCGCCCACGAAGAGGGCACCCAATACCGGCGCTTTGTAGATATCAATGGCGTCAATGCCGGCGATGCCCACGAACGCCGCAAACAGCGCCAATGCCGTCAGTGCCGCCGACGCGATGGCGAATCCTTTTCCCGTAGCGGCAGTGGTATTACCCACAGCGTCAAGCTTATCCGTACGCTCGCGTACTTCTTTGGGTAGTCCGCTCATCTCGGCGATACCACCGGCATTGTCCGCAATGGGACCAAATGCATCGATGGCCAATTGCATGGCCGTGGTGGCCATCATGCCGGCTGCGGCGATGGCTACGCCATATAAGCCGGCAAACGCATAGGAAGTAATGATGCCCGTGGCCAGGATAATGGTCGGTATGGCAGTAGATTCCATGCCGACGGATAGGCCCCCGATAATGTTCGTCGCATGGCCCGTCGACGATTGCCGGACAATCGATCTGACAGGGCGTTTGCCCATGGCGGTGTAGTATTCGGTCACAAGACTCATCAATGCGCCGACAATGAGGCCCACCACGATGGCAGAGAATACATTGAGGGAGGTAAACGATACCCCGCGTAATTCCAATTGATCGGGCAACAACCAATCAACCACAAAATAGGCTGCAATAGCAGTAAACAGTATGGAGGACCAATTGCCTATATTCAAGGCCTTTTGCACATCACCCTGATCATTTTTCACCTTGACCAAGGCAGCGCCTATGATCGAAAAAATCAGCCCTAATCCCGCGATCAGTATGGGGAGCAACACCGGCGCAATACCCCCGAAATGATCCGCTGACACCATTTCCCGTCCCAATACCATCGTCGCCAAGATGGTGGCTACGTAGGAGCCGAACAAATCGGCACCCATGCCTGCCACGTCGCCGACATTATCGCCGACATTGTCTGCGATCGTGGCCGGGTTGCGCACGTCGTCCTCCGGAATGCCTGCTTCTACTTTTCCAACCAAATCGGCACCCACATCAGCGGCTTTGGTATAGATGCCACCGCCTACACGGGCAAAAAGCGCAATGGATTCGGCTCCAAGGGAGAATCCGGCCAATACTTCCAGGGCCTTTTCCATTTCGATCCCATTCACACTGGCCCCGGTGCTGACGACGAACACCTGATAAAGAATAATAAAAAGCGTGCCCATCACCATTACGGCTAAACCGGCCACGCCGAGCCCCATCACCGTGCCGCCTGTAAAGGAGACCTTCAGCGCTTTGGTCAAGCTGGTGCGCGCGGCTTGGGTAGTGCGTACATTGGCCTTGGTCGCGATGTTCATGCCGATGTATCCCGCGAACGCAGAGGTGACCGCCCCAATAATAAACGATATGGCGATGACCCAACTGGAGGTGGCCACGAGTGTGCCGGACCATGCCAACAAGATCGCCGCAATCACCACGAAATAGGACAGCACCTTCCATTCGGCTTTCAGGAATGCCATAGCGCCCTCGGCGATATGGCCAGCTAACGAGCGCATGTTGTCATCACCGGCATCTTGCTTGTTCACCCAGGCAGATTTGGCAATCATAACGATGATACCCACCAAACCCAATACCGGAATCAGATAGATCAAGTTTTCTTGTAAAAATTCCATATATAACCGATTCAATTGTTTATAAATTGCTACTATTGCTAAAATAGGTCCACATAAGGGAGTCGTCAAAAATAAGAGGCTTATTGTAATAATCAAATTTATTTGTACGTTTTCATCATATTTACCTACTTTCGACGGAACGAATCAACAGTAACGGTTTCCCCATGAATACAACTCCTGAACAGCCCGATAACATGAAGCGCGAACTGGGCTTGCTCGACGCGACGATGTTGGTGGCCGGGTCGATGATCGGCTCGGGTATTTTTATTGTCAGTGCCGATATCGTACGAAATGTAGGCAGCGCCGGATGGCTGATTTTCATTTGGATACTGACCGGTGTGATCACCATCATCGCGGCCGTCAGCTATGGCGAGCTGTCGGCGATGTTTCCGAAAGCGGGCGGACAGTACGTGTACCTTCGGGAGGCCTACAACCGGCTGGTGGCGTTTCTCTATGGCTGGTCCTTGTTCATGGTCATCCAAGCGGGCACCATTGCCGCCGTAGGTGTGGCGTTTGCCAAATTCGCTGCCTATATCTTTCCGCCACTGAGCGATGAAAATATCCTATGGGATGTAGGTATTGTCAGCATCAACGCCGCCCAGCTGGTCGCCATCGGCACCATCGTCATCCTGACGTGGGTCAACTCCCGGGGGGTGAAGAACGGAAAGATCATCCAGACGGTGTTTACGGTGGTCAAGATCCTTTCCTTGGGCGGATTGATCGTTATGGGACTTTTTGGGGCGTTCAATACCGAGGTGTGGAACGCCAACTGGTCTGCGGCATGGGAAACCATCCGCTGGGACCTGGATAGCGGAGCAGCGGTCTCCATAGGCGGGGCGGCGCTCTTTGCGGGTATCGTATCGGCCATGGTGGGCTCACTTTTTTCCAGTGATGCGTGGAACAACGTCACCTTTATCGCCGGTGAAATCCGCAATCCCAAACGGAATATCGGATTGAGCTTGCTGCTAGGCACGGTGATCGTGACCGTCATCTATGTTTCGGCCAATCTGATGTACCTAGCCACCCTGTCAATGGAGGAGATCGCCTATGCGCCGGCAGACCGCGTGGCGGTGGTGGCGGCACAGGCCATCTTTGGTCAGGTAGGCACCCTGGTGATCGCCGTCATGATCATGATCTCCACCTTTGGTTGCAACAATGGGTTGATCCTAGCCGGAGCGCGGGTATATTATACCATGGCACAGGATGGACTGTTTTTCAGGAAAGCGGGCGAGTTGAACAAGTTTGAGGTGCCCGGTTGGGGACTGTGGGCGCAATGCATCTGGACATCGGTGCTATGCCTCACCGGCCGGTATGGCGATTTGCTTAACTATGTGGTTTTCGTGGTGCTGATTTTTTATGCGCTCACCATCATCGGGATCTTCATCCTGCGCCGCAAACAACCCGACGCCGAGCGGCCGTATAAAGCATTCGGTTACCCGGTATTGCCTGCATTATACGTGTTGGCTGCTTTCACGATCTGTGTGGGATTGCTGATCTACCAGCCTACATTTACCTGGCCGGGATTGATTATCGTGCTGCTGGGTATTCCGGTGTTTTTTATGTGGAATAAGCATACGCCGAAAACGATAGAACGCGGATAACAGGGATGTCGTCCGCGTTCCATGGATCTATTTTATTGTCCACAGGTAAATGGTATCGTTGCCTACTTTGATCGTTTTTTCGGCCTCCCAATCGCCCATGTCAAAATCATGGGATACAATGCGGCTGCCGGGCTTCAATTCCTTTTGCAGCTTCGGACGCATTTTTAAATTAACGGAAGGCAAGAGGTACATCGTCACTACGTTTGCCTCGCTGAAATCAAACTCGAACAGGTCGCCCTGCACAAATTTCACTTTATCGGTCACGCCCGCAGCCTTGGCGTTGGCATTGGCCTCGGCAAGCCGCTGCGGATTGAGGTCCACGCCAACCCCTGTGGCACCGAATTTTTTGGCCGCGGTAATGACGATCCGCCCGTCGCCGCAGCCGAGGTCATACACCACGTCTCCGGGTTTCACACCGGCCAGTTTCAGCATTTCTTCCACCGTTTCCTGGTTGGTGGGGACGTAGGGGACATCCAGTTGGGGTTCTTGGGCGTACACCGCCGTGGTGATGCCGACAAATAGGGCGATCAACCAATTTTTAATCGTGCTCATCTTGTTCATTTTTAGTGTTTAACATTTGATAATCTATAAACAGTTTGATGTAAAATACGTTTGCAACGGACGATTAAGTTTGTATTAAATAGCTATCGTATCACCACGAAAAACAAGGTGCCCAACAGCAATACGCCTACACCTACCAATGCGCCGATCCCCGTATAGGCCAAGCTTGAATACAGGAGGTATGCGCAGGATCCGCAGAATACGATAGGGGTGAGCGGGTATAGCGGAACCTTGAAGGGACGGGGCGCCTGCGGCTCCTTGGCCCGCAAAACGAATAAGGCGATCCCCGTGGCGAGAAAGAAGAACCAGAAAATGGGTGCAGTGAAATCGACCATGGATTGAAATCCATCTCGTGTGAGTGCGCCCAACCCGATTAATGCCAAGGCGATAATCCCCTGCAACAACAACGCATTACGGGGCGAAGAGGTCTCGGTGTTCCATTTGCCCAACCGGGAAAAGACCTTGAAATCACGCCCCAATGCATAATTCGTGCGCGCTCCCGTAAAAATGGTGGCATTGATGGAAGTTAGGGTCGCCATGACGACCAGCACGCCGATCAGGAAAACACCTGATTCGCCCAGCGTAACCCGCATCAAATCAATGCCGACAGCCTCCGAGGCGGCTAGCCGTTCGATACCGAGCGCATGCAGAAATGCCCAGTTGACCAGCAGGTATAGGCAAGTAATAATCAATATACTAAAGACCAGCACCTGAACCATTTTTCGGCTACCGGCACGCAGTTCGGCGGAGATATACCCCGCCTCATTCCAGCCGCCGAAGGTGAGGAGCACAAACACCATGGCGAGCCCGATGGCGGGCTGATTGTCCAGCGGGGCAAGGGGGAGGCTCGACACCGCTGCGGCCGAAGGATTGACGAAAAAGCCAACGATCATGACACCCAGCGTGCCTGCAAATTCCAATGCGAACAAGAGCTTTTGCGTACCGGTACCGAAACGGACGCCCAGCATGTTGATGATCGTGAGGGTAATCACCACCAATGCCGCGAAAAAGGCAGAGGAATACGTGCCAACAGAATAAAGTTGTGACAGGTAATCGCCTATGATATAGGCAAGCAATGCAATCGATCCGGTTTGTATGACGCTCAGTCGCGCCCAAGCAAACAGAAAAGCCATGCGTTTGCCGAATGCCCGCATCAAAAAATGGTAGTCACCCCCGGTATTCGGAAACGCCGTGCTCAACTCGGCATAACACAACGCGCCAATCAGCGAGATCAGTCCCCCTAACAACCATACGGACAGGAATAGCTCCGGACTCCCCGTATTGGCCGCCACCAACGAAGGTGTACGGAAGATGCCGGCGCCGACGACAATGCCGATGATGATGGCCATGGCATCCACGATGCGGATCAGCGGACGGGGATTCGCGTTATCGGAAATTGGTGTGTGATGAGTAGACGACGCAGCATGGCCGTTTTTTGACGTGGCAGTGAAGGCATTAACAACCTTGCTTTCTTCTTTCATATACGGTCATGCGATTGGTGTACCCTTTGAAATACAAATAGATACGCGCTTTGTTTACCGTACTTTGTAATATTTTTGTTTGATTTTTCGCACCCTTACCGCCAGCTGACCGCACCAGAATAGCCAGCTGACCTCTGCATAATGCGATGCCGTTTAAGTCGGGACGGAAGGCGTTTGGCCGTCAAGAAAAAACTGCTCGCTGAAATTGACCAGAAACAATTCTTTGGTCGCCCGTGTGCAGGCGGTATAAAGCCATCGAAGGAATTCGACGTCGAGGAGCTCCTCGGTGAGGTACCCCTGGTCTACAAATACCGCCTGCCACTGTCCGCCTTGGGCCTTATGGCAGGTGACTGCCATTGCAAATTTGATTTGCAGTGCGTTGTAATAGGGATCAGCCTTAAGCGCCGCCAGGCGTTGTTTTTTGTCAGGGATATCCGCATAGTCGAGCATAACCGCATCGAACAGCCGCTGTTGTTCCGTTTGGGATAGATTCGGTGAGTCGCTGTGGAGGGTGTCCAGTATTACCCGGCAATCGATGGGTTCGATTTCATCGGTGTCCATGAATTCAAGGCTTACGTCAGCAAAGCGAAACCCATGTTGTTCATGGACATTGCGTACCCGGCGTACCTGCGCCATATCGCCGTTGGCGATGAAGCCCGATCGGTCTGAATCCGCGGAAAGCCAATAATAATTATTGCGTACCACCATGACATAGTCACCACCGGTCAGTTCCTCGTCCCTGAACAGAATTTGATTGCGGATATGCTGGTTATATTGGTTCGCATTCTTGTTGGAGCGGCAGATGACCATGGTGTTTTCCATGCCATATTTATCATAAGTGTAGTGCAGTCCGTCGAGGAGGCGTTCACCCGTCATGCGGAAGATATCCGGAAATTTCTTGACGGTAAAATGCGGGTATCCCACCGTTGTCGACTGATCCCCCGCAGTTTGTATCTGCTTGCGTATCGTGGTGGCGTTGTACAGGATACCCGAGTCCTTTTCCTGCCGTACCACGTCAGTAAGCTCATACGCAAATACCTGCACCGCGAATACCCGGGCGAGCCAAGCCGCATCCAACGCCGGACTCTGAAGATATCCAACCGGAGGAAGCTGCGCCGTGTCCCCCACAAACATCAGCCGGCAATTCTCCCCGCTGTTTACATAGTGGACCAGGTCTTCCAGCACGCTTTTCCCGTTATGTGCGAGCCGCTCATTGGAGATCATGGAGGCTTCGTCAACGATGAAGAGCGTGTCGGTATGCGGGTTTTCCGCCCGTCCGAATGCCATATCAGGCGACAGCGCTACCTTTTTTCGGTATATTTTCTTGTGTATGGTGAATGCCTTCTTGTTGGAATAGGTGCTCATCACTTTTGCGGCCCTTCCCGTGGGTGCGAGTAGTACCGAGCGCATGCTCAATGCGGGTAATACGCGCACCAGGGTACTGATGATCGTGGTTTTTCCCGTGCCGGCATAACCTCGGAGAACAAAGCAGCTGGTATTTCCGGGATGCGTCAAGAAATCTTCCAACCGTTGGAACGCTTCATATTGCTGCTCGGTAGGTCGGAGCGGGAACCGGCTGGAAATCAATTCAGCGATTTGCACGACCAAAGGTACCCAAAAGTTTGTTCAAAATGATTTATCTAAGTAAGTTTGTCGCGATAAACGAACGGTGATGACATATACTTCGGCAGATTTTGATCAATGGCATGCAGCAGATTACACCTTATTAGTCGGGGTAGGGTATGGCGAAAACGCGTTGGCAATAGTAGATCATGATCAGCAGCTGAAGTTGCTCACGACCTATGATCCCAACCATGTCGAACAGTGGATAGGGGATGTGCTGAATCAGCCATTTGGAAACGTGAAGCTGGCCGTTTCCGATAGCGCTTACTCGTTTGTCCCCGCTGATGTATTCGAGGAGCATCTCGTTGATACCTATCAGCAATACCTGCCAGGCGATGGGTTGTCGGATGTTGCCGTTTCAGCCGTTCCGTCATCGGGCATCAAGCTCCTTCACCGCATCAATCGGTTGGATTTAGCACCGTTTGCAGCGCGCTTCCCTCAACTGGCTATTTATCCGCGCATTCAATCCCTGTTGTCCGGCGTGTCCGAATATGCGCAATCCGGTGGACCGTCAGTCATCATTGATAAGCAGGCCTCGGCCGTGAGTATTTGCGTTTTTGACAAAGGCCATTTGGTGTACGCGAATGATTTTGAGGTTACTGATCCCGATGATTTCAATTATTATCTGCTCTCCGTGCTGGCAAACACCGGCTTAACGGAGGAGCAACCGGCATGTTGGTTGGCTGGCGACCTGACCCAGGATGATGCGTTTTATCAGCGGGTATCCAAATACAGCGAAGCGGTAAACTTTGTCGATAGTGGACAGCTTACCGGAATACACTTGCCTGATGAATTGAAGCGTGAACAGCATGGGTATTTCACGCTTTTAGCATTGTACTTATGCGAATAATCGGCGGTACTCATGGGGGGCTGCGGCTCCATCCGCCGCCAACCTTACCCGTCCGCCCGACAACGGATATCGCGAAGGAGGCGTTGTTCAACGTATTACAAAACCGGATTGATTTCGAGGGGATAGCGGCGCTGGACTTGTTTTCTGGCACGGGGAATATCGCATTTGAACTGGCGTCTCGTGGTGCGGCCGCCGTCACGGCAGTCGACATCCACTTCAAATGTGTGCAATATATTAAAGCCACCGCCGAAAAGCTGAAGCTGTCCGCGATTAACGCGATGAAAGCCGATGTACTCAAGTTTATACCTGCTTGCAACGATCAATTTGATCTCGTATTTATCGATCCGCCGTACGACTTGCCGCAACTGCCGCAGCTCCCTGGCCAGGTCATAAGCGACGGCTTGTTGAAACCGGGTGGGTTGCTGGTTTTGGAGCATGCATCCACGCGAAAAATCGAAACACAGCCGCATTGGGTGGAAACCCGCAAATATGGGTATTCGTCGTTTTCGTTTTACCAGGTTTGATACTTTGATACTTTTGATCGCAATGCCGTTCCGGCTCCGATGGATTTCCGTAAGGCTGCCCGCAGGTTAAGCCGATTCGGTCCCGTCTGCCTGCTCCGTTGCATTCGTTGCCGCATGCCGGCGGCGAACCGAAGTCACCCTTTCGCATTACCCTGCCCTTCGTTTGTCGGTCTGCCGTCTCTCGTAATGCTCCGCCTGGAAATCATCCTTGGCATGCCTAGCTGCCGATTGCTTCCTCCGCAGGCTATGTCGCTCCGAACCGGCTACCTGCTCCCATGGAATACGATAAGCTGCCCGCTTCAGGTGCCCGCAGGGAACCTCCGTACACCTTAAAATGCCGCCTTGACTAGCTGCGGTATGCACTGGGAAGCACTAACAACCGTAGCAGCTGGGCACAGCGGCGAGTTTTGCGGTACTTTTGCGATCAAAAGTACCAAGACCTGTCGCGGCAGCGACAGCAAGCTCGCACAAGTGCAAAATATTTGTCGTTATCATATCAATATTATACTTTTGAAAAAAACAACCCATGAAGATCGCGGTATTTCCCGGGTCGTTTGACCCCATTACGAATGCGCATATCGACATTGTCAAGCGGGGACAACGGCTTTTTGATAAAATTTACGTGGCCATTGGAACGAACACCACCAAGAAGGGTTTTTTCAGTTCTGATGAGCGGTTGGCGATCATCCAAGAGGTGTTTTCGCCACAAGGGTCGGTAGAAGCCGTGCAATTTGAGGGGTTGACCGTTGATTTTTGCCGAAAGATCGGGGCTGGCTATATCCTCCGCGGCATGCGCAATGTGGGCGACTTTGAATTTGAGAAAGCCATCGCGCTCAACAATACCGTACTTGCTCCCGATATCGAAACCGTATTTCTGGTCAGCAGCGCCGGTTTTTCGCACATCTCTTCTACGATTATCCGCGAAATCATCGTCAACCACGGCGACGTGAGCCAACTGGTACCCGAGGCGGTGGTAAGGGCTTTGGGCAGTAAGTCGTAAGGTCGTCGGCAACCGGCATCATCCCTGATCCGCCGGCGCGATGGTCTCCAATATATCTTCGATCAGCGGATAGGTATTTTTCCTGATTTTGTGCAGTTTATCCCTGCCCAGCCAAACCGCTTCCGTAATATCCTCTTCGAGCTGTGGCCTCAATTTGGGTATACGGTTTACACCCATCTCATACCAATTCGTTTTTTTGATCACCAGTTCGCCTTTCATGACATATGAGTGATAGGTAGACCTGATTTTCTGTCCGAGATAATCCACGTGAATTCCGCATTCTTCTTCTACTTCCCGTATAGCAGCGTTCCTTGTCGATTCATTTTCATCCACCTTGCCTTTGGGCAAATCCCATTTTCCCAGCCGGTGGATAAAGAGGAATTGTCCGTCGCCGTTTTTCACCAATCCGCCCGCTGCCTTAATTATTTTGATCCTTTTTTTAATGAGGCTGAAAAAGTCCTTCGGATTTTTTATTTGTATGACATACGTGGCCGGAATCGTGTTTTGCTTGGCTTGTTTGAAAAGTTTTTCGAAGTCAAAAGATTGATGGTCAATTGTTTGAATGTTGGTAAGGTTTTTGGGTATAAAATCTGCCAAAACAAGGGCCGATTGGTTCATATAAATTTTATAGATTTGCGCCATGAATAATACGAATGAGGTTGCACAAAAAGTTGCTGAATCATTGTTGCAAATTAAAGCAATTAAATTACAACCTAAAAACCCTTTTACTTGGGCATCGGGTTGGAAGTCGCCGATTTATTGCGATAATCGTGTAGCGTTGTCTCATCCACCTATCCGTACGTATATTCGTCAAAAGCTTTCTGAACTGGTCCAAGAAGAATTCGGGTCGGTGGAGATGATATCCGGTGTGGCCACCGCGGGCATTCCTCAAGGGGTGTTGGTGGCGCAGGATCTGGGATTGCCGTTCACCTATGTGCGCAGCAGTTCTAAGGATCATGGTCGGCAAAATCAGATCGAAGGGGATGTGGTCGGCGGCCAGCGCGTGGTTGTTGTAGAAGACCTGATTTCCACAGGCAAAAGCAGCCTGAAAGCCGTACAGGCCCTGCGGGAGGCCGGTTGCAATGTGGTTGGCCTCGTATCCATATTCACCTATGGCTTTGCGGACGCCGAGCAGAATTTTGCGAATGCCAAATGCCGGTACATCAGCCTCTGCAACTATGACACCCTGATTGAAGTCGCGGTAAAGCATAACTATATCTTGAATAGCGACATCGAGGTGCTCGAGCAGTGGCGGGCCGATCCGTCGGAATGGTCGCCAGCCGTCCGATAAACCTGGATACCCGTCATGACCACTATCCAAAACGATATCACCATTAACAGGCCAGTTGCCGACGTGTATGCGTTTTTGGCTGATTGCAATAATCATGAGCAGCTCATGCCGGAAAGCATCTACAATTGGTCTTCCACGCGGGATGAAGCCCGCTTTACCATTCAGAACATGGCCAAGCTGGCGCTCCGGGTAGCCGAGCGGACAGCGAACAGCGAGGTGGTGTTCATGCCTGCCGAAAAGGCACCATTCGACGTGACGCTTCGGTGGAGTGTAGCGCCCAAAAGCGACACCGAGACAACTGCCAGTTTCGTTATCGAAGCCGACCTCAATATGATGATGAAGCTATTGGCAGCTAAGCCATTGCAGCAGCTCGTGGATTTTCAGGTAGCGAAGCTGAAAGCAGTGATGGAATAAACGAAGTTACCTATACTTGTTCGGCTACAAAATCCCAATTCACCACGTTCCACCAATTAGTGATGTATTCCGGCCTACGGTTTTGGTAGTGAAGGTAATACGCATGTTCCCAAACATCGAGTCCCAGTAAAGGCGTGCCTTTTAATTCCGCATCGCCCATCAGGGGATTATCCTGGTTAGGGGTAGAGCCTATTTTCAACGTACCATTGTCACTGACCAACCATGCCCAGCCCGAGCCGAACCGTCCCGTGCCGGCCGCTGCAAATTGCTCCTTGAATTGATCAAATGATCCGAAAGCCCCATTGATGGCATCCAGCAATGCTCCGGCGGGTGCGTTGCCATCAACGGGTGCGCGCAGCGATTTCCAGAAAAACGTGTGGTTCCATGCACCGCCCGCATTGTTGCGCACCTTGGCAGATACATCGGCGATATTGGTAAACAATTCTTCCGGAGTGGTATAGGCTACTTCCTCCGCTTTGATGGCTTCGTTTACGTTGGTGATATACGTGGTATGATGCTTCGTGTAATGGATTTCCATCGTACGGGCATCGATATAAGGTTCCAATGCATTGTATTCATACCCCAAAGGTTCTTGCGAAAATGCCAGCGGAGCGTCCGATTGGGCGGCCGAATCCCCAGACGAAGTGGGTGCACTGCATCCGACTATTGCATTTAATGGGTTGACACCTAAGGCTGTGGAGGCTACTGTCGCAGCCGAAAATCCGATGGTTGTACGCAAAAACTTTCTTCTGTTGGTTGTTGCCATAATGGTTATGCAAATTTTGATTTACAGCTTATATACAACCAAAAGTAGAAATTTGTTTTTAAATACCATGGATTAATTGCCGTTTTGTATGGGTAATGTGACAAAGGTCGTCAGCATTCCCCATCGGGACCGCAAGCGGGGCCTTCCGTTACGTCAAACGGAACCGCTGGATTTGCTTGGCGCCATTCCGTGAACGCTTTCTCCAGCGTCTGTAGGAACACCTCGGGAGGCTGGGCGCCGGACACGGCGTATTTGCGGTCGAATACGAAGAAGGGTACCCCGCGAACGCCGATATTGCCGGCCTCCTGGATGTCCTGTGCTACTTCGTAGGCATATTGGTCGCTGCCTAATACCGCAGTGATGGTCGCTTCGTCCAACCCCGCTTCTTTACCCAGCGCAACCAATGTATCGATATCGCTGATGTTTTTCCCTTCGGTAAAATGCGTGCGGAATAGGTTTTCTTTTACCTGACTCCCCAGCCCTTCGGTTTGCGCCAGGTGTATCAAGCGATGGGCATCCCAGGTATTTGCGGGGATGGCCTTGTCAAAGTTGAGTTCCACACCGGCCTTTTTCCCGGTGCTGGCCACGCCGGCGGTCATTTCCCTTGCCTGCGTGATATTTAGACCTTTGCGCTCGGCGAGGTATTGATAGGTATTGGCGTAGGTGGGGTTTTTGGGAAGGTCGGGATCAAGCTGAAAGCTTTTCCATTCCACTTCAACGGCCTGTTGTCCATCGAACTGCTGCAATGCGGTTTCAAAATTATGCTTGCCGATGTAGCAAAAGGGACAAACGATGTCCGACCAGATTTCAATTTTCATGTTGATGTTTTTTTTCGTTTTATTAGTAGTCGCTGGCCTCATCCAGCAGTGCAATTTGTTCGGCCGAAAGCGCAAGTGAAGCAGAAGCGATAAGATCGGTCAGTTGCTGCTCGTTGGTCGCGCTGGCAATGGGAGCGGTAATTGCAGGCTTGCTCAGTTGCCAAGCGAGGGCAATCTGCGCCAGGGAAGCGCCGCTTTCGGCCGCCACCTGATCCATCGCAGCGAGGATACGGAATCCGCGTTCATTCAGGTATTGCTTGACGCCGCCCCCACGCTGACTTTTGCTCAAATCGGCTTCACTGCGGTATTTCCCGCTTAAGAAGCCGCTTGCCAAGGCATAATAGGGGAGGACGGCCAGCTGCTCGGCGTTGACGAGCGATAAGTATTCCGTTTCAAATTTTTGCCGATCGTAGAGGTTATACAGCGGCTGCAGGCTAACGTAGCCCTGCAAGCCATTCTTGTTGGCATAGTCGTTTGATTGGTCAATGCGTTCTGATGAAAGATTGGATGCACCGATGTAGCGCACCTTGCCGGCTTGGATGAGTTCATTGAACGCTTCGATGGTCTCGGCTACGGGTGTAGCCGGATCATCATAGTGCGACTGGTACAGGTCAATGTAATCCGTCCGCAGCCGTGTCAACGAGGCTTCCACCGCTTCACGGATATAAGCCGCGCGCAATCCCTTCTTTCCGGCGCCCATGTCCCCGCCCAACTTGGTGGCGATGACCAGGTCGTCACGTTTTCCGCGTTTGTCGAGCCATTTACCGATGATCGTTTCAGATTCGCCGCCACTGTTTGCCGGGACCCATGTGGAATAGGTATCAGCAGTATCGACAAAATTGAATCCGGCATCCACCCAGGCGTCGAGTATCCGGAAAGACTGTTGCTCATCCAATGTCCAGCCGAAAACGTTGCCGCCAAAGGCTATCGGTGAAATCTGTAGGGACGACTTCCCTAATATTCGTTTCGTTGCCATGATATCGTATACGTTAGAATGATGTTTTGGTTTTGGGTAAATGGTGGCCCTTGGACGAATTGATGCCGAGGACCACCGGATCTGTGTAAAGAAATGGCTAGACCAGTTGCAAGAAGATTCTCTCCTTAGGCGTACGTACCTTTTTTTGGCTTACAAGCCAGTCGTTCTCACTGTCGCGGTAGCCCAATGGAAGCAAGGTCACGCTTTTAAGTCCCTGCTGGGGCAGTTGAAGCAATTCGTCCAATGCGGCGTTATCAAATCCTTCCATCGGTGTGGCATCTACCTGGAGTTCAGCGGCAGCAGCGATGGCGAGACCAAAGGCGATATACGCCTGGCGCGCGGCATGCTCGAAATTAATGTTGGCTGGCCTGTCCAAAAAGAGGCCTTTCAACCGCACCTTGTAGGCATCAAATGTATCCGCGGGAAGCCCCCGTTCCACTGTCGTGTGATCCAGGATGCTATCGATTCGTTCAGCAGTATAATTGTCCCACGCGGCAAAAACCAATAAATGGGAGCCGTCCACAATCTGGCTCTGGCCATTGGCGATGGGCTGGATTTTGGCCTTCAGTTCTTTGTTGGTGATCACGAGCACGCTAAACGGTTGCAGCCCGGCAGCAGATGGCGCCAAGTGGGTGGCTTCTATTATTTTGTCCACCTTTTCTTGTGGAACAGGTTGACCGTTCATTTTTTTGGTGGCGTAGCGCCAGTTTAAGGCATCTAGTAATTGCATATTGATTTCGGATTTAATTAATTTTCTGAATTTCCTGATTACGATTCGGGTCAGTGCATGAGCGCTTTTATAAACCCCATTACCGCATCTTCCAAGGTGAGTTTTGCTTTTTCCGGGCATCCCGGCGCAGAAATCATCGCCATAGCCACCATGCCGTGCAGCATGGACCAGAAGGTGGTCGTTTTTAAATGACTATCCATATCCGGGTTTTGACCAGCGTGTATGGCCTCTTCAATAGTGCTACGCAATACACAGCTGACCTCTTTGATTTCGGGAATTCCACTCGCCATTTCACAGGTAGGTATCCCCAATCCATACATGATTTGGTAATGTTTGGGATGTTCATTCGCAAATTCCCAGTAGGCGCGAGACAATGACAAGAGTTGCTCGCTGGGCGTAGGGTAATGTGCTTTCGCTTGCTTCAATTTGTCCGCCAACAGCGCATAGCCCTCCCGGGAGCATGCCTCCAGTAGGGCATCCTTGCTCTCGAAATGTTTATAGACCACAGGGGTACTATATTCAATGGCGTCGGCGATCTTGCGGATCGAAAGCGCTTGCCAACCCTCTTCTTCCACAATCTGCCAGGATTGCCGGAGGATCGTGGATCGCACTTCTTCTAGCTGCCGTTGTTTGCGTTCTGAAATTCCCATTATTCGCTTACAGGATAATAAAAACTAACACTGTCAGCAAAAGTAACAACTGTAAACTGAATCCGAAGTATGTCGACCGGAAAACGACAATCGGATGACGGAGGTTAACGTTTGTGGTGTTGCCAAATCAATAGCCCTGCCAAATAGATGCTGTGTACCAGCTGCACGGATACAGCATCCCAGTTTTCGATCAATGAACTGCCGAAAATCAAAAGCGTCATCACCGTGAGGCCAGCCATCAAGGCTTGGTTGAACCAGCGCCCGCTGAGGAGCCAGATGCCGATAATGAACTCCGCGAATACCAGGAGATATCCGAAAATTAAGACCAGTCCCTGAGGAAGGATAGTATCCGAAAATGATTCGGCCATGCCGGTGGCAAAAACCTGTAATTTCGGCAACCGGACAAGCCCATGTCCGAGGAAAGACATCGCGATGGGCAAACGGATAAATAAAGCAGTCAATGGTGGAATACGCATGTTGAGCTATTTGGAGTAAACAAATATAAGCGTATATAGGCGCATTTGTTTCGCAGGCAATGCAACAATTTTAGGAAAGAATATTGGTAAGTAGTCCTGAAATAGTCAACTTATTTCAGGACTACTCATACAGAGTAGAGGCAGCTGTTGCGTGGTTATTGACTATTGATGCCAGCTACACCAGCTATCGTCGATGAAATTCATGCCTGGCATTCCAATGGGCGCTCCTGGTGGCATCGTCTCTGCAGGTGCTGGCTGAAATTTGTCAGGATCCTTGTCAAAGGCCTGCATTTGAGACAACGCAAATAGGAAAGAGGCTTTTTGCGTGGATGAAGCGCCCGACATGCTCGAATCGATCCATTGTTTAAGTTCCTGCAATTTCAACAAAGCCTGACCTCTTACGATTTCGGATGCACTTGCATCAGCGGCCAATCCCAGCAGGTATTTCAATGTGAGGTTATTGACTACGGTCTGCAAGGCGCCTGCATAGCCATCTGATGATGGTGTTTTCCACGTTTTATCAATGAGTTTATCCGCGACGTCCAAGAAGCTAGGTTGACTGGCATCGCGGGCGTTGAACTCAATCAAACGTGCGGCGCGTTGTGCATTGAGCAACGACGAGATGGTTTCCGCTGCCGCGGTTTCAGCAGCAGCAAGCGGGTCGAATGTTGGGCCGGTATGGGCGGAAAATGTTTCTACGGTGGCCGGGAAACCAGTGGGGCGCGGCGGAATCTTGGCGATTAGTTGATCGGGCAGTGCCAACGCCTCGGGTGTAATGGTGCTCATCAGCGCATCAAAAGCGCGCCACTGTTGGGCAGGTTCCACCATGTGGGTAGGTACTTGTCCGTCGTTTTTTACGGCATGCGTAAAGTATAACCCACCTACCGATTTCGCTACTGCTTCAATCTGGTACCGGTGCAATAAATAGATCGGTACGAGAACTTCTTGGAGGGTACTCATCGGACTGCCATCTTCGATTGCTTTCTCAGAGAATCGATCCAACGTTATCCGGCGAATCTTCATCAACTTGTCTAATTCATCAATGGGATTTCCCCCATCGTCCCATTGATGTGATGCGGGATGGGTATACCCACCGATGTCGGGTATATATTGATAGCCCAGGCGGATGGTTTCGTCCATGATTTTGTCCAACTCTGCGTCCTCATCTACCCCTTCGGGAAAATCAGCATATCCCCATAGGATGGCACGTTTATCCCAGCCACCTACACCTTTTGCGTACGCGTCAGACAGGTCCACGGTTCCGTCATCTTTCAGCGTGATACGGGGAAATGGGTAGTCCATGACCGATGCACGTTCTTTTGGACTTGCCGCAAAATTATGGGTGAATCCCAATGTGTGGCCGATTTCATGTGCCGACAGTTGTCGAATCCGGGCCAGCGCCATTTCTTCCATTTCTTTCGATGCCGGCTTTCCGTCCTCAAAAGGCTGTAGCAATCCCACGGCTATCAGGTAATCCTGCCGATGCCTGTCCGAACCCAGGGTAATCACCCCTTTGATAATCTCGCCTGTGCGCGGATCGATATAGGAGGCACCCGACGAAAATCCCCTGGTGGGGCCTGCCCGGTTAATCCAGTTGACTACATTGTACCGAATGTCCATGGGGTCTACGCCCTCCGGCAATTCTTTCACTTGGAAGGCATCTTTATAACCGGCGGCTTCAAAAGCTTCATTCCAGAAATTTCCCCCTTCGATAAGCGCTGTTTTAACGGGCTCTGGAGCACCTCGATCTACGTAGTAGACAATGGGCTCAATCGGTTCGCTTGTGGCTGCATTGGGATCCTGCTTAGCAAGCCGGTGGCGCCGGGTGAATCTTTTGATCAGCGGTTCGCTCATTGGCGCCGAGAAATCCCAGTAGCTGAACAGGTTGAAACTGGACCTCGGATCAAACTTCCGAGGCTTGTAACCGGCTGGGGGTAACTCGACAAACGACTGGTGTTCTTTCACGGTAATGGCCGTTGGGTCAGGAGCTACGCCACCGCTGTCACCCCTGCCTCTTCCGCCGGCTGCTGCTCCTCCTGTAAATGTCAATACCGCCTCGAATTCAGTGTTTTTGGGGAAGTTTTTGGTGTTTGGCATATAAACGGCGGAACGAGCTTCATCCACTCGGTAAGTGGCCCCGCCACTGCTGCTGCCGGCTGAAGGGCCGCGTCCACCACCGCTGAAGCCTCCCCCGCCAAGGCCCCCCGCGATACCTTGCGCATCGCGAATAAGAAATGGAGTTAGATCGACCAGGGCCTTGTCGCCCTCTAGTGCAACGGGTGGAAAGGCCCATATCACGGACTTTGCAAACGCATTCTCAACAGCGTTGATTTCATCTGGATTTTGGGTGATTGCCCGGTACGTCAGATTGGGTTCTTCCAGGAAAATTTTGGGCCCTACTTTGGTGAACTTCGCAACTTCAGCGGAAGCCCTTCCTCTTTCGGCTCCGCGTCCCGCACCATCCGTAAGCGACGTGAAATACAGAAACTCCTGATCAAACTTGTCGATTTCGAGAAATATTTTCCCCGTTTTTTCTTCATAGTAAAAATCAAAATAGCCTTCAAATTTCTGCATTCCCTGCGTAGCCGAAGCAATTGAAGATGCGGGGGATGCTGCCTGTGGTCGGCCAGCAGGTGCATTTTGGCCATGGGAGAACCCGCATACCGCGAGCAACCCCATCATTAATGATAATTTGTATAACTTCATTGGTTTTATTGTGTTATGGATTGGGTTCACATAATTTATTGATAGCCATCTCGTTGCCGGACATCGGCCATATGTATTTGCTGTCATCCGGATCAACCGTTGGCGAAATACCCCCTGCACTGGATTTGCCCGGTAGGGGAAGCTGCAACCGTAGGAGATCGGGGACGCGGGCGCCTTCGCCCAACAATTCGATTTTTCGTTCCTGCAAGATGGTATTGATCAGCGCTTCCTGTGAGCCTGTGCTGGCAGGGGCAAATTCATAGTTGCTGTCCGATCGTTGCCTTACCGCATTCAGCAGCGCCACGGATCTGCTCAAGTCAGAAGCGGATGTCCTGGCCAATGCTTCTGCCTGCATCAGCAGTACGTCAGCATACCGGATGACCGGAATCCAGTCCGAGAAGGTGGAGGGAACTTTATACTTAGACAACCATTTCTGTCCGGTATTAACCAATACCAGATTCTTACGCGCATCCGTCGATGACGCTGAAAATGTGGGGTCAGACAATGTGCCCAATGGATTGAGGTAAAACTCGGCATTGCCCGGCGCTGAATTGAAATAGTAAGCGAGCTGATTTTGTGTGCCCGGGGTCTCCTGTGCGGTGAAGGGCAAGGAAAATACCGACTCCGATCCTGCATAACTGCCGCCGAAAACGGCTGTAATATCGCCTTCGAGGCCGTTTTCGACTCCTGATGGTGCTCGGAACGGTGCGGTAGGCGAGACGATCTTATTGCCCTCAGTGACGACTTGTGAATATTCGCCGCGCACTAGGTAGACACGCATTTTTAATGCAATCGCGGTATTTTTGTGAGCCCTGATGGTGTTTTTTACCGCATCTCCCTGCGTATTTGGCAACCCGGCCTCGGCCTCGTCCAGATCGCTCAGTATCTGTGCATACACCTCAGCTACAGAGCTTCTTGCCAATTCGTTGTTTGCCGATGTCCGCTCGGCGTTCAAACGCAAGGGTAGTCCTGGGCTTGCGCCGTTATCCATGACATAAGGCTTTGCGTACATCTGCAACAGGGCAAAATACGAAAGTGCCCTAACGAACTTAGCCTCTCCGGCGTAGTTCGCATACAACTCGTCCGATATCTTATTCCGGTTGATTTCCAACCCCTCGAGAAAGGTATTAACGCGGTTGATGGTGGCATATCCGTTGCTCCAAAGTGAGTTCACTTCGCTCGTGCTGGAATTCACGCTGTGGAGCCATGTTTGCTGGCCGGTCACGATGTTGGGTTTATTCATGATGAACTCATCGGCCCGCAATTCGTTGTAGATGATCAATCGGCCGCCATAGAATCCGCCGTCCTTCATCGACGCATATAGGCCATTTACCTGCGCTTCTATCCGGTCTGGCGTATCAAATGCGCTGGCATCCGAAAGGCTGGTCAACATATCCGGTTCCAATAGATCTTTGCTGCACGATACCGCGGCCATGAGCAGGAGACTCAGTAGTCCCACTTTGGAAATATATCGTTTGTTAGCTGTTTTCAATGTGTTCATTGTTTCAGTTTTTAGTCGTTAAAACCCGATGTTAAGTCCCAATGTATATGACCTCCCCGCCGGGACCGAATTTTTGTCCCGTCCGGCGCCCGTGTTTGAATCTCCGTCGGCTGAGATTTCTGGATCGGAACCGGTATATTTTGTATAAAGGATGAAATTCCCCGCAGAGGCATAAAGCCGGATGGAACTGATGCCCGCTTTCGAGTAGAGCCGTTGTGGAAATCGATACCCAAGTGATACATTGCTCAATTTGATATACGAGCCATCTTCTACGTTTGCGGAGTGCATGATGACCGAGCCGCTCGCCTGCTGGTCATTGTAATGTAGTTTGGGAACATCCGTTATTTGACCTTCGTGTGTCCAGCGCCTCATGATTTCGGGCGAATTGTTGAAAAAGCGATTGTCGAGTAGGGTGGCCCGGGTGCCGTTGTACATCTTGTTGCCGCCGGAATAAACGATGTTGACCAACAAGTCGACATTGCCATAGGTGAGTGTGTTGTTGAATCCCCCGAAATAAGTGGGCATGGAATTTCCAAGGACAACACCGTCGCCATAGAGGTCGATTGCGGGAGCCGGGGAACCGTCGAGGTAGGTATACTCGGATCCCACCGGATTGTATTGGACTTCTTCACCATTTCGGTTGATGTACTTCCGTAGTCCGTTGGCTGGATTTACGCCGGTGGTCCTGACGACATAGATGGCACCGACTTGATAACCCACTCGCGTGATATTCGACGTTTCGATGCCTGATGACCAGATGTCTTGGTTTTCATTGGCCAGCGAGGTTACGCGGTTCTTTAGTGTGCTGATATTGAAGTTGGCGTTCCATGTAAATCTTCCATTGTTTACCACGTGTGCATCGATGTTGAATTCGAGTCCGCGGTTATACATCAAACCGACGTTGGTGGTGATGGAGTTGTCCGGAATTCCCTTGGAGGGAGCCTGTTGTGCATCCAGAATCATGCCGTCGATGTTGTTGTGGTAATAGTCGGCATCCAACGTGATGCGATCGTTGAGAAAGCCGATGTTGAAACCGATGTCCATTTTTTTGCTGGTTTCCCACTGGAGTTCTGGGTTGCCCGATTGCGAGGGTGCAAGTGAGGGCAAACCGTTGTACACGCCTGAGCTGTACAGTGAGAGCGATGGATAGTTGCCGATATTTACATTGCCAACCTGCCCATAACTGGCCCTTATCTTAAACGACGATATGGTTCTCGATAAGGCCGATTGTTTGAAGAACGCTTCCTCAGACAGGTTCCAACCCACCGATGCGCCACCGAAATCACCGTATTTGAGCCCTGCCGCCAATCCCGAAAATCCGTCTTTCCGGAAGCTGCCGCTCAGCAAATATTTCTTTTTGTAGTCGTAGTTGACGCTGGTGAAATAGGAGCGAAAGCCATTTTCGCCCAAGCTGCCACTGGAACCGCTTGTTTCGGCATAACTTCCCTCAAAGATTTCAAAAAAGCGATCGTTCAGGTTTCTCCTCGTAACCCCCCAATTGTTGGTGTTCGTATGGATTTCCTCGTATCCAGCCAATATATTTAGCCCATGGTGTTCGCCTATCGTACTTACGTAGTTTAATGTGGTGGTAAATGCGGTTCGCCGGTTTTTGTTAAAGGCGTTGTTTGCCTGCCCATTCCCCGCAAATCCACCTGCTTGATAGGGATTGTTGAACGAACGGTTTTCAGAAGTCAGGTCATTCAGGCTGTAGTTGATCTTAAATTTCAGTTCCCTGACGAATTCATATTCCAAAAACGCTGTTCCGAGAAGGGAGCGACTCTCGGAAGTGAATTGGTCATGTTCTAGTTGAGGCAACGGATTGTAATAACCCGTCAGTAGGGTGTTGGCACCGTAGCCGATCCCGGCACCCTCGATATTGTAGGAACCATCTTCGTTAAACGGCGATAGATTGGGAGGGAGCACCATCGCTTCGCGTGCGAGGTTGTTCAATCCAAACGCTGAGCCCACCCCATGTGTGAGGTTGTCATTGACTGAGTTGGACCAATTTAGGTTTGTACCGATGGTCATGTTTTTGGTTAGTTTATGGTCTAGGTTCAAACGTGCATTTTTACGTTCAAACGTGTTCTTTACCATGAAACCTTCTTGATCGGTATAGCCGAGAGAAACGAAATAAGAGGTAGACTCGCTTGCCCCCGAGATATTCAAGCTATGGTTGTGCGAGGTGCCGGTCTGATAGACATAGTCATACCAGTCGGTGCGGACAGTGGTGCCGTCAGACCAGGTTTGCAAGAAGTAAGCGGGATCGGATCCAATATTGGCAAGGGCTTCGTTTTTGATCATGATATAGTCCTCTGCTCCCAACACTTTCATCAGTTTCGGCGGTGTAGTTCGTCCGACCCATCCGTCATAGTTGACTCTGGCCTGTCCCTGTTTCCCTTTCTTGGTGGTGATTACGACGACACCATTGGCGGCGCGGGATCCGTAGATGGCCGTTGCAGAAGCGTCTTTTAACACTTCCATCGACTCGATGTCATTTGGGTCAAGCGTAGATAACGGATTGTTCTCTGCTGTATTTCCAACATCACCGGTAAAAGAGGTGATGCCGTCGATGATGATCAAGGGGTAGGAGCTAAGCTGGATAGAGTTGGTGCCGCGTATGCGGAATACGGGAGCGGCGTTTAACGAACCACCGCTGGATGTGATCTTGACACCGGCGGCCTGTCCGGCCAGCGCCTGATCGAAACTCGATACGGGCCGTGTTGCAATTGCGGCACCACTAATATGGGAAGAAGATCCAGTAAACTCGGCTCTGTTTTGCGTGGTGTAACCGGATACCACAACCTCCTCCAGTGAAGTGGCATCTGCTTCCAAGGCGATACTCATGTCAGCATTTGCCTTTATTCGCTGGGTTTTGTATCCGATATACGAGATGATCAAGATGGCGTTATCGGCGGTCCGGATTGTAAATCTTCCCGCTTCATCGGTCGTAACTCCTGTGGTTTTCCCTTCGACTTTTATCGAAACGCCTGCCAGGGGTTCCTTTGAGACGCCATCAACTACAACGCCTTGTATCGTAATATCTGCCATCAGTTTCAGGTTGCTGTTCCCCCTGATTGGTGTAGTTGGAGCAGCCTGCAATGTCTGAATGGTGCATATACACGGTACCATGCAGCAAATCAAGACGGAGGGCAAGGCTTTTAGCACAATTGGTAGCAAATCGCTTAGTTTTTTCATGCTTTCTTGTGAATGTTTGATGAGTCATTTAATGGGTTAATTGAACAAAAGGAGACAACCGCCCACTTGCTAATTTGCGTTGTTAACTAATCAAACATCTACAATCATCCGAGATGGGACACGTGATTTCCCATTTTTTTGACGCAATTGTAAATACTTTTGTATACCTTTGGCCATTTGATTGATACCGTAACGGTTTGATCAAAGCAAAAGGAGATATCAGTCTCGCAAATTCGTGTTTCGGACTGGTCTCATTAATTAAGCCGGCAAAGGATGCACCCTTTGTCGGTTTTTTTGTGATGTTTGTTGTGGATTCCTAGTTCATCGGCAATATTTTAGTTTGAGTTAAATTTATTTGTTGTTTGTGCTTCTATTTTCATTTTAAATATTGTCTATTGATCAATAAATGTATGCGAATTCAATATTAATGATAAAGTTAGTTGATTTCTATAAAAAATTAATACTTTAATAGAAAACATAAACAAAAAAATAAAACTTTTTTTAAATTAATGTTATGTATTGTGTTTTTGTTACAAAAAAACTCATTTTATTGAAAAATATATAAAATAAAATGTAAATTACATATATATCTAATCTATAAAATGGGTTTTTTTGTGTTTTTTGAATAAACTATTTTGCTTTTTCTTGTTGCTTTTTGCCATTCTAATTTTTTCACTTTCAAAATAGTGGTATTCAAATTTAAATTCGCTTAATTTCAATCGATCTGAGCGGCTTCGTCCAGGTGCTTGAAGTGGAGTGATTTGTTTGGGGCCTGATGCGGCAATTATCGCGAAAGAATGTTAATTTTGGCTCATGACACTAACTACCGATCGTCTTTCAACTACCGAGCAATTCATCGAAAAGGAATTACAGTACAGCGCGCATAATTACCACCCGTTGCCGGTGGTATTGGAAAGGGGAGAAGGCGTATTCCTATGGGATGTCGATGGCAAGCGTTATTATGATTTCCTATCGGGCTATTCGGCGGTCAACCAGGGTCATTGCCATCCAAAGATCATCGGCGCATTGGTGGAGCAGGCGCAAAAGCTTACACTTACCTCAAGGGCTTTCCACAGCGATTTGCTGGGCGAGTATGCCGAATACATCACGAAGTACTTCGGTTACGATAAGGTATTGCCCATGAACAGTGGGGTAGAGGCCGTGGAAACTGCCCTGAAGCTCGCCCGCCGTTGGGGTTACGATAAAAAGGGTATCGCGACCAACCAAGCGAAGATCATCACGGTAGCAGGCAATTTCCATGGGCGCACGCTCAATGTAGTCTCCTTCAGCACCGACCCGTCGTCGCGTGACGGCTTCGGACCGTTCATGCCGGGTTATGAAGTGATCCCTTATAATGATCTGGAGGCTTTAGCCAAGACGTTGCGCGATCCGCAGGTTGCCGGTTTTCTGGTCGAGCCCATCCAAGGGGAGGCCGGCGTGTATGTTCCGGATGAAGGGTACCTGGCAGCCGCGTACGACCTCTGCAAACAGGCTAACGTATTATTCATCGGTGATGAAATCCAAACGGGATTGGCGCGTACCGGCAAGATGCTCGCGTGTGATCACGAAAATGTGCGTCCCGATATCCTGGTTCTGGGCAAGGCCCTGAGTGGCGGCACATTGCCCATCTCAGCCGTGTTGGCCGACGATGAGGTGATGCTGTGCATCAAACCCGGAGAACATGGTTCGACCTATGGCGGCAATCCATTGGCCTGCAAGGTGGCCATCGCCTCGCTGGAGGTCATTCGCGAAGAACGGTTGGCAGAAAGGTCCGCCGAGCTGGGCGACTACTTCCGCAAACGAATTGGCGAACTGCATCATCCCAACATCAAGCAGATCCGCGGAAAAGGACTGCTCAATGCCATCGTCATTGAACACGACAATCCCGATGCGGCGTGGGACCTGTGCCTTGCATTGAAAGACAACGGCCTGCTGGCCAAACCTACCCATGGCGACAAAATCCGCTTTGCGCCGCCGTTGGTCATTACCGAGGAACAGCTGGACGAGTGTATTCACCTCATCGAGAAAAGCCTAAATATACTGGAATAACCCCGTGTGGGCATGTCGTCGACTTCTTTTCGATACCTGCCCGCACCTCGTTTGAGATTGCTCCGAGACTCCTTCGGTATGCACGCACCGTGCAGGCACGGTAAGTCCACGTTGAGTCCACGTTTTACCCGAAAAAACGTGCTTTCATCCAGGTCGCACGCCGACGGTACCCCGCTGGTATGGCGGAGCAGTCTCGGAGGGGTCTCGGAGCAGTGGTACAGCAATCCCGATCCATTGCCATTTTCATAATTGCCCTTCGACAGCCCATTTCCAGATTGATAGGGAGCATCGAAGGCTGTTTTTTAATTTTCTAAAAATAAACAAATATTTGATATTCAGTGTTTTGTATTACTATCTTGGTCCTATGTTTCACTAAAAATTGTTACTTATGGGAAAGATAGAAGACGGATACATCCGGGGATTGGTAGGGTCTGTGATCAGCCGGAGGGTCGGCAACTTGAATGTCGTACAGGGCCGCGCTCAATTCAGGGTAAAACGAACCGAAGCCACCAAGGCCGCCGGTGTGGATTTTGGTACGGCCAGCAGCTGCGCCCGCATGATCAGACGTGCTTTTTGGACATTGATTCTGGAGTATCACGATGGCGGGATGATCAACCGGCTTAACGCGCAGGTGCTGCGTGCCATGCGCGCCAATCGCAGTCAACAGCCGGGTTCCATGCAGCTTGCCGCCGGCAGATTGCATCGGCTGGCCGATTTCCAGTTCAACGACAAATCTCATCTGCAAGACTACCTGTTTGTCGATATACAGGTTGACCATAGCACACCTGGGTCGCTCGACATCGTGATACCGGCGTTCCACAGCGAACGGGATCTGCTATGGTCGGGCGATGTAACCCATTGTACCATCCAGCTCAGGGTTTTTGCGTTTGATTTTGAAAAGGAGGAATACCAATGCATGCGCAAAGATCAATTGTTGATCTCCCTGCGTGAACGGGAAAAAGAGGTGCCGCAACAGCATTGGCATCTCGATCTGGATAAACCGCCGGGGACAGTGATTCTTGTGGGGCTATCGCTGGAGTTTATGCGTTGGATGGGACACCGGCACCACTTATTCAATGACAAAAACTTCCATCCTGCAGCCCTTGTAGGTGCATTTGTGGTATAACGAATCCGACCGTAAATTGCAAGTCGGCCTAACTATGCTTAACTTCGTCCGCAAATACATCAGCATGCAGGATCAGCAGTGGCGCGGCGGCCATGAAAAACGCGAAACAAATCAACATATATACGGTATCCGGGCGGTCATCGAGGCCATTGACAGCGGCAAGGAAATCGAGTCCCTTTTCGTCCAGCGCGGATTGGGCGGTGGACTGTTCCTCGAACTGAAGCAACTGCTAAAGCAGCATAACATCAGCTACCAGCAGGTGCCGGTGGAAAAGCTCAACCGCATGACGCGCAAAAACCACCAGGGGGTCATCGCTGTCATCTCACCGATTACGTATCAACGGGTGGAGGATATTGTGCCGGTGATCTACGAAAAGGGAGAAGTGCCCTTGCTGCTCATCTTGGATGGTATTACCGATGTACGTAACCTTGGTGCCATTGCCCGTACGGCCGAGTGTGCGGGGGTGCATGCGCTCATCGTGCCCAGGAAAGGTTCAGCCGAAATCAATCCTGATGCCATCAAGACGTCCGCCGGGGCGCTATACAAAATCAACGTCTGCCGGGAAGATAATCTGGCTAAAACCGCGCGGCTGTTACAGGAATCAGGCATTCAGCTAGTGGCCTGTACGGAGAAGACAGACAATGACTTATATCAGCTTGACTACACGGTTCCGACCGCATTGGTGCTGGGTTCGGAAGAGTTCGGCATCTCCGATGAGCTCCTGCGCATCGCCGACCACCTTGCTAAAATCCCGATGGCAGGTTCCATTGCTTCCCTCAACGTATCGGTATCTGCCGGAGTGTCTTTGTATGAAGCGGTCAGGCAGCGGCAAGGGATCTGAAATGGAAAAAGCCTACCGTTTGCATGACTGTCTGATGGTTGTTGGTATCGAAGAGGGGCATATCAGGATTGCAAATGATGCAGCGTTCAAACGGATGGTCACCCTTCAGCCCGTACGCGCGGTGACCCAATTGGTCAATCTGATCAAGGCGGATTACCAGCGTCATTATGGGAAACCGATCGTCATTACCGATGACTCATTTGCCGTGGAGATATGGGCACACCTCTATTTTGAATACTTTTTGCTGAAATACCACCGCCTATTCCGATTCGTTTTTCGTTTCGGCTTGTATCGTCGCTTCCTGAGATCATGTGAAGTGATCGACTGCGGGGAGCGTGGCATCGATCCCAATCGGCGCATGTGGGATATACTTGCTCCTTTCCGTGGTCGGATTGCCAAGTGGTTGCCCAAGAATCCTTCGTTGCAGCAAAAATAGATGGCGTAATATAATGCCATTTTTCATGCCCGGTATAGGGTAAAAACGACAAAACGGCGGGTTGATTGCGACAATCGTTTGTCCTACCTTTGTAAGATGAAGAAAGTAAGCATACTCGTTCCCGAGACGGCGGTGCCAGCAGCCGTCGTCGATCCCCGTTACATGTTCACGGCGGTCAATGATTTTTTTAAGACCGCAGGGCACCGGCCTTTTTTTGAGGTGCAGACCGTGGGACTGACCAAAGAAGTGAAGCTGAACGATGGCTTGGTATCCATTCACACGGATGTCCTGCTTGCGGATGTTGAACGGACGGATCTGGTGATCATTCCTCCCGTCAGCGGAGATATCGGCGAAGCGATCGATCGCAACGGGGCATTTTATCCTTGGATCGTGAAGCAATACCAGCAAGGGGCCGAGGTGGCCAGCTTATGCATCGGGGCGTTCCTGCTGGCTTCCACGGGGTTGCTTGACGGAAAATCATGCTCGACACATTGGCTGTTTGCCAACGAGTTCCGAGCCCGGTTTCCGGCCGTGCAGTTGGCCGACGATCGGGTGATTACCCATCAGAAAGGGCTGTATTCCAGCGGGGGAGCAAGCACGTACTGGAATCTCCTTTTATACTTGGTCGAGAAATATACGAGCCGCGAAATGGCCATCATTGCGTCGAAATACTTTTTGCTCGACATCGAAAAAAATAGTCAGCTGCCGTTCAGTGTATTTAAGGGACAGAAAGACCACGGCGACAGTCTGATCCTGGCCATTCAGGAGCATATTGAGCAGAACTATGCTAACCGGCTTACGGTGGATGGGCTGGCGGACAAATTCGGTATCGGCCGCCGGACCTTTGAGCGCAGATTTAAGAAGGTCACCGCCAATACCGTGATCGAATACATCCAACGGGTCAAGATCGAGGCCGCGAAAAAGCAATTGGAAACCGGCCGGAAGACGGTGGCCGAGGTGATGTACGAGGTCGGCTATACCGACCCGAAAGCGTTTCGTGACGTGTTTAAGCGGATCGCGGGCTTATCACCGGTGGATTACGCCAACCGGTATAATTAATCGAGGTATTTAGGCGGTACGCCTATGCCGTTGGAATCGCCCGTCCAGACGATGTTGGCGATCCACCACCTGTCATTGAAATGAATCAATTGAAGGCTGTTGATGCCCTTTTCATCATGTTTGCCATTGTCCTTAGCATGATAGCTTTGGAATACGTGGGCAATGCCATTATATTCATCTACCGTCTTGCCGAGCTCCGCCTCCCGGAAACCACGGTCGCTCGGTTGGGCGCTGATGACCTGGATGAATTCGTCAACGGTCAGCGTTCGATAGGGTGTGGCCGGATTGTGGGTTAGCACGGTTAGCCGGGCCGTAGGCAAGAACAGATTCCGGAAGGCATCGATGTCGCGCGCCTTTCCTTCTTCGCCGGAGATGATGTGCAACACGGCTTTCACAATGCCGTCAATCGAATGGACAGCTGTGGTGTCAGTCGCCATTTTTTCTTGGGCGTTCACGTTCGTGGCAAACAAGAGGAGCAGCCCGATGATGATTTTATTCATAGTGCGATCGATTAGTTCTGATTAATTCATTGCTAAGCCACCTCCCGCATATCAACGGCCACTACACGCGACACACCTTGCTCGACCATCGTGACGCCATAGATGATATCGGTACTGGCGATGGTGCGCTTATTGTGCGACACGATAATAAACTGTGACTGGTCCGAAAACTTCCGGATGATGTTATTGAATTTATCGATGTTGGTATCATCCAGTGGCGCGTCAACCTCATCAAAGATACAGAAAGGCGCCGGTTTGAGCAGGTAAAGCGCGAAAAGCAGGGCCGTGGATGTCAAGGTTTTTTCGCCTCCTGAAAGCTGGTTGATGGACAGCGGCCGTTTGCCCTTAGGGCGGGCGATGATGTCGATGTCCGACTCAAGCGGATTGTCAGGGTCGCTCAGAATGAGATCGCACGAATCTTCTTCATTGAATAGCGACCGGAATACGTTGATGAAGTTTTCGCGCACGCTGGTGAATGCCCCCATGAATTTCTCGCGCGCAGTATCGTCGATTTCCTGTATGGTCGCTAACAAGGAATTCTTTGCGTCCAGCAGATCCTGCTTTTCTTTGATGATGAAGGTATATCGTTCATTCATCTCTTGATAAGCCTCCATCGCCATGGGATTGATGCTGCCGAAATCGTCGAGTTGCCTGCGCAGCTTTTCCGTTTTTTGGCGCAGGGTTTCCTCGTCTTCCAGTGGTTCAGGCGGCATAGTCTCGCCGATTTCGGAATGGGCGGATATCATCGCATTGATGTCGATGGAGAACTCCACCGACAGCCGTTCTTTCAAGGCATTGAGGTCGAGCTTTAGATTTGTTTTTTTATCGCGTAGCTCGTCGAATAAAACGTCCATTTGTTCCTTCTGCCTACGCAAGCGCGTAATCTCTTCCTCGGTTTCATTGATTTTCCCCCGCGATACATAGTAATCGTCTTCTACCGCTACCAAGCCTTTTTCATAGGCTTCCTTTTGGGCATACATCGCGATGAGGTCCTCATCCGAGTCGTCTACATGACGCAGTGTCTCGTTAATGCCGGCTTGTACGAGTTCATATTCAGCCGCATTTTTCGATATCCGGCTTTCGTACGTATCGCGGAGGCTTTCGCGGTATTCCAGGTCTTTGCTGATACCCGAGACCTTATTTTGCTGTTGGTGGAAGCGGATGTTCTCCTGGTTGTAGGCCGATGCCTTTTCGGTGAGCGTTTCGGAAAGCTCCTGAAAGGTCGCCTGCATACCCTGTAGTGAATTGCTTTTTTCTTCATTTTCGGCCTTCAGCGCTTCCAGCCGGGGTTCTGCGTCCTGAAGCTCCCGGGCGATACCGCCCATCTTTTGCTCGATGTCGTGCTTGCGGTTTTGGCTGTTGGTGATGAACGCCTGATATTGCTCCTGCTTGGTCCTTACCGATACCAGTTCATGGTCGAGCCTGTTAAGCTGTTGGGCCAGCTCTTCTATCCGCACTTTTTGCGAGCTTCCTTTCAAGGCAGCCGCCTGCTGGGTCGCTTCTTCCAGCTGCGCTTGTTGATGGGCGATGCGCTGTCCGAGCGTTTTGATTTCTTTGGCGAGGTTTTCGAGGTTTTTGGCGCGCCCGATGCGTTTCCCCTCGAAGAGGCCTACCGACCCGCCCGAAAGACCAAGCCGGTTTTTGCTGAATTTGCCGCTGCGGTGGAGAATCACCTTTTCTTCATCGGGTAGGGGATACGCCAATTCCTTTTCGTCGTCCGTTTGCAGCAGGAATACATTGCGGAGCAATATCCGGCACAGGGGGAGGTACTGTTGCTCCACAGTGACGATGTCGAGCGCAGGTATCAGCTGCGCATCGGGAGGAGGTGTCATCGCCGGTATGGCAAGGTCACGGATGGCATCGAGCACGAAGAAATGGGCCCGCCCACGTGCAGCATCGCTCAACAACCGTACGGCTTGTACGGCTTCTTCCTGTCGCTGCACGACATAATGATTCATATATGGCTCCAGGTAGTTTTCGATCGCAATGCGATATTCTTCCTTGCAGAAGAGGATATCCGAAAACAAGGGATGTTGTTTTTTCCAGCCTGCGTTTTTACGGAGAAAACGGATGGACTCCGGGAAGCCCTCCAGATTGTCTACCAGCGACTTGGTCAGGTTATATTCGTTCTGCTTGGCGTCTACTTGCCGGTTATCACGTGTGAGCGCATCCTTGTGTGCCTGAATGGTTGCTTCGGTGTCGGTAAGCAGCTGCTGCAGCTCAGTTTCCGCCTGCACGGCACGCCCGTATTCCTGCTGCAGGGCTTCCGTTTGGCCTTCCAATTGCAATACCAACGTGTTGAATTGGTCAAGTTCGGACGCTTTAGACTCGGCGTCCGTCACGTTGCGTAAGCTTTCCTGTTCGAGCGCATCGTATTGGATGCGCAACACCGCAATTTCCTTTTCGAGTTTGTAGATCTCGTTTTGCAATTCACTGTGCTGCCGCGCGGCATTGTCCAGCTTGTTCTTCGCCGTCTGCTGTTGTCCGCGCAGTTCGTCTACTTCCGCTTGTTGCCCCGTGAGCGCAGCGGTGATGGCGGTGAGTTTCTGCTGTTCAACGAGGTATTCTTCGTTTAGCCGCTTGATGTTATACAGGGCGTGGTTGAGTTGCTGCTTATCTTGGGACAGCTCTTCATTCAGCCGCTTTTCTTGGTCCTGCAGGTTTCGGAGCTGTTCGTTTTTTACCTTTTTTTCACTCTCGTAGGCCCGTATTTTGGATACATATTCATTCGTGGCCTTTTGTTGGGTCGCGAGGTTCTTTTCTTTAGCCAGGCTTTCCTGTTTGAGTTGTTGCAGCAGTGCTTCCAACGTGGCAATTTCGGTATTGATGCGGGTCTGCTCCGTCCGTTGCACCAGTTCCTGTTGATTCAGTCGGGCCAGCGAATCGCTGAAATGCGTAATGCGGTAAGTGGCCAAGGCAACGCTGACCGTTTTATACTCTTCTTTGAGTCGATAATACCGTTCGGCTTTCTTCGCTTGGTTTTCCAGCGTTTTTAGGTTTTTTTCGATTTCGAACAACAGATCCTCGACCCGGTCGAGGTCGGTCTCCGTGTCTTTTAATTTGCTGAGTGTCTGTTTTTTGCGGACCTTATATTTCGATATCCCCGAGGCCTCCTCAAAGAGGTTACGGCGTGAATTGTCCTTGTTGTTGATGATTTCATCGATCATCTTAAGCTCGATGATCGAATACGAGTCGGCTCCGATGCCCGTATCCAGGAATAGGTCAGTGATGTCTTTCAGTCGGCATTTCACATCGTTGAGCCGGTATTCGCTTTCCCCGCTGCGATAGAGTTTGCGCGTGACGGTGACCTGCGAAAATTCGGTGGGGAGGATGTTTTTGGTATTGTCGAATGACAGCGACACCTCGGCGAGGTTAGCGGCCTTGCGGTTTTTGGTGCCGTTGAAGATGATGTTTTCCATCTTTTCAGAGCGCAGCATCCGTGTGCTCTGCTCACCCAGCACCCAACGGATGGCATCCACCACATTGGATTTTCCGCAGCCATTAGGTCCTACAATAGCGGTTACACCTTCGTTGAAATGGATGGTGATCTTGTCGCCAAAACTTTTGAATCCTTTTATTTCAAGCTTGGTCAGTTGCATCTATGCCAATGGTCTACTTCTTTCCGTGGCGAATTTAAGAAATTGGATTGATTAAGTATAGGTATAGGCTATCTTTGTCCCAAACATCAAGATCATTATGGGATATAGCAGCCTCGCCGAATGTGTACACGATTTGGAACGCCACGGTCACCTCATCCGCATCAAACAAGAGGTGGATCCGTACCTGGAGATGGCTGCTATCCATATGCGCGTCTATGATGCGCAGGGACCCGCGTTGCTATTCGAGCACATCAAAGGAAGTCCGTTTCCGGCGGTATCCAACCTGTTTGGCACGTTGGCACGTTCACGATTCATGTTCAGGGACACCCTCGAAAAAATCAAGGTGCTCGTAGCCGTCAAAGCGGATCCCATGCAGGCACTCCGGAAACCTCTCAGCTATGCTCATGTGGCCACCACGGCCTTGTCTGCGCTTCCATGGCGCAAAGCAAGCGGTGCGCCCATTTTGCACGGGACTACCCGCATCAGCCAATTGCCGCAGATCGTTAATTGGCCGATGGATGGCGGGCCGTTTATCACCATGCCCCAGGTATATACAGAGGATGTAACCAACCCCGGGGTTATGCATGCCAACCTCGGCATGTATCGCATCCAGCTGGCGGGCAACGAGTATGTGCCCGATGCCGAAGCCGGTCTTCACTACCAGCTCCACCGCGGCATCGGCGTGCACCAGACCAAGGCCAATGCATTGGGACAGCCGCTTAAGGTGAGTATTTTTGTGGGCGGGCCGCCGTCTCATCCGTTGGCTGCTGTGATGCCCCTGCCCGAGGGGTTATCGGAATTGACGTTTGCCGGCGCACTGGGCAACAGGCGTTTCCGTTACTTTTACGATGCGGAAGGTTTCTGCATCTCGGCCGATGCGGATTTCGTCATCACGGGAATGGTGTATCCGCAGGAAAACAAGCCAGAAGGACCGTTTGGCGACCATCTTGGTTATTACAGCCTGGCACATCCCTTTCCGCTGATGCATGTGCATCAGGTGTACCACCGCAAAAATCCCATCTGGTCGTTTACCGTCGTCGGACGGCCTCCGCAGGAAGACACCAGTTTCGGTGCCCTGATACACGAAATCACGGGGGCGGCCATCCCGCAGGAAATCAATGGGCTCCATGCGGTACACGCCGTAGATGCCGCGGGAGTACATCCATTACTCTTTGCCATCGGCAGTGAGCGCTATACACCCTATTTGCAGGCCGACCGGCCGCAGGAAATCCTGACGATCGCCAATCAGATATTGGGCAAAAACCAATTGAGTCTTGCCAAATATTTGTTTATCACGGCTTACCAAGATAATCCCCAGCTGGATATTCACGACGTAGGCGCATTCCTGACACATGTTTTTGAGCGGATCGATCCGACGCGCGACCTGCACTTCCACACGCGGACGACCATCGATACCCTCGACTATTCGGGGGACGGATTGAATGCCGGCTCCAAAGCGGTCTTTGCCGCCGCAGGAAACAAAAAGCGCGTGTTGGCGGCTGAACTCCCCGGCGGATTTACCCTGCCTCGCCCATTTGATGCGTGCAAATTGATCCTGCCCGGCATCATCGCGGTAGAGGCGCCATCGTTTACCGATGACGATACAGAAGCCGACCGAATCGCAGCATGGTGCGAAGCGGTTATGGCTGTCGATTTCACCGGAATCATGTTGCTCGTGCTATGTGATGATGCCGCTTTCACATCCGCCAATGTCAACAATTTCGTGTGGGTCGCGTTCACGCGGAGCAATCCCTCGCATGATATTCATGGTGTAAATAGCTTCATCAAACACAAGCATTGGGGATGCCATGGGCCGATCATCATCGATGCGCGCAAGAAACCCCATCATGCACCGGAGCTGATAAAAGATCCCGATGTGGAAAAGCGCGTGGATGCATTGGGGGCGAAAGGTGGACCATTGGATGGGATTATTTGAAGATCCCTGTCGGAGTTAACATCAAGTTAACATTCAAAAAGTTAGCTTTGTGAAAACCGATTATGAAGGCAATGACATACACAAAGTACGGTCCACCTGAGGTGGTCCAACTTCAGGACGTCCCGAAACCGATGCCTAAAGCCCATCAAATCCTGGTAAGAGTGCATGCCACGACCGTGAACCGCACGGACTGCGGATTTCGGAGTGCGAATTATTTTATTGTTCGGTTTTTCAGCGGGTTGTTCCGGCCCAGAAATAAGATCCTAGGCTGCGAATTTGCCGGACAGATTGAGACCGTTGGTAAGGACGTCACCGCCTTTCATCCCGGTGATCGGGTGTTTGGTTTTGACGATTCGGCTTTCGGTGGGCATGCCGAATATAAAGTAATTGCCGAATCGGGCGCATTTACGACCATTCCCGATGGAGTTAGTTATTCGGATGCCGCACCACTGATGGAGGGCAGTCATTATGCGCTGGGCAATATCCGAGCGGCAAAGGTAAAAAATGGAGCAAACGCAATGGTTTATGGGGCGACAGGAGCCATTGGCTCGGCAGCCGTGCAATTGTTGAAGCATTTTGGGGCTTACGTAGTGGCGGTATCCAATACCAAAAACATCGAACTCGTCAAGTCGCTGGGTGCAGACGAAGTCGTCGACTACACGAGCCAGGATTTTACAAAGAGTGACCATCACTTCGATTTCATTTTCGATGCCGTAGGCAAAAGCTCATTCAGGCAGTGTAAACCCTTGCTGAAAAAAAGCGGTATTTATATATCCACAGAATTGGGTTACCTATCCCAGAATCCTTTCTTAGCATTGATCACTCCGCTATTCGGAGGCAAAAAAGTATTGTTTCCGATTCCGACCATCAGCAAGGAAAATGTGATTTTCTTGAAGGAGTTGGCAAGTTCGGGTCGCTTCAAACCAGTGATTGACCGGCAATACCCGTTCGAACAGCTGATTGATGCGTATCGTTACGTTGAAACAGGTCAAAAGACAGGCAATGTAGTGATCACGATGGTGTGATTTTCACGAACTTTGGGATACATGCACAGTACCAGTTATTACATCGTCAATGGTATCACGTTTTACCGGCTGATCGCTGCTCCCGTCCTGTTACTGCTTATCTTCACCGGGCAGCGGGATATCTTCAAATGGTTGCTTGCGTTCAGTTTCTTTACCGACGCCATCGACGGTTATCTTGCGCGCAAGTATAAGGCGGTAAGCGTGATGGGTGCCCGACTGGATTCCATTGCCGATGATCTGACTGTGCTGGTAGCTATTATCGGGCTGTTTGCCTGGCACTGGTCATTTATTCGGCAGGAGTACCTGTGGATACTGTTGCTGCTCCTGCTTTTTGTGGTACAGTTGGTGTTTGCGCTTATCCGTTACGGAAAGACCACCAGTTTCCACACTTACCTTGCCAAGGCGGCCGCGGTGTTCCAGGGCCTTTTCTTGGTATTCACATTCTTCCTGCCATCGCCACCTCTACTATTGTTTTACGTGGCGATGGTACTAACAGCGCTGGACATCATCGAGGAAACCGTCATGGTCATCCTGTTGCCGACATGGGAGGCGGACGTGAGTGGCCTATACCAGCTCTTGAAGCGTAGATCCGTTTGAGCGGGACGACCACCAATTCCGGGAATCAAGAATTCGCTGTTCGCAAGTTTTCCACAAGGAAAACAAATCAAAACCGGGATTGTAGCCTTAATAACGTTCATTGTTTTATTCATTAAAAAGGAGGTTTGTGATGAATCTGATCAAAAGTAACAGACATCGGTCGCCAATGCGGTCGTCACTATTCGACGATTTTTTCGGAAGGGGATCCCTTGATCCGCTATGGGACAATTTCCGGCAGCCGGGCAATACGATTCCTTCGACCAACATCCGGGAAACCGAAGATAACTATGAAGTGGAAATGGCCGCACCCGGACTTAAAAAAGAAGATTTCAATGTGGAGCTGGACGGCAATACGCTGACCATCTCCTGCGACCGGGAGCACTCGGAAGAAAAAAAGGAGGATGGCTACAGCCGCAGGGAATTCAGCTTCAGCGCGTTCAGCCGTAGCTTCGAGCTTCCCAATAATGTGGTGGATGAGGAAAGGATCAATGCCCACTATGAAGACGGCATCCTGAAGCTCCTCATTCCCAAGCGGGAGGAAGCCAAGGCTAGGACGCCACGGCACATCGACATTACGTAAAACGTAAAAACGGGAAATTCTTTGAAATCGACGTTTTAAGGGGCTTTGGATTTTTCCAAAGCCTTTTTTATTTAATCCGCCTTTTCCGCGCGTTGGTGGCCTTTGCCTTTCCGTTGAACGCCAGGCAAAGCTCCAGCCATTGGGCAAAGTCCTCCCCGTCGGCGAACCCTTCGGGGCTTACATAGCAATACCCGGCCAATCGGCGGCCATTCATCACCATGGGGAGGTAGCCCTTCCTCGTGGAGATTTCGGAAACGTCCTCGGGATCGAAACGGCACATGAGGCCATCCTCACTCACATTCACGCACATTTTTCCGTTCACCAGGAAAGCAAGTCCCCCGAACATTTTCTTTTCCCGGATGTCCAGACCCGGTACGGCGGATAGGTACTCCCTTACCCGTTCGGCCAATAGAACGTTGTATGCCATAATTAGTGTTTTAATCAAAATCGTCTTCAAAGACCGTCTCGCCGCGTGCCCCTTCCAGCCGGACATGATCGATGGAACCGGTCCCGCTGAAGATATAGGTAAGCGCCATGATATCGCCGAAATCTTCATGGAAAGTTTCCCGGAACAGCCCTTCGCCGTTCAACGTTATTTCGGCATGTTTATCTTTCACGCTTAGGCCTATTTCCTGCCATTGGTATACGTCGATACCGAGGGGCGAAAGGTCGTTGTCTCCACCGAAGCGGGTGATTTCTCCGATCTTGTAGCCCGCATTCCGTTCGCAGCCCCGCTGCTGCAGGTTTACCCAGAAGATGTGTTTCTCGGTCACGATCATGACTTGCATAAAGGGGCAGGCGCTGCCGGTCAAACTGTCCACTTTTACACGTGAGACCAAGTTGAAATGGTCCGAAGAAGCATGAAACACTCGGCTATTGGTAACCCTGGTCTCGAACGGACGGGAGAAATCCACATTCTTTTTCTTAAGCAGCTCAATGCTGAGATGAAGGCGTCCATCATCGATAAAATATTCGTTTTTGAAGTTCATTGGTTCCCTGTCCTGATAGTTGTCATACAGACGGGGTTCCCAGCCGTCGCTGAGTATATGTACGGGCTGCATGGCCAGGACGGAATCACCTGCAATCAGGCGTGCCCGGTGATATCCTGCGGCATAGTAAATGCTTGTGTAGGTGTCGCCAGCGGGATCAATCGCGACACGGTGCAACGGATTCCAGGATTGCTGGATAAAAAAGCTATCGGCAGCCACCTGGGATACATCGTAATTGAAGATCACGGTAGCCGGCGTGCCGGAGGTCACGGTTTTTTGAGCAGCGAAGCGAACCGGGCCGCTGACGTTCACGCCTCTTGGGGGCGGGTCCCCTGTCCTGATTGCCAGCACGATCGCAATGATCACTAGCAGGACCAAAACCGGAACAATGCCCACCCAAATGCTCTTTTTAGGCGCGATGCGGTTGACCGGCTGCGGGTTGCGCAGCTTGAAGTCCTGCCAGTCCCGGTAGTCCAGTATTGCAGCCAGGCATTCAAGGTGGCCAGTTGGGGACGTTGCTTGAAATCGTCCTTCCAGAAGCGTTTCAATGTAGACAGGCTCAAAACAATTCCTGTTTTTTCTTCGATGTGCCGCGCCAGCAGCTCAAGGTCCCGCTGGGTATACCCGCTGCCGTTACCGAAGGCAAATTTTTCTTCGATCTGCCTCCTGCATAATGCGATGTAAGATTGTTCTGAAAGGACCACGGACGATATCAGTTGCCTGCTCTTCAAGATTCCATTTGACCGGATTTTGACCCGGTTTTGATGGGAGCGCTGAAGCCGCAGCACCTACTTTTGCTTCAAAAATACCAAAATCATGAAAACAACGTGCATGCTTGTACTTACTTTATTGATGACTGTCAGCTATTCATCGGCGCAGCCACGCGTAGAGACGCCGACAATAAGCAGCGTGAATTTCACGGCATTCAACCGGAAAGCTTCCTACGAGCGTGGCGAAGCCCATTTAGATGCCAACGCCGATAATGGGATACTGTGGCTTAACGGTTCCCTGTTCGGGAACGGCGTCATCGAGCTGGAATTAAAGGGCCGTGACATCCCGGGGCAGAGTTTCGTAGGAGTTGCCTTCCATGGCCGCGATGACAAAACCTTCGACGCTGTCTATTTCCGGCCATTCAACTTCCGGCATCCGGAGCGGAATGGCCACTCCGTGCAATATGTTTCGTTGCCCGGAAATGATTGGTCCCTGCTACGCGAACGATTTCCGAATAGGTACGAAAACCGGATCGATCCCGTGCCCGATCCCGTGGACGCATGGTTTCATGTCCGGATTGTTGTCAATTATCCGGACATAACCGTCTACGTAAACCATGCCTCCCGACCGACGTTGGAGGTCAGGCAGCTCAGCGATCAAAAGGAGGGTGCACTCGGTTTTTGGGTAGGCAACGGTTCGGAAGGATGGTTTAGAAACCTAAAGATTACCCATCAATAAATATGTATATTATCCGACTATTCTTCATAAACCAGCGTGGCGTTATAGCCCAGCGCATGAAGTGCCTCGGCTATTGCCGTTCCTTTTAAATTGATTGCCTTTACCACCAGCAAGTTATAGATGGAATTGAAATCCAGTTGCCATTCCTTGATTTCCGAGAACCTGTCGAGGATGGATTTGATCCGGCCGATCTCCGTTGGGGAATCGATGTCTGTCATAAATTTTAATGTCTCCATACTTTAAAATTTAAGTATCCAATGATGGTTTATAACACCCAGTTGCAAACTCCTGTACGGTTTCAGGATCGCGTCCATTTCTATGGGGTATCAAATATAATGAATTTCCGTTAATGGAAAAACTGGAAAGGGAAGATTTGTACCGAACAGGAAGTTTTATGTAATGAACATCCATAACGGTATTGCAAGGCGCAATCAGATTGTTTTTTGATCAATATTTTCCCACACCATTACCACTTTCCCTTTGGTGCGCATGGCTTCAATATAGCTGATGGCTTCCGGAATTTCTGTATACGAATAGGTTTTTTCGATATGCACCATGATTTTTCCGCGCTGAATCAAAGATGCCAATGTCGCCAGATCTTTTGTGTTGGCCTCAGCCGTAAATTGGACCAAGGGAAACCGTTTGAAAGCCTTTTTCAACAGCAACGACATCATATGCCCCACCGTTGTGAAACCTACCATGACACCGCGCCGTCCCATTCGTTGGTAATCGTGATGGGTTAGGTTGCCGTGGGTATCGACCACCAGATCATATTTCCCCTCATGTTGGTGGATGTTTTGCTTGTCATAGGCAATAATCCGGTCAGCACCCAATGCCGCGACGAAGCTGCTGTTCCTGCTGGAACAGACTGCGGTTACGTCGGCGCCATAGGCCTTTGCGATTTGCACTGCGAAATGACCGACGCCTCCCGAAGAACCGTTGATTAACACCGATTCACCCTCCTTGAGTTGACCATGGGTGATGAGCGCCTGCAAAGCCGTTAATCCGCCAACGGGTACACCTGCCATTGTTAGAAAATCGGTTCCCTCCGGCATGAGGGCGCAAACATTTGCCGGTGCGCACGTATATTCGGCAAAAGCACCTCCTTGAAGCATCTCGCCGAATACCCGGTCCCCGACCTTAAAATACGCTGCATGTTCTCCCGTCTCTTCGACGATTCCGGCGAAATCAGCGCCGAGGATGTTATCCTTTGGCTTGAACAACCCGAAGGAGAACCGTGCAAAAAAAGGTTTCCCCCGGAGGACATGCCAATCGGCCGGGTTGGCCGAATTTGCCATCACCTTAACCAGGATATGATCTTTTTTTAATGGCGGCTTTTCCACTTCCTCGAGTTGAAGGATCTCCGGTCCACCATAGCTTTTTTTTGTAAATGCTTTCATGTAGTTACCTGCTTAAGTCCATATAAAGGTAGCGAGGTTGATCCAGATGCCGTTAACTAATTGTTATCTTTTACAAATAATTAATTTCCAAGCGATAACGAAAGCAGATATTGATTACCTTTATTGAAACAAAACCCAGGCCAAGCCATGTTCATCGGCGCTGTGAAATGGTTCGATAATAATAAAGGATTCGGTGTCCTCGCCCTACCGTTGGGTGAGGAATTGTTCCTGCATGTCCGTGGATTCAAGGGTCCACTTCAGGACGAAATAAAGCCGAATGAGGTAATCATTGGCGATCGGAAGCCAAACCAAAAACGCGAGGGCTACATCGCCCATAATTGCCGTGTTCTGGGACAGCCGGAGGACTGGGGGGCGATCGTTTCGCTGTTGGGGAGAGCCGACACGGTGCAGCTGACCGACAAACGAAAGAAAGGGCAGTACCACAGCTTGACGGAACTGGCGGCTAAACAATTCCTGCGGGGAGAGGATGCGGATAGCATATTCACCCTGGTGACTTCCCATTTTGACAGCAGTTTTGAGCCTTCATTGTTCGTTTCATATGCCTCGTTCCTGGAAAAAACCATTACCTGCCGGTTGGGGAGTAACCTAGCCACTCCCTTGCTTTCCCGCATCTTTGCCTATTTTGGTAGCCAAATGACACACGGCATCCTGTTCAAGGTATGGAAAGCGGGTGAGTTCCGTTACATCGGTTTTGATCAGGCAGGCGATTACGAAATACCGGAGGAAGTATTGAACCTGAATGCTACTGAAATCGATTATGAGGACCTGTTGAGGATCAGCAAATACAGTTTCGGGCAGGCGTTCTGCTCCAGTTTCGTGGGCGCCTTGTTCGATGCAACGGATACCGCCGAGATGGTGGCCTTGTTGCCTTACCTGGATTTCCTTGAAAACGGGGATCGGGCGTATTGGAAAAACATGATTAAGCAGTGAACCATATCGGCAGAGAGGGATTGAATGCAGAGGCCAATGAACCGTGGAGATGATATTTATTTTCCAAATTCTTTCGTATATTTCCGACGTATTCATCAAATTCAACTAAATTATGAAAAAGAAAATCCTATTGGTGCTCACCATCCTCTTTGGCCTAATGATGGTGAATTCTGGACTGAACAAACTGTTCAATTATATGCCAGCGCCCGAGCTCACACCCGAACAGATGACCATTTTCGGTGCATTCGGTACAATCAAATGGGTCCTTCCGTTTGTGGCTATCATCGAAATCCTCGGTGGCATCCTCATCGCCATCCCCCGATACCGGGCCTTGGGTGCCATCGTGATCCTTCCGGTGATGCTGGGAATCGTTGTGCACCACGCTACGCACGACCCGGCTACGATCGGGATCGCGTTGGTGATGCTCGCCATCAACCTCTGGGCAATCGCAGACAATTGGTCCAAGTATAAGCATTTGGTTAAATAAGGGTTTTTATCCGCGTGGATCATCTCGGTGGCAATGGTGGGGCCGGGGTTATCGTGCAGACAATAACACTTACACGATGACGATATTAGTGGTCGGAGCGAGCGGCGCGACGGGAAAACTGCTGGTAGCGCTGTTACTGCAAGCGGGACAAAAGGTTAAGGTCATTGTCCGCCCAACGAGTGTTATCCCTGCTTTTTGGAATAGCGATGACAACGTAACGATCATCAAGGAATGCATCGCGGAAATCCATGTGGAAGATATGGCCAAATACCTTGCCGACTGCCAAGCCATGGTGTCTTGTCTCGGACATAACTTGACCTGGAAGGGCATTTATGGGAAACCCAGAAAACTTGTTGCCGATGCCGTCCGGACATTGTGCGAAGCCGTTTTAAAAAATATACCCATTGAGCCAATGAAATTTGTGCTGATGAATACTGCGGGAAACTGCATCAGCGATCTGGATGATCCGATTTCATTTGGACAAAAAATGGTGATAGGGTTGCTTCGGCCAATCTTACCGCCCCTCCGTGATAACGAAAAGGCAGCGGACTACCTAAGAGTTGATGTTGGGCCAAAACATCCATTTATTGAATGGGTAGCAGTCCGTCCGGACAGTTTAGTCAACGAGGAATGCGTAACGGCATATTCGGTGCATCGCTCACCAACAAGGAGTGCGATTTTCGATCCGGGAAAAACAAGCCGTATAAACGTAGGGCATTTTATTGCCAGATTAATAACGGATGACATGATTTGGAATACCTGGAAAGGACAGATGCCGGTGATTTACAACGAAATATCCCGAACCAAATAGAACGGGAGATTATGCGCTGATTTTTTCCGTAGTTTTATACATTGGATAATAGGCTATTATTATGGCAGAACTGAAAACAAAGCGGACCGAAGCAGACGTCCACACATTCATCAACAACTTCGCCGATACAGAGCAGAAGCGGAAAGATAGTTTCGAACTGCTGGCGCTGATGCAGGATTTCACGGGTTATGAGCCGCGGATGTGGGGTCCGTCCATCATCGGGTTCGGCAGTTACCATTACAAATCGGATAGGAGCCGCCAGGAAGGCGACTGGCCGCTCGTCGGCTTTTCGCCCCGGAAAGCGGCGATATCGCTGTATGTCTATACCGGTTCCCCGGAACACGAACACCTGCTCAAGGACCTGGGCAAATTCACCATGGGCAAGGCCTGTATCTACGTCAAAAAACTGGCGGACATCGATACGGAGGCGCTCAAAAGACTGATGAGTGCGACAATCGGGTTCCTGCAATCGAAATACGGCAAGAACTGAATAACACGGTAAAGAAAAACCCCCTCATACAATCTGTATAGGGGGCTTGCTGTGGTACCACCTGGATTCGAACCAGGGACACAAGGATTTTCAGTCCTTTGCTCTACCAACTGAGCTATGGTACCCGATGTAAACAACGCTTGTTGTTGTTTTGGGACTGCAAATGTAGCGCCTTTTTTTATTTAAGAAAACTTTTTTTGAAAATTGTTCCCAAGCGTGTGGCAAGCGGCTGATAGCGTTGAGGATAAAATGACAAGCGTGCAACATATGGTAAGGAAAATAGGCTTATCTTTGCATTTTTAATCGACGACAATGAGCAAAAGGGGAAGAGTATTGGTTGCCATGAGTGGGGGAGTGGACAGCTCCGTTGCTGCGGTAATGCTCCACGAACAAGGATATGAAGTCATCGGGCTCACCATGAAAACCTGGGACTATGCATCCTCTGGCACCTCATCGAAGGAGACGGGCTGCTGTAGTCTGGATAGCATCAACGATGCCCGCGCATTGGCGGTATCGTATGGCTTTCCGCATTACATACTGGATATCCGCGGGGAATTCGGCGACTTTGTCATCGATAATTTTGTTGAGGAATACCTGGCGGGCCGCACACCCAATCCCTGTGTACTTTGCAATACGCATATCAAATGGGAAGCTTTGCTCAAGCGCGCGGATAAGCTGGATTGTGAATTCATCGCAACCGGTCATTATGCGAATATCCGGCAACAAGATAACGGCCGTTATGTGATTTCTAAAGGCAGGGATGCCCATAAAGACCAATCGTATGTGCTGTGGGGTGTGTCACAGGAAAACCTTGCCCGCACTCAATTTCCATTGGGCAGCTATACGAAGGCCGAGATCAGGCAGATGGCCGCCGATATGGGGCAAATGGAACTGGCTAACAAATCCGAAAGCTATGAAATTTGTTTCGTGCCGGATAACGATTACCGCGCCTTCTTGCGTCATCGCGTGGAAGGCATCGATGAACGTATTGGCCCGGGTAATTTTGTGCTAACAGACGGTACGGTTGTCGGCCAACATCAGGGATACCCATATTATACCGTAGGCCAACGAAAGGGTTTGGGAATCGCGTTGGGACGCCCTGTTTTTGTTACACAAATCCTTCCGGAAAGTAATACCGTGATGCTGGGTGATGAAGCGGATCTTCAACGTGGCGAAGCTTACGTAAAGAACGTCAATCTGGTGAAATATGCGGCCATTGACCAACCTATGGAAGCAGTGACCAAGATACGGTATAAAGATGCTGGAATGAATAGTACGATCGTACAGGAAGATGGCAAGATGAAGGTGGAATTTCACCATGCCGTCAAGGGCATTGCTCCAGGGCAATCGGCTGTTTTCTATGAAGGTGACGATCTGCTTGGCGGTGGTTTCTTGATGTAATGCACACGGGATAAGGTACCTGGCCCGGCTGCCCCTTGTTGGAGAGGGGTTCGGACACCTAACAAAACGGGGCATCCAAAATTTTGGATGCCCCGTTTTATGCTTGAAGGTAAATTTACAGCTTGCCTGCCAGTTCAACCAGGTCAACCAGTTTGTTGGAATAACCCCATTCGTTGTCATACCAAGACACGACTTTCACAAAGTGCTCATTGAGGGAGATCCCGGCTTTGGCGTCAAAGATGGACGTGCGTGCATCGCCACGGAAATCTTCGGAGACGACGTCGTCTTCGGTATACCCCAAGATGCCTTCCAACTCGCCTTCGGCAGCTTCCTTGAATGCTTGCTTGATTTCTTCGTAGGTGGCTGGTTTTTCCAACCGTGCAGTAAGGTCTACCACTGAAACGTCAGGCACGGGCACGCGGAATGACATCCCCGTCAATTTGCCTTTTAACTCGGGAAGTACCAATCCTACGGCTTTGGCTGCTCCGGTAGAAGAGGGGATGATGTTCTGGTAAGCCCCCCGTCCGCCGCGCCAATCCTTTACAGACGGACCGTCTACGGTTTTTTGTGTAGCGGTGACGGCGTGGATGGTGCTCATCAGGCCTTCTACAATGCCAAACTTATCATGAAGTACTTTGGCAAGCGGCGCCAAGCAGTTGGTTGTGCATGATGCGTTCGAAACGATGGTTTGCTCCGCTTTGAGCGACTTATGATTGACCCCCATAACAAAGGTGGGTGTATCGTCCTTGGCGGGAGCAGACATCACGACTTTCTTTGCGCCGGCATCGATGTGTTTCTGTGCGGTTTCTTTGGTGAGGAACAGCCCGGTGGATTCGATGATGACCTCAGCACCGACTTCACCCCATTTGAGGTTAGCGGGATCTTTTTCGGCGGTCACGCGGATGGTTTTGCCATTGACGACCAGGTTGCCGTCTTTGGCTTCTACCGTGCCGTCAAACTTTCCGTGAGTCGAGTCATATTTCAGCATGTACGCCATGTAGTCGGGGTCTACCAGGTCATTGATTCCAACGATTTCAATACCCGGGCGGTTTACCGCTGCCCTGAATGCTAAACGGCCGATCCGGCCGAATCCATTGATTCCAATTTTCATGTTATATTAGTTTTTATTTAAATAGTATTTCAGTAAGTTATGTATGGGTTCCTTGATGACTGTACCGATGGTGATGCCGTACTTGCCCGCTACCTCCCGTAGCCATTCTTCATACCCCGCGGCCACGCTTCCCGTAAAGTTAACGGTCATATCGGGGTATTGTTTTGTGAGCGGCAGCAGGTAGGTTTCGATATATAACGTGAGTCCATGATAGATCATTTTTTTGATAAAACGGTGTTTATGGTTCTCCATCACGAAATCGGCAAACGATGTCAGGAACAGCGTAGGGTTTGCCTGGTTATACACTTTGTCCAAAATGATCTTGCGATCGAGCGGGTAGCGGGCGATAAACTTTTCGCGCAGGTCGTCTGGCAGGGTCTCGTTGAGAAAGCTTTTGAGCAACATGCGTCCGATCCAGTTGGCCGATCCTTCGTCTGCTAGAATGTAGCCTAACCCAAAATTATTGTCGGCCGTCCGCTTGCCATTAAAGTATGCTGCGTTGGAGCCACTGCCCAATATGCCGATAAGTCCTTTGCCGTCGCCCAGTGTAGAAAGGGCGGATGCGTTGACATCATGATCCACCGTCATCTTTGCATTGATAAAAAACTGCTTGAACACCGCGGCGATCTTATCCTTACGCTCTAACGAAGAAGAACCCGCGCCGAAGAAATAGATCCGTTTGATCTGTTCGGCATAATTGATGAGGTTGTTGTTTTTGTTCAATAGCTGGAGGATGAACCGTTCGTCATGAAGATAAGGGTTGATTCCCATCATCCGGAAACCCGTGACAATTTTCCCTTTTTCTGCCAATCGCCAGTCTGAAAACCGTGAACCGCTGAAAACAACTGCTATCATATGGATAACACTTCCATCATCTCGAGCATATCCTCGCTCAGTTTGAACACCTTCTTGTTCAATACCTCTTCGAGGGAGGATGCCTGAATCTCATTTCCCCGGAGCCCGACCATCACCCGCGTCTCGCCGGCCAGTAACCGGCGCACGGCTGCAAATCCCAACCGGCTGGCCAATACCCTGTCGAAACTGCTCGGAGAGCCGCCGCGTTGCAGGTGACCTAAGATCGTCACTTTGGTGTCGTAGAAATTGAAGCGGGCCTTGACCTCTTTGGCCACATTGTAAGCCCCCCCGTTTTCTTCGCCCTCTGCAACAATGACGATGGTGGATGATTTTTTGCTCATGGCAGCGCTTTCGAGTTGCTTGCATAACTCTTCTATGCCGGTCGCTTTTTCGGGCATCAATATGGCCTCAGCGCCCCCGGCAATCCCTGCATTTAACGCAATGCAGCCGGAATCCCGGCCCATCACCTCCACGAAGAACAGCCGATCATGGGAGGCGGCGGTATCGCGTATTTTGTCTATGGCTTCGATGACAGTATTGGTCGCTGTGTCAAATCCCAGTGTAAAATCGGAACCATAGAGATCATTATCGATCGTGCCCGGAATACACACCACCGGAATATCATGTTCGCGCGAAAAAACCTCGGCACCGGTAAAAGTCCCGTCGCCGCCGATCGCAATAAGACCGTCGACACCCGCGGCCTTCAGGTTATCATACGCCTGCTGACGCCCCTCCACCGTGTGGAATGCCTTGCATCTGGCCGTTTTGAGAATGGTGCCCCCTAATTGGATGATATTGCTTACGGAGCGGCTATTCATTTCATGGAAATTGCCGTCAATCATCCCTTGATAGCCCTGGTATATCCCCGTCACAGATTTGCCTGCGTGCAGCGCCGTGCGTACAACGGCCCGTACACAGGCGTTCATACCCGGTGCGTCGCCGCCGGAAGTAAATATCCCTATTTTGGTTATGCTTTGCACTTTTTAATAATCTTGTTAAATTAGCAGCACGAATATAATGTGTATTTGTTACACTATCGCAACTTTCTTGAGAATTTTATTTTCCTCTTGAATGGTTTAAGTGAGCAAAATTAATGAATTAAACCCAATTAGTAAACTAAATAATAAACGCTTTGCAATCAAATTTACCACATTTGCAATCCATCTTTACGACGGATTGCGTAATTTTTGGATTTCACGAAGGGGAATTAAAGGTCCTGCTTATTGAACGCAATGAATATCCGTTTAAAGGATGGTGGGCGCTGCCGGGCTTCTTCGTGGAGCATAATGAGAATATTGATGATGCCGTAAAGCGGATTTTATACGAACATACGGGGTTGCGGGGCATCTATATGGAACAGTTGTATACCTTCGGTGACCTCAAGCGGCACCCCCAGGGTCGCATCATTACCGTCGCCTATTATGCATTGCTGCGGCTGGACGATCTCAAAAGCCAGCCTGCACCCGTGACCGACTATGCCCGGCAAGCGAATTGGCATTCACTGAACAACCTGCCCGAACTGGCTTTTGATCACCGGCATATTATTGATAAGAGCATCGTGAAGGTAAGGCGCAAGATCAGTTACAGCCCCATCGCATTTGAACTCCTGCCCGAAAAATTTACACTCACCCAATTGCAGCAACTCTACGAGGCCATCTGGGGGCGTAAACTGGATAAGCGGAATTTTCGGAAAAAAATGCTCAACTATCATATTTTGAAGGAACTGCCGGAGTTCCAGCGAGGCGTTTCGTATCGGGCTGCCCGCCTTTATAAACTCGATAAGCGCAAATATGCTAAGGTATTCCAAAACGAGCTGACATTTTCCAGGTAAACCAAAAATCCCACTGCCATAGGGTTGTCATACCCACCGGTTTTCTTTGCCAAGCGAAGGATTTGTAAGTGCTGTGTAAAAAAGTAGGCACGGCGCCCAACAAAGAACATTTCGTTTGGCAATCTCGTCATGAACCTTTACTTTTGACCAAAATTTAAAAATAGTCAAACGGTAAAATGGTAAAAATACATGACAGACGATAAACGGGATCAGATACTGAATGCAGCGCTGAGACGTTTTTCGCATTTTGGCATCGCCAAAACGTCTATGAGTGAGATCGCTGAAGACTTGAAGCTCTCGAAAGCAAACTTATACTATTATTTTCCGGATAAGTTCTCGCTCATCGAAGCCATCGCGTATCAGATCATTGACGAGAGTGACGTAATGATCAATCAGGCATTGGAAGAGGCTCCCAGTACATTGGACATGCTCATTCGCATGCTGGACATTAAGAAAGAATACTTTGAAAAGTATTTTATGCTGATCATCAATCTGCATGAAATGAACATGAACGAAGAGCGGTGGATGGAATTGGCAAAGAAGATGTTTCAGCGGGAAAAGGACACCACTTCGAGGATATTCGAGAAGGGAATAAAGCGTAACGAACTTGTAACATTTGATGTCCCGTCTACGTCTGAACTGTACGTTGCCCTCATGCGCGGCCTGGCGATGTTTTGTGACCAGGCCCTGCCGCACGCCCTGGTGGATAAGGAGGAGTTGGACCGGATCATTGAAAAACAGAAACAAGCTGCAGCTATCTTCATCAATGGCATCAAAAAATAATGTCCGAAAGCAAATAATATGAACATATCAACAATGAATATACGATTAATTTTAGCGATAGTCTTCGTTAGTCTATCAAGTGTAAATCTGGTCACAGCTCAACAGTCGCTGACGTTGAAAGACGCCCTTGATTATGCCCTTGCGCACAGCGAATCGATAAAAAAGGCCCAATTGGATGTTGAGGGAGGGCGATACCAGGTTGCTGAGGTCAGGGCCTCCGCGTTGCCGCAGGTAGAGGGTACCGGAGCACTGAATTACAATCCGGTCATTGGTAAATTGGTATTTGCGGGACAGTCGGTTACCATCGGGCAGCCCTGGGATTCGCATATTGGCGCACAGCTGAGCCAACAGGTGTTTAATCAACAGGTTTTTACCGGTTTAAAGGCCGCAAAAGCGACGAGTGCGTTTTATGAATTGACAGCCGAAATGACCGAAGAACAGGTCATTGAGCTGGTTGCTACGAATTATTACCAGGTGTTGGTAAACCGGGAACAACTGGGCGTCATTGACACTAATCTGAAAAATATCCGGGTGATCAATGAAATCGTATCCAATCAATATGAAAATGGTCTTGCCAAGAAAATAGATGTCGACCGCATCAAGGTCAACATCACAAATCTGGAAAATCAACGGGAAGAACTGGTCAATGGTATTGTGCAACTGGAAAATCAACTGAAATATGCCATGGGCATGCCTATTGAAACGGCGATTTCACTGCCTGATACCGAGTTGAACGCGGTACCGGATGCGTTGGACTTTCCGGACGACGCTGATCGGATGGATCGGTTAGTGGAGCTCAAGGTGATGAATCAGCAGCTGGAATTGCTAGACCTGCAGTATAAGGCTTATAAAGCCGAATATTACCCTACCTTGTCGCTGGTCAGCAATTATACCTACACCGCCATGTCCGACCGATTTAACTACCTGTACAGGAGTTCAGAAGATCCCATGGCGGCACGGTTTGGTTCGATGTTGATCGGCCTCAATTTGCGTGTGCCGATTTTTAATGGATTTGCCACCCGTGCGCGGATGGGCAAGGCGAAAGTAGACTACCTCAAGGCGGAGCAGGATTTGTGGAACACTAAACAATCGCTGAACCTGGCCAATGAAAATGCAAAGATCCAATTGAAGAATGCATCGAACACCATCCGATCGCAGCGGCAAAACGTGCAATTGGCCCAAGAGGTGTATGAAAGCACGCAGAATAACTACAACAACGGACTGGCCCCGTTGACCGATCTGCTCGATACGGAAAATGCGTTGACGCAAGCGCAAAATAGCTATACCCAGGCACTGTTGAATTATAAGATTGCAGAGGTTCAATTAAAGAAGGCAAACGGACAAATCAAATCATTAGTAAACGAATAAAATCATCATCAAACGTATATGAAACGAATCATTATTATCATCGTTGTTGTTATAGGGGTACTCGCGCTTATCGGATGGGTATTGACCAATAACAAGAAAGAGAATGAGGCAAAAACCGCTGTGGTGGCCGAAACAGGTGGCGCCATCGTGGTTAAAGCCGCTCAGGTAAGCAAGCAGCCGATCATCCTCGATTTCTCGGCCAATGGGAATTTTGCGGCCAATCAGGATCTCACCCTGCTTTCGGAAGTGAGCGGACGGGTCACCCGTATTTTGGTTAAAGAGGGCGCCAGGGTCGGCCGTGGACAGGTATTGGCGCTCGTAGATCCTGAAATCCTGAGCTTGGATAAACAGGCTGCGGAAGATGCGCTTCGGAAGCTGAAGACAGATCACGAGCGGTACAAAAGCTCGTTTGAAACGGGCGGGGTAACCCGCTCACAACTCGACGATATCGAATTGCAGCTGCGTAACGCCGAGATCAGGCTGCAGCAAGCCAACCGTCGGGTACAGGATGCCAGCATCAAATCACCGATCAACGGCGTCATCAACCGCCGCGATATCGAGGTAGGTGCCTACCTGTCGGCGGGTACCGAGCTTTTCGAGATCGTCGATCTTTCTCAATTGAAGCTGAAAGTGACGGCCAATGAAACCCAGGTGGTAAACCTCAACGTGGGTGACCCGGTAACCATTATGAGCACTGTGTTCCCTGATAGGGAGTTTAAGGGCACCGTCAGCTTTATTGCAGCAAAGGCCGATAACACATTGAACTATCCGGTAGAAATTACGGTAGCCAACAGCGGCGAATTGAAAGCAGGCATGTATGGCACCGCTCACTTTAAATTCCCGCAGCAGGAGCCGACGATCTTGATCCCACGCGGGGCGTTTGCCGGTGGTGTCAATAGTAACCGTATATACGTACTCGGGTCGGATACGACTGCCCGTGTCCGTGAAGTAGTGTCTGGACGGATTTTCGGTGAGCAGGTGGAAATATTGAAAGGCCTTGAAGCGGGCGAAACCGTGATCACCAGCGGACAGATCAATTTGGTGGATGGGGCGAAGGTGCAGACGCAAGCCGATTCAGCCGCGACCCGTTAACATAAATGTTTCACATTTCATATCTCACAGCATGAAGATAGCAGAAATATCGATAAAACGCCCGTCCATCGTCATTGTGGTTTTCACCGTGCTGACGTTGCTGGGCATCATGAGCTATTTCTCGTTAAACTACGAGTTGCTCCCTAAATTTACGCCGGCTGTGGTCTCTATCACCACCATGTATCCCGGTGCTTCGCCCAGTGAAGTGGAAAACACGGTCACCAAGAAAATCGAGGATGCGGTGGCCTCTTTGGAAAATATCAAGAAGCTGGATGCTACTTCCTATGAGAGCCTTTCGATGGTGGTCATTGAGTTGAACAGTGAAGCTGATGTGGATTATTCGTTGAACGATGCCCAGCGGAAGGTCAATGCCATTCTTTCGGAACTGCCGGATGATGCGGAAGCCCCGTCGTTGGCTAAATTTTCGTTGGATGACCTTCCGATACTCACCCTGGCTACCACGGGTAGTATCGATGAGGCAGCTTTTTACGACCTGATCGATAAACGCGTCCAACCCGTGTTATCGCGGGTTGCAGGGGTTGCGCAGGTAAACCTGATCGGCGGACAAGAACGCGAAATCCAGGTCAGCATTGATGCTTCGAAGCTGGAGGGATACGGCCTGTCTATTGCGCAGGTGCAACAGGCGATTTTGACGTCGAATCTTGACTTCCCCACGGGGAGTGTGAAGACCGAGAACCAGGATATCTTGGTGCGGCTGGCAGGTAAATACAAATCGGTTGATGAGTTGCGTAACCTGGTGATTGCCACGCCAACCGGCGGTGCACAGATACGCATCCGTGATATTGCTGACGTACAAGACACGCAGAAAGATGTTGATAAGATCGCGCGGGTCGACCAAAAAAGTGCATTGGTGGTTCAGGTGCTGAAGCAGTCAGACGCCAACGCGGTGGAAGTGAGCGAAGGCATACAACAAAGCATCGGCGAGCTGATGCAGACCTATCAGAAGGAGGGACTGCAAATCAATATCGCCAATGACAGTTCAACATACACCTTGGAATCGGCCAATGCGGTTATATTCGACCTCTTTTTAGCCGTTATACTGGTAGCGGTGGTGATGTTGTTCTTTTTGCATAGCCTCCGGAATGCGGTGATCGTGATGGTGGCCATTCCGGCTTCCCTGATTGCTACGTTTATCGGCATCAATCTCTTTGGGTATACACTCAACCTGATGTCATTGCTGGGACTTTCGTTGGTGGTGGGTATTCTGGTAGACGATGCCATTGTGGTGATCGAAAACATCTATCGCCACATGGAGATGGGCAAAAATAAGGTAAGGGCATCCTACGATGCGGCCAAGGAAATCGGATTTACCGTTATCTCGATCACGATGGTTATTGTGGTGGTATTCTTCCCGATCGCCATCAGTACCGGGATGGTATCCGATATTTTGCGCGAGTTCTGTGTAGTCGTGGTCATTGCAACGTTGCTCAGCTTATTGGCATCATTTACCATTGTTCCGCTGCTTACCTCGCGGTTTGGCAAGTTGGAGCGGGTGTCTGACAAGAATATTTTCGGGCGGTTCATCCTCTGGTTTGAAAATCAACTGCATCGGTTTACCCGGTGGGTGACCGGTGTGCTCAAGTGGTCGCTTGGTCATAAATTCATCACACTGGCGTTGGTTACCGTCTTGCTGTTTGCCTCTTTTGGCTTGCTTGCCGGTGGCTTTATCGGCGGGGAGTTCTTCGCGCAGGGCGACCGAGGGGAGTTTTTGGTGCAGATTGAAATGCCGAAGGACGCGTCTATCGAGCAGACCAACCAGATGACCCAACGCGCCGAAGCATTTCTACAGAAAAAGCCCGAAATTGTATCGATGATCACGACCGTCGGGCAGTCCAGCGATGCGATGGCCGGCGCGCTGTCTACCATGTATAAATCGGAGATCACGGTCAAGCTGGTGGAGAAGAAAGAACGGGAAGATCCAAGTAATATCTACGCGGCAAAGATCAAGCGCGAATTGGAAAAAGTGCTGGTCGGCGCTAAGATTAAAACCGTCCCCATCAGTATCGTCGGTTTCGCCGAGCAGGCCCCATTGGAAATGGTCGTGATCGGTTCGGATCTGGATAGCGTATTGACGTACGCGGAGGATGTGTTGGCCTTGGTGCGTAAGATTCCGGGCACTTCAGAAGCCAAGCTCTCCGTGGAAGCCGGTACGCCTGAAATCACGGTAGAGGTGGACCGCGATAAAATGGCGGCACTTGGTTTGAATCTTCAAACCGTGGGTGCCACCATGCAGACGGCATTTAATGGCAATACGGATGGTAAATACCGCTCGGGTGAATACGAGTATGACATCAATATCCGTTTCGATGATTATGATCGTAAAAATGTGGAAGACGTGAGCAATCTTTTATTTGCCAACAATAGCGGTCAGTTAATCCGGTTGTCCCAATTCGCCACCATCCGCGAAGGCTCCGGCCCAAGTCAGCTGGAACGTCGCGACAAGAGTACGGCCGTCAAGGTACAGTCGCAGGTGGTAGGACGTCCCGTTAGTTCGATCGCGGCTGATTTGGAAGGTCAAATGGACCAGCTTCACGTGCCCAGCGGGGTTAGTTATGTATGGAGCGGCGATATGGAGCAACAATCGGAGGGCTTCGGTACCTTGGGTATCGCACTGCTCGCATCGGTTTTATTGGTGTACTTCATCATGGTCGCCTTATATGACAGTTTCGTATACCCCTTGGTGGTCATGTTCTCCATCCCGCTGTCCATCATCGGCGCGCTGTTGGCACTGGCCCTTACCAATAATACCTTGAATATATTCACCATCTTAGGGCTGATCATGCTGATCGGTTTGGTGGCCAAAAATGCCATCATCCTGGTAGACTTTACCAACCACTTAAAAGCGGAAGGCAAATCTACGCGGGAAGCATTGATTCTGGCCAACCAGGCACGTTTACGTCCCATCCTGATGACCACCATCGCGATGGTGTTCGGGATGTTCCCCATTGCGATCGCCACAGGCCCCAGTGCGGAGTGGAAGAATGGCCTGGCGTGGGTGATCATCGGCGGCTTGGTGAGTTCACTCTTCCTCACGCTGATCGTCGTTCCGGTGATCTACCAAATGGTGGATAACCTGCTGCACCGGTTCGGATTGGACAAGAAGGGCCGTCCGATCGAAGACCTGATGGTCGAAGAATATGTGCACAAGGATGTGAAAGAATACGAGGACGAACCGGTGTAAGGATTTGACACACGTGGATGATTCGATTCAATAGTTTGCCGGTCCCGGGTGCTACGCCCGGGACTTTTTTATTCGTACAATCGTTAAATCTCCTTATCTTTACTCGCCAAAAGGGACGACTTATCATGAAGCAATACCTCGATCTAATGCGCTATGTGTATGAAAACGGTGTGGATAAACAAGACCGCACGGGTACGGGTACCCGCAGCGTCTTTGGCTATCAAATGCGGTTTGATCTCCGGGCGGGATTCCCGTTGGTGACCACCAAAAAGACGCACCTGCGGTCCATCATCCACGAACTGATCTGGTTCCTCCAGGGCAACACCAATATTCAGTACCTCAAGGAAAACGGGGTGAGCATCTGGGACGAATGGGCCGATGAGCAGGGAAACCTGGGACCGGTCTACGGCTCGCAATGGCGTTCATGGCCCACGCCCGATGGCGGACATATCGATCAGATCAAAAAGATCATCCAGCAGTTAAAGACCACTCCGGATTCGCGCCGGATTATCGTATCGGCCTGGAACGTAGCCGAGATCGAGCACATGGCGCTCCCGCCTTGCCATGCGTTTTTCCAATTTTATGTGTCGCCTCCCGATCCTGCAAATGGCAGCCTTAAGCCGCGGCTTTCCTGCCAGTTATACCAGCGTAGTGCCGATATCTTTCTGGGCGTTCCATTCAATATTGCCTCGTATGCACTGCTTACGATGATGGTGGCCCAAGTATGTGACATGGAGGCCGCAGAATTTATTCACACCTTCGGCGATGCGCATCTTTATAGCAACCATTTCGAGCAGGTGGAGCTGCAATTGAGCCGCAAGCCGAAGCCCCTGCCAACGATGGTGATCAATCCGTCGGTGACCGATATCTTCGCGTTCACGTTTGAGGATTTCAACCTGTTGAACTATGATCCATATCCGCGCATCAAAGCGCCGGTGGCGGTATAAGGCGTACACACTATGGAAAAACCAGTTGTATCCGCTATTGTGGCCGCTGCGACAAACGGCGCCATCGGTAAGGACAATCAAATGCTGTGGCACTTGCCAAATGACCTTCGTTTTTTCAAGCGGACGACCTCCGGACACCCGGTGATCATGGGGCGGAAGACGTTTGAATCGCTGGGCAAGCCCCTGCCTAACCGCCGCAACATCATCATCACCCGCCAGCCGGATTATGCCGTAGCCGGCGCAGAAGTGGTGCACTCCTTGGCGGCAGCATTGGAGCGCTGCACCGATGAGGGAGCGGTATTCATCGTCGGCGGAGCCGAAATATACCGGCAAGCATTGCCTATTATACACCGTATTTACCTCACTCGGGTACATACATCGGTGAATGGAGATGCTTATTTCCCCAAGCTGGATGAAACCGAATGGACATTGGTGTCCGCAGAAGATCATGCCCCCGATGAACGGCACGCCTATGGTTATACCTTCATGCTGTACGAACGAACATAATCGATAGTACTACACGCAGTAATTTCAACGTCATGGTAGTGGAACCCGATATCGCAAGAAGACGAAACCTGAGAGACGCCGTTTTTTTTGTGTTCAAGATCGCGCTCTGGTTAGCTATTGCTTATTCGCTTGCCGTAGAGTTGGAGCTATACCGCGATTATCCGCGATTGGGTCAATTGGCCTATGGTGTAAACATATTCCTAACCGGCAGTATCCTCATTTCGATCGGCCGATTTACGCTCATCTCTTTATACAAGCGGCGCAACATCAAGAACAACCGGGTAAGGGGCAATTACATTTTGGGCATCAACCAGATTGCGACATTGTTGAATGTCGCGTTCGTGATTTTAGGGTTGATGCTGGTTTTTGGCATCAACCCGAAGGAGTTTTTGACCAGTATTACGATTGTCGCCATGGCGATCGCCTTGCTGTTCAAGGATTACATTACCAACATGATCAGCGGCCTCCTGATCATGTTTTCTGACCAGTTTACCATTGGCGATAACGTGCGGATAGGGGAGCACAAAGGCAAGATAATGGACATTACGCTGGCGAATATCATGGTCAAGAATGACGACGATGACATTGTCCTTATTCCGAATAATACGGCATTTACGGCAAACATCATCAACCAGACGCTCCAAAACTCCAAGAAGCTGTCCATGGATTTCGAGTTGCCCTTATCGCATTCATACGATCAGGAGGCGCTGGCGAAGAGCCTCGAGGAGGTGGTAAAACAATACGCGGGCGATGTGGTGACCGGCAGCTTCCAGTTTAAAGTCGTGGGTGTGGGGAAGGATGTGGTGCAATATAAACTGCAATTTTTCACGACCAAAAAAGACAGCAACCTCCGTAAAAAAATACGGAACGACTTATACCAGCACGTGATCGCGTATGATGCGGAACAAGTGCGGAAAACCAACGCGGGCTAAACTTTTCTGATCTTGACGCTTTTGACGAAATGATGGCTTCCCTTTTCAAGGATCAGGTCAGCCCGGAAGCGGGTGGGCAAAATATTCTTCAATAGGTTTGGCTTGTTGATCTCATTCCAGATGTTGGTGGCCATGGCCATACTTTGTTGTTCGCTCAGGTCGGCATAGCGATGGAAATAAGATTGCGGGTTCTGAAATGCTGTTTTGCGCAGCCATTCAAAGCGCTGGATATACCACTCCAACAGGTTGGCGGGGTCCGCATCTACATAGATCGAGAAATCGAAAAAATCCGACACGAAAACGCGGGGTCCGCGATGTTTGCCTTTCATGTTTACTTGTAGCACATTGATGCCTTCTACGATCAACACATCGGGTTGGGTCACCCATTGCAGTTCTTCCGGGATGATGTCGTAGGCCAAATGTGAATATACGGTGGCTGAAACTGACTCTTTGCCAGATTTGATGTCCGATAGAAAGCCGAGCAACCGCCTGGTGTCATAGCTCTCTGGAAAGCCTTTGCGGTTGAGGATTCCCTTTGATTCCAAATAACTGTTGGGATGAAGGAATCCGTCGGTCGTGATGAGATCAACCTTTGGATTTCCGGGAGATAACGACAATACCCGTTGGAGTACCCTAGCCGTGGTGCTTTTGCCTGCCGCGACACTTCCTGCAATCCCGATGATGAAGGGAAGCCGCTTGGTGTGGTTATTGAAAAACGCATTGGCGTTTCCATGCAATTGGCGATAGCTGTCGATGTGGATCTGCAGCAGGTGACTCAGCGGGAAATAAACCTCTTCGATTTCTTGCAGGGTCAGCGGCTCATTCAAGGCATTCAACTTATGAATGTCGGTATCTGCGATCGGATAGGAAGGATGGCCATTGAGTGTGCTCCATTCTTCTCGCGTGATATGGCGAAAAGGGGAATACGCGATGCCGTTATCAGTATAGACCATACCAAAAGTGTTGGGAAGCTGCAAACATAGGTAAAAAAGTTTAAAGCATTCCCGTTAAAATCAGTTCACCAGTAGCCGGATTGGTGGCCAAAGGTACGTTGTATACATCGCATACGCGCATCAACGTCTGGATATCCGGCTCATGGGCGTGTTTGCCGAGTGGATCGCGGAAGAAGATGATGGCATCTACCTTTCCCTCGGCGGCGAGTGCAGCAATCTGCGCATCGCCACCCCGGGGTCCACTTAATTTCAGCTCCACTTCCAAGCCGGTTTGCCGGATGTAGGACCCTGTCGTGCCGGTGGCGATGAGCTTAGCGCTACGCAGCAACTGGATATGGTCTTTGACAAACCCGACCATTTCAGGCTTTTTTCCGTCATGTGCGATAAGCGCTATTGTTTTTTGTTCCATGAATTGATTTCAGATTATTGATAATTGTTTACGTTCATTGGCATCAATGCTGGCTTTGGCGGTTACGATTGCCGCGTTGGGTGGCTTACCCTTTGATGGCGGACAAAAAACGCCAAGGGCCTTTGGATTGGGCCTGCTCTTTTTCCTCAACCAATTGGGTCACCATTCGGGTGAGCAACTCATCGTTTTCGCTGACCACCTGATCGCCTAACGCGATTAATTTCTGAATATTGCCGCGATCAGCGGCATCGAGTTCTTCGTGGATACTATCCAGGTTGCTTGGTTCCACTCGGATGTATTGCTCAGTTTTGCCGGCAGACTTATAGAGTTGTTGCAAGAAGAAATCGCTGCTTTCGGCGGCACCGCTCATCATGATGTCAATCAAGGCAGGTCCGATGGATATCGCGCGACTTTTTTTGAAGTGTTCGTATTCATAGGCTTTTCTCGATCGTCCCGTGCCTAACGAGAAGATGGAAATGTCATTGATTTTGGTTTCATTGAAGGCTCTGGTCACTTCCACCAATGCGCTCATGGAGGGGTTCGGGGCAAATACGCCCCCGTCGAGCAGGGGGTAGCGTGTGCCGCTCATGGAATAGATCTCCGCCACGCTGAAATAGGTAGGAGCCGCCGAAGTAGCCCGGCAGACATCACGCAAATAAAAATCGCGTGAGTCGCCACGTGCAATAGCGGTTTGTTGCCTGAAAAAATGTGTTTTGCGGAGCTCAATATTATAAGCGGTAACGATGCCGGGCTTGAGCAGCTGGCTTAGCTTGGTATCGCCGAAATAGGCCTCGAGCACCTGTTCCAAGGCTGCGGCAGGGTAGCGTTCGCTCAACAAGCCAAATTTTGCGACCAGCCGACGGAAAAACCCGGCCTTGAAGATCTCGCCGCCATGGTCTACGTAAATATCCAGGGCTTCTTTTGCCGAAAATTTGGGCCGTGTGGGTTGCTGCTCATCAGGGCAAAGCAGCAGACAGGTGAGAATGCCGCCTGTGCTGGTGCCCGCAAAGAAATCAAAATAGTCGACGATGGCCGCATCCGGATTTTGGCTGATGCGTTTCAGCCGCCGTTCGAGTGCAACCAATAGCATACCGGGAATGATTCCCCGTATTCCGCCGCCATCGATCGAAAGAATTCTCTTCATGGGTGATACTTTGCCTGTAAAAATAGTTTTTTTTGAATGAATTTTGCAAGGGATTGTGTGTCTTCTACGTTGACATGGCTGCGCCGAATGTCAAATCTTATCCTTAAATTTGCGGCATATTTCACCACTTTATACTTGATTCATCTTGGAAACACAGGAACTGGCCACCGTAGATACCGCAACCGAATTGGGACTTTTGCCCGAAGAATTTGAACGCATTACCGAAATCCTGGGGCGGACACCCAATTTTACCGAATTGTCGATCTTTTCGGTGATGTGGAGTGAACACTGCTCTTATAAAAACTCCATCGTTTGGCTCAAGACATTGCCCAAAGATGGTCCGCATATGCTGGCGAAGGCCGGTGAGGAAAATGCCGGACTGGTAGATATCGGTGATGGGCTCGGATGTGCGTTCAAGATCGAGTCGCACAACCATCCTTCGGCGCTGGAACCCTATCAGGGGGCGGCTACAGGGGTCGGGGGCATCAATCGCGATATTTTTACGATGGGCGCCCGTCCGATCGCGCAGCTCAATTCGCTGCGCTTCGGCGATATCAACCATCCGCGCACGCAGTGGCTCATCAAGGGCGTGGTGAAAGGCATTGGCGATTACGGCAATGCGTTCGGTATTCCCACCGTAGGCGGCGAAGTTTTTTTTGATGATTGTTATCAGGTAAACCCCTTGGTCAACGCGATGTCAGCAGGTATCGTGAAAGCAGGCGAGACGGTGTCTGCCACCTCATACGGTGTGGGCAATCCGGTTTATATTGTCGGGTCGGCTACAGGCAAGGATGGCATACATGGAGCAGCATTCGCGTCCAAAGACATTACCGAGGATTCGGTCAATGACCTGCCTGCCGTGCAGGTGGGAGACCCCTTTCAGGAAAAACTTCTCTTGGAGGCTACGCTGGAGGTCATCAAGACGGGCGCGGTAATCGGCATGCAGGACATGGGCGCTGCCGGGATCATCTGCTCCAACTCGGAGATGTCTGCCAAAGGGAAGCATGGCATGCGCATTGACCTGGATAACGTGCCCACCCGCCAGGCCAACATGAAGCCTTATGAGATCCTGCTGTCTGAGTCGCAGGAACGGATGCTGATCGTGGTGGAGAAAGGCCGGGAGGCCGATGTAGAGGCTGTATTTGAAAAGTGGGATCTCAACTGTGCAATCATCGGTGAAGTGACCGATACCCAGCGCCTGGAATATTATATGCACGGTGAATTGGTTGCCGATGTACCCGCCGACGACCTCGTGCTGGGCGGTGGTGCACCGGTCTATCATCGGGAGTACCGGGAACCGGCCTATTTTGCTGAATATCAAAAATTCAGGATCGACGACGTGGCTGAACCGGAAGACCTGCGGGCCGTGGCCCAGCACCTGCTCGCCCATCCCAACATTGCTTCTAAACGGTGGGTAACCAACCAATACGATTCCATGGTCGGTACCGCCACGATGACGACCAATAAACCCAGCGATGCGGCGGTGGTGGCGGTCAAAGGCACCGACAAAGCCATCGTATTGACGGTTGACTGCAACGCGCGATATGTGAATGCCGACCCGCAAAAGGGCTGTGCCATCGCTGTTGCCGAAGCGGCTCGTAACATCACGTGTGCCGGTGGCGAACCTTCGGCCATCACCAACTGCCTCAACTTCGGAAATCCGTATATCCCAGAGGTCTATTGGCAGTTTGTACATGCCATTAAGGGAATGGGAGAGGCCTGCCTCAAATTCCAGACGCCGGTAACCGGCGGAAACGTCAGTTTCTATAACCAGTCTCCCGATGGCGGCTCGGTATTTCCAACCCCCACGATCGGTATGTTGGGTATCATGCCGGACGCGTCCAATCTGATGACCTTGGATTTCAAAGCAGAAGGCGATTATATCTACCTGATCGGTGAATCTCGAAATGATATCGCATCATCTCAATATTTGGCCTCCTACCACGGCGTAAAAGCCTCTCCAGCCCCTTATTTTGATCTGGATGAGGAATACGCGACACATCAGGTGCTCAAACACCTCATCCACGAGCAACTCATCGTGTCTGCACATGACGTGTCAGATGGCGGCCTGTATGTAGCGCTGGCTGAATCAGCAATGGCCGGAAACCTGGGCTTTGCGATCGATACGGATAGCGAAATCCGGAAGGATGCGTTCCTGTTCGGTGAAGCCCAAGGCCGGATCGTGGTATCCGTAAAACCCGAAAAGCAAGAAGGGTTGGTGGAGTTGCTGGCGGCAAGCGGGACAGAGTTTTCGCTGTTGGGAGCGGTGACTAAAAATGGATTCGTCGTGGATGAAGCGCTCTACGACACCGTAAACCATGCGCAGGAGATCTATAATCACGCACTGGAACATATTTTAGGCGAATAAATATCCCTAATGCGCCTTGGCCATTAATTTAGTCGACATGAAGATAGCAAAATTAGAACTATTCATGGTGCCACCACGGTGGCTCTTCCTGAAGATCACCACCGAAAACGGCATCGAAGGCTGGGGCGAACCGGTGGTCGAAGGCAAGGCGCGTACCGTTAAAGCGGCCGTAGAAGAAATGTCCGGCTACTTGATCGGCAAGGATGCCCGCCATATTGAAGACATCTGGCAGGTGCTATACCGAGGCGCATTCTACCGAGGAGGTCCCATTTTAATGAGTGCGATCTCGGGCATCGACCAAGCCCTGTGGGACATCAAGGGCAAGGCATTGGGCGTACCGGTATATGAACTATTAGGAGGGGCCGTACGCGACAAGATGAAGGTGTATGGATGGATCGGCGGGGATAAGCCCGCCAATGTGGTCGACGCAGCAAAGAAGCGGGTGCAGGAGGGTTTCCGTGCGGTCAAGATGAATGGATCTTCCGAAATGGAATGGATCGATACGCCAAAGAAAGTGCAGGATGCGATTTCCTGTATCCAGGATGTCCGTGACGCACTGGGTTATGACATCGGCATCGGCATCGATTTTCACGGGCGGATACACAAAGGGATGGCTAAGCGCTTTATGAGTGGGTTAGAGGACCTGAAACCGATGTTTATCGAAGAACCGGTGTTGTCCGAAAACAGGGAGGCATTTGCCCAGTTGGCCCGGTATACGAGCGCGCCCATCGCCACTGGTGAGCGGATGTTTAACCGATGGGACTTCAAATCCATCTTCGAACAGGGCGTCGTTGACATTATCCAGCCCGATCTTAGCCATGCGGGCGGTATTTCCGAGGTCAAGCGGATAGCGGGCATGGCAGAGGCTTATGATGTGGCGCTGGCCCCCCATTGCCCGCTTGGCCCGATTTCGTTTGCTGCTGCCCTGCAAGTCGATTTTAATTGCGTGAACGCCATTATTCAAGAAACCAGCATCGGTATCCACTATAACGAGGGAACTGATTTGTTAGACTACCTCGACAATCCCGAAGTGTTCAATATAACCGATGGTTATGTGGCGCGTCCGGAGTTGCCGGGACTGGGGATACAGATCAACGAACAGAAAGTGCGGGAAATGGCCATCCATGAACACGACTGGAAAAATCCGGTCTGGAGGAATGAAGACGGAAGCATTACGGAATGGTAATGGGCGACTTCATGCTGAGCTGCGACTGGGGCACTTCATCGTTCCGGCTGAAGCTGGTAGATATCCAGCGTGAAGCGGTCGCGGCTGAGCTTCAGACGGCTGATGGCGTTTCGGCAGTGTACGGCCGATGGAAAAGCGAGGGGGCACATCGCTCCAGCCAAGAGTCTTTTTACATGCAGCACTTGGTTGCTTGCATTGGCATGCTTTCAAAGCAGGTAGCCTTCCCGCTAAGCGGCATCCCGGTCGTCATATCGGGCATGGCATCGTCCACCATCGGTATGCGGCAACTGCCTTACGCCGAACTGCCTTTTTCGATAGATGGAAGCAACGCGGTGGTGCAGGCGCTCGACACAGGGGATCGGATTGATCACCCGGTGCTGTTGATCTCCGGCTGCAAGGCCGCGGCAGATGTGATGAGGGGAGAAGAGACGCAACTGGTCGGACTGGCCGCCATGGATCGGCCGTTCAATGCCGCTGGTGAAGCCGTCTGTATCTTTCCGGGGACCCACTCCAAGCACGTCCATGTGGTTGCCGGAAAGATGGTAGACTTTGCTACCTTCATGACCGGTGAGGTATTCCACCTAATGGCACATCAGAGCATCCTGAAGGGCGCGATAACGATCCCAAAGCCTGACGACATGTGGAGCCCTGCCGAGGAAGATGTGTTCCGCCGGGGCGTGGCCTACGCCATGTCGACCAATATCCTGAGTGCCTTATTTTCCGTGAGGGTGAATGAACTGTTTGACCGATATGCCAAGACCGAGAATTATTATTATTTAAGTGGACTGTTGATCGGGACGGAACTTGCCGGACTGCTCAAACGCGAGGTAGACCGGATCGTGCTGTGCAGTGGCAGCAACGTGTACCTGCCTTACCGGCTAGCCTTGGAAGAATTGGACTTGGTATCACGGGCGATGTTTGTCGAGCCCCACCGGATGGATTGGGCCGTGATCGCCGGGCAGATTAAGATAAGCCATTTTTTATAGCCGCAGATAACAGTCCTGAAAAGTCGTGAAAGCATGAATTTGCATCCTAGGCAATCTTCGTGCAGCATCTTTCTCAATATATATTGTCGCATTGCCTGATACGGTCTTCTATTGACCGACTAGGTTCACGAACGCTAATCCACTTCGCTTCCAAAAAAACGATTCATAAATTCGACTCCGTGCTTGAGTTTTTGTCTGATATGAATAATATTTGATGAAATATCATCTATTTTCCTCAAAAAAAGTAGATAATCGAAATAAATAATATTTTTTTTGAAAAAATATCAATAAAAAAATTGCTTAAATGAAATTATTGTACATATTTGCTATTATAATTGTTACATTTATAACTTTAACCGTGTTTTCTAACTAATTTTTAAGCATTATGGAGCTTTTTATGACAAATTTATCCTACTTGGCTGATCCGTTCAGTGCAGGTATGGCTATTCCGCTATTATCGGTGATGCAGGACGTACCGGCGGAGGCGCCTTCTGTCACCGACACGTTGTTAACAGCAAATAACATTTGGATGATGCTTGCGACAGCCTTGGTATTCATCATGCATTTGGGTTTTGCCAGTGTAGAGGCGGGATTTACCCAAGCCAAAAACACCGTGAACATTTTATTTAAGAATACGTTGACGCCCGTACTCGGAATTGTCACGTATGCGCTTGTCGGTTTTGCCCTGATGTACCCCGGAGATTTCAATGGTTTTTTGGGATTCGGCAAGGAGAGTTGGGACATGATTTGGTTCACGCCGGGTGCGGCTGATGTGACCGCAGGTTATGCTGATGGCGGTTACACGTTCTGGACGGATTTCCTTTTTCAGGCCATGTTTGCGGCTACCTGCGCAACAATCGTGTCCGGCGCAGTGGCCGAACGCATCAAGTTAAGCGCCTACCTGACGTTTACGTTGATCTATGTAGCATTGGTGTATCCCATTATCGGCAGCTGGAAATGGGGTGGCGGCTTTTTAGATGAAATGGGATTCATTGACTTCGCTGGTTCTACGCTGGTGCACTCCATTGGCGGCTGGGGAGCGTTGGTAGGCATTTGGTTATTGGGACCGCGCATCGGCAAATACGAAAACGGCAAAACCAGTGAAATAGCCGGATCGTCTGTTCCGTTGGCCACCATAGGTGTCTTTTTACTGTGGTTGGGGTGGTTCGGCTTTAATGGGGGCTCCGTGCTTTCGGCAGATCCCGGCGTGGTTTCATTGGTGTTGGTAACGACTTGCTTAGGTGCTTGCGGTGGTGCTATCGGAGGCCATTTTACCAGTATGATCGCCATGAAACGGATTGATTTCGGGATGGTGCTGAATGGCATACTGGCCGGCTTGGTTGGTATTACGGCCAGTGCGGATATCATTACCCCGTTTGAAGCGTTGCTTATCGGCGGCATTGCCGGTGTTTTGGTGGTATTCTCGGTGATGTTATTGGATAAGTTGAAACTCGACGATTGCGTGGGCGCAGTGTCGGTACACCTTACCTGTGGTGTTTGGGGTACGCTGGCTACGGGTATATTCGGAGAAGGCGCTTCGTTTATGTCGCAGCTTTATGGTGTCTTGATCTGCGGAGCAGCGGCGGTAATTGGTGCGTTTGTTATTTTCTACATGCTCAAGGTTACCATAGGACTGCGTGTCAGTGCTGAAACAGAAAAACATGGTTTGGATAGCCACGAACATGGCATCCGCGGTTATACCATCTTGGTAGAAGACTAAGCTGGATAAAAAACGGTTGGAGGATAACGTGATAAATAACACACGCTATCCTTCATACCGATGGTTTAATCACTTACATGAAGAATGGCCTGAAGAACTAAACTTACATGTAAGGCTCAATTACACAAATATGAAAAAAATTTTTATTGCTGGAAACTTATTATTGGCTGCGTTTTTTGTGCAGGCCCAGGACGAATCATTAACCATTTCGGGGTCGGTGGATGCCTATTACAAATATGACTTTTCGGGGTATAAAAACGAAGATGGACTGGGCAATATCCCTACCTCCTTCGCGAACGAGCAGAATTCAGTTTCATTGGGCATGATCGATCTGATCGTAAGCAAAACGGTTGGAAAAGCATCTTTCGTAGGCGATGTATCCTTTGGTCCACGTGGACAATACCAATCCATACTCAATTCCGGGGATGGTAATTCATTCCACATCCAAAACTTATACATGAGCTATGCATTTACCGAAAAGTTTTCCATGACCGCGGGTTTCATGGGTACGTTTGTGGGATATGAACTGATCTCGCCAACCGGAAATTTCAACTATTCCACTTCCTATCTGTTTTCCGCGGGACCGTTCCAAAACGCGGGCATCAAGGCGCAGTATGCCTTTTCGGACAAGGTGGCATTGATGGTTGGGCTGTTCAACGATTGGAATAGTCCGCAGGATTTTGACGGTGTCTCTGATTTCGGGGCACAATTGGCCTTGTCTCCGGTAGAAGGTTGGGATGCTTATATCAACTTTTTGACCGGCGGCACCGGCACCATTATCGACCTGACCACGGCATATCAGGTTACTGATGCATTTAAAGTCGGTTTGAATGCCGCAGACTTCTCCGATTTCGGTGATACCGACGGCGGGTATTCAGGTGGGGCGTTATATGTGCAGTATGGCTTCACCGATGCATTTGCATTGGGGGCGAGGGGTGAATATTACAAGGAGAAAGCAGATGGCTGGGCGTTTGTGCCAGCAGGGGAGTCTGTGCTCGGCCTGACGCTGTCGGCAAATGTCAAAGCCGGTCCGCTGACGGTCATTCCGGAATTCCGACTGGACAATGGATCCACCGAGATGTTCGTCAAGAGCATGGATATGGACCCAACCAAAAGCGCATCCCAATTTTCGCTTGCCTTGGTATACGCCTTCTAAGGCCGGTTTTAATACATTGTCTCGATACGCCTAGCAGGTTTGACTTACCTGTTAGGCTTTTTTTGTATATTCGTTGCGCACAATATCCGCTGGAACGGATTTTGGTGAATTGCATTGGGAGGATCTTTTATGGTTAACTTAATTATTACATTCATCGTGGGCTTATTTATTACCCATGGAAGCCCGCTTAAAGGTCATTTCGGTACAGACAATGGCCAATTTGCAGTCGATCAGCGAGGCAAGTTTGTAGTCTACAAGTCTGACGAGCTGCCTGCTAATGTAAGGTTTCCGGTTGCCCGAGCACGGCTGATCGGTTTCCTGGAAGCGAGAGGAGACAAAATTGTCATTAACACTGACAACCGACTGGAGAGCACCGGCAGTGTCACCATGCGAAAGCATGCAGGTATCGGCAATTATGTCGCTGGGCAGCTCCATTACACCTTAGTGGCCGAAAATAATGATGGGTCGTTAAACTATTGGTTTACAGACCTCATGTACCAGCCCCTTCGTAATGATCGTTACGGCAAACGGATTAAAGCTACCCGATTTCCTATTCCATTGGAAAAAAAGGTAAGCAAGATCAACGAACGGATATGGTATAAGCAAAGGTCCTTCGCTCATGATACGATCCAAGACCTTGCTGACCAACTATCGGCTCAAATTAAAGCAGCTGGACAGGCTGGCGTGATTACCACCAACATGTAGTTGATATCCAAAACCAACCTAAAGGGATGCTCGATTGCAGCACCTCTTTTTGTCATCTTTTCCTGCCATCCTGACGGGATCATGCTAATGGAACACATATTGTTTGGAAGGGAACATTGAACCGTTAATTATTAAAAAATGAACGAGAAAGGTAATATATCCATTCACACCGAGAACATATTTCCGGTAATCAAGAAATTCTTATACTCAGACAATGAAATATTCCTCCGGGAGCTGGTCTCCAATGCTGTAGATGCTACACAAAAAATCAAGCGTCTGGCTGCATTGGGACAATACCAGGGCGAATTAGGTGATGTGACCATCGATGTGGCGTTTGACGAAAATGCCAAAACGATCACCATTTCCGACAAGGGACTCGGCATGACGGCAGATGAGGTGAAGAAATACATCAACCAAATCGCCTTTTCGGGGGCCACGGAATTTGTGGAGAAATTCAAGGAAGCCAAAGACGCCAACGAGATCATCGGCCGGTTCGGCCTCGGATTCTATTCGGCATTCATGGTGGCCGACGAGGTCGAAATCCAAACCTTGTCTTACCAGGAAGGCGCCACCCCAGCCCGCTGGGTATGTGACGGCAGCACGTCCTATGAAATTTCGGATGGAAACCGTACCACACGGGGCACTGATATCATCCTGCACGTCAACAAGGATTCCGAGGAGTTTCTGAATCAGGGTAAGTTGCAGGAAATCCTGGAGAAATACGGTAAATTCCTGCCCGTGCCCATCCGCTTCGGTACACGTACCAGCAGCGAACCCGATGGCGAAGATCAAGACGGTAAGCCCCAATATAAGTCGGTAGCGGTAGACAATATTATCAATAACCCCAATCCAGCCTGGACCAAATCACCGGCGGAATTGAAAGATGAAGATTACCTGTCGTTCTATCGCGAACTGTATCCGTACTCCTTCGACGAACCCTTGTTTTGGATTCACTTGAATGTCGATTATCCGTTCAACCTGACGGGCATTCTGTACTTTCCCAAACTCAAGGAAAACTTCGAAATACAAAAAAACAAAATCAAACTGTATTCCCGTCAGGTGTTCATCACCGATGAGGTAAAAGATGTCGTTCCGGAGTTCTTGATGTTGCTCCACGGTGTCATCGATTCACCGGATATCCCGCTAAACGTGTCTCGGAGCTTTTTACAGGCAGATAGCAACGTCAAGAAGATCAACGCCCATATCACCAAGAAAGTAGCCGATAAGCTAGCCGAGCTATTCAAAGCGGATCGCAAAGGCTTCGAGGAAAAATGGAAGGATATCGGTCTTTTCGTTAAATACGGAATGCTCAGCGATGACAAATTTGCAGAAAAAGCCCATGATTTCTGTTTGGTGAAAAACACCGAAAATGAAACCTACACGTTGAAGGAATATGCCGAAAAGGTAAAGGATATCCAACAAGATAAAGACGGCAATGTGGTATACCTGTACACCAATGACATGGCCCAGCAGGATAGCTATATTACCACGGCCAGCGATAGGGGATACGACGTGTTGGTATTCGATTCGCCCATCGACAGCCATTTCGTGGCCTATTTAGAACAAAAGGCGGAAAAAACGCAATTAAAGCGTGTGGATGCCGATGTGATTGATAAGCTCATTCAACGGGACCAGACCCATCAGCCGGTGCTTACCGAAGAGGAGAGCCAACAGGCTGCTACGCTTTTTGAGAAAGCCATCAGCCGGGACAATATGAAGGTGCATGTAGAGGCGCTAAGCGAGCACGAATTGCCCGTCACCGTGACCATTGATGAGTTTATGCGCCGGATGAAAGACATGGCGCAGACAGGAGGGGGCATGAGCTTCTACGGCACCATGCCGGACAATTACAAAGTGACGGTCAATGGCAACCACCCGCTGATCAAGCGGATCCTCAATGGTGAGAACGAAGAGCAGCAGCAACAATTGGCCAAGCAGGCGTTTGACTTGGCATTGTTGTCCCGCGGGTTGCTCACCGGAAATGAGTTGACTAATTTCGTCAAGCGAAGTGTCAGCATGATCGGTTGATGTTTTTTTAAAAAATGTTGTTGGATTGTAGCTAAATTGCTATTTTTGCCATCCGACAAACATGGTAGGTATAGCTCAGTTGGTTAGAGCACTAGATTGTGGTTCTAGGGGTCGTGGGTTCGAGCCCCATTACTTACCCTTTATGGGGCAAGGTCTTTAAACGAGACTTTTGCCCCATTTTTTTTGCCCGTAACTCTTTGTTTTCCAGATATATTAACTCGGCCGCCCGGTTGAGTTTACCGGTTCGACATACCCCCTCTGCATAGGTCATTTTTTCAGGGAACAAAATGCCTACTAGGTATCTTTTCGCCTCAATACTGGCTATGTCAATCCATCCCAGTGGCCTGTGGAAATCATGATCGATCAACTGCGGTAAACCTGTAAGCGCATTTTTTGCGATCATCTGTTCCAATGCCTCGAACGCAATAACATACCCATCTCGATTTAAAGCATCGGAACTTAAAACACCCAGTCTATTGAACATATTTTGTAACGTTTAAATCTGGTTTATGGTTAATGTCTGTAAACTGATTAAAAAAAGCGCATCTCTTTTAGTTGCGACATAATCTCTCTGTGGTTTTTTTCAAACTCTGCATAGTTCTCAAATAAAAAAGGGTTCACCAGTTCGAATTCCTCTTTCTTTTCTGATGCCTCCTTTTCCTTGCGGGTTATAGCTGTTTCCTTTCGGTATCCACTCTTGGTTCTCCATCCGAACCTTCCCAATGGAAACCAATTTCCTTCCATTTGTTTTAAGTACATCAAACTCAATACATATTCAAAGTAGTCAAAGCTGTCAGTATAAAGAAATTCTTCTATACCCAATTCATAAAAGCATTTTTGTAATCTCTCGAATAGGAGTTCACTGGTCGGTGTTTGCTTAGTGGAAGGTTTGTAAAGTATTTGTGCATACTTATTTTCCAGTGAACCAACGGGATTAACCTCTTCGATCATTGGTGTTTCTTTATCGCCATATTTATCGCGTTGTTTCAAGGAAAGTAGTTTCCCTAAAAAAATAAAATCTTCGGCTAGTACTGAAGTTATTCCGGCACTGTACAACAGGATTAGAAGAGGAAGTCGTTCCATTTGGCCCCACATATGATAATTTCCAGCCCGGCTCACGGGGTTGCTGAACTTCTTAATGATTTTTAGCCACAATTTATGATGATAATCCTTTCCCCAATAAATGCCTATTGAAAGAAGGCGATTCAATGGGTAGAGACTATTGAAAATATATTCCAGTTCAGTCTTGAAAAAATCTTCCGTGGGGGTGCCAGGAAACCGGTGGCTATTAAATGATGAAATGATATCGTCGGTTGCCGCAACAATCATATCATGTAACTGTATCTCAAACTCTTCCTTTACGACAAATTTTTTAAGCTTGGCAATGGCAAGTTCCAATGTTAACGGGTGATCGCTCCGAAATCTTTCCAGGGCATCAATATTGTCCATCAATTCGGTGAAGAAATTATCTGCGTCATCGATTCCGAGCAGGTTGCCTTGTCTGAAACGACATAATTCTTCAAGTTCGGGTGACGCTTTTCCTTTGTATGTGAAGCAATTGGAATACCTGAATTTATTGGAAGACTTCAAAATGTCAACGATCGCGATATCCCAAACCGACGACCAGCCGACTGTAATCAACCCAAAATTCTCAAAAATATACCTAAGCAGTACGTTCAATCTTTCATCATAGCCGGTAAGTTCAGATCTGATGTTTAGAAACTTAGTTTCCAGGTAGTCGCCATTGATTTTAAGTATGGTGATCTTGTTATGGACTATCGGCTGTACATTTTCGATTTGACTAGCGTTTGTAATTACGACCGCCTCAATGCCCTCATCTTTCAGTGCATTTTCCAGCAAGCGGTCGAAATTTGTGGTAACCACTATTTTAAAGGTTCCCGCTTTGATCAATTTGGCAATAGCCCTGTGTGCTTTTGTTGGCCGTTTTAATCCTTCTTCAAACTCTTCTTCAGTCGGCTCAAAGTATCTTTTAAGCAGATTTATGCGCTCTTCCGGTGTGCTGCTCACGGATTCCAAAATATCAGAATAGTCTGCTTCCTTACTGAATTTTTCACGGTACCATGCCGTTGGGTCTTCACCTGGATCTTCTTTATACGCTACGGCTAGCTGTTTGATCTGGTCTACGATGATTTCCCAACCGGTAGGTATCCCTGCATTTCTGGATACGCCAGATCCTAAGAAAAGTGCATATACGCCTGGATTGTTGTAAAGTGTATAAGATAAGAGCGTTAGGTCATTATTCATATTTAATAGCTGCAAATTCAATTAAAGATACGGCATATCCTTAAATTAATATTCCTTGACTACTTTTTTCGTGGGGCTTTTGATGAGAATAATTTCCTGAATTTGATAAGGGCATTGGAGATATACCATATCTATAAGTTTCCTGGAAAGTTAATGCCGGATGCCAATTTCAAAATCAAATTGGAGGCGATTATTGCAGGTGTGCCGGATGAATATCAAAAGGAGGTAGAAGAACACCTTGCATTTAAAAATGAGCTTAACCTGGATCAAAGATTAACTAAGCTGTTTTCAGAAGTAGAAAATGGCAAGCTTGGTTTTGACTATACTTATGATGAGGCGTTTAAGCGGAGGGTGAAGCAATCCAGGAACTATTACACCCACTATAATCCCAATTTGAAAGATAAAGCGGCTGCCGGAGAGGAATTGGAGGCATTGACATTAGCCTGCCGTGCTTTAATCAATTATCTTATCTTAAAACACCTGTATGTTCCGGCAGTGGTATTAAAAAAACGATTTGAATACTATATTGAGAGTTCTTATTACTCAAATTATTTCCTGTAGTTGCATGAGCCTTTCCAACGAATTTAGCTATCCGGTTTAATTTGATCAAAATTCAGTAAAGGTCTCTGTTCCCGGATTTTGCCTTATTTCGAGATCATTTAACTCAATTGGCGAATTTAGACTGATCAGTGATATTGGGATGTTCAGTGCAGTTAGTGCTTGTTTAAAACGATCTAGCGATTCTATTGAAGTTCCTACTGCGGCTGTGATGTTGTCTGTCACGTTTTTGGCATTCAGGTGAATTTCTCTAATTACCGTTCTTTTTCCGCCCCAGTACTGCTCATCAGCTGGAACGAAATCCAATGAAATAGTTCCTTGATTCGCCCCGTCTATGGGATAATAAATAATATTGTTTGCAAATGGTTTGAGAACGTTATTCAGGTAGGCAAAACTTTTGGCAAATAGCCCATTACCTCGAAGTTCAAGCAGGAGATTGGAAGCAAAGGTGTTTTCACTGGCAAACCGGAATTGGCCAGAGTTATTGAAATACAATTCGAAAAGCATTCCATTAAGCAAATGGTTTTCTCTGTCATTTTCCGAATAACTGTTCAGAAAACCTACAAGGTTGTCCGTAAGGAGGTTTTGCGCTTTAAAAGTTCCGTTTGAAGCTGCTCTGACGATATATCGGCCAATCAAAAATTTTTCATTTGGCTGATATGTTTTAGGCGAAGATCCCAGGAATGAAATTAATGCATCTTGCTGTTCGTACCAATTCGATGTTTGTAGTTTTGCAATAATGGAGGCTATATTGCTGTCGGAATAACTATATGTATTATCAATTATATACGGATCCGGATAACCGTAGTCAATAGTTTGCGCTACGGGTTTCTGAAAATAAAATTCGTCAATAAGTGATGTATGCTCCCAAGTCACTTTTTTTCCTTTAGTAATCGAAAAAACCGATTGTCTAACCTTTTTAAAAAGGGATTCCGCCTGGATATTTGAGCTGCATTTTAAATGATGGACCAACGTACCGGTGTAAGCGCTATTGTTTGGAAATCCATAGTCGGCGGCCTTTTCACCGCTGGTTGTGGAAAAGGCGATCAAGGTTCCTCTTGGTGTAGCGATCGGAGCAAATTCTTCAGCTTGAACGCCCCTTACGCCTTTGGGATTATCCCGACATGCATCAACAATGATGATCTTGGATATCGATAAGTTATTTTTTTCCAGCTCAAGAACTTCGGATAACCTGATTGCAAACCTATCATAATAGCTTTTGCTTTCCTGATCCTGTGCTGTTTCATTAAGTGTGAGGTAATTTTCCCCGTCCACTTCTATACCATGCCCTGCATAAAAAAATATAAAGCTGTCGTAGTTCTTAAGTTCCTTTTGCAGGTATGTCGAAAGATCTATCCACTCAGCTACATTAATATCTTTTTTTAGTATTGTATCATATCCGAAGGATTTGAAAACCTGTTCCATTGCATCTGCATCATTTATAGCGTTATCAAGTTTTGTGAAATTTCCGGCATTATCAACACCAATGCAAACTGCTAGGACTTTCATAAGATATATACTATTACTGAAAATATTTTAATTATTAAATTGTACTAAGGTGTTAAAATTACTAAATATTCAATTGCTATGAGGGTATTTCCTGTAGGGCGCTTTTTTGTATAGATCTGTGAAAGACTGTTATTCGGTACCGTGAAATTGCAACCTGATAACAGGGATACCAGTCTCATCATTAAAAGCGAATAAATGAAAACTTCAAGATCAACCACAGGGATGCGGATTAGGACATATACATGTGCAACTGCTCTTCTTTTAATGTCAGGACAATTTACCTTTGCCCAAAATGTTCTGCCTGTTGTGCGGGCTACATCTAAAACTGCCAGCATCAGGGACGGAAAGCACTTCAAAAAAGGCTATTGGGCTATTATGCCCGAAAGGAAACCTGACTATTACTATGCGGAAATTCCGCAAAAAAACAACACCATTACCTTCATTACCGATCTGGATTCTATTTCCTTCAATACAACTTATGGGAAGGATTATGATTTTATCATTTTACTGAACGGAAAGGACAGTTGCTATACCCGCATTTCGGCCAATTACAAAAATTTTAATGCTTCCACGCGAAAAAGCGCCGGCGCCGGGCCAGATACTATCCCATTTACTTTGGGCGACAATCGTAAAGTATATGTTAATGCAAAACTAAATGGCTCAGAGGTCACCAATATCCAGCTTGATCTGGGTGCAGGGGGAACCCTCATCAATAAAACTTCCGTGAAGAAAGTTAAAATGAACTTTGATGGCGAGACTACTCTTACCAATTCTGACGGTGTGAATCAGGTGCCGTTAGCTAGTAAAAACCGGCTGCAGATAGGAAACCTGGTCTGGGACAGCATCCCCATCGCCGTTGCCAGTAATATGAAGGATTACGAGGACCTGCTCATCGGCAATTCCTTGTTCAGGGATAAAATGCTGGAAATCAATTATGACAAGAAAATATTAGTCGTACATAATGCCTTACCCCCTCAAACAGCCGCTTATTCCCGTCACGACGTGATCCTTGATGGCGGCGTTATACCGTACATCAAGGCAAATCTCTGCATCAATGGCAAAACGCAAACTGGTTGGGTCATGTTTGACACAGGTGCCCAGACCTCTATTTTGAATAGCGCTGATGTGCCTATAAGTTACCGGATAAAAAATGAATTGGCAGGTATGATTGGTTTGAATGAGGCGATTATGCCAAAGCTGGGTATTGGCAAATACCAGCTTTCGGGGTTTAAATATAAGATACGGGGCATGGGCGGAGAAGGGCTGCAGATGCTCCTGGGCAATGACCTGTTAAAAAGGTTTAACCTTGTACTCGACAATAAAAACGGCTATATGTATATGCAACCCAATTCGCTGACAAACGTTCCTTACCGAAAACGTGATGAATATTATGTGGTTAGGATAGTGACAGGATTAGTTGTTGTTTTGGCCGGAATCGTGATATATGCGAAAACAAGGAGAAAATAAATCACAAATGTGGTTGAGGCAAACAATTCTGACGCTTTCTGCAACTTTTTTTTAACGGTAGCGTCCAATCATATAGTGAGCCCAGGACAATCTGTTATTCTTTCCGACAGGGATGTGGTCAAAAAGATCATGGATGGGGATCGGCATGCTGCTGCCTTACTGGTTCGCCGTACCGAGAAACTGGTTGCACAAATTGTATTTAAAATGCTGGGCAACCATCCGGACAGAAAGGATCTTACACAGGATATTTACCTGAAAACTTTCAGATATCTGCCGCGGTTCCGTTTTCAATGCAAACTGTCTACCTGGGTCGCACAGATCAGCTACACTACCTGTCTGGATCATTTGCAAAAATACAGACCGGAACTGATAACCATTTCTGCCGGTGAGGAGCTTTTATTAAGCAACAATTGTGCTCAGGAGATCGCAGGAGATATACCTGATGCCAGCCAGTTGCTCTCTATAAAAGAAAGGTCAGAGATCCTGGAAAAGCTCAGTACTACATTACCACCGGTCTACCGCACGCTCATTACTTTATTTCACAAAGAAGAATTGAGCGTCGAAGAGATCAGGGACATCACCGGGCTTCCTGTTGGAACGGTCAAAAACTATTTGTTCCGGGCAAGAAAAGTGCTGAAGGAAAGTTTACTCAATCATTATTCAAAGGAGGATTTATGAGCAATGTACATTTAAATGAAGAAGAACTGCAGGCCTGTGCACTTGATGGACATACAAATCAGGCTGCTATGGAGCACGTGGCTGGCTGCGGCCATTGCCAGTCGCAGATAAGCGCTTACCAAACACTATACCGCCATATCCGGGAAGCGAAGACACCCACACTGGATTTCAAAACAGAAGAACTCATTCCAGACCGTTTGCCTGCGATTAATAAGGAGGACAGCAAAGAGACCCTGTATCTTTATGGATTCCTAGTCGGCACTGTTGCGCTGCTCATTGCCGGACTGATAGGGCTTTGGAGCACAATCCGCTGGGTGTTTATAGATGTTACGCCTTTTGCCATTATCATCGGTTTGCTGCTGCTTTCCGGTCTATTGATTGTGCAATTGATGGAACTTTACAATACCTACCGTAAAAAGCTCAACGCCCTGAATATGGAGTGACTGCAACCTGATAATTAAATAATCGTCTCATCTTTAAAAGTGATCAAATGAAAAAAATCATATTCGTAAGTTCCCTGAATATTCAGCAGATGCCGGAACATACTGAGGGCAGAGGCTTTACCCTCGCCGATGGTATGTATATTCCCGATGTATTTATCCGTACCATTATCGTCATCCTTCTCTTTTATGTGGCGACCAGCTTTTTATTGACGCTGATCCGTATGCTGCTAAACCATCGCCTTAAAAGCAAGATGATCCTTATGGGGGTCACAAGTGATGAAGCAGAGAAAATGTTGAGGATCGGCGCGGAAAACAAAAATCATGCGGTCAAGTGGTTCCTGCTCTTGCTTGGTGCCGGTATTGGCTTTGCCGTGATCAGCAGTTTCCCTTTCGGTTGGCTGTCGGTTGCAGTGGTCGCCTTTAGTTTATCGCTGGGTTATGCGGGTTATTATATTTATCTGAAAAAAAGAAAAGATACACTATGAACCATGCAACCTCTGGGTTACTGGGTTTGTCAAATAAAAAAAATGATATGAAATCTTTAATTATCTGTGCTGGGTTGGTCGCACTGACTGCCGCATTTGCATTACCGGCTGCCGCGCAGCAGCAAGGCAATGTGGTTCAAAAACCTGATCCACTATATCAAAAAGTAGCTGAACTGGATAGCGCCATGTTCTCCGCCTACAATAAACGTGATCTGGAGGGATTAATGAGTTTTTTTTCTCCCGACCTGGAATTTTATGATGACCGGAGCGGTTTAACGGATTATGCACATAATCTGGCAGCGTTTAAAAGAAACTTTACCGATCCTGTGCATTCGTCAAGACGGGAGTTGGTCAAAGGCAGCCTGGAAGTTTACCGTTTAGGTAGTTTTGGCGCATTAGCAATTGGCATACACAAGTTTTATGGGACGGTTAATGGCAAGGAAGAATTGGAAGCTACTGCTAAGTTTACCGAGGTCTGGGAGAACAAGAACGGCAAATGGCAGGTAAAGCGCGAAATGAGTTATGACCACCGGTAAATAGTCAATATCGTCATAAATTGTAAATCTCCGGTAGTGTAACGTGAACTGTGTCATCCGGATCAACCTATTCCTAAACGCTATTTTGATCCAGCCTTAGCCTTTCACC